>JBHOQL010000107.1:0-98918 GCA_042408195.1 Anaerolineae bacterium
AGAAGCTCCCCCCCGAGGAGGGTGAGAGGCTCCGGGGTAAAATTCTGGGGGGAGTGTGCATAGCTTATCCCCTGCCCGAGTCTAACTTATGAGTTGTCTCTTCCGAACCTTCTATTTTGGCGATCCTAAAAGCCTTCATTACGGAGGCTTGCAAAGAGGTGCGAGGGCCTTAACCCGCTGCATCACTGGGGGTCCAGGGGGCTGCCCCCTGGCAGGGGGCTTGGGGGATGTGCCCCCAAAGAACTTTAAATGGGGGCAACCCGCTACCTCCAGCAACACGCCCACGAGGGGAATCCTAAACCAAAGCAAACCCGAAGCCCACGGGGAGGGCAAAATCAAAGGATGCAGGGGCTTGCCCCCGTCAGGGGGTATGGGAGATGTGCCCTCGGAAAACAAACAAGGGAACAGAGGCCCAACCCTTACCGTCACCCGCGAGTGGGGCCCTAAACCAAAGCAAACCCGAAGCCCACGGGGGTGGGCAAAAATGGGGGTCCAGGGGGCCTAAGCCCTCCGGCAGGAGGTCCGGGGGATGTGCCCCCAAAGAACCTTAAATGAGGGCAAGCCGTTACCTCCAGCAACCCGCCCACGAGGGGGATCCTAAACCACAGCAAACCCAAAGCCCACGGGGGCGGGCAAAAATGAGGGGTCCAGGGGGCTTGCCCCCTGGCAGGGGGTTTGGGGGATGTACCCCCAGAGAACTCCAAACGGGGGCAAGCCGCTGCCTCCAGCAACCCGCCCACGAGGGAGACCCTAAACCATGGCAAACCCAAAGCCCACGGGGGTGGGCAGAATTAAATGCAAGGCGGGCTTCAGGCCCGCCGCGCTTAGAGTTTCCCAATCTAAGCCTTGCCCCAGCTCTGTAGAACTTCCAGCACCTTTCTGGCCACTTCCAAGGAGGCCATGGCTTGAGCTTCCCGGGTTGAAGCACCTATGTGAGGAGTTAAGATAACCCGATTGCTCCTAAGCAATGGACTATTAAGCGGCGGCTCCTTCTCAAAGACATCAAGGGCAGCCCCAGCTATGTGACCCTCTTCGAGGGCTCTGGCCAAAGCCTCCTCGTCCACTACCCCACCGCGTGCAGTATTAATGAGGTAGGCGGTTGGCTTCATTAAGCATATTTCGGCCCAGCCGATCATCCCCTTAGTCTGAGGAGTCAAAGGCACGTGGATGGATACGAAGTCCGAGCTCCTTAGAAGCTCCTCCAAAGGTACAAGAGCCACCCCGAGGCGAGAAGCGGTTTCCGGAGAGACAAAAGGATCAGTGGCTATGACCTTCATTTCCAGTGCCAAGGCTCTTCTGGCCAAAGCGGTCCCTATTCGGCCGAGACCTATTATCCCCAGAGTTTTCCCCTGGAGCAGAACCCCCACGAAAGAGTGTTTCTCCCAAAGCCCTCCCTTCACGGAAAGATGGGCTTGAGGGATGCAGCGAGCCAGGGAGAGCATGAGACCGAGAGTCAATTCCGCTACAGCCACGGCCACGCTCTCCCCGGCATTTACCACTGCAACCCCTTTTCTTCGGGCAGCCTCCAAGTCTATGTTATCGAGCCCAGCCCCGGCCCTGGCTATAACCTTGAGCCTCTGTCCAGCTCTTATGACCTCCTCGGTAACTCTAGTCCTGCTCCTCACAATTAGGGCATCGTAAGAACTGATGGCGTTGGCCAGATCGCGAGGCGAAAGCAGGGGTTTGTAGTCCACCCTTGATTTCTGCCGTAGTAGCGCAATTCCCTCTTCAGCAATGGGTTCTGTTATCAGCACTTCAAACATAGCAACACCTTTCCTAGGGCTTCAATAACTTGTGCCATCTCCTCCTTGGCGACCCGGCCGATGTGAGCGATGCGGATGATTTTGCCCTTAAGTTCCCCCTGCCCCCCGGCCACTACGATGCCGTGCTCTTCCCGCAAGCGCCTGATGATTTCCTCTGCCCTCAGCCCCTCAGGGACCCTAACAGCCGTGACTGTATCCGAAGCCCACCTTTCGTCAGGGAAAAGAGCAAGTTCGAGGGATTTTACTCCCTGGCGGGTGAACTCGGCCATTTCCCGGTGGCGGGCGAACACCCTTCCCAAACCTTCCTCTCTGATGAGCTTAAGGGATTCCCTCAGGCCGAAGAGCACGCTCAAAGCGGGGGTGAAAGGTGTTTGTCCGCGCTCGGCATATTCTTTCGCCTTCTTGAAATCCCAGTAGAACCGGGGGAGAGAAGCCTTCTCGCATGCTTCCCAAGCTCTCGGACTTACGCTTACGATGGCTAGACCTGGAGGGGCCATAAGAGCTTTCTGGGAGGCCGTCACCACCAAATCGCACCCCCACTCATCTGGGCGCAGGTCTATGGCTCCCAGTGAGCTCACGGCATCCACAAGGATCAGGGGAGGCTCTTCAACGGAACGGGCAGCTGCGGCTATAGCCTTTAGGTCGTTAGTTACACCTGTAGAGGTTTCGTTGTGGGTGACCAGAAGGGCCTTGCAGGGCTGAGCCCTCAGCAGGGCTTTCCTGACTTCTTCCGGGTCGGCTCCAAAGCCGGGAGGGAAGCGTATGGGTATGGCTTCCAGGCCGAGAGCCCTGGCCATTTCATACCATCGCTCTCCGAAGAACCCATTTATCACGGCTAAAACTCGCTCCCCCGGCGAAAGGACATTTACTAAAGCCGCCTCAAGCCCTCCGGTCCCTGAAGAGGTGAAGATTAGCACATCGTTGCGGGTCTGGAAGACGTATTTTAGTCCTGCCGTAACCTCTTCAAACAGGGTGGAGAACTTGGGACCCCGGTGGTCTATCATGTCCCCGGCTATAGCCTCTTTCACTTCCGCAGGCAGGGGGACTGGGCCAGGTATGCGCAGGTTAAACCCCGACATTTTTACTCTCTACTAAGGGTAGGTATTCCAGAGCTTCTCTGACCTTCTCGGCCGGATATTCATAATCGGGCAACTTGCCGCTCAGGTATTCTTCGTAGGCGGCTAGGTCAAAGTGGCCATGGCCCGAGAAATTGAAGAGGATCACCCGCTTTTCGCCGGCCTCCCTTGCCTTTATGGCCTCATCTATAGCCGCCTTCACGGCGTGAGCAGTTTCAGGTGCGGGTAGGAAGCCCTCTGCCCTGGCAAACTGCACTGCGGCTTCAAAGACAGCGTTCTGAGGGTAAGCTACGGCTTCGATGTAACCACCGCTGTAAAGGGCACAGATGATGGGTGCCATTCCGTGGTAGCGCAATCCTCCAGCGTGTATCCCGGGAGGGATGAATTTGTGACCCAAAGTGTACATCTTCAGGAGAGGCGTAGTGCCGGCTGTGTCGCCGAAATCGTAAGTGTAAATCCCTTTGGTTAGAGAAGGACAGGCGGTGGGCTCAACAGCCAGAAAGCGAGTCCCAAGGTTGCGGCTCAAGCTCTCCCTCATGAATGGAAAGGCCAGCCCAGCAAAATTGGAGCCACCTCCCACGCACCCGATCACGACATCGGGGAATTCTCCGGCCATCTCCATCTGCTGGAGAGCTTCTTCGCCGATCACCGTTTGGTGCAGGAGGACGTGATTGAGGACACTGCCCAGGGAATATTTAGTGTCATCGTGACTAGCGGCATCCTCCACTGCCTCGCTTATAGCTATCCCAAGGGAGCCTGGAGAGTCGGGATCCTGCTCCAGGATCTGGCGGCCGGCGTGGGTATCGGTGCTTGGGCTCGGCACAACGTTAGCTCCCCAGGTTTCCATGAGGATGCGGCGGTAAGGTTTCTGCCTGTAACTTATCTTGACCATGTAAACCTTGCACTCAAGACCGAAGAGCCTGCATCCAAAGGCCAGAGCGCTACCCCATTGACCGGCCCCTGTCTCAGTGGTGAGCCTTTTAACCCCTTCAGCTTTGTTGTAATAAGCCTGGGCTACAGCGGTGTTGGGCTTGTGACTTCCAGGAGGGCTTCCTCCTTCATATTTGTAATAGATGTGGGCTGGAGTATCTAGGGCCCTTTCCAACCGTCGAGCTCTGTAGAGGGGGGTGGGCCTCCACAGCTTGTAGACGTTTCGGACCGGTTCGGGGATTTCAATAAATCTTTCTTTGCTGACCTCTTGCTGGATCAGGGCCATAGGGAATAGGGGGGCCAAATCGTCGGGCTTTACGGGCTGTTTCGTGGCGGGATGGATTACAGGGGGCAGAGGAACTGGCAGGTCTGGAATAATGTTATACCAGGCTTTGGGCAAAGCACTTTCGTCCAGGATAATTTTAAGCCTTTCCATTTTTACACCTCCTTGTAAGTGATAAAACAAAAAACCCGTCCCTTTCCGGGACGGGTTTTCATCCGCGGTGCCACCCCGCTTGAGCTGGCCCCAGTTAAAAGCCAGCCCCACTCTTTCGCGGACACGTGGCCATCAGGCCAGATGCCCTCAGCCCTGGTAACGGTGGCGCCTCCGGCTTAGCATACTAGGGAAAGCCTAAAGGGCTTTCCCGTTCCTCCTTGCGGCTCCCGGGCCCATTCAGCGCCCGCGAAGGTACTGGGCTCTCACCTTACCCCAGCTCTCTGGACCCCCGCCCTGGCGCCTACTCCACCCGTTCACAGCCTTTAAAAATTTTAAGCTTTATGCCTCCGGCAGGACTCGAACCTGCAGCCCGCGGATTAAGAGTCCGCTGCTCTACCAGCTTGAGCTACGGAGGCTTTAACTTGTAAAAATTATATATGCCATTTTCTTGGCTGTCAAATCTTCATTTCTCACTATGGTGCGATTACGGCAAAGAATTGTCTTCAGAGGCGGGCTTTTCTGGCCCCGGCCCGCCAGACCAGCGGCTGGGGAAAACCTTCCCGACGGCCACTCCACCTGACCGCCCTTCCCGCTCACGCCCTGTGGCCCGCCTGCGCTCCCTTTCAGCCTTCCAGACCGGCCCTCCCGCCGCCAGAGGGAAACTTCCACCCTCCGGCGGCCCAACGAGTAGCACCACCCGCGGAGCCTCAACGCTTCGCATTTAACTCCCGCCAGGCATCACGAACGTCCCACCCAACAAACCGTCTTATCTGAAGTGTTTGCTGTACTTCCGCTAGATCAGAGCGTAGTTGAGAGCTCCCTCGGTCCATCAGCCCGGCGATAACACCCTCCAGCACTTCAGCTTGCTCGGAGGTCAAAATCGCTTGCTTATCGGGAATGGAGTCCGGATAGGTCAGGGCTTGGAACAACGGCAACCATTGTTTCAATGCCAGGCGGGTCTGTGACCGGAATTGTTCATCAAACGCCAAGATCAAAGCTGTTTCAAAGCGGTGACGCTGGTAAAGCGTGATCCAATGTCGCCCAATTGGGCTCTGTGCTAAGACTTTATCCCGGAAGGCTTGCAGAAGGCGAAGGTCATCGGATTCGGTGCGTTCTCCAGATAATACGATCTCGGCAGCACACGCTGGCGGGCAGTCTGGCTCACTGCTACAGTCGTCTTGTGGTGCAGAAACTTGGCCCACAAATGAGATGCTCAATGCACGATAGGCATTTAGCCGTCCGAATTTTGTACGCATCTTTAACACAAGTGGCAGATAGACCTTGTGTGACAAGTCCGCGAGCTGCAATCCCTTTAAGTTAGCGGTTGAGGATGCATCTTTTAAAGTTGTCGTACTAGGCAAATCATCGGCTGAGTGATACAGGATCCACCAAACCTGAACGTTAGTTAGAGTAGGACGAGCTGACCATACCAAGCCGGCTACACCAGATACATGCGGCGCTGCTGCCGATGTCCCGCTGGCCGTGCGATACCCTCCGCCACGGTCAAGGCTATACACGTCTTTGCCGGGTGCTAAGATATCCAGTGCTGGGCTTCGGTTAGAAAAGTCAGCTTCTTGATCTCGGTGGTCACTGGCTCCGACGGACATAACTCGTGGAGAAGATGCCGGGTAACTCAGGCGCTCCTTATCGGAGTCGTTGCCTGAGGCAGCGATCAGCAAACTCCCACGCTCAAAGGCATAATTGATAGCGCGGGCTACTGTTTGCGAGCACCCGCAGTTAGAAGCATAGCCCAGGCTCATACTAATAATCTTTGCACCTACCTGCGCTGCATATTGAATGCCTTGAGCCACACTTTCGGCAGAACCTGAGCCGTTAGAGTCAAGCACCTTCACCGGAAGAATCTGGCAGCCCCGGCAGACACCTGCAATACCACGGGCATTGTTGGTGTTTGCTGCAGCAATACCTGCACAGTACGTGCCGTGACCGTGATCGTCCATTGCGTCGTCGTCATTATTGATGAAATCTTTGTCAATGTCTGTGCGTACTCGCCCGGTCAATTCGGGGTGATTGTAATCTACACCAGTATCCACGATGGCAATCAATACGGCAGGCTTGCCTTTTTCGATGTCCCAAGCCTCTGGAGCATCTATATCAGCGTCAGGGGTACCGCCAGTCTGCCCGGTATTGTGCAACGCCCATTGCTTGCTAAAATCTGTGTCATTGGGAAAGTCGGCTATGCGATAGATTAGATTGGGTTCAGCATAAGCTACGGCTGGATCCTTTCGGTATTCGCTCATTACGGTAAAGATATCTGTCCCAGCGGGAACAGTCAGCTTGAATACGCCAGCCAGTCCATACTTTATAGCAATGGGATCGGTCGGATCAATTTGCGTGAACACAGGGGAAATTTGTTGGATACTGTATTTCTGGTTTAACTGGTCAAGAGAAGCGACGCCTATCTGACCTGGGAATCTCCTCTGACCGGCCAGATTTTGCACCACCTCCGGCTTTAATCCGATGAGAATCTCGTTGGGAACAAACGCTCCCTCCAGGAGGAGGCTTGGTGCAATACTTGTCCTACTGTCAGAACGGATGCCGGTAGTGAGTAACAGCAAGGACAACCCAGTAATACATGTAACCGTTAGTAGAAATTGACGACGCATTGTGAAACCCTCCCTTTATTTGATTTCATAGGGCTGGTTAAGTTCCGCATAATCAATATGCGGATCAGATCGGTAATCCTGGATCATCGCCGCTAGATCGGTGTTCCTCGGGACGACTAATTTATAGATACCAGCTAATCCATAACGAGCAGCGGCTTCGTCATCTGGAGATATGTCAGGAAACACGCGTATCATTTGACGAACGCCCCATTTGCGGTTAAGAGAGTCTAATGAAGGAATACCCGTGTTGAATGGGTCTGGTTCCTCAGGGTGGATCAAGAGTGGGATTGCTTCAGGCTTAAGCGCAATCAGAATCTCACTGCTCGTAGTTTGCGAGGTTGTGCAAGACATCAAGACACCGAAGGCCAGCACAACAATAAGGATCACCAAAGACGAAGTCAATAATAAATAGATTACCTTGCTATTGGGTCTCATTTCTTGTACTCCTTTCCAGCACCGCCCTTCTTCCCAGCCACCGCCTGCCCTCCCAACAGGCCACGCAGGGAAAACCAGCGCTCCCTTCCTCCCGCTTCCGGCCTTTGCCCAAGTGCCTGTGGTTTCTCTACACTCCCTTCCAGAGGGCTTCAGGGTTGGAGAAACTGCTTCCCTACGCTCACATCCTCATCGGCACGGACTGCGGGAACTCTGCCCGCCTCCCGTCCCAGCCTTGGCCGCTCGTCCCGCCCGCATCCTGCGGCCAGACGGCCCTCCCTTCGGCCTGCTTCCCGCCAGATGCTCCCCGCGCTCCTTTTCGGCCTGCGTCAGGGATTCCCGCCGCCTCCCTGCCAACCGGAGCCCGCCCTTGCCGCCCACATGGGCCGGAGAGATTGCCCTCCCTTTGCCCACACCCTCATCGGCGTGGCCCGCTTCTACATCTCGCATCCAAAGACCAGTGGTCTGGGAGAAACTTCCCGCATCCCGTTCCCGTGGGCTCTCTTTCCACCAACTCCCTGCGGCCTCCCCGCGCTCTCTTTCAGCCTTCCAGACCAGCCCTCCCACCGCCGGAGAGAAACCTTCATCCTCCGACGGCCCAACGGCGCCGAGCTCAACCACTGCGACCGGGCGAGTAAAACGAGCGAGGGGAACAATGGGCTGGAGCAAGAGGTTGGGCCACCTCAGCTTTACGCGCACCTTCTGCCTCTCCGCCACACCCCTGCACCTGTTACGGGATGAAATGCTTCGTCTCTACCACCAGCCGATCGTTAGGGATAACTGGCTTCTGGAGGGCACGGTCGTCCTCGCAGAAAGTCAGGACAGTAGGCGCACATGTGGACCGTATCGCCTTGGCGGATAATTTGCTTAATCTCGGTGGGAACTCCGCACCCTGTATGGCCCCGTAGTGCAACGAGCACGAAATAGGTACCATAGTCCAAGCCTTCCAAGCAACATTCAAGGGGTTTCACCTTTCTCTATCTCTTCAATTTTAATTGCCTTAACTGCCCTCCTTGCTCCCAAAAAGGCACCGATTATCCCCCCAATGACACCATAAGCTATGATTGAAGGTATATCCTCTCTTATATTCCGAAGTATATCTTGCACCCCTACTTCTCCCCCTTGCCAAAGACTTAAAACTATACGTATAGCTAAGCCTTGAATTGCACCTGAAATCGCGTTTATTAGATGCGATGCTGCACCTCCAACTGCATTTGTAAAAATGCTTGTAAAAAGTGAGGCTAGCGCGACAAAGAACCCTTCAAATGAGGTTGTAAGGATCCCTAGAATTGTGCCTATCGTTGCACCTAGTGCCCAAAATGGAATCCCTGTAGTTGGGTGAACCAGATCGGCAACAATACTACCCGCAACAGTCCCAAGTATAGCTCCCGCAAACGGTTCACGAAGCACCTTTGGAAGTCCTGGGAAGTCATCCCACATCCAGATTAATAACTTCCAGGTGCCAATGAGACTTATCAAGAGGGTTATCAACAAAGCAATGAAGTAATTAAGTTCAAACCCAGCAATCACGCCAAGGAGTATTACAATGAGAATAAGCCCATATATAAAAATCGCAAAGAGAGGGTATAAAACCCAAATACCAGGCCACAATATAAATAAAAATCCTATCATTTTCCCTCGAATAATCATCTCGAGTCCTGCGATGAACACAAGTGCAGATACTCCAATTATGGCGAGAGGAGAGGTAGCGAGATGCAGGCCATCAATAATGCCATCTCGGATTCCACGTTGAGTCTTTACAACTTTATCAGTCACTTTGTTTAAGGGAGGTTCGTAAGATGAGCACCTGGTTAGCAAAGGTATTCTTCTACAGATTTGTTCGCTGTGGCTAAGAGCCCGCATCGCGATAAATCCGCTTAATTTAAAGGCGTTGTGAAAACTTTCCCAATATTCTTTCGGAACCTCGCTGCCAAATCCTGCGACTCTGCAAACCTCAACAAATTCATCGTAGGACAACGAATAATACATTGCAATTAGCCACACGATATGGCGACTTATAACACCTAGGGGCTCAGTCATCCCAGAGCTCTCTGAAAAGGTTAGAGGCAAAACAAGCGAGAGCCATATAAAAATAAGAGGCATAATTGCTGATAAGAGTGAGGCCCAAATTCCTTGGCCCTTTTCCATAATCCCTCAAAGCCCTATTTGGCGGCCCAACATGGAATTAGGTTGACGATGTCCGTGTAACAGCCTATATCTGGCAATCGTCCACCTAAACGGCAAAATTCAGACAATACCCCGCTCTCGCCGGGACTTGACGAGAGCTACCTTTTGTGATATGCTACACGTAACCTCAGCGCCGCCCACTCGGTGTAGAAGTAGGCACCCGCTCTGTGCTGAAGCCACCGCCGAGGGTTTTTTTGGTTTTGAAAGGGCAACTACTTACTATAAAAATTATCTCTCAAACCCCCCAGTTTGTCAAGTCCCAGCGGCAGCATTGTTTGCTCAACTGTTGAAGGGGTGAGCATGGAGTTGCGCTTCCCTTTGCCCAAGGTGGAGCCAGACCATTCCCTATCCCCATCCAGGATGCAAGAGGAGACAATTCCGGCTATGGCACGATACCCACCACTCGGAAGCCAAGGCCTATCGCTACCAATGCCTGCACCGCGGCCACTCCTTTCGGGTTTATCCAGAGGGCGTGCCCCGGAACCATCTCTCCCAACAGGTCAAGGGACTGGCCGTGATACTGTACCTGCTGGACCTGAGCTACGGGGCCGTCCCCCCGTTGCTGGAGGCGCTAGGTTTGTCTACCTGACACTCCAGAAGGCAAACCAGCGGGTCCCTGGGACGAGACGGCAGGAGGTCTTTGAGGGGATACGGACTCCAGCAATAGGAAGTGAGGTCACCTCGGTCAAGGTGAAGGGGAAACGGTATCCGATTGGGCTGACGGTGGATGCGCTTAGCGGATCGGTGCTGACCATGGATGGGCTGGAGGGGGAGGATGCGGAGACCTTGAAAGTATGGCTCCAATGGGTAGCCAAGGCCACGAGCGCCGAGATTCTGGTGACCGATGATGCGTATGCCTTCAAGGAGGCGACGGATGAATTGGGGCTGGGACATCAGATCCGCAAGAGCCACCTGCAGTGGAACATGGAGCAGCTGGTGGAGGAGCTTAAGGAATTGGCAAGGAGCGATACCGATGGATCGTTACGGGCGATTGGGGTGTCTCCGGGGCAAGCGGTGGCGGATTTGGACCGGTTGAAATAGCTGATTCGGCAGCGGTGACCGGAAGATGGGACAGAATTGGAGCAGATGCTGGAGAAGAATCTGCCGAGTGGAGGGGAAAAGGCGAGCCGTGGCCTATCGGATTCGGCTGCTTTTGCTGGATCGGTGGAATTTTTGGCCACGGTTGCCGAGGTATCGGCGTTGGCAGGAGCCGAAGGGGAAGCAGTTGGATGGGACGAACAACGCCACCAAGAAGGCTATCTGCCCTTTTGCTAGGTTACTGAATTTTGAACAATCACGGCCTGGTCCCTGGTCTACGAATGGTTCTTTGAAGTCGGCCCCGCCGTCCGCACCTTCGGACCAGAGGATGCTCTAACTCAGGATATTATGCACGATCCAGGCCTTCAGGCCTTCCGGCAGGCGTGGGCTCAAGCCGGCTATCCAGTTCCCTGGGAATGGCACCATCAGGCGGATGTGCGGACCGGCGGCTGGCCCAGGGGGCCTGGTCTATGCCCAAGAACATCTGGTTGAGCTGCCCCTGGCCACCGGATTGGGTTTGCTGGGCTTGGGACCGAATGATCCGCACAGCTCCCTGGATCCCGTCAGCGGTATCATCGGCTCTCTGGACACCATTCGGGTAGAACCTACAGAACGAGCAGGATGGGCGCGAATCAAAGTTGTCAATGTGATGGATTGGCACTCCAGAACCCGTATTCCCAGAACCCCTTTCTCACTGGTTGAAGGGCCTGATTGGCTTTTAACCCAGATTTTGGGAGCCGAGGTTGATTTTGTGCCCCGACCAATCCGTCGTGACTGGCCCTTATGGGCGCCGTGGTTGCCCGGGGGAGCTATAAAAAACAAAGTTTCTGGTGGGAGGAGCCGCGACCATGAAGAAAATCCTTTGGATGGCAATTATCCCTCCAACTCTATGCATTCGGGGAAAAGATTTTTGATCTCAGCGGCCGCTGGTGGATTGAACCGGTTAAGAAAGGAGGGTTTCGTTTGAGGCCAGGATGATCAGGAACAGGGAAGTTGCTCTTAGGTGAGAGAACAACTCAGAAACCTTCGCCAGATAATCCTTCGCGTCCACACGGCGGGATCGCTCACAGGATCCGCAACGGAAGCAAGGATGGCCGCTTTCGGTGGGTTTGCCGCCAGTGCCATCATTCCTCTGGCCTGACTTATGGGACGCCAATATATCGGCTATGGACTTCCCTTGCGGAAGTGGGATATTCCCTGCTCTTTCTGATGCGCCAGGGTAGCCTCAATGCCGCCGAGGAAATCTCCGGCCATAAATACGAAACCCTTGAGCGATGGCTCCGCTGAAGGGGGTTTTGCGGGACCGGCTGAATGCGTGGACTCGGAAAAAACCATGCTTTTGACGAATCGCTGGAAACGTGGGATGCCCTGGTGAAAATGGAGTGGCCTCATCCGGCGTTGGGGGAGGAAGCTTCAGAACTTCCTGAAGACCAGTGCTAGGCGACGTTCCCACAGTAGGTCTCTCAGGCCCATGATTTCCTATTTTCCCCACCCCGTAGGTCGGGTTGCAGGAGATGGCAACATGAGCTAAGCCGAATTACGGGGCCGGATTCAGCACACGGCCGACGAAAAGGACAGTGCCGGTTTGAAGGTCGCGGATGAAGAAAATGAAGGGACGATCAACGGTTACCTGAACCCGAGGCTGCAGCACAGCCGTCACCCTGATAACCACTCCCGTTGCCGCAGCGGCTTCGGTTCCCTCTTCATTTACAGAGACGAAAGTTTTGTGGAAGATGTCATCTATATACAAGTATCGAGTGCCATCTATCCCCGAAAAGTCGGCTTCGTTGGGAGTAAAGGCAGTCCGGACTCCCAGAGCTTTGAGGATTCCCGCCAGCTGGAAATTGTACTCCACCCGGAAACGAGGCAGCGTCAGGGCAACTTGGCTGTATTCTATCTTCTGCAGGATGTCCTGAACCCTTTCAGCGTTGAGGGTCTTCTCGAAAGCTTCAAACTGCCCCTCAGCAGGCAGGAGGATAACCATAGCCATCTTGCCGCCTTCATAGGGTATTTCGACAGCCTGATAACCTTCGCCTTCAGCGTAACCGAGTTTAGCAGTCTGGCGCATCATCGGGACAGTGACCTCGCGGCCATCGAGGAGGTAGAAAGTGCCATCCGCGGTAAGGTCCTTGTCGAAGGGCTCAGCCCAGGCTGCTTTGAAGTAAATGGCGTTTGTGAGGACAAGGCGGGTTAAAGTATCAATCGCCCCAGGAGGAAGAAGTTCCTGGATGCGACCCTCTGTGCGATCGCTGACCCATTCGTTGATGATTTTGCGAGCGGTCTCAGGATCCTGCGAAAAATCCAACAGCATTAGGCCCGCGCCGTAATTCTGAGCCAGGGTATCAAGGAACTCACGGAGGAACTTGTATCCGCGCTGGCCCCACAGGGCATTGGCGATATGCAGACGGAAACCTTTCCCCTCTTCCTGTTTAGCCTGCGCCTGACCTGTCAGCGCCAGGTCCAGACTGTTGAAGGCTGGATGCAGTCGCCTCTGAGGCAGAGTAAAGTGCAGCACTCGGGCCATCTCTTGCTCGGTTTCCCCCCGCGCACCAGCATAAGTCATCGCTAGGGCTACAGAGATGCTGTAAGGGGAAAAGAAGAGATTGCCATCGGACCTTTCCCGCAGGGCTTGATAGAGGTCAAAGGCGAAAGCCGTATTGCCGTTGACCAGCTCCTGAAGTTCTTCAGGGGTAACGTCCGGGGAAGTGACGCGCGGCTTATCCGATTTCAAAAGCTGAGCTTCTGCAACCTTTACCGGAGAGGGCATGCACCCCGCTACCACCCCCAGAAAGGCGATCCCGAGCAATAAGCACCTGATCAAGGTGTTCATATGGCACCTCCCTTATGCCAAATAAACTCTGTAATCTATGACGACAATGGGCCGACTTAAGTTCCAATCGGGCATAGAGGGGGCTAAAATTTCACCCGCTCACTGGTTTCCGAGGCCCCCATTATACCTTAACGATTTTGGCGCTAGGTCTCCGTTAGCTTGCCTTCTCAGGCAAAGCTCCCTTATCAGAGCACCCCCTTCGCCACAACAGATGCCTCCGAGCACGCCCGATTGCACTGATCGCTTTGGCTTACAAATTCGCTTGCTTTGCAAACGTTCCCCTCAAGCTCCTCCCGCCTTCCGAGCTGCTGGTAAAGGGGGAAGCCCTTTCGAAATCGAGCTCTGCTGCCCTTTCATGGACACAAATGGCCTCTTTGTGCGACCAAGCTCCAGGTAAACATTGCGTCCAGACCGAGAGTCGGGCCCCATGGCTTCCTCGGAGGCCAGAATAGCTTTATCACAATTCATTTCCGAAACCCAGTTCGTAGACGAGGAAAAGGGAAAGGATGCTAAACCGCCGGGAAAATCTAAGCTAGCAGGAATGAGCCATCCAGAAACGCAGGAGTTTTGCCAAATTTCCGAGAAGCCATTAGCAAACTGGCGGTTTCTCTACCGCCAGATTCTGTGGGCTTGGAGCCAAAGGGCTACGGAACGGGGGACAAAGCCGCTATCTTCTATGAGGGAGCCAACCACCAACATCGTCTCCCGCAGGGTGAGGTAAATCCGCTCGCCTATGGGTATTACGCTCAGGTCTGTATTAGTGGGGCTCGTGTAAACCCTAAGGCCTGCCCTCTGGAAAAGTAAACTGGCCCTGAAGAGGTGAAAGGGGTGACTTACCACAATTACACTCTTCCACCCCATTTCGTTGGCCAAAGCTCTCACAGCTCGAGCCTCTTCGCGGGTGGTCATAGCACCATCAGCTATGATTATACGCTCCGGAGGCACCCCAAGTTCTATGGCTCTGCGCCTCGCCACTGCAGCTGCAGACATGGGTTCATTTTTGTAACCACCGGCGCAGACCAAATAGGGAGCAAAACCACGGTGGTAAAGTTCTGCCCCGTGGCGCACACGAGCTTCTAAGTTCGGTCCGACCAGCGCCCCAAGTACTACGATGGCATCAGCAGGGTGGACCCGATCCACCATACCGGTGGTATAGACGTTCACGCTTATGAGGATAAGCATCCCCAACGACGTGAGCGCAAGCCAGAACAGAAACCTGCTGCTCATGGCAATGGTCCCATCAGAGACCCTTGAAGTAAGAACTGCGGACAAGAGGGCCTGATACTACGGTCCTGAAGCCCATTTCCTTCCCCACTTGGCTGTACCACTCAAACTCCAAAGGGTGGATGTATTCGGCAACGGGTAACTGTTGAGGGGTCGGCTGGAGGTATTGCCCTACCGTCAGCATCTCGCATCCGGCTCGGCGCAGATCAGCCATAACCTCCAGGACTTCGCCTCTGGTCTCACCAAGCCCCACCATCAGGCCTGATTTGGTAGTGAAACCAGCCCTGTCCGCCAAGGCGAGAATCCCAAGAGAACGCCGATAATCGGCCCCGGGACGAACATGGGGGTAGAGCCTGGGCACCGTTTCCACGTTGTGGTTGAGGATATCGGGCTTCGCTTCAAGGACCTTTTCCAGGCTCTTTACGGAACCGCCGAAATCAGGGATGAGGACTTCTACCACAGCTTCTGGGAGGCAAGTCCTAATGGCTCTTACGGTTTCAGCGAACTGACCGGCTCCTCCATCGGGCAGGTCATCCCTGGTTACTGATGTAATAACCACATGGCGGAGGCCAAGCCTCCGGGCAGCCTCGGCCACTCTCTCAGGCTCTTCGGGGTCGGGTGGAAGTGGGCGCCCCCTCTTTACCGAACAGAAACGACAATGGCGGGTGCAGACATCTCCCAGAATCATGAAGGTGGCCGTTCCCCTGCCCCAGCACTCTGCAATGTTGGGGCAAAGGGCTTCCTGGCAGACGGTATGGAGGTTGAGTTCTTCCAACAGGGAAGCCAATCGTTCTACCTGTTCCCCTTGAGGGGCCTTTGCCTTGAGCCAAGGAGCTTCTTTTATGCCCCAAGTTACCTCAAAACCGAACTTCCGCGCAAATTCCACTGCTTCTGTTTCCGGAATGAGCCCCAGCCTGAAAATCGAGGGCTTTTCCTCAGGCCCGGACGTCAAGACGAGATAGCTACCGGTTTCGGGGTTTGAGCCGAGCAAAAGAAAACCTCTATCGGAGCTGCTTGCTTCGGACATGTGTTGAGCAAAACTCAAAGCTCGGCGCTGATCCATCGCGCCAAGCCTTAGTATCGCCAATCCCTTCCTCACCATTTGGGCAGGTAAAGGGCTTTACCTAAAAGGTCTCGGGCAGCCTCTTGGCGGGTTTCGCTAAGGCAAGGATGGCCAGCTATGGCATCAGCAAGGTCCTCGGCCAGGGCTTCCAGCTTTATAGCTAGGACTGCTTGGTCAATGAGTTCCGTAGCCCACGGCCCCACTATGTGAACCCCCAGGATTTTGCCGTAGGTGGCCTCAGCCACAATCTTCACTGAACCTGCAGTCTCGCCCATAGCCATAGCCCTGGCGTTCAGAGCCAGGGGTATGATACTTACCCTAACCTGATAGCCTGCCCTCTCGGCTTCCTCCTGGGTTAAGCCCACGGAAGCTGCTTCAGGTCGCCCGAAGATGCAGCGAGGGATTAGGCGCTTGTACAAAGAGCTCTCCAGCCCCATGATATTTTCAGCGGCCACAATCCCCCCAGCAGTAGCTTCGTGGGAAAAGCGGCCACCTGCCGCATCCCCTACAGCGTAAACGGTTGGGCAGGAGCTCAGCATCTTCTCATTTACTGCTATGACTCCCCTCTCAACCCTAACCCCAACCCTTTCCAGACCCAGGTTATCTAAGGCTGGGATGCGCTCAGCCACCAGCACTTTGTCTACGATGATTTCCCTTTCCCCTTTGCGGTCCACTATGGACACAGCGAGCTCCGACCCTCTGCGCCTTATTGCCTGGACCATGGCCTCCACCAAGATTTCAACCCCTTCTTCCCTAAGGGCAGCCCCAATCCTCTGGCGTATCTCTTCGTCTTCGCCCGGCAATACCCTTCTCTCCTTTTCCACGATGGTCACTCGGCTTCCGAAAGCGCTGAAAATTGAGGCCAGGGCAATCTGAGGAGGCTCGCTCCCAACGATCAATAGGCGAGGTGGGACCTGGCTCAGGTTCAGTGCTTCCTCGGGGGTAATGACTCCTTCCTCATGAATGCCTTCAATCGCGGGCTTTGTGAATTTGAAGCCCACGGCAATGACCACTGCATCCCCCGTGATTTCCCTCCCGTCCACTTCCACCGTCTTTGGACCAGAAAGCTTAGCTCTGCCCTTTATCACCTCCACGCCATTTCCAGCCAGAAGGCTTTCTATGCCCATACGGATTTCTTCAACGATTTGGTTCTTGCGGGCCACCGCTGTGGCGAGGTCGAAAGCCATTTCTTTAAACGATATACCGTACTCCTGAGCTCTGCGGAGCTGAGCCAGAAGGCGAGCTGTGGTCTGGAGAGCTTCCACAGGCACACAAGCCCTGTTGGTGCAATTTCCCCCGATCTCTCCTTTTTCTATGAGGGTTACTTTAGCCCCTAGCTGAGCGGCCCTTATAGCTGCAGCCACTCCTCCGGGTCCTCCGCCGATAACGATCACCTTGGCCATAATATGCCTCCTTCTGTGTTTAGCGGATTAGTCCTTTCTCCTGCGCAATAGCCACACCCCTACCGCACCTATAGCTCCGAGGCCCAGAGGAGCAGGGCAGGGGAGAGAAGGAGCAGAAGGGCGGTCAGAGGGCCTAATTCTTTCGCGGAGGTATTCCCTCCACCTGGCATCAAGCTCATCAAGGCTTAGCCCGTAAACCTTTTCCAGGGCCTCTTCCTGGGTAGCCCCGCTGGCGAATTCGTTCAAGAGCTCGTGCATTTTCTCTTTGCCGTATTCCTTAAGAAGGAATTCCACAAGGCTGTAAGCCTCAGCATAGAACAAATCCACCTTTTCTGGGTCCCCCACGTAACCTGAAAGAGATCGCACTGATATCAATTTATCTTCCCTTATAGCTTCTTCCAATGCAAGGGCATTCCTGGCAGGAAGTTCTCCTTCGGCATACATGGCCAGTCCTTCGTCAAGCCAGCGGGGTAAGGGGGAGGCAAGAGGGCTTTCCACTAATTTCCCTACCACTAAGTGGCTGAGCTCATGAGCTATGATGCTTTCCACATTAGGGGCTGTCCCTAGAACGACCATTGTGTCCTCTGACAAAGCTATCCCGAGCGTTACCGTAGCCTCGTCAAAAACCTGACTGTGGGAAGGGACAGCACTTCGCATATCGCTGCGGGAGGCGTATACGTAGATGTTCACTGGGTCCAGGAATTCAATGCCTATCTCTTCCCTGAGCCTCTCCAGGGTCCTCACTGCCGATTCAAGGAGAGCTCTGGCAGAATCTTCCGTTCCCTCGTACCAATAAAGGGTTACGGGACCGCTCTGGAGAGAACGCCATTTAAAACGGTTGTCCTCGTAACGGAAGGAGATGGGCTCAGTTTTGAAAACGGTTCCGTCCTCAGCTTCAAGGCGCCAGTAGTACTTTATCACGGTGCCTGGTGCCAGATCTCCACGGCCTATTTTCCACTTCCAGCTCGCTTCCACAAAGGTTCCAGGAGAAAACTCAGGAGCCTGTTTGTGGATTACACCGGATTGACCTAAAGTGTATATCAGGAAAACACGCTTTATAGGTTTGGAGGCCTCAGCCACCAGCCGGAAATCAATGCTCTGAGCGAACTCATAAGAGTATTCGTTGACTTCAACTTTAAAGCCTTCCTGTGCCCACGCTGGAGCCACCGAGAGCAAGAAAACCAAAACAACCCATATCCCCTCAATCCAACTCTTCCACCGGAACATCCCGATATTTATCCCCTTCTTCTATGAGCATAATGGGAATTCCCTCCCTAACAGGGTACTTGCGCTGGCAATCCCTACACACGAGCCACTTTTCCCGGATGTAATCCAAAAGGCCCGCATCGGGTCCGTTACGAACGCACGCTGGACACCTCAATATCTCGAGAAGGTCCTTCGGAATCATCCGTCACCTCCTCAAAAGGGTTCTCCGGCGGTTCTGGGGTGCTCAATACTACCTGCCCTTTTATGTATCCACCCTCATCCAGGAGGAAAGACTTTACGACTATATCGCCCCATATCCTGCCGCCGGCCAGCAGCTCAACCCTATCGGCCTGGATAGAGCCTTTGAAAGCTCCGGACACGGAGACGGCCCTTGCAGTTATGTTTGCAATTACCTTTGCGGATTCCCCTAAGATCACGTTGGCCTGGGTTCTTATAGTGCCCTCGTAGAAGCCGTCAATCCTTATACTGCCTTGGCTTTCCAGTTCCCCTTTGAAACTTGCCCCAGGCCCTATGACCACTTCTATGTGAGCGGGAAATGGCTTTTCGTCCCGAGCTTTGAAAAACCTCATTTTCCCTCCGTGTTAAGTGAAAGGAAGACCATTGGATCCAATGGTTTGCCATTCAACCGAATTTCGTAATGGAGGTGAGGGCCATCGGTCTTGCCAGTGTCTCCGGAAAGAGCAATGACTTGCCCTTCTCTTACTTCCTGACCCTTCTTCACCAGAAGGTGTGAATTGTGGGCGTAGATGGTTGAATAACCCATCTCATGAGCTATTTCCACCACAAGGCCATAACCCGCCTTCCATCCAGCGAAGACTACTCTGCCGGCTTTGGTGGCTTTTACAGGTGTCTTATACCAGACACCTATATCTATACCGCTGTGAAAGTCCCTCTTGCCCATAAAGATGCGGGGGCCGAACTCGGAAGTGATTATGGGCTTTACGTCCACAGGCCACCGAGTGGGGGCAGCTGCCAACAACTTGAGCTCCTGTTGCAGCTTTTCGGGCGTATCCCTTTTCTCGGGCGGTATCCTGAGTACCCGCGCCACAAGGGCTTCCTTAAGTTCTTCGAGGTCAGCACTCTGGCGCTCCAGAACCTCCTGGAGCTCCTGAGCTGTGGCCAGCTCCTTGGCTACTTTCTTCAGGATGAAACTGCTGTCGTTTGCGCTCCCCCGCAGGCTTGATGGCGTCGCTACTGGCTGAGGCAGGCCGGCTAAAGTCCGCACCTGGGCAGCAAGCCTATCCACTTCTTCAGCCTTAGCCCGGACAGCTTCCAACTCTCGACTAACTTCTTTCACTTCCTCCTGTTGAGAGAAAAGGATCAGACGCAGGACCCGGGTTTTATTCTGATAAAGCTCCTGTTTTTCCTTGAGAGCAGCCAGCTCCTGCATGTTGCGGTAATAGTTTAGGGAAAAATAGCTCAGAGCGATGGCGATAGCGATGCATATAAGAAGGGCTAGCTTGAGAGTCCAGCGGGGGAGAGAGAATTGCTTTACAGGTTCATTAGGCGAAGACACAATTAAAATCGTTAAATTGTCAGGCTTTTTCCTCCTTTGCAATTTTTCCCCCTTCGGCTGAAAGTTATAACAATATTACACAACACTCAGGGTTTTGTCAAAACACCTAATGGCTGTAGGGTCGTTTAGGAAATCGCTACTTCCTCAACCTTACAGGAGGTCCAATGTTCGCCTCACTCGCTCTGCCGGCTTCGAGTTCGCTGCGGGACGGGCTTTCCAACCCCTCCTCCATTGATGAGCTAAAAGCCTGCTCCATGTTTGCTCACCCTCTACTCGTGGCAGGGGCAGAAGTTTGCCATTTGTACCCTCCTTTCGGCAAGAAGGAACACAGTTGCACTTCCGGAGGCATTCTTTGCCCCTCTATCCAACTGGCTTTGGTTTGGCCAAAATTAAGATGAAGCTGAAAGGATAAAGAGTTGTTGACAAAACCGAGTTGTAGCCCGATAATAGAGGTGTCTATTCCAGAGCAAAGCATGCAGATCGTCTGCCGGGTTAAGCACGAAATTATCATAAGCCTTTTTATTCTCTCCGGCCTTCTGTGCGTATACTTGCTCACCCTTGCGCCGAGTGTTCTCGGGGGAGACGCCGGAGAGTTACAGTTCGTCCCTTATATCTTAGGACTTCCGCATCCGACGGGTTACCCTCTAATTTGCCTCCTGGGCAAACTGTGGAGCTACATTCCCATCGGTACAGTGGCTTACAGGATGAACCTTCTCTCTGCTGTATTTGCGAGCTTAGCGGCTTTAGGTTTTTACCTAACGGCGCGGAGATTCACGCGAAGTTCAATTTCTTCTCTTTTGGGCGCTTTAACTTTGGCTTTGTCTCATGCTTTCTGGTCGCAAGCAGTAATCAGCGATAAGTATGCCTTTAATGCCCTTTTTGTGGTCCTTATCAGTGGGCTTGCCCTGGTATTGATAGACAAACCAGAGCCAGCTCGCCTCTACATCCTGGCTTTTTTCCTGGGGCTAAGCCTTACCCACCATCGCTCGTCAATCCTGTTCGGGCCTCCATTGCTTCTTGCCATCGGCTTCAAAGCCAAGAAAATCCCTTTAAAACCTGGTATTATTGCCAAAGCGCTGCTTCTTTCCGTGGCACCTTTAATCCTATATGTTTACATCCCCATAGCTGCAACTAAAGGTTTGCCTCCTGGGACCTGGCAAATAAATAACTTCCACGACTTTGTCTCCTACATAGCGGATGTCGGTTATGTTAAACGCGTCGGCATTACCATCAGGACCGAAAACATCAGTTACTACGTTAAGACATTGCTCCAGAATTTAACCTTCCCAGGAGCGGTTCTGGGCCTCATAGGTCTAATTGCAAGCCTTTTCAAAGCACGAGTTTATGGCCTCTTTTTGTTAACGGCCTTTTTGCTGCAAGCTTACCTCAGCCTAAACTATGAAGTGCCTAGACGCTGGGTTTTTTTCCTGCCTTCTTTTATCCTGTATACTTTCTGGATAAGCCGAGGAGCGGCCCTGTTGCTGGAACTCCCGGAAAAGGTTTTCAAGATCAAGCGGTGGATTTACCTGAGCAATTTGCTGGTTATTCTAATGCTGGCGGTAATACCTGCTTCGCTTTTCAAGAGCAATTACCCGCACTTTAGGGAATTGCATCTCAACGGCAGTCTTCTCGATATCTGGCGGCAGGAATTGAAACACGGGCATGCTGGAGAACGGCTTGGCCTGGCACTGAAACTCGTGGAACCGAAGGCTATCATCGTGTGCGATTGGGAACAGGCCACGATTTTCTGGTACATGCAGCAAGTCGAGGGTCTTAGGAGAGATGTGTTTGTCAAGTATCCGATTGAGAGTCTGGAGGAGATGGCCAAGAAAGCCCAGAAGGAAGGAAGACCCCTTTACCTGGCCCGCACGTTGCCTGGGATAACACACCGATGGCACCCTGTAAGCGTCGGGCCTCTCATCTGGCTCAGGGATGAGCCGAACTACAAGGTGCCTCCCAACTTAAAGGAATTAAAAGCCAATTTTGGAGACCAGCTTGAGCTGGTGGGCTTTAAGTACGAAGGGGCTTCCTTTAAGGCAGGAAGCGTTATCCCCGTTACTCTTTACTGGAGAGCCTTAACTTCTCTCCAGGCCGATTATTCCATCTCTATACGCCTCTTCGATGATGCTGGAAAAGAAATCCTCAAAATTGATTGTCAGCATCCTGTCCTTGGCACATATCCCACAAGCAAATGGCGGAAGGATGAAGTTATTTCGGATTACTACGAGATACCACTCATTCGTTCCCTGCCGCTAGGCCGATATCGTTGGGGCGTCATCGTCTACCGAGTTTTACCAAATGGGGGTTGGGAAAACCTGAAGCTTGTCGGAAGCCCGGTCCATTCGGAAATTGCTTTCTGCGATGAATTTGAATTGAAAAGGGAAGATTGAGACCCGTACCTGGAAAACTGCCCTGATTGCCGCCTGTTAATCGGCCAAGTTTAAAACTATGAGGGTAACTTTTTAGCAACTCGCACCTCTGAGATTTGATCCGATAAACTCAGACTTGGAACTACACTTGTTCCCTCGTGGGCCAACACTAAAGCTTGCTTTTGCATCTACGCAGGTTTATAATGAAAAGGGGGGCGTTGATGGCTAAAAAGCGAAAAGAACAGGCTAAGATATTCCGCCTTGACATCATTGGTGGCTTTCTCATCTTGATAGGTCTTTTCACCCTCTTCAGCCTGCTCCCCTCTCAAAGAGGCGCTCTCACAGGACAGTGGGTGAGAATTCTGCAGCGTGCTTTCGGCTGGGGTGCGTTTCTCTCCCCCTTCCTTATCGGGGCAACCGGAGTTTTGCTTCTCCTCTACAAGGCTGGAAAGGCTTCAAGAAAGGAAATCCTGCGCCTTCTGGCTGGTTGGGCTCTGTTTTTGTCCTTTCTTGCAGCCATCCATGCTCTGTTCGCTGCACAGGACCCCAGAGGACTAGCAGGTCAAGGCAGAGGGGGAGGATTCCTTGGCTGGGCCATACTGGAAGCGATGAGGACGGCACTCGGGCCTGTTGGGGCAAGCCTCTTCATTTTCAGCTTTCTCTGCGTTTTTCTCTTTCTGGCCCTGGGCTTTTCACCTCTTAAGTTAATGGAATACCTGCGAACTCTCCTTGCAGAAGCGCGCGAAACCGTAAGGTTGTGGAAACTCAGGAAACCTGAAGGAGCTATTCCCCGACCTCAGAGACCAGGAGAAACTGTCTATCTGCCCCCAAAAGTTATAGGAGTGAAACAACGCTGGCAGCTCCCTGCAATTCAAGAAATCTTGGAAGATTATACGGAAAAAGAAATTGAAGAAGCCGAAATCCGCCGCAAAGTCCGTATAATCGAAGAAACTCTGGCAGGCTTCGGAATACCTGCAAGGGTTGTGGAGGTAAACCGCGGTCCTACGGTAACGCAATTCGGAGTAGAGCCAGGTTTCGTGGAAAGGAAAGGCCCCGATGGCCGCCCGATAAGGGTCAAAATCAAGGTCTCCAGGATAAAAGCTTTAGCCAACGATCTGGCCCTTGCCCTTTCGGCTGCCCCGATCCGCATCGAGGCACCCGTACCTGGCCGCTCCTACGTGGGGATCGAGGTCCCCAATACTGAGTTCTCCCTTGTTTCCCTTAAGGGGGTGATGGAATCCGAAGAGTTCCGCCGCAAGGAATCAAGACTTAAGATAGCTCTCGGCCGCGATGTTTCCGGCCGTCCGGTTGTAGCTGACCTGGCCACGATGCCTCACCTTCTCATCGCCGGAGCCACAGGCTCAGGCAAGAGCATGAGCATAAACTCTATGGTGACTTGCTTAGCCTGCATCAATACCCCCGAAACTCTGCGCCTTGTCTTGGTGGACCCCAAGCGGGTTGAACTAGTGCATTTCAACGGCCTTCCCCATCTTGCCCTCCCCGTGGTGACCGAGGTTGAGAGAGCCATAGAGGCCTTCCGCTGGACTCTCAATGAAATGAGCAGGCGATACAAACTCTTTGCTCAGGAGGGAGCTCGGAACATAGAGGAATACAACCAGGCTGTGGCCTCCAGAGGACAGGAGATATTGCCCTACCTCGTAATAATTGTGGATGAACTGGCAGATTTAATGCTTATGGCCCCAGAAGAAATGGAGAGTATGATAACGAGGCTTGCCCAGATGGCGAGGGCCACGGGGATTCACCTGGTCATCGCCACTCAGAGGCCGAGCGTTGATGTCATCACGGGCCTAATAAAGGCTAACTTCCCAGCCCGCATAAGCTTTGCCGTCACCAGCCAGGTAGACTCGCGGGTTGTCCTGGACACAACCGGGGCTGAGGATCTCCTGGGAAGAGGCGATATGCTCTTTATGCCCCCTGATTCCACCCGACTCATCCGCATCCAAGGCTGCTTCGTATCCGAAAGGGAAATAAAGCGTCTGGTCAACTTCTGGAAAGCTCAGGGTCCCAGTGAGCCGCTCTTCCCCAGAACCCACCAGGAACCGCTGCCCATACCAAGCCTTTTCCCTCAGAAACCACGTCCTGAGGAAGATGACTTGCTAGAGGAGGCTATAAAGCTCGTTCAGGAGCATGGGAAAGTTTCTATCTCCTTCCTCCAGAGAAAGCTCAGGATAGGCTACAATAGAGCCGCAAGGTTGATAGAACTATTGGAAGAAAAAGGCTTATTGAGCCAGAAAAGTAGAGAAAATTGACATCCCATAAAGTTCAGGATAAAATGGAATAAACTTTCAAATGGAGGCATGATCATGGTCCCGCCGAAGGCCAATGTAGTCATAATAGGAGCAGGAGTCAACGGCCTCAGCACTGCTTACCACCTTGCCCTTAAGGGTGTTAAAGATATCGTGGTTGTGGAGAAGGAAAAGTTCATAGCCGCTGGCTCCACAGGCCTGTCGGCCGGAGGAATCCGCCAGCAGTTTTCCACCGAAGTCAACATCCGAATGGCAATGTACAGTGTAAAGAAGTTTGAAAGATTCAAAGAGGAGATGGGAGAAGACATCGGTTTCCATCAGGTTGGCTACCTTTTTCTCCTTACGGACCCCGAAGATGTGGAACTTTTCCGCCAGAGTTACAATTTGCAGCGAGGCCTTGGCTTATATGTAGAATGGCTTGACCCCGATGAAGTGCGCAAGCGCTGGCCTCTCATAAACACCGAAGATGTATTAGCCGCCACCTATTGCCCGACCGATGGCTACGCTGACCCCTATTCTGTAGCTAACGGCTACGCTAAACAGGCCCGCAACCTTGGCGTCCGGATTGAGCTTGAAACGGAGGTTATCGGGATAAAAGTTGAAGGTGGGAAAGTAAAGGGTGTAGAAACCACGAAAGGCTTTATAGAAGCACCCATAGTAGTGAACACTGCTGGCCCTTATGCCCGCCTCATCGGCAAAATGATTGGGGTTGACATACCCGTTGACCCGTACCGGCGTCAGGTCTTCATCACTGATGCCTTCCAGGATATCCCCCCCGATTGGCCCATGACCATTGATTTCAAATATCACTGGTATATGCGCAAAGAGGGGCCAGGCCTCCTCATGGGGATGAGCGATCTGACCGAACCCCCGAGCTTCAATATGAATGTGGACTGGAGCTTCATGGAGAAAGTGGTGGAACACGGAATAAAGCGTATCCCCATCCTGGAGAAAGCCCGCATCATGAGGGGTTGGGCTGGCCTCTACGAAGTCACCCCCGATAGCCAGCCCATTATAGATACGATCCCAGAAATCGAAGGCTTCTACTGCGCTGTAGGGTTCAGTGGCCATGGCTTTATGCTCTCCCCAGCTACAGGCCTGGTAATGTCCGAACTCATAACCGAAGGACGAGCTGTAAGTTTTGATATAGCCGATTTCCGCTACAACCGGTTCGCTGAGAAAGAGATCGTAGGAGAAAAGCACGTTATTTGAGCTATGGGCGAGATAATAATCCTTAAAGGCGATATAACGACGGTGGAAGCCGATGCCATAGTGAACGCGGCCAACAACAGGCTCTGGATGGGGGGAGGAGTGGCCGGAGCCATAAAGCGGGCCGGCGGAGAGGAAATTGAGCGCGAAGCTGTATCCAAGGGACCTATAAGGGTTGGAGAAGCGGTGGCTACAGGCGCTGGCCGCCTCAAGGCTCGCTACGTAATCCACGCCGCGGCCATGGGTTACGATGACCAAGGTCAGATGATCCCACCCTCCTCCGAATCTATCCGGAATGCAACCCTGAACAGTTTGCTTTTGGCTGAGAGGCTCGGACTCAAAAGCATAGCCTTCCCGGCTCTTGGGACAGGAGTCGGGGGCTTTCCTTTAAAAGAAGCAGCTAATATAATGGTGCGGACTGTCCGCGAACACCTGGCTGGAGGGAGCGCTCTGGAAAAGGTCATCTTTGTGCTCTTCGGGGATGAAGCTTACGAGACTTTCAAGGAAGCCTTCGAGGAGGGTTCTGAGGGGTGAAATTTCTCCAGCACCTCACTAAGCTTTTCGGGAAGCAGACCCCGGACCGGGAAAGCCTGATCCGAACCTTGAAGGAGTCACCCGATCCCAGGGCCAGGTGGGAGGCAGCAGAAGCCCTAGCGGGTTTCCGTCCCGATCCAGAAATGCTCCAAGCTCTAACGGAGGCTCTGGGCGATGCTCATCCCTTTGTCCGCTGGAAAGCTGGAGAAACCCTTCTATCCATCGGTGCAAAAGATCTTTTCAGTCTCCTGCTGGACCTCTTGAATCGAAGAGATCCTATCACCAGAGCGGAGGCAGCGCAGCTTCTGGGCAGGTTGAAAGACCAAAGAGCTGCAGAGAGCTTGGGTAAAGCTCTAAAGAGCAGAAGTGAGCTGGTCCGTTGGAGCGCAGCGGAAGCCCTTTTGAGTCTGGGGACCAAAGAAGCCCTGGGTTTACTTAAAAAGGCCGTTGATGACCCGGCGTGGGGTGTGCGCCGAGTGGTAGCTTTCGGCCTGGGCAAGGGTCTTATTCCTAAGGATGAAGTTTTGCCTGATCTAGTCAAGCTATCAAAAGATCCCCATCCGGCTGTGCGTTCCGCTGCAGCCAGGGCCATGGGCGAATTAAGGGCACCCGAAACTGAACCAGTTCTAATTGCCCTTCTTAGCGACCATCATCCCCAGGTACGGGCTGAAGCGGCTCTGGCCCTAGGCCGCATAGGTGGGAAGGAGGCCATTGCTTCCCTGCAGAGCTTGATGGAGGATTCGGAAGAAGTCTTTGGAGAAACTGTAGCCAGCAGAGCCAAGAGGGCCATTGGGTTTATAAAGAAGCGTTTGCTCCTGGAAAAGCTGCTCAGGTTGAGCAAGCGTTTCTCTCCAGCTTTTAGGTAAGAACTTAAAGGCAAACGATAGAGAACTTGAACCTTGAGAGCGAACAAAAGGGGATTAATGGGTAGACCAAGCCTCTCCGCGGGAAGTTCGAGGGTGTCTCCGCAGAGAGCAAGGCAGTAAGTAAGGGATAAACTATTGCTTTTAGCGTTGGTGAACCAGGGGTGGGCAAAGAGGGTAAACTGCCCCTAATGAAGAGTGGAAGGGCAATAGATGCAAGAGAATAACTTTCCCCCTGAACTAATAGCTAAGAAAATAAAGGAGCGGGGCCTTAAAGAAGCAGCCATTTTGGTCCTGAAGCTCGCCAGGCCTATAAGCCCTATCTTGGCCAATGGTCTCTTCCTGCTGGAACCCTTTATCGGTAAGGAGAAAACAAGGCCCCTTACAGGTCTTTTGGATGAACCAGAAGAACTCATAGCCCTTCTGGAAGGAGAAAGCGATGAATGAAGTAAGCCTCGCTTTCTTGCTCTTCTTTGCCTTGTTCCTTTACATCGCTTTCATTGAAGTGAGGCTGAGGGGAAAACCAAACCTCAGGCCATTGCCTGCTCTCGAGTTTCTCAAAGGTATTTTTCATAAGGCTATAGAAAGCGAGAAACCCCTCCACATTTCCTCAGGGACAGGCACCATTGGCGATAGGGATACAGCCGAGACCAGAGCAGGCCTAAGCCTCCTGGAATACGCTCAGAAACAAGGAAGCCAGTACGGTGTGCCTGTTATCTCCTCCTTTGCTCACCCCACTTCAATGCTCTCAGCTTACGACTTCAAGCGAAAGTCCGGTGCAAACAAAGGGCGCATCTATTTTGTAGCTCTAGAAAAGGGCATATACGCTGCTGGCGCTGCTGAAATCCTGAAGAACGAGAGGCCCATCTTGAACCTTGCTGTCGGGCCCTTTGGCTACGAATTCTTGCTCCTGAGCGAAATGGCTAACAATCTGGGCATTGACCAGGTTGCAGGCTCCATAGACCCAGTCACCTTACCCTTTGTCTACTCCTCAACCGAACGCAGCCTCCTGGGGGAGGAAGTCTTTGCTGCCGGTGCTTACCTCTCCGGGGAACCTCAGGCCCTGGCTGGAGTTATCGCACAGGATGTGATGCGTTTTATCCTGATTTTGGGGATGGCTATTGGGGTTATCCTTAAGACGCTGGGGGTATTATGAAAAGGGTTCTGCCCATTTTAGTGGCCATCATAACGGGCCTGATGGTTTTGGTTGATTTCTTCGTGACTCAGCCTGCCTTGGACCTGGCGGGGGGTGTTCTCCTGCGGTGGGCTGCAATAATAGCAGCCTTCGCCCTCGTAGCTGGCTTACTGAACCTTTTCTTTGTCCACCTGTCGAGGATTTTCCGCCGGGAAAGGGGCTGGGGCTACAGTATAGTGGTAATCCTGGCCATGTGGACTGTCTTGGTCTTCGGCTTTCTAGATCCGGCCGGCCCCCATGGAGCGATCGTGAGTTGGATTTTCCGTTACGTTCAATACCCTCTTCAAGCTACAGTGATGGCCCTGTTGGCCTTCTTCGCCCTATCGGCCGGTTACAGGGTTTTCCGGAGGAGAAGTCCCGAAGCTACCATAATGCTTGTAAGCGTATCCCTGGTGCTCCTGGGCTATGCGGCTATACTGAGTGACTTGGGAACGCCCTTTGGAGCTATAAAAAATTGGATTATCTCGGTGCCTGGCATGGCCGGAGTGAGAGGAATACTGCTTGGAGTTGCTCTCGGGATTATAGCTACAGGCTTGAAAATAATCATCGGAATGGATAGGCCATATACTGATTGAGGTGGGAGATGATTTTCTGCCCTATTTGCGGGACTGCCAACCGGGAAGGAAGCAGATTCTGCAACCAGTGCGGGGCGCGCCTTGTCCCAGAAGAGGGGATTAAGTGTCAGGTATGCGGTGCCCTCAATCCGCCGGGAAGTGAAAGATGTGCAAATTGCGGGGCTTCCCTGAAAATCGCTCCAACCGCTGAAAAGCAACCACCAGAAGAATTGCCCTATGTGCCGGTCTTTCCGGAGGAAGTGATCTCCGAAATCCCAGAAGAGGAGCTCCCCGATTTTCTCTCCGATCTGAGAGCGAAAATCCGAGAGATGGAGCAGTTGGAAGAAGAGGAAAAGCCACCCGAAACTTTTGAATTACCTGAATGGGAAATGCCCTCCCTGCTTGAGGAAGAGAAACCAGAGGCGGAAAAGCCCCCTGTTATCGAAGAGTATCCAAAGGAAAGGGAAAAGCCGACGGTAACCTTTGAAACATTTGAGTGGGAAGGATTTTCGCGGCTTGCGGAGGAAGAGAAATATACGCTTGAAGTGGAAGAGGCGAAGCCTCCCGCCATTGAAGAATTTCCAGAAGAAGAATTGCCTGACTGGCTCAGGGAAGCCGAAAGGTTCGTTCCGCCGACTGAACCCCCTGCGCCGGCAGAGTGGCTTAAGGAAGTAGAAATCCCTTGGTTAGAAGAAGAAACTGTCGAAGTTCCGGTTCTTGCAGAACTGCCCCCGTGGCTTGAAGCTCTCCGACCTGTGGAAGAAATTCCTGAAGCCCCACCTGTGCCCGAAGAAGTTGAGGAAGAGGGTTTACTGAAGGGCCTTAAGGGATTACTTAAGCCTGCCAGTATTTTCATGCCCCCGGAAAAATTGGTCCTGCGCGAAAAAATAACGCAGGTAAGCCCGGGCAAAGAAGAAATCCAGAAACTGGTGAAATTGCTTCCGGTTGCCCCGGGGATAAAAATCAAAGCACCGGCGAAGAGAACACGGACTCACAGGCTTCTCTATTTTATCCTCTTCCTGGCTGTGCTTATACCCTTGCTTCTTGGCTGGCCCCCTATGCCTTCAGGCTCGCCTCCAACTCCGCCCGGGGTGGAAACATTGTACCAGACAGTAGAAGCTCTGCCCAATGGCTCACCCGTTTTAGTGGCCTTTGATTACGAGCCTTATCTTGCCGGAGAAATGGACCTTGCTGCTTCCCCAGTCCTGACACATCTCAGGGAAAAAGGTTGCCGGCTTGCTCTCGTCAGCCTTCGCCCGACGGGCCCTGCCTTAGCTCAAGAGCTCGTGGAAAAGCTGGGCTACAATTATGGGGAAGAATTTGTCAACCTTGGCTATATCCCTGCCTTTGAGGCAAGTTTAAGGGCCTTTGGAACTTCACTGACCGAATTGGTAAAATACGATTACCTTTGGGGCGAACCGCTGGACTCCTTACCAGCCTTCCAGGGGATCACCAACTTCACCGATTGGAAATTGGCACTTTTGCTCAGTTCTCAAACTTCAACCCTGGTGGGCTGGATTGAGCAGGTAGGTTCCATTCCGCAGGTTTCAATGGCTGCAGTAGTGATAGCGGGCTTGAAGCCCTATGCGGAGCCATACCTTAGCTCAGGGCAACTCAAAGGGCTAATGGGAGGAGCCTCCGACGCTGCCTTCTACGAAATCCTTCGGGGCAAACCCTCTGAATCGGCAAAAATTGCCCCTATCCAAGCTTTCGTTATCTTAATTGCCTTGCTAATGATCCTTGTGGGAAGCATTGCTCGTGGCAGAGGAGAGGGCCATGCTCAACCTTGATGTGCTGGGCCAGTGGACAGCCTTTGCCCTTACATTGGTAATTTTCAGTTACCTGATAAAGGATAACTTTCTCTACCGTCTTGCAGTTCATGTCCTTATAGGGGTAGCTGCAGGTTACGCTTTACTGGTGGTTTACAAATCCATTATTGAAAAAATGCTCTTACTGCCTCTGATTCAGGACCCAAGAGCTAACGCGGGCCTTCTGGTCCCCCTTGCTTTAGGGTTCTTCCTCCTGACCAAACTCCTGCCGAGAGCTGGATGGGTTGGAAACCTCTCCCTCGCCTTTCTGTTCGGAGTTGGAGCTGCTCTGGCCATAGGGGGAGCTGTAACCGGAACCCTTAAGCCTCAGGTGCAGGCTTCGATTCTATCCCTGAATCCTGCCCATACAGGCTTCGGGAAAGCCTTAGATAACTTGATCGTTTTCACGGGCACTATAAGCGCCCTATTTTACTTCTATTTCACCGGAACACGTAGGAGAAAATTTCTCAGGGCTTGGGCCTCTCTGGGCCAAGCTTTCATAATGATAGCTTTGGGTGCCCTTTTCGCCACCGGCTTTGTCACTTTCTTAACCATTTTAATTTCCCGCCTTAAGTTCTTGCTGGAGGTAATAGGGTGGTAGAGAGGTTGGCCACGGGCTCCATCCTTACGGTGGATTGGGGAAGCTTCCGCACCAAAGCTTTTCTACTGGACAGAGCCGACGGAAACTATCGGCTTATAGCCACAGGTTGGGCCCCTACCTTCGGCCATACTTTCGAACGCGACCCCCTCGCGGGGATGCAAGAGGCGATTTATCGGGTAGAAAAGGCCACTGGCCGCCGCCTCTTGGGAGCTGAAGGTATGCCTTTAATCCCGGAAAGGGAACTTGATGGGGTAGATTTTTTCACCGCTTCCGTAAGTTTTCCCCCACCTTTAAAAGTGATGCTGATTGGGTTATCGGATATAAGCCTTGAGGCTGCCCGCAAAGCCATAAGTTGTTACTACACCCAGGAGGCTGGCTCCTTCTCTTTTTTGGAAGAAGAAAGCCGGAACTATAGAATTGAACGACTCCTCCGTACCTTTACCGATAACATGCCTGACTTAATCCTTATGATTGGAGGGACCGAAGACAGCAGTCCCGAACCTATTATTGAGATGGCCCGGATGCTTTCGTTGGTCTATCCTTTGTATGCCGGATTTTCCAGTCCCCCAGTAATATTCGCAGGAAACAGCGCAGCCCGCAGCGCAATAGAAGAATTGCTCAGTCCTGTTACCCAATTGCGCTTCGCCGATAACATTCTCCCCTCCCTTGAAGAGCAAACAATCGGTTCGTTATTCAAGGAGCTGGAAGAGTTCTACCGGCAACTGAGACTTTCGGAAGTCTACCACTTGAGTTACCTGCGTTCAACCCTTTCAGCGCCCCTTATCCCTTCTATTTCAGCTTTTACCTTAATAGTCCGTTACCTTAACGAGCTGTACGGCTTTAAAAGAGGTATCCTGGGGATAGATGCAGGCGGGATGCACACAGTAATGGTCGGGGTTACTGGGGAGAACTTCTTTACCAGCGTACGGAGCGACATAAGCTTGAACCGGGCCGAGTTCCTCTTGCGAGATTCGGAAAGAATCGCCCGCTGGCTTCCTTACAAGATAGATCAGGAAAAAATAGCCGAAGCAATATTAGAAAAAACTCTTCGCCCCGAAACCATACCCCTTACAAAGGAAGAACTTGCTCTGGAAATGGCCATCCTCAGAGAGGTTCTTCGGGAAGCTTTTTCCACTGCACGGGAACCTCTCAAATCTGCTTTTGGTCCCGAGCTCTCAGTGGACACGATATTACTGACAGGGGGAACTCTGAGTTCAATCCCTGTAATAGGATGGATGATCTTGGCGGCAATAGATGCCCTTCAGCCTTCTGGGGTAACCATGCTTGTGGTAGACAAAGTAGGCCTCTGTTCCCCATTAGGTTCTCTTGCTTACCTCCATCCTCAAGCTGTCCTTGAAGTTCTGGAACGCGATGCTCTCGTGCCCGTAGGGACTTTGATAGCTCCTCTGGGCATTGCTCCGGAAGGAAGTGTTGCCATGAGAGCCCGCATATCCTTTGATGATGGAAGACATCTTGAGGCAGAAGTCAAATCTGGTGAAATAGAGGTCATACCGCTGGCTCCTGGCCGTAAAGCTTCCATAAGCGTTTCCCTTTCAAAGGGGCTGAGTTTGGGCCCAGCACAGACGGAACGGACTATAGAAGTAAAGGGAGGGCTCGTAGGCATTATCATGGACCTCAGAGGCCGACCTTTGCCGTTGCCCGCACGGCGGGAGAAAATCCAAAAATGGCTCTGGGGGATGGAAACATGAATTTTGCCAGCACTGTTCGCATAACCCCTTTCTCCTCGATTCAGGTGGAAAGGCGTCTGCCGATACCTGGAGAGGTCCTCGTTCAGCCCGGGGAACCTGTAGAACCTTCCCAAACCATCGCTATCGCGGAAGTTAATAGCTGGGTTTGCCTTGACGTTGCCAGGGAAATCGGGGTGAAGGAAAGCGAGTTGGAGCGTTTCCTCAAGAAAAAGTGCGGGGAAAAAGTTAAAGCCGGAGAAGAGCTCGCCTCCCGAAAAGGTCTCCTACCCTTTACCTTTGTTAGCTATGCCTCTCCTGTATCTGGCCAGGTGGCTGCTGTTGGCATGGGAATGGTTATTCTGGAGACAACCTCGGGCTCTATAGAGCTCAAAGCCGGCCTGAAGGGCACGGTAAGCAGATTAATCCCATACTATGGAGCAATCATAGAAACCAAAGGCGCATTGGTGGAAGGTGTGTGGTGCAACGGAAAAGAGAAGGCAGGAATCCTGAAAGTCCTGGGGGACAGAGAAACTCCCCTTTCTGCCGAAAGCATCCAAGTTTCGGCCAGGGGTTTCATTTTAGTATGTGGGACTATCCGGGATGAGGCTGTCCTTTCCAAAGCCGCTGCAGTTAAGGTGGACGGTATAATAGCTGGAAGCCTAAGAGCCTCCCTAAAGGATATAGCTTCAGCCATGCCTTACCCCGTAATCCTTACGGAAGGATTTGGAGAGATACCCATGAGCACCCCTGCCTTTGAACTTCTGCGCAGTTCTGAAGGTTATGAGGTGGCATTAATTGCTTCACCTCCTTCTGTAATTATATCAGTTCCGGAGGAGATAGTGTCTCCCGTTCACATTCTCAGGAAAGAAGAGGCTGGCCTCAAGGTTAAAGTAATCCGAGGGCCTCATAAAGGCTTGTTCGGGGAAATCCTGGAAGTGGGTCGGCGCGAGACTCTTCTGGAAAGTGGATACCTCGTTCCTTCCGCTCTGGTTCGCTTGGAAAACGGAGCGGAAGTGGAGTTGCCCACCCTCAACCTGGAAGTGATTGAATCGTAAAGGAGGGAAAAATGTCAATAAAATTGCCGAGGTTATCTTTAGGCGAGGGACGCGATAGGCTTTTCAACTTGCTGGCCCTTGCCCTGGTGGCTATCCTAATAGTAGGACTATGCTTGCTCGGCTTCGTTGCCCTGTTCATGAGGCCCGGAGTGCGCGCTACTCCAGCTCCAGCCACTCTAACTCCTCCTTTGGCAAGGCTCACGCCGGTAGCTACCTGGACTTTCACTCCTACTCCAATTTTAACACCCACTCCCACCTTTACCCCAGTACTGGCAGGTATACCCACTCCAACCCCCACCCCAACCCCTACCCCTCTAGCCCCAACGCCTACTCCTACCTCGACTCCGACAGCTACCCCCCCGACTGGTTACGGATTGCCATTGGTAGCCGTTGGCGCTGCGCTTTTCTTTCTGATAGTGCTGTTCAGAAAACTGCGCTCCTGAAGGAAACATGGAAGAATTGATCCTCGAGAACTTGGAAGAGGGTAAACTTCCCTGCGAGAGAGCTTTTGCCATAGCCCGAAAGCTCAGGGTAAAACCTTTAGCAGTAGGGCAAAAAGCGGATGAAATGGGCATAAAGATAAGCCGGTGCCAGCTTGGCTTGTTCGGTTACGCGGGTAAAAAGCTTATCGCTCCCATGGCCGAAATCCCTCCCAAGCTAGAAGAAGAGATAAAACGCCGGAGTAAAGAAGGAAGATTGACATGCGCGGGGGCGTGGGCTATAGCGCGTAAGCTCAACCGGAGCAAGCTTGAAGTTTCAAGCGCTGCCGAAACTCTTGATATCCACATAATTCAATGCCAACTCGGATGCTTCTAAAGGAGGTACTTATGCGAGTGGAAGTTTGGCTCTATGGTCCTATAGCGAAATATGGAGGAGGCGAACACTACGCCAAAGTGGAATTGGACTTGCCCGAGGGTGCCACTCTGAAAGAAGCGCTGGAAAAACTTGGCATCCCGCTGGAAGAGCGAGGTATAACGTTTATAAACAGCCAGCTTTCAGCCATGCCAGGCTTTTACCCCGATATGGATGTGCAACTTAAGGAAGGGGACAGAGTCGGAATATTTCATCACAAAAGCATGTGGCCTTTCCAGTATCGCTTTGGAGCCAAAATGCACCCAGCTTTTGAAGAGGGCTTAAAGAAAGGGGAAGTCGGCTATCTGCGCCATTCCTACCGCCAAATCGAACAAACCAATCCTGAAACCAGTAAGGATGAGCAAACTTGAGGGTACATAGGATCGAGTCCAATGCTGGGGGAGTGAAGATATCTCCCCCAAAGAGATAAGAGGAGGGGGTTAAAGGACAAATTCCTGCCATTGCCCGCGGGCGGGACTCTAAACCACAGCGAGCTCGAGGCCTACGGGGGTTAGAAAGATTAAGGCACCGATGGGCGCAAACCCTTTGCCAGGGGTTTTCTTAAGAGAGTCCAAGCTGTTGACTTCAGCCATCTGCTTACGAGAGGAGCCCTCCGAGGCAACCCCAAAGCTAATGGAGGCAGACAAAATCGGGGGAGCAAGGGACAAAGCCCTTGCGGGGGAACTTAAGATGTCTCCTCAAGAAGGCAAAAGAGGGGGTATAGATCCTGGCTGTCACCTACGATGGGGATCAGTAACCGAAGCGGACCCGAAGCCAATGAGGATAGGCAGAATCTAACGAGGGTGGGTCCTCAGCCTGTCAAAGCCGTGGACAGGATGTGAACCCCACTGAAGTAGGCAGAATCGAACACAGGCAGACGAAAGAGAAAAATGGGTTGCATTGATGCCTACAATCGCTCGATAAGTTACCTCCGAATATCAGTAACAGACCGGTGCAATCTCCGCTGTATCTACTGCATGCCGAGGCAGGGTGTCCCCTTGAAACCACATCATGAACTCCTCACCTTTGAAGAAATCGCCAGAATCGTGAAAATTTCCTCCTCTCTGGGTATAACCAAAATCCGCTTGACCGGAGGAGAGCCTCTCGCCCGCCGGGGCATCGTTGAATTGGTAAGGATGATAGCCTCGATTCCGGGGATTGAGGATCTGGCCATGACCACCAACGGGACTTTGCTACCCCCTCTTGCCCACCAGCTAAAGGAGGCGGGCCTCCAGAGAGTGAACATAAGCCTTGACACCCTCAAACCTGAGCGCTTTCACCGGATAACAGGGGGAGGAAACCTGGAGGATGTCCTCAGGGGAATAGAAGAAGCCAGAAAGGCTGGCTTAACCCCCGTTAAAATAAACGTCGTGGTCCTTGACGGGTTCAACCGAGACGAGGTGGTGGACTTTGCCCGTCTCACCTTGCACGACGAATGGCACATCCGCTTCATTGAAGTAATGCCATTAGGGCTTGAGGCAGAAAACAACCTGGGGAAATATGTCTCCATGCAGGAGGTTCGGGAAGACATTGAAAAGGCTCTCGGGGAGTTGATACCCGCAAATCTGAAAGGCAACGGGCCTGCTCGTTACTTCCGATTAAAAGAAGCTAAAGGCACCATAGGATTCATAACCCCTGTGAGCGAGCACTTCTGTTACGAGTGCAACCGTTTACGCCTCACCTCTGACGGCAAGCTGAGGCCTTGCCTTCTATCGGACTTTGAGGTAGACATTAAAACAGCCCTGCGTTCCGGGGCTACCGATGAGGAATTGAAGGAGATCCTTAGAGGAGCTGTTCGCCTTAAACCTGAACGCCATCAACTGGAGGCTTCTTCCTTCCCTACCGGAAGGGCAATGGCAGAAATCGGTGGATAGGAGGGTGGGAGCGTATGGATGAGATCTTCCGGGAGATAACCAGAGCGCTGGAAAGGGGGGAAAGTGTAGCCCTTGCTACCATCGTAAAAGTTAGCGGGTCTGCCCCGAGGAAGGAGGGCGCTAAAATCCTAATAAAACCCGATGGTTCCACTGTGGGCACCATAGGGGGTGGACCTTTAGAAAACGCCGTAATCCAAGAAGCTCTCAAGGCTATTACCGAAAAGAAGCCCCGCCTCCTCCACTATGGCCTAAGGGCTGACTTACATCCCGAAGATCTGGGGATATGCGGTGGAGATGTAGAAGTTTTCGTGGACGTAATTTCACCGACTGAAACCCTCCTGTTAATCGGGGGTGGACATGTTAGTCTAGCTTTAGCCAGGTTGGCAAAGGAGCTAGGCTATCGGATTGTCGTGCTGGATGAGAAGAGCGAATTTGCCTCAAAGGAACGCTTCCCTTTCGCCGACGATGTGCAAGCTGGTGAGTTGGCTTCGCTCCTTGAAAACTTCCCCATAACTTCCCATACCTGGATAGTCATAGCCACCAGGTCCCACGAGAGCGATGCTTTGGCTCTGGAAAAGGTCATAAATTCCCCTGCTTCTTACATAGGGCTCCTGGGAAGCCGCCGCAAAGTGGCCCTTATCTTCAAAGGTCTTAGGGAGAAAGGGGTTGAGGAAAGCCTGCTGGCCAGAGTCTTTGCTCCCGTGGGCTTGGATATAGGGGCTGAAACCCCCGAGGAAATCGCCATAAGCATAATGGCTGAGATGGTCATGCGAAAGCGAGGGGGAAGTGGAAAACCGCTCAGCAAACTCCAGGAGGGTGAAAAGTGAGCGCAGGCCCTGTAGCGTTTGTCCTGAGCGGAGGAGGCAACAGAGGAGCTTTGGAAGTGGGAGCTCTACAGGCTCTCTTTGAACATGGAATAAAGCCCGATATCTTGGTGGGAACTTCCGCTGGAGCTATGAATGCTGCCTTCATCGCCACTGACCCTACTTTGGAAGGAGCCTATAGGCTCGGGGAACTGTGGAAGAGCATCCGGAGGGAAGACGTCTTTCCAGGCAATAAGTTCACTATGTTCTGGCGCCTTATAACAGGCAAAGACAGCCTCTTCCCAAGCGATCACTTGCGCCGCCTGGTGGAAAAATACATCCCGCCCAACAAGAAACGTTTTGGCGATTTGAGCATCAAACTTTACATTACTGCAGCCAACCTCAACACTGCTACCCTTTACCTCTTCGGCGATGACCCTGATGCACTGTTGGTGGATGCGGTGATGGCCAGCGCAGCCCAGCCTGTAACTTTCCCACCACTAGAATACAATGGCTGGCAGTTCGTGGACGGAGGTGTAGTAGCCAATGTCCCAATAGAGGTAGCCATAGAAAAAGGAGCAAAGGAAATATATGCCATTGATGTAAGCTACGGTGGACAAGTAGAGCCTCGGGTCAGTGGATTGGTGAACATAGCCCGGCGTTGCATCACTATAATGCTCTACGAACACCTGCTGGAAGATCTGGAAGATGCTGCCCTCAATCCCGAAATCACCCTCCACCACATCAAAATCACAGCCTTTGCGGGCCTTGACCCACAGGACTTTTCCAAGACGGCCGAAATGATAGCCGAAGGCAAGAGGATAGCAGAAGAATACCTCCGCTCGCCTGCTCCCGGATACCGGCCTGAAATCCGCCCTACACTGGCAATACAGGCCCCGCCTGGCTCTCATCCTTGGCGTCGTAAAAGGAGAAGAACCGCGGATAAATGAGCAGCTCTGGAAAGGGTGATCGGGCCTTGAAAGCAGTGAGGATTTCACCTATCTTCTGGCTTTTTCTGATCCTTACCGTAAGCCTCACCCTTCGCCTCTACAACATCAATTGGGATGAATTCCAGCATGCTCACCCCGATGAGCGCTGGATAACCATGGTGGCGGTGAAACTCCGACCGCCCCGGAACCTTCCGGAGGCTTTTAACCCTCGCCTTTCACCCTTAAATCCTCTCTACGATCCGGAAACCCAAACTCCGAGGAGCTTCGCCTATGGCCACTTACCCCTCTACATCCTCACAACCCTGGCTTGGCTCCTTTCGGCCTTAGGCAAGACCTTATTCCCGCAATCTTTCCTGCCCTTGATTACTTCTTACGACTACATAAACCTACTGGGCCGGGTCCTGTCGGCCCTTTTCGATACCGGAACCGTAGGGCTTATATACCTAACGGGGAGAAAGCTCTACGGGGAAAGGGTGGGATTATGGGCTGCCGCCTTCGTGGCTTTGACCGTTTCCCATATCCAGCTGGCTCACTATTACGCCTTTGACCCCGTTGCTGCTTTTTTTGTGGTGCTTTCCGTCTATTTCTCTGTGAAACTAGCCGAGGGGGGCTCTTGGAAAGAAGCTCTCTTGGCAGGAGCAGCTGCAGGACTAGGGGTTTCATCAAAATTTAGTGCTATCCCCGTGACGGCGGCTGTCGCTATCGCCTGTTTGCTCGCTCCAGGAAAGGGGCGTTTCCGGTTTGGACTTCTGATTCTTTCGGCTCTGGCCGCCTTCCTGGCCTTTGCCCTGACCTCCCCCTTCGCCTTATTGGACCTTAGGTTATACCTCATCCAGATCGGAGAACAAGGCCAGATGGTCCGAGGCATACTTGATTATCCTTACACTAGGCAGTACCGAGGGACAGTGCCTTTTGCCTATCACATTGAGCAACAACTCCGCTGGGGTATGGGCTGGGCTCTTGGGCTGGCGAGCTTCATCGGCTTTGCCTGGGCAGTGATTCGATTGCTGCTTAGGAGAAGCCCCCCTGGCGAGATCGCAATCATGGCTTGGGTCTTGCCCTATTTCCTTATTAACGGCTCCTTCATGGTCAAGTTCATGCGTTATATGCTCCCTATTTTGCCCTTCCTCTGTCTTTTCGGTGCCCTATTCCTTGAGCATCTTTCGGCAAAAACCCGTCGGTTGCCCCTTGCTCTTCTCGTCCTAATCCCCACTGCCCTCTGGGCGCTGGCTTTCGTGAAGGGAGTTTACGGTCACACTCACCCCTGGATCGAGGCCTCGCGCTGGATCTACCGGAACATCCCCCCTGGTTCCACCATTGCCGTGGAACACTGGGACGACGAATTGCCCAAGCCTCTCGAAGATGAGCCATACCCTGGTTACAGGCACCTCGTCCTCCCCCTTTACGAAGAGGACACTCGTGAGAAATTCGCCATCATAAAGGAAACCCTCCGCCAAGCCGATTACATAGTTATTGCCAGCAACCGGCTTTACGGTTCAATCCCTCGCTTGCCCTTCCGTTACCCAATGACCACCCGCTATTACGAACTGCTCTTTTCGGAAAAACTGGGCTTTGTGAAAGTGGCCGAATTCTCCTCCTACCCCCGCCTTGGTCCATGGGTTATCCCCGATGATGGGGCTGATGAAAGCTTTACCGTTTACGACCACCCTAAGCCTATGATCTTCAAGAAAATCCGAGATCTGACCGATGAGGAATGGGAGAAACTGCTCGGTGGGCTCTGGGAAGAAGCAATTCCTGGCCATCTGGGAGGACCACCCAATGAAAAGCGGAAGCCTTCGCTACTTCTGAATACTCCTGTGGACAAGCTGCCCGTGGTAGACGATTACCGATGGAACCATATCGCCTCTTCCAACCCTTTCCTTGCGGCTATGACTTGGTGGCTTGTCTTAGAGGTTATCGGCATTGCTGCTTGGCCTCTGGCTTCCCTCCTCTTCCGACGGGTTTACCTGAGAGGTTACCCCCTAGCTAAGGCATTGGGATTGGTGCTGCTCGCTTACGTAAACTGGCTTGGGGCAAGCTTGCACTTCACTCAGAATAGAACCAGCACAATTGTTATAATCCTGCTCCTTATGGCTGTTGGAGGCTTATGGTGCTTCTGGAAGAACCGACGGGAAATTTCCGGCTTTTATCGCACAAACCTCAAAGGGATTTTCCTGAGCGAGCTCCTCTTTCTTGCCAGCTATCTCGCCTTCGTTTTCCTGCGCTTCCTGAACCCAGATCTATGGCATCCATGGAATGGTGGGGAGAAACCCATGGAGCTGGCCTTCCTCAATGCCATCCTCAAGAGCGCTTACTTTCCACCTTACGACCCCTATTACGCTGGAGGTTACATAAACTATTACTACTACGGCCTTTACATGGTCTCGGTTCTGGTTAAACTTACGGGCATAACCCCCACCGTTGCTTTCAACTTAGCTATTCCTACTCTGTTTGCCCTCACCTTCTCCGGTGCTTTCTCCATCGGAGCCACAATTGGGGGCAGGATTAGCATGGGTCTCTTGAGCGCTTTTTTCGTAACCCTTCTGGGCAACCTGGCACCCATCCGCAATTTCGCCGAAGAATTGCTCAAGGGAAACCTGCAGCAGGCTCTTGTCGCTTTTGATTACTGGGCACCGAGCCGCGTTATTCCTTACACCATTAACGAATTCCCCTTCTGGAGCTTCCTCTTTGCCGACCTGCACCCCCATGTTGTGGCAATGCCTTTGGATATTCTCTTCCTAATTCTTGTTATGGAGGCATTCCTTGGAGGGATTGAGGGTTGGCACAGAAAAGAGCTCGTCTTGACGCAGATCCTGACTTTGGGAACGGTGGCTGCGGTTAACACGTGGAATTTCCCAACCTTGACGTTCGTCGCCGTCCTCACCCTCCTTTTCACCCTTTACCGGGAAAGGAGGAAGTGGGGAACCCTGGCTTTAGTCCCAATCCTTCCCCTTTCAGCTCTTGTCCTATTTTCCCCTTTTTTCCTCTCTTACAAGCCTGTAAGTGCGGGCATAGGGCTTGTCCGCCAGCAGACTGAATGGTTTCCCTTCGTAACCTTTTGGGGTTTTTTCCTCGCGCTCTCAATCCTGGCAGGCTTCGGTTCCCTTTCGCTTAAGAGCATTACGAGGTCTAAAGGCCTCATGGCTTTCTTGGCTGTGGTCGCCATGGCCTTCGCCATCAGGCGCCTGTGGACCCCGCTGACGATACTCCTGGCTGCTGCTCCCTTCATCCTCGGAAGCAGCGAATGGCAGATGAGGCATAGCGGAGGGGAAACGGATGAAAAACATGTCCTTCGCCTCTTCTCTGCCCTTCTGGTGTTGGCTGGCTTTGCAGTGCTCATAGGCTGTGAGTTCTTCTACTTCAGGGATTTCCTCCATGGAAGCGAATATTATAGGATGAACACCGTTTTTAAGTTCTATGTCCAAGCCTGGGTCTTGCTGGGTCTTGGGTTAGCTTCTTACTTTCAGGTCCCTTTTGAAGGGAAAGGGAAAGGATGGGAAGTGGCCAGGGTCTTCGTCCTGCTCCTTCTGGTTTTGTCTTCCATCTTCTTGATTTACGGAACGATCGCCAGGGTGCGCGACAGGTTCCCAGGGGCTAAACCTCCTCTTGGGACCCTGGACGGCATGGAGTTCATGCGTTATGGTTCTTTCTTCTGGCCCGATGAGGCGCATCCCATTTACCTCCGCTACGATTACGAAGCTATCCGTTGGCTACTGGAAAACACCAGGGGAACACCGGTCCTGGCTGAGGCCCCTATCGGTTATTACCGGGAGTTCGGAGTGAGGGTTGCAAGTTTCACGGGCTTGCCCACCCTGCTGGGCATGCACCAGAGCGAACAACGCTATGGTGACCAGGTTGGAAAGAGGTCAGAAGAAGCATGGCAGTTCTTTGCCTCCACTGATAAGAATTTAACGCTGAAGCTTGTGAGAAAGCTCAGAATCGGATATATTTATATTGGACAGTTGGAAAGAATCCTCTTTTCCCCCGAATCCCTGGCCAAGTTTGAGGAGTTGGCCAAGGAAGGCTGGCTCAAAGAAGTTTTCCGCAATGAAGGCACTGTAATTTATAGCACTTTCCTTGCACCTTAGGAGGATATATGCTGGAAAAAGAAGTGGGCAAGCTCCTGAGGCAGCTTAGGTTGACCCTCGCCGTAGCTGAATCCTGCACTGGTGGCCTCCTGGCTCACCGCATAACCAACGTCCCTGGAAGCTCTTATTACTTCATCGGCGGAGTTGTGGCCTACGCAAACCAGGTAAAAAGTTCCCTGCTCAAGGTAGGCGAAGAAACTCTGAACACCAAAGGGGCCGTAAGTGAGGAGACAGCCCTCCAAATGGCCAGAGGAGTGCGGGAACTCCTGGGGACCGATATCGGCATCGGGATAACAGGGATTGCGGGACCGGGAGGTGGAACCCCTTCTAAACCTGTCGGACTTGTGTATGTGGCCCTTTCCGCCCCCGACTATGAAGAGTGCCGCCAGTTTAAATGGGAAGGCCATCGGATTCAGAACAAGAGACTCTCAACAGAAGCTGCTCTGGAAATGCTCTTACAATACCTGAGACAACGGAGCGGGGATTGATAATCAAAGTTGAACCTTCTAAAGATGCCACCCTGTTGGAAATCACCCGCACTAAAGGCATTGCCCTGATAGCGCCATGCGGTGGACGGGGCAAGTGCGGCCGTTGTATAGTCCGAATCGTTGAAGGTGAGGTCTCCCCACCTACTCACGCTGATCAACGATTTCTCTCCTTAGTACAACTCGCTCGTGGATACCGACTGGCTTGTCAGGCTAGGCCTCTTTCCCTTTGTCACATTTACATACCCCCCGAGTCCTTATCTTTCTCCCAGCGAATCCAGCTCGAAGGCCAAGAAGTTCCGGCAAAGCCCGAACCTCCTGTCCGGGCGTATCATATAACCCTTTCCCCGCCTTCCTTACAGGACCTTCGCTCCGATGCTGAGAGGATTGTCCAGGCCCTCGAAAGCCTTTACGGGATAAAGGTTTCTCTGGATTTCTCTTTCCTCCGCGAGCTCCCTGAAAAGCTCCGGGGCCAGAACTGGCAAGGGAAAGTTGTAGTCCGCGGGGACGAGGTCATTTCCCTCCTCCCTCCGGAAGCTTCCCTTCTGGGCTTGGCCATAGACCTGGGAACCACCAAAATCGCCTTTTACCTTGTAGACCTTGAAAGTGGCCGGACCCTATCAGTGCGGGGTATTGTGAACCCTCAGAGCTCATACGGCGAAGACATTATCTCCCGGATAACCTATGCTCTGCAAAAACCGGAGGGGGCGACCGAGCTTCAGAAGATTGTTATAGGGAGTATAAATGAGGTGACAAAAGAGATGTGCACCGAGATAGGGGCAGACCCCTCCCAGGTGGTTGAATCGGTAGTGGTGGGGAACACCGCCATGCACCACTTGCTGCTTGGGTTGCCAGTCCGCCAACTCGGATACGCTCCTTACGTTCCGGCCGTCCAGAGCGCCTTAGAGGTAAAGGCGCGGGAACTGGGCCTGAACTTTGCTCCCGGGGCTGTGGTTTATTTCCCGCCCCTCATCGCTGGATTTGTCGGAAGTGACCACGTGGCAGCCCTCCTGGCCACGGGTTTTAGCGAGGTAGAAGGTCCAGCTCTGCTCTTGGACATCGGCACTAATACCGAAATATGCCTGGCCCACGGGGGCAGATTGATAAGCCTTTCCTGTGCTTCCGGCCCTGCTTTTGAGGGAGCTCATATTTCTTGCGGGATGAAAGCCTCTCCGGGAGCCATTGAAAGTTTCTCCTTAGACGACGATGGGGTTAAATTCCAGACCATAGATGACCTACCCCCGGTAGGGCTGTGTGGGTCAGGTATTCTGGACGTGGTGGCGCAACTCCGAAAAGCTGGAATAATAGATCCCAGTGGACGGATGGGTACGCATCCTCTGGTGCGTAGGGTGGATGGTCAGGCTGCCTTTGTAATTGTGGAGGAAACCCCTGAACAGCGCCCAATCCTCTTAACTCAGAAGGATGTAAGAGAAATCCAACTGGCCAAAGGGGCTATCCGTACGGGCATCGAAGTGCTCCTCAGGGAAACGAACTCTAACCCGGAAGATGTCCGAGAAGTAGTGCTAGCCGGAGCCTTTGGCACATACCTTAGAACCGAAAGCGCTGTGGAGATCGGGATGTTCCCCAGGATACCTCTGGAACGTTTCCGCCAGGTGGGGAACGCCGCCGGGACTGGGGCGACGGCCATGCTCATTTCTACCTGGATGAGAGCTGAAGCTGAAAAGCTGGCCCGGAGAATTGAATACATTGAACTTGCCGCCGTCCCCGACTTTGCCCAGCTATTTGCCAAAGCAATGCTCCTTTGACTGATTTTGACGGAAGCTGCATTCCGTGGTAGAGGTTTTCCAGAAAGCAAAACAAGTATTTCAGGCAGATGAAGCTCAGCATGCTCTCAAAACGATGGCGACAAAATCTGTATTAGCGAGGTGTAAGATGGCATACGTTTACCATGGCCGATTGCTGCTAGTAGACCTTAACGAGTGTTCCATTCAAGAAGTCCCGGTGGAGGAAAAAGACGTGAGGGAATTCCTCATGGGGAGTGGACTTGGCGCTGAGCTCTTCCGCCGGGATGAAGCTTACCGAAAAGCTCCCCTTTCCCCTCAGAGCCCCCTTTATGTTATAAATGGTTTGCTCACAGGTTCTTTCATCCCGACTGCCTCCAAGACGAGTTTCTGTGCCCGCTCGCCCTTAACGAAAATCTGGTGCGAGGCGACAGTCGGGGGATATTTCGGTTCAATGCTCCGCTTTGCTGGTTACGATGGGATAATTTTCACGGGAAAAGCTGAAAAACCCCTTTACCTCTGGGTAACTGAAGGCAAGGCTGAGTTGCGCGATGCTTCACGCCTGTGGGGGCTGGATACCTACCGCACAGCAGAGGCCATCAGAGCCGAAACGCACCCCAAGGCCCAAGTGGCTGCCATTGGTCCTGCAGGGGAGAATCAGGTTTTCACTGCCTCCGTAATGATCGGCGGCCTCGATGGGAGGGCTGCGGGGAGAGGTGGCATGGGGGCAGTGATGGGATCCAAAAATCTCAAGGCCATAGCTGCTTTCGGGACCGCGCGCCTCCGTTACTACAACGAGCAGGGCCTCAAGGAAGAGATCCGGCGAGTTAATCCCAGAATAAAGGAGAACACCGTCGCCCTTGGGATGTGGGGGACGGCAGGGGGTGTTCTCAGAGCTGAGGCCTACGGTGATTTCCCCCTGAAGAACTGGCGTGAAGGGAGCTGGCCCGACGGAGCCGCAAAAATCTCCGGTCAACGCATTCGGGAGACTATCTTCGTAAGGGATTACCGCTGCTTTGCTTGCCCCATCGCCTGCGGGAAAGACGTGAAACTCAAAAGAGGCGACCAAGAGGTCATAGTATCGGGACCAGAATACGAAACGGTGGCCGGGTTTGGGGGAATGTGTCTCATAGACAACCTTGAGGCCATAGCTGAGGCTAACGATCTATGCAATCGCCTGGGCCTTGATACTATTTCCGTATCGGCAACCATAGCTTTTGCTATAGAAGCCTTTGAAAGGGGACTCATCACCGAAAAGGACACAGGAGGATACGCCCTTCAGTGGGGCGACCCGGAAGGCGTTCTGAGCTTAATAGAGGACATAGCTTACAAGAGGGGACTTGGAGAACTTTTAGCCATGGGTGTAAAGCGAGCAGCTGAAGCCCTGGGCCCCCAAGCTCAAGAATTTGCTGTCCACGTCAAGGGCATGGAAGTGCCATACCATGACCCGAGGGCCTTCACAGGGATGGCCCTCAACTACGCCACTGCCAACCGCGGAGCCTGCCATCTGGAATCCCTCACGTACTGGGTAGGCTACGGAGTGAGAATAGATGAACTCTACATTCCTGAGGATTATCACCCTCATTCTTCCCGAGGCAAAGCCAGGATGGTGGTGGACTTTCAGAATTACATGACTCTCTACAACGCTCTGGGACTTTGCAAGTTTGCCGGAAGAGGCAATCTTCCGCCCAGTCTCCTGGCCCGTTGGCTCAACCTTGCGCTGGGGTGGGAGGTTACGGGAGAAGAACTGATGGCCACGGGCGAGCGCCTCTTCAATCTCAAAAGGGCTTTAAATGTGGAAATGGGGATCACCCGGTCCGATGATACCCTACCCTCTCGCTTGCTGAAAGAGGCCAGGCCTTCCGGCGGAGCGGCCGGAGTACTCCCTGAACTTGAACTCATGCTGGAGGAATACTACCAGATCCGAAAGTGGGATAAAAGAGGAAGACCTTTTATTTAAATCCGGCACATTCTCTTCTAATTGGCCGGAAAGTCTCTCTTACGGGCAAACCCGGAGTCAGCAGGGGAGGAAAACATAGGGTGGAGAGGAACTCTTCCTCGAAACCCAACTTTTTAAGTATTTAAAGCTCGGGCATGAGTTGGGACGGACAAGACGATGGCAACAAAGTGGTCTGGGTCCTTTCTGCTATTTTCTCCTCATCTCGGGCCAAAAGCGATTATTTCTGTTTGAGCGAAGTAAAAGGGCCTAAATATCCCTTGTCTGCGCAGACATTGAACCTGCCTATTTGCATAGCCGGCAGAGCCGGAAAAGATGTCAGCCTCTGAAACAAAGCGTAGGTAAAGGAAACAGGACTTATTAAGCCTCAGGAGTTACGGGGTAGCGCTTAAATCCCTAGGGAGGTAGACCATGAGGGAATTCAAGAAAATCCTGTTTTACATCCGCTATTCTCTGGGCAATTTCGCCAACACAATCGCCTATCAAGTCTTCGGCAACCGCATCCAGTTTTACTACGTGGACATTTTGGGACTGAATGCGGCGATCGCTGGAATGATCTGGAGCCTTTACGGTGTCTGGAATGCCCTCAACGACCCACTCATGGGCCAAATTTCTGACCGAACTCGCACTCGGATGGGCAGACGCGTCCCTTACGTTCTTTTCGGGGCGATCCCGTTAGGTCTTTCGTTCTTCTTCCTTTGGACACCGCCAGGCCACAGCCCCCTCTTGTTAGCCATTTACTTTTTCCTCATTCTCTTCATCTTTGACGGCCTCTACAGCCTTACTTGGATTGCATATACCTCCTTGTTCCCGGAAATCGCAGTTACTGTGCGGGACCGAGTCAATTTATCGGCTGCACGTGAGGTCCTGGCAGTCATCGCCCTCTTACTTTCTTACATTTTAGCACCTATCCTGGCCGAGACCATGGGATACATATGGATGGGAGCCATCATGGGGGCTACCATCGCACTTGGATACTTGATCTCAATTCTGGGCATCCGGGAACGTCCGCTGGCAAAAGAGGAGGACACTGTAAGCTTGCTCCAAGCCTTGAAAATCGTCCTTTCCAGCCGTCCCTTTCGCTGGTTCCTGGGCGCCAACATGGCCAAAGAATACATCTGGCTGGTTCTGGCCGCGACACTCCCCTTCTGGCGCAAGTACGCCTTGGGCATCACGGGCAAGACCGAAATCTTCGGGATCATGATGAATCCTGGGGATGTGGAAGCAATCCTGCTGGGATTGCCCATATTGCTCACTGCGCCCTCCATCCTGCTTTGGCGCCCTATCGTTCCTCGCTTGGGCTATCGCAGGGCCTGGATTCTGGCCAGCTTTGCCTTTATTCCCGGTCTCCTGCTGATGGCTTTCGCCCACAATTTCTACACAGGCCTGTTGGGGACTATCTTGGCCGCACCAGGGCTGGCAGGCTCCATGATCATGCCGTTTCCGGTCCTTTCGGAAATCGTGGACCACGATGCAGCCCAGCACGGCTACCGCCGGGAGGGTATATTCTTCGGAATGAATGCCGGGATCATCAAATTGGCTTTCTCCGCTCAAGGGCTCTTGTTCGCGGGAATAATGGCCGCTGCCGGATACGTAGCTGGAAGCGATGTCCAGCCTGCCAGCGCTATTTGGGGCATTCGCTTCCTCATCGGTATTACACCGGTGATCGCTTGCCTCATTATCGCTTATTGCATGTACAAGTATCCTCTGGGAAGAACCCGCACGGTAAAGGAGATGCCCTTTCAGGAGATCGCACTGGCCGACGAATAAGGAGGAGAACCATGCCCATCCCACAGAAAGGCTTATCCAAGGAGGAAATTCTCACTGCACTGGAACGCTTCAAGGCCCACGACCTAAACTGGAAAGCAGGGCGAGTGTGGGCATATGTTTATAATCCTGGGGACGAAATCCGCGAAGTGGTTGAGCAAGCTTATACAATGTTCCTCACCGAGAACGCCCTGGATCCGACCGTCTTTCCCAGCCTATTGCGGCTGGAGGTAGAGGTTGTCCGGATGCTGGCGGATTTGCTGAGAGGGGATGAAAATGTTGTAGGAAATGTAACCTCCGGAGGAACGGAAAGCATCCTGTTGGCGGTAAAAGCGGCAAGGGACTGGGCCCGCGCCCAACGGCCTGAAATCACTATCCCGGAAATGGTGCTTCCGATGACTGCGCATGCTGCTTTCCACAAAGCTGCCCATTATTTTGGAGTTAAGCCTGTGATTGTTCCATTTAATCCTGAAACATACCGCGCTGATGTAGAGGCAATGCGAAAGGCCATCACCGAGAACACAATCCTCCTGGTCGCCTCCGCACCTTGCTATTCTCACGGAGTAGTAGACCCTATAGAAGAAATCGGAGCTCTAGCCCTGGAAAAGGGGTTGCTCTTTCACGTGGACGCTTGCGTAGGAGGCCTCCATCTCTCCTTCATGAGGAAGATGGGCTATCCGGTGCCCAACTTTGACTTCAGTGTACCAGGCGTCACGTCAATCTCCGTGGACATGCACAAGTACGGGTATGCAGCTAAGGGATGTTCCATCATCTTGTATCGAAACAAGGAGTTAAGACGGTACCAGATTTTCGCTTGCTCGGAAACCACAGGCTACGCCTTGATTAACCCCACTCTCCTTAGCAGCCGCACCGGTGCACCAATCGCCGGAGCGTGGGCAATCTTAAACTACCTCGGGGAAGAGGGGTATTGCCGCATTGTCCGAGCCGTACAGGAAGCCACCCAGAAGCTGATAGAGGGAATCAGTGCTATAGAAGGGTTGCGGATCCTGGGCCAGCCGGATATGTGCATGTTCTCCTTCACCTCCGATACGGTAAACGTCTTTCTATTAGCGGATGAGATGCGGCGGCGAGGATGGTACCTACAGCCCCAGTTCTCCACCCCCCTCTCTCCGCGCAGCCTACATGTATCCGTGACTTACGGGACAATCCCCGCAGTAGATGCACTTCTGGCCGATTTACGGGATGCGGTGGAAGTGATCCAAAAGATGCCCGAGCCAGATCCGCAGCTCGTTCAAGCAATGGTTACAGTACTGCTGGAAAACCCTACTCCAGAAGCCATAGCCCATATGTTATCTGCAGCAGGCATTAAGACCACTGAGTTGCCTCGGGATATGGCTCTCATCAACGAAATTCTGGATGCACTACCCTCTGAAGTGGTCAATGACCTTTTGATCGGCTACTTTAATGACCTTTACGCATAACAACTTAATAGGGCCTTGGCTCTAATGCGCTAACTCAAGGCCTATATGGGCTGGACTGGCCTGGTATCAGAACCCGAACCACCGCAGGACCAAATCGGGTACCCAAAACCCTCCAATCCCCAAGCCAATTCGCACGAAGGTAGAGGCTACCAATAGCAGCACGCTAAAGGCGATGAGGGCATAGTCTCGCGGCGCGTATCGCAACTCGTGAATCCATGTGCGGGGGCGCAGGCCGAAACAGCGCAGGTCCATCGCGTTGATGATGTCCTCCGCCCCAACGATCGCGTTGATGGTCACTGGAACGATGAGAGGAGCCATCTTCCGAATCTGAGCGATTAGCCCCCCTGTCAGTTTTTCAACCTCGTAACCCCGCGCTCGCTGTGCATCCAGCGTAATGCTGAAATCCCGCGCCAACGTAGGCACGAACCGGAAAGCCAAGTCCATGGAAAAGGCTACCTTATCGGGCAGCCCCAAATATCGGAAAGTTACCCCGTAGTGATTGGGGTTGAAAGTGTATGCCACGGGGATAAAGAGGGTGGCGACGGTAAGCATCCGAACCATCTGGCTTACAGCAAAGACCAATTTCTCCACCGTGATGGTAGGGTGGATCTCCCATCCCACCCTCGGGATGACCCACCGAACCTCCCAGATAACGTGGTAGCTCCCCCGCAGGACCTCCACAGGCCCGCCTCGCCCTGTTAGAACCGCGTTGATTCCGATGATAACCACCACCAGAATCAGAACAAAGGTCCATATCCGGCGGGTCTCCCGCCACGTCAGCCGACAAAGGAAATAATATACCAAGGTGAGGCCGAAGAAAAAGAGCAAAAACCGCAGATCCCAGAACTGGATCACCGAAAAGAGGACAGCCAGCATAAAGATCCACCGCGCTCGCGGGTCCAACTTTTGGATGAAGGTATTGCGCTCCCGGTAACGCCACGAGACCAGCATCCGTCCTCCTGGGTTGGTTTACAGCGGCGGCCTAAAAGGCCGCCGCTGATGGACCCTTAATTTACCGCCCGGTCCGGGCGGTTATGGCGCTGTAGGCAATCATCAAGATGGGCACCAGGATAACACCATTGACGACGTCCGTCAAGCCTGCGGGCAAAAAGTAGCCAACAAGGGCTGTCCTGAGGTCAATCCCGGAGACCCATATCTCCGAAAGTGATGCTAAGAGCATTCCCACAATCGCGCCCAAGGCAGAAAAGATATCGGCAATGACTAAGGACCGAGTGCTGCGGAAATCCCGAATTAGAAGCCCCGCGAATCCCGGGATCAGCCCCATGATGCCGTTGCCCAGGTCCCACCAAAACCAGAAGCCCCAGCCGGAGAGGGCATCACCAATGATGTTCCCCAAGAAACCGCTGATAAAGCCCACCCATGGCCCAAAGGCAACGCCGAAGAACATGGGGATACAAACGGCAGGACGAAAGGCTATGTTGCCTGCGGCGGGAAGGGCTAACATGTTTGTGGCAAAGGAGAGGACGCCATAGAGAGCCGCCCCTAGTGCCGCAAGGACTATTTAGCGAGTCCCAAAGGCATACCACTTTTTCTCTCGCATGGTAACCTCTTTTTATGAAAATTTTGCAACCGCATGGGCCAGGGCTTCCGCCCTCATAAAACGGCCCGTCTGCGGCAAATACTCCAGGTTCAATCGCAAAAGGGACGTGGGCACAATCCGGCACCGACGCAGACGGTCTATGTCCGCTAGAACGGCCTCCGGCGCACCGTCGGCAACGATTTCCCCTTCCGCCATGAGTATAACCCGATTTGCGTAGCAGATAGCCAAGTCCAGGTCATGGGTAACAAACAAAACTGCTGCCAAGTCCGGCATCCGAAGAATAGAATCCATGAACGCCATGTAATTCCAGTAATCCTGGCCTGCCGTCGGCTCATCCATGATCAGGATTCGGGACCCCATTGTCAGGATGGCTGCAATGCTCACTCGCTTTTGCTGCCCAAAAGAGAGGGCCAGAGGCGGGTAATCCTCCTGTCCTCTCAGGTTGACAACCTCCACCGCCCGAGCAATTCCTGCGGCAATTTCCTCCGGCGAAAAGCCTAAGTTCTTCGGTCCAAAGGCCAATTCCTCCCTAACCGTTGGGGCAAAAAGCATGTGGCTTGGGCTTTGGAAAACATAACCAACGGTATGGGCTAGCTGGGCCACACTCAATTCCCGAGTGTCCCATCCCTCCACCAGCACCCGGCCGCGTCGAGGCTTAAGAAGACCAATGACGTGCTTGACTAGCGTCGTCTTCCCGGCACCGTTAGGGCCTAGTATGGCGATGATGTCTCCCCGATAAATGGTCAGGTTAACATCGCGGATGACCGGTGGACCCTCCTCGTCGTAAGCGAAGGTCACGTTCTCAAAGACCACAAGGGGTTCACGACCGTTAGGCCGGATAGCGGGTTCAAAGGTAGGAGGTGAGGCCTTGACAGCACGCTGAAAAACCAGAGGTGCGGGCAACTTTACCTCCTGGTAGTCCACCGCTTCCGTCATCCTTTCCGGTGGGCCCTCGTAGATTACCCGTCCGTCCCGCATGAATAGGACACGGTCAGGCCGGATGCTCAGAGCGTCCTCCACTCGGTGCTCCACCAGCAAAATACTGATGCCCTCGTCGGCTAAGTGGCGGAAGAGAGCCAAAGCTTCTTGCGCGCTGACAGGATCCAGGTTCGCCAGCGGCTCGTCCAACAGCAAAATCCGGGGCCGCATTGCCAGAACCCCTGCCAGAGCCACTTTTTGCTTTTCACCACCAGAAAGGTAGAAAGTCTCCCGGTCCCGAAGGTGAGAGATGCCCAGGTGCGCTAAAACCTCGTCCACCCGCCTGAGGATTTCCGACCGAGACAACCCCAGGTTTTCCAGGCCAAAAGCCACTTCGTTGAGAACGAAACTCCCCACAATCTGCCGCTCCGGATCCTGCAAAAGCGTCCCCACCTGTTGGGAGAGTTCAGGCATGCTCATGGAGCGGGTATCCCGACCGTAGAGCAGAATCCGTCCTTGGAGTTCGCCTTTGTATGTGCGAGGGATCAGTCCGTTGATACAACGGATGAGAGTGGTCTTCCCACAGCCGCTAGCCCCGGCAACCAGCACGATTTCCCCTGGTTTCAGAGCAAAGGAAACATCTTTAATGGCAGGCTCCGGTCGGGCTCGATAGCGGAAGCTCAAATTCTCAATTAACAGAGGTAGTTCTCCGGACAAAGCTCCCTCCCTATAACGACCTTACAAAACAGCATTCGTACGAAGTGGGTCTTCAAAATGTTAGCGCTAACTACTGGGCAAAACGAGAACCGCCCCGGTGTTGCCAAAGAGATGCAGACAATGCAGCTGCGGCCTCGGGGGATCATCCCCCCCCATCAATTGCTAAGTTTTACCATTCACTGGCCTTTTTAGGGCTGAAATCGCCGTCGGCAGTAAAATTATATACCTATCAGGCAAGAGTAGCAACTTACTAATTGGGGCCAAGGCCTTTCCCTTTCGCTTAATTGTCCGCAAAATCAAACACATCACCTCGAGCCCTAACTAACTGAGGAGCCGAGGCTGCAAGCTATTTCGGGCCCGCTTGCATATGTAAAGCTCGGGAAAACAGCGTTAAAGTTGCCAAGCAAGAGGGGAAAAGCTTATCCCATATACCATACCCACTTGGGGCCGCGCATATCCCTTATGATGTCAGTAGTGGAAAGGACACCAATGGGCTCGCTTCCTTTCTCGGAATCAATGGTAACTATTACCCTGTGGATTTTATTTTCTAGCATTATCTTGGCCGCATCTTCTACCGGGGTGTCTGGATGCACAGAAATAACGGGCGATTTCATAACGTCTTTGGCTTTATAACCAGATATGTCCTGGCCGTAAAGAGGGAGGAGGTCCATGTGAGAGATTATGCCCATTATATAGCCTTCGGGGTCGGTAACTACTATAGCATGGACATCGGTATCGGCTATGACCCGCACCACTTCCTGAAGGGAGGTTTCCGGACCGCAAGAGATAACACCTTTGTGCATTATGTCCTTAACGACCTTCACTTTCCTGCCTCCTTGCCTTAATGTTAAAATAACGGCGAGGCCGTTACCGTGGTGGAACGAACGGCCTCGCCGATCACCTTCACCCGGTAGCCCCTTTAGAACAACGGCGGCATGCTGAGAGCTGGATGGCCTTTCTCCTCAAGGTAGGCTAAGAGCTCTTCCACTGTGGTGGCAACCCGCTCATCAGCAATCTTGTCCAGAAGGTCGGGGTCACCTTCTCGCTCGCAGACCTTCTGAAGCTCCTCTTTCATAGTCTCCTTAAGGAAGCTGGACATCCACACAATGCGCTTGAAGCCGCCATCGGCCCGGATGAATTTCCTGGAGAGGAGGAAATACTTACCAATACCCATCACGCCCGGGGTTTGGAGGCCACCACCAGCCGTTCCTGCCAGGGTTGAGAAGGTCATTCCAGCTGGGGTCATGGACGGATCCTCGCGGCTGACCACCATAAAGCCGTTGGCTTCAGGGATTATCATCATTATGCACTCAAAGCAGCCGCAGGCGGTCATCGGGTTCTCCATAATGGAATACATGGCTACCTGGTCGACGGCCCCGCGGGAAGCCTGCTTTACGAACCGGTTAACTCCTTCAAAGTAACCTTTCCATTCGTCCAAGACCTTGCCTTTGGGAACCGGCTGGTTGGGGCCTGTGGGGTTGATCTGGTGAGAAGCCTTGCAGTCCAACCAGTTGTAGGCACCACACAGCCCTAAGCGCTCAGGGCTGATGATGCAGACGTGGTTGGGAGCAAAGCTCTGGCAGAGGGTGCAGGAGTAGAATTCCTCCACGCTTTCGTCCGTCATCTCTTCCAGGCGGCGGTTGCGGAAGTTATAAGCTTCACGTGCTTTCTGGAGCCACTCTTGCAGGAGACTCTTGTCAGTGATTATCTTGACCTGAACCTTGTCCACAATAGCGCCAAAATCGGAGTGGAAACGAGCGTGGAGGATCTTACCAAAATGCTCGAGCCTAAAGCCAGCCTGGGAAGCTTTCTTGGAAACTCGGATCCAGGCTATATCCCTCTGACCTATGTGCTGGATGCCGGAGGCACCGTTAATAAAGTAGTGGATCTGGCGCTCCAAGACGGGCTCAAAGTCCTTCTGCATCTTGCGCCCGGCGACTTCTACTATGATGCCCATGTCCATAGCTCCGCCTTCCGGCACCTCGTCAAAATCTGGTCCTATGACTTCAATCTTGCCATCCTCCACTTCCTCCATAGGCTTCATGTAGAGGTACTCGAAGCAACGGGAGTCCTTGCCACCAAACTCCACCCTCATGTCCTGGCGGCGGACTCTCTCCCCCTCAAAAGCGGAACCGTAAGGAACCGGAATGTCAATGCGGGTTATCTTTACCTTGACTCCGCGCACCTCAATGCACTTTTCTACAAGCCTCTTGACCCTCTCTATATCGTCTTTGCCCTCAATATCGTCAAATGGCATAGAGATAACGTGTTCATACTGGGTTACGCCGGTGGGGAGGATCTGCGGAATAATGGTATCGGCAATGACTGGGAAACCATAGTTAATGGCACCGGCGGCGGTTGCGTACTTGAGGTCATCCACTTCACCGAGAGCCAGGACGAAAGCAAAAACCCTGTACTTGTTGTAGAGAAGGATTTCCTTAGCCTGGCCGGGCTTGAGGCCGCCGAAGCTCAGGGCAGAGCGGGTAGCAAAACCAAGGGCGTAAATAGCCGAGATGGTATCAGTTCCGAAGGGGACGATATAAGTATCGTAGCCCATCTCCACCCCTTCTTCCATGAGCTGATGGATTATAGAGCGCCCGTTCACATTGCCGGCAAGGAGGACAAGGATGTTGCGCTGCTGGAGCTCACGGACAAGTTGGACTGCTACCTCGTTGGATTTGGCACAGCCGACAATGGCCGCAAAGCCCGGCATTCGTCCGTCTACCAACTGAATGCCCCACGCTCGCATCTGAGAGTCATCAATGGGGCCATTGAGGCGGGTTCCTTCCTCGCCTTTCATAAAATCAGGGGCGGTGAAGCTGGCAGAAGGAACGTAATAACCTCCCCAGGTTATCTTTTCGGGCTCAAGGCCGTAGGCGAAGCGGATGCCTTCAATGGCCTCTTCGGCCAGTAGGGTAGCGATTCCGCAGTCCAAGGCCTCCCCCAGATAAGGAAGCCAGTGCTTCTCTTCGGGAATAGGGTGCAATAGATTCTTGGCTATGTTCAGAACCTGTTCCAGGTCCTTAAGTTTTGTGACCGGGATGCCGGTAAGGCCGTAAATGACTGGAAGGTAATATGCAGTGTTAGGGAAAGCCACCTTGGCCTCCGGGCCAAGCTCTTGAAGGGCCTTTTGGAGCATCTTCTCGGCTTCGTTGACAATGTAGTTGGCGCCTCTTATCGCACGGGTGGCAATATATCTGGACATAGCCTCTACCTCCTTCAGAAGGTTCTCTCAAAGAAATTCTCGGCCAGATGCACACACTGGCACGCAGCCTCTAGAACTTTACACGCATATTCTTCTTCATTGTGAGGCCTGGAAACAAGCCCGTAGCTTGCTCCCCTTTTCAGTAGCCAATTGCGCACTGAACACGCTCCTTGCCTACCCCCTGTGCCGGAAACTAGTTTAAGCCCACTCCAGGTAACGCCAAGCTAATTTCAACCGGAAGTCAGCATCTTCTCCGAAAAGCATCCCTTGAACCCTTCCCGGGTCAGGGACCAGCCGGGTTTGGATGGTAGTCCTTCCCACCACCAATAAAGGATACCCAGCGAATCTCTTCGGCGGACAAGCTTGGCCTCTTTTATGAACTGTCGTACCTCTTTAAGACGAGTTTCCAGAAAGCCCTCTAGGTCAGAAATTATAACAGTATGTTGGGAAAGGTCAAGATGCAGAGATGTTACATCGGAATTGAATTCTTCAACTGTGCGGGCCAGGATAGAAATCCTACCCTGGCCCGCCCTGTCCACTATCGGTTTATAGCCTACCTTTCCCCGCTCAATGGGATTGAGCGGCAATTCTCTGGTTATAAGGAGCAGGTCAATATCGCTTTCTTCCCTCGCTTTTCCCTTAGCCCAGGAACCGAAGAACGCTAATGCCATTGGGTTGTCTTCCAACCCTTCTTTCATCCTCTGGGTAAGCTCTACAGCGAGCTCATCGAAATTGACCTGCTCCATGCTTCCGCCTTTATGCCTCCGCTAAGCTTTTGGCGCTGTAGAGGCTCACTTCCCTGCCCTCTTCCAGGGCCTTCAGGAACTGCAGCATCACACGGTCGCCGCTCTTCCCAAACTTGGCGGGATTGTATTCCTCCAGGCCAAGGGCAGCCCGCTTCTTGTCAATATGCTCAAGGGCTCGACGAACGATCTCTTCGGGGTCCTCTACGAACTCAAGTTTGCCCCCTACCGTCTTTTCCCAGCCCTCGCTCATTATGCGCTGGACTTCCGCACTGGCTTTAATGGGTGAGCCGACGCCAAACATGACGTATACACCCGAAGCAGCGAAGTAGGTCCCAATAGCGAGAGCCTTTTCGCTCATCCACTCAGGAGCAATGCCCACTGCCGGGAGATCGGCTATGTCCTCACCCAGGCCACCCTCAGTGGCCATTTGACTAGCTACAGTGAGGATGCGAGAGTTATCCACACAGGCACCCATGTGCAGCACAGGCGGAATACCTACAGCTTCACAGATCTCTCGCAAGCCAGGACCAACTTCTTCCATCGTTTCCGGGAGCAACAGCCCATATTTAGCGGAGGCAATGGCTCCGCACCCAGTTTGAACCACAAGCACATCGTTTTTGATAAGCTCTTTAACAATGTATTCGTGGGCGGCGTCCTGAGTGCAGTGTGGGTTATTGCAACCCACTACTCCAGCCACGCCCCGGATGCGTCCGTGGATAATGGCATCGTTGAGGGGGCGGAAGGAACCACGGTAGTAACCACCGAGGGCGTAAGTTATGTATTCGTGCGAGAAACCAGCCACCACCTCGGAAACTTGCTTAGGTATGCGAACTTTGCCCCGGTTGGGGAAGTTATCAATGGCCATCCTAACAATTTGCTTGGCGATTTCCAGGGCGCGGCTCTCATCGAATTCTACATGAAGGGCGCCCTTGACTTTTACCTTGGGGGAAGTGGTGATAAGCTTGGTATGGAACCGTTCGGCCAGTGGGGCGAGGGCCTCCATTATGCATTGAATATCCACAGCCATCAAATCAACGGCACCAGTTAGAATAGCCAACTCTTGGTGCAAGAAGTTACCAACAGTCGGAATACCCTGGCGCATAAGGGTTTCATTGGCAGTGCAGCAGATTCCGGCCAGATTTATCCCTTTGGCCCCCTTGGACCTGGCATACTCAATAAGTTCGGGGTCATTGACTGCTAGGACCATCATTTCGGAGAAGAGAGGTTCATGGCCATGGACTACGATGTTAACTTCGTCCTCCTTAAGAGCTCCCAGGTTAGCCCTGGTCTTGAGAGGAGCTGGGGAACCGAAGAGGATATCGGTGATATCAGTGGACAACATGGAACCACCCCACCCATCAGCCAGGGCGCAACGCATGGCTCCCAAAAGCAAGTGCTCGGGGTCCTGGTCGTTTCCCATGACGGTTCGGTGCATTAGTTCCACCACTTCCCGGTCAATACCCCGGGGAGCTATCTCGTATTTTCGCCATATCTCCTGACGGCGCAGAGGAGCTCGTTTAAGATAGGTAAGCTCTCCCTTTTGCTGGCCAAATTCAGCCAGAACTTTTAGGGCTAAATCTCTGGCTATTTCCCTTTCATTCCGATCCTTGTAGGGCACGCCAAAAATGTCGGCTATCTCCAACAGCTTCTGCAAGTCCCTTATGCGGTAATCAGGGGCCTCACCTTCAGCCGCAGCCAAAAGGGTAAGGGCCATATCGCGTCCATGGTCACTGTGAGCAGCCGAGCCAGCAGCGATGGCTCTTGCCAGGTTGCGGGCTACTACTGTATCAAGGGTCGCACCGCAAATCCCGCGGGTGATCTTGCCCACCAGACGGCAAGGACCCATAAAGCAATGCTTACAGCACGCCCCGTCCCGCCCTATTGGGCAGGGTTTAATTTCTTCTACTCTGGAGAATACTGTTTCATAGCCTTCCTCTTCCGCAATCTTCAGCATTTCCAGAGCAGCTGGGTCTATGCTCTTATATCCGTTCCCTCCCATAGTCTTTTCCTCCTGAAGAAATTTTAATACCTACGGGAGGCCCTTACTTCCCTTCAGGGAAGCCGCTTTCTCCACTCCCGTGGTCCAGAATAGCTAATTAATACTTCCTGAAGTCACCTGCCATCTCAATGTCGCGTCGGTCAGTCCAGGTAATGCGCTTTATCACTTTGAACCAGGGCGAATTGTCATCAATATGGCGCGGAGGGCGTGGGATTTCAGGCTCTTTTCCAGGTTCATATCCGGCTTCCTTGAGCTTCGATTCTAGAACTGTGGGGTCGAGCTTAGAACTGTCGTAGGAAACGACAACCTTTTTCAACATAGAGCTGGCATATACATCCTTAACCCCGTCCAGGCTGAGGAGCACTTCTCTAACCTTTTTTACATGATGGTCCGCATACATTGAGGGCAGGTCAATTGTTACCTTTTCCATAGCCTTTACCTCCCTGGAATAAATTATACCATTTTAATCCGTTTTATGCAAGTTCAATCAGGGGGAGGCAGGGGTGCCCCCACCTCCCCCGTCCTTCTTTAGAACAGGCCTTTTATCTTCCCGGTCTCCAAGTCAATGTCCACATCCATGAAGGCCGGGCGGCTGGGGAGACCGGGCATGGTGCGCATCTCGCCGCAGAGTGGATAGAGGAAACCAGCTCCCACCGAGGCCCTTATGTCACGGATGGGAAGCCGGAATCCCTTCGGTCGGCCTCTCAGGTTGGGGTCGTGGCTCAGGGAGTACTGGGTCTTGGCCATGCAGATGGGGAATTTATCGTAGCCAAGCTTGGTATAGAGGGCGATCTTGCGCTCGGCTTCCTGGCTGTAATCCACTCCATCGGCTCCGTAGACCTTAGTGGCGATGATTTCGATCTTGTCCTTGATGGGTATATCCAGCGGGTAGAGGAAACGGAATTGGGAAGGTTTGTTGGCAGCAGCAATTACGGCTTCGGCGAGTTCGACTCCACCCTCGCCGCCCTTGGCCCAGACTTCGGAGATGCAAGCGGCTTCAGCACCAAACTCTAGGGCCGCCTTCTTTATTAGCTCCAACTCAGCTTGGGTGTCAGTGGGGAAGCGGTTTATGGCCACGACTGCGGGGACGCCGAAGAGTTTCACGATGTCAAGAGTGGCCTCCAGGTTGCTCAGCCCTTTCTCCACAAGCTCCAGGTTCTCCTCAGTGTAAGCGGGATCGAGAGGTCTTCCAGGCACAACCCTGGGACCACCGCCGTGCATCTTCAGAGCCCTGACGCTGACCACCACCACTACGCAATTGGGGATAAGGCCAGAAACGCGGCACTTGATGTTGAAGAACTTCTCCATGCCGCAGTCAGCGCCGAAGCCTGACTCGGTCACCACGTAGCCATCCTCGCCCACCAGTTTTAGGGCTATGTAATCGGCCACGATGGAAGAGTTGCCATGGGCGATGTTGGCGAAGGGCCCGGTGTGGACAAAGGCCGCATTGCCTTGCAGGGTTTGCATTAGGTTGGGCATCAGAGCATCCTTCAGGATTACCGTCATAGCTCCGGCGACCCCAAGATCTTCAGCCGTGACGGGGTTTCCCTTTTTATCCATGCCGATGACGATCCTGCCCAGGCGCTCTCTTAGGTCCTTGAGGCTCGTGGCGAGGGCAAGGATGGCCATGATCTCTGAAGCCACAGCGATGTCAAAGCTGGCCTCCCTGGGGCGACCATCCTCCTCCGTGCCCAGGCCGATAATTATTTTGCGCAGAGCACGGTCGTTGACGTCAACTACTCGTGGCCAAGTGATGGTATAGGGGTCAATGTTCAGACGCCTGAGGCCTATCTTGGCCAGCTGTTCATCGGAGAGGCGGTCTTCGTGCATTATACGGGCGTCTATGGCCGCCGCCAGGAGGTTATGGGCTATGGATACAGCGTGGATATCACCAGTGAGGTGAAGGTTGAAATCCTCCATCGGAACAACCTGAGAATAGCCACCACCCGCCGCCCCTCCTTTAATGCTGAAGGTAGGCCCCATAGAAGGCTGGCGGATGCAAGTGAAAACTTTCTTGCCCAGATAATAGAGGGCTTGGCTAAGGCCTATAGTAGTTACGGTCTTGCCTTCGCCCAAGGGCGTGGGGTTTATGGCGGTAACGTCAATATACTTCCCGTTGGGCTTATCCTTAAAACGCTCAAGCACCTCTAAGTGGACCTTGGCCTTGTATTTACCGTACAGTTCGATGTCATCCTCGGTGAGCCCGTACTCTTCGGCGACCTCTATAATTGGGCGCAGCTTAGCGGACTGGGAAATCACAATATCAGGGGGTACTGGCTCAACGCGTTTGACTAAGAGTTCCCGTGCCATGTTTACCTCCTCCTTGGGATTTTAAGTTTAACCGTAGCTTATAAAGCCCTAACGGGTATGGTCTTACAAATGGATCTTGAACAGCTCCCACTCCGCCCTTTGTTACGCTTGCCAGCCTCCTTTTCTCCTTGCGCATAAGAGCCGATGTATCCGATGTACAGCGCTTTTCTCTTAATGTCCAGGAGCTAAAAGCCTGGTTGATTTCTTCAGCATTTGGCTATCTGAGCACGGATAAACTCAAGGATCGCTGGGTATAGTTTACAGTTGCTTGCTGAGCAGCAAAGCAAAGCCCATTTATGCCAACCAACTTCTCTGGCTTTTTCCGCAAGGCCGAGCTCTCGCTCTACCCGTCTGAACCAGTCAGAGGCCCAGTTAGGCATCGGACTTGCTCCGCCAGATCAATTTCCACGCCGAAGGTAAAGCAAGTGTTGCTATTACAAGTTTCACCAGATCACCCGGGATGAAGGGGTAAAGTCCCGCCACCAACACTCTTTCCATTCCTATAAACCGGGCCAGCCATGGAAGCCCGAAGACATAAATGATGATGTTCCCGATAAGCATTGCCAAAAAGTTGCTCCAGAACTTCCTGTCCCAATGGCGCTCGGCCAACCAGCCAGTTACGAAAGCAGCGGCCACAAAGCCGAACAGGTAACCTCCGGTAGGCCCGAAGAGGCGGTAAAGGTTGCTTGTCCCTCCAGCGAAAACTGGAAGGCCAGCAGCACCTTCGAGCAAATAGAGGAGCAAGGATAAGGCTCCCCGTTTGCTGCCTAGCAAGGCCCCTACCATAAGTACTGCCAAGGTCTGCCCCGTAATGGGAACCGGGGTGAAGGGAAGGGGTATAGCAATGCGAGCCGCCAGAGCTACAAAAGCACTACCTCCAAGGATAAGAGCTAAGTCGTAAAGAATCGCTATCTGCTTTCTGGCAATAGGAGGCCGCAGAGCTTCGGCTATGGTCACTGGAGTGCCTCCTACTTCATTTGTCTCTTTGCTGCTTCCAGCACGTTCTTGAGCAACATGGCATTAGTCATTGGGCCGGTTCCCCCAGGGACAGGGGTTATTGCTCCGGCCACTTCCTTCACTGACTCAAAGTCAACATCACCCACCATTTTACCATTAATAAAGTTAACGCCAAAATCCACCACTACAGCACCAGGCTTGACCATGTCGGCGGTAACGAGATTAGCTCGACCGACGGCTACGCATAGGATATCGGCTTCCCGGCAAATGGCTCCCAGATCCGGCGTGCGTGAATGGCATATAGTTACCGTGGCATCTTCTCTGAGGAGGAGCAAAGCCATCGGTTTGCCTACAATATTGGACCGGCCCACCACTACTGCCCTCTTGCCGCTTATCGTTATGCCATAGCGCTTGAGGAGTTCGAGACCACCAAGAGGGGTAGCGGGGACAAAGTAATCCATTACTCCAGGAGGACGCCCCACAGGAGCCACTTGGGCCAGCCTTCCAGCATTAACTGGGTGCACCCCATCTACATCCTTGGCAGGGTCAAGGCTTTCTTTTATGAGAGCTTCGTCCCAGCCTTTGGGGAAAGGCTCCTGCAGGATTATGCCGTGGACAGTGGGATCGGCACTCAGTTCTTTTACCAGTTTTATCATCTCTTCCTGAGAAGCCGTCTCCGGGAGGACGTAGAGCTTAAAACCGAGGCCATTGCTCTCAAAGGTCTTTTTTATAGCATTGGCATAGCTGACAGAAGCAGGATCTTCTCCAGCCCTAACTACGGCTATGGTTGGGATTACGCCATAATTATCCTTGAAAGAAGCCACCTCTGCTGCTACTTCGGCCTGAATATCCTTAGCTATAGAGCGGCCGTCCAAGATCTGGGCAGGCATTTAGCACCTCCTTAAAGTTTGCTCTTGACAAATTCATATACTTCTTCTTTCAATTGCGATTTGCCTTCCAACAGTTTATCGAGCCGGGTCTGGGCTTCTTTTTTGAAGTTCTCGTCTTTGAGCCAGCCCAAGTTTATGAGCACGTTGAGAGCAGCGCTACGCAGGCCTGCCTCTGCCATCACCACGGCTACGCCCGCATCGCTTACAGCATTTACATTGCCCTTTTCAGCCACCGGCCGGCAGAGGTCTATGACCTTGACACAAGCTTCCGCCACCCGCAGAGGGACTTCGGTGGCCTCTTTGAGAGCTTTATCCAATGCTTCTTCTCGGATCGCCCTCTGCTCCTCAGTGTCTCTCGGCATCTTCATTGCTTCCGATACTTTGGTGTAAGCAGCTATGTCCCCCTCCAGAAGATCTAAAAGCTCCCGACGCAGGGCTTCCGATTGCTCCAGGATTGCTTTTATCTCTCCTTCTACATCAGCATACTTCTTTTTGCCGATGGTGAGATTGCAGACCATGCTTACTAAGGCAGCCCCCATCGCCCCGGCAAGAGCAGCAACGCTTCCACCACCGGGAGCAGGGGCTGAGCTAGCAAGCTCATCCATAAATTGGGTTATGGATTTTTCGGCCAGCATGGTAACCTCCGTTTTCCTTAAATAGACGGGCACCCCTTAGAGGCCTGCAGCTTCGAAACCAGGCCCCAGAGCGTTGAATTCTTCCCCTCATGTAGACATGCGGCTCCAGTCCTGGAACACTGACAATTTTTCAGCAAGGAAAAAGGGCCCTTTCCCTTTTCGCTCCTTCATAAATCCACACGCTGGTGACTGGCTTAACCTCTTCATTTCCTTGCTACGCTATATCAGGCTGCCACTACCTTGAGGACTGGACTCACATCTACAAAGTGTTTCTGGAAACCAAGCTCAACTGGCTTTACTCCGAAGGCCAAGCCCAAAAGCTGAGTTATGTAAATCACTGGCATGCGGTAATCAAGCCCCAGCAGGTCCTGACGGGTGTCCAGATTTATCTGACACAGCGGGCAAGCTACCACGATAGCGTTAGCCCCTACATTGTGGGCATCTTCAAGGATGCGACGGATCATGTCCAACACCGCTTCAGTCTTGCTCAGAGCAATGGAACCACCACAGCAATAGGTCTTGTAAGACCAATCCAAGCTCCGAGCTCCTGTGATTTCCACTAGCCTGTCCATTATCATTGGGTATTCATAATGAGGCGCTTGCACAATTTTAGGCGGCCGCGTGATAAGGCAGCCGTAGTAGTTTACAACTTTGAGGCCGCTTAGGGGATGGGTAACTTTCTGGGCTATTTTGTCCATCCCAACATTTTCAAGGGCTTCAAGTAGATGCAGTATCTGTATGCCTCCCTTGTATTTGTACCCCGTTTGCTCTTCAACCGCTTTGGCCAGCTCTTTGTTCCGCTGAACATCGTAAACGGCGGCCTTGAAGCGGGAATAGCAGGCAGAGCAAGGCATCATAACCTTGTTGAGGCCTGCTTTTTCAAATATGGACATGTTCTGCATGGGCAAAGCAGCCGCAAGGACGTGATCGGTAGAGTGAGCGGGGGAAGTACCACAACAGACCCAGCCCTCGGGCTCGTAAAGGGACACACCCAAATGCTGGAACACAGCCCTTACGGACATGTCATATTCGGACGAGGTGGAATGGAGAGAACAACCAGGGTAATATCCCAATACACCTTCTGGTGCTTTGCCCTCAGGCTTGCCGGAACGAGCGGGAAGAAGCCGGAGCTTGCCTTTGAGGAACATCTTTATACCCATCGGGACATCCCGCCGCAGGACGCCTCTGAAATCCAAACTCCTGCTAAGGAGCATGCGGAGATACATCTCCACCATCATCCCCAGCTCATACATCCTGCCGAAAATACGTATATTGTTCACCCCCGCCTTGGCAAAGGCGTAAACCTCCGGCAGCGGCGAAGGAATGCCCCGCTTCTGAGCCTCCACTTTGACTACATCCATTATGCGGGCGATGTCCAAGTCCTGAGGGCAGCGAGTGCTGCAGGTGTAACAAGTGGCGCAGAGCCATGCCGTGCGGGAACGCAGAACTACATCATCGCGCCCAAACTGAAGGTATCGCATGAGCTGGTGGGGGGTAAGGTCAAACTTATCGGCCAGAGGACAGCCATTTGTGCACTTCTTGCATTGGTAGCAAAGGTAAACGTTAGTGCCGAGTTCCTTGTTGATCAGTCGTGCCAGTTCTCCCATTGTAGAGCCTCCTTATGGGATGTTGAACGGGGAATGGCGAAATGGTTATTTGTCCCCCGACTTTTTAACTTGGTAAAACGGCAACGCCAACCCTCAGTGGTCACCTCTTTATCTCTGTAAGAGGCTATTTATCCCATTCCTCGTAACTTATATTCACCATCCGCCATGCCTCGTCCGCTATTCCTTAAATTTGCGGCCTGGGAAGGAGACCGGCCATCTCTGCAATCTGCGGCACGGCTTCTTCCCATTCTATAGCCATTATGTGGACCCCAGCCACACCCGGGATTTCCTTTATCTGCTGGATTATTTCCACGCAGATTTTTATTCCCTCTTCTTTTTGTTGTTCCTTGGGAGTCTTGCGCATCCTTTCCACAATTTCTTCGGGGACATCCATTCCCGGCACTTTCGTAGCCATGTACTTAGCTGCGCCATAGCTCTTTATGGGCCCAACGCCAGCCAAAATGTAAACTTGCTTGTCAAGACCAAGGTCCCTCACTCGGCTCATAAAGTGGGCAAACTTTGGAACATTGTAAATGAGCTGGGTCTGAATGAAGCGAGCTCCAGCTTTGACCTTTTTGGCTAATCGGTAAGGACGGAAATCGAAAGGATCAGCGAAAGGATTCTCCGCTGCCCCCACGAAGAAGCGAACCGGCCCCCCTTCAATCTCCTCACCATTGGCAAATACACCTTCTTCCCCCATCCTGTGAACGATCTGAAGGAGCTGGATGGAATCTAGGTCAAAAACCCCTTTGGCCTCGGGGTGGTTACCGAAGCTCTGGTGATCGCCGGTGAGGGCGAGGAGGTTGCGGACGCCAAGAGCATAGGCTCCCAGAAGGTCGCTCTGAATGGCAATGCGGTTGCGATCCCGACAGGTCATTTGCATTACTGGCTCTATACCGAGCTCCAGCAATATCTTGGCCACGGCCATAGAGCACATTCGCACCACCGCCGTCTGGCAATCGGTGATATTGACGGCATCTACGATACCCTTGAGGTGCTGGGCTTTGTGCTCAATAACGGAGCGTTCGGCTCCCTTGGGTGGACCCAGCTCACCTGTAACCGCAAAATAGCCTTTGGTCAATATCTTCTCAAGCCGACTAACAGGCTCACGCTCGCTCATCTTGTTTGCTCCTCCTTAAAAGCTTCGAGGATAACGTAGCCATATCCACAGGGGAAGCCCAAACATCTCCTCAGCTTTCTCCCAAGGCTTCCCGTAACCTTTTCGAGGCCCATCAAGCTATACCTCCATAAATTCCAGCCTTTCCTCTTCTCTGATGATTTTTCTCGGACCGCCGCCACCAGCAGGACGCCAATCCTTGGGTCCTCTGATTTCCATCAGGGCATCAAGCCTACCCATGGCTCTGAGTTTCTCGTAAATAAGTTGCCAGGCACAATCAATATCGGGATTGACTTCGCACTTGCCGTTCTGAGAACCACCGCACGGTCCATTGAGGAGGTTCTTGGAACAGCGTGCAATGGGGCAAATAGCGCCGGTAAAAGCAAGGACGCAATCCCCACACCCGGCACACCGCTCCACGAAAACTCCAGCCTCCGTAGGCATTCCCATCATGACCGTGTTGAGGGCCGGCAAGATAATTTTATCAGGGTAGCGCTCAGCCATTGCCTGAACACCAACCCCACAAGCCATGGAGAGCACAGCATCTACCCCGCGCACCATCTCCCCAATGGGGTCTATGAATTCCCACTCACATTGCCTTTGCACGGTATACTCCACTGTTTCCAAAGGCTTACCTTCAAGCTGGCGGGCCATCCTCAATTCCGCAGCCAGTATACCCACCTGTTTTTCTCCTCCCGAGAAATCCACCGTAACGCAGGTGCCGCACCCCAGGATCAGAATGCGGTTGAAGGGGGCTACCATCGTTTTGATCTCCTCGAATGGTTTCCGGTTGGCGATTATCATTTCTTGGCCTCCTTTCGCAACGGATTAGGGCCGAGGCTCCTTATCTTTTCCGTCATCTCGGCCACTACTTCGGCAAAGCGAGCTCCTTCAGCTGAAGACATATAATAAATGTTTAAGCGCTCTCCGTCAAGACCTATTTCCTCTAAAAGTTTCTTAGCGTACTGAACTCTTTTCGTGGCCTTTACATTCCCATCCTTAAAATGACAGTCTCCTATCCTGCACCCAGCGACTATCACTCCATCGGCCCCCTTTTCAAAGGCCGTAAGGATGTGGTGGACGTCAATCCTGCCGGTGCAGGGGATCTTCACAATTCGGATAGAGTCAGGATACTGTAGACGCATCACCCCTGCCAGGTCGGCAGCTCCATAAGCGCAGTAATGGCAAGCAAAAGTCACGATAATCGGCTTAAAGTCCTGCATAGTCTCTGCCTCCATATCACACCCATGCCGCAAACAGAGCCTCTACTTTCGCTTCAATCTGGTCATCCCGGTAATGCAACAGTTGTATCGCCTTGGCTGGACATTCGGCAACACAGACGCCACAGCCGTGGCACTGAACGGGTTCAATATAGGCTGCCCCCTTTATTCCCCCAACTCCTATGAGTGTCGGGTCAATCTTGGGGACACTGTAAGGGCAAACACGTACACAAGTGAGGCAGGCTGTGCATTTTTCCGGGCTGACTACCGCCACGACTCCACCAACTTTCAGGGCATTTTGAGCCAAGATCGTGGCAGCACGGGCGGCGGCGGCTTTGGCTTGGGCTATTGTTTCATCCAGATGTTTAGGCCAGTGAGCCACCCCTGCCATGAAAATCCCATCCGAAGCAAAATCCACAGGGCGGAGTTTTATATGGGCCTCCCAGAAGAAGCCCTCCGGCATGAGTGGAACCTTGAGGATTTTGCCCAGCTCTTCGGCTCCCTCCGAGGGCACAATCCCCACGCTCAGGACTAAAAGATCAGCCCTCAGTTCCGTTTCCTCCCCGATCTCCGCATCCCTCACGCGCACCCTTAAGGTTCCATCTCCATCTGGTTCCACTTGAGGCCTTGAATCTCCATCGTAACGGATGAAAATGACCCCCCTTTCACGGGCCTTAGTATAGTACCGCTCTCTGAGCCCGTAAACCCTTATATCTCTGTGGAGAATGTAGACAGGTAAATCGGGCCAAAGCTCTTTCAGCTTGAGGGCATTCTTGAGAGCCTGGGTGCAGCATACACCTGAACAGTACTTATCAGCTAGATCATCAGCGCACTGGATCATCACCACAGGCCCGTAAGGGGCTTCACCCCGGGCGAGCTTTTCCTCCAGTTCCCGCTGGGTGTAAACTGCAGGATGCAGCCCATATAGGTAAAAGGCAGGTTTGTTCTCTTTTCCGCCCGTGGCCACGATGGTCACTCCGTGCTCGATGGAAAAACGCTGCCCATCGGGACCTTCCAACAGGGCAAAGAAGTTCCCGACAAACCCCGAATGCTCTACAACCTTGGTATTCAAGTGAATGGTTATAAGGGGATTGGAGGTTACTTCAGCCACAAGTTTTTGGAGGAAAGCTTGCGGATCATCGCCTTCAAGGGTGTAATGGATGTGCCGGAGGTTGCCACCCAGCACATTCTCCCTCTCCACCAGGTGGACAGAAAACCCCTGCCGGGCGAGGGAGAGAGCAGTCGTCATCCCAGCCACACCTCCACCTATGACCAGGGCCGATTTGCGGACCGGAACATCTATAGTGTGGAGGGGCTCAAGACGGGCAGCCCTCGCCACAGACATCCTTAGCAGGTCTTTGGCTTTCTCAGTGGCCTCCTTCCAGTTGCGGGAATGGACCCAGGAACACTGGTCCCGGATGTTGGCCATCTCAAATAGGAAGGGGTTTAGACCTGCCTGGCGGATAGTGTCCTGGAAGAGGGGCTCATGGGTGCGAGGAGTGCACGCGGCCACGACTATCCGGTTCAGGTTATGCTCCTTAATAGCCTGTTTGATGAGCTCCTGAGTATCCTGCGAGCAAGTGTATAGGTTGTGGGTAGCATATACCACCCCCGGCAGAGAGCGAGCGTATTCAGTTACAGCTTCCACATCTAAATAGCCTGCAATGTTGGAACCACAGTGGCATACAAATACTCCGATGCGGGGCTCCTGGCCGCTTACGTCGATCTCAGGGGGATAGACCGGGACTGTCACCTCTGTACCCCTGGCTGAAGCCAGCAACTCACCAATAGCTCCCGCAGCAGCGCTACCTTCTACAACCGAAGAGGGAATGTCCTTAGGGGCTGAGAACACCCCTGAAACGAAAACTCCTTCCCTCCCGGTTCCGAGGGGGTCGAAGAGGGAATTTTCCACAAAACCAAATTCGTTAACCTTAATGCCCAGCCTCTGGGCCAGCTCCCTCAAATCTTCCGGTATCTCCATCCCCACCGAGAGCACCACAAGGTCAAAGCGCTCTTCTTTGAACTGGCCGTTCTCCTGGTAGCGGACCAGGATGTCTCTTGTTTGAGGGTCTTCAAACAGGGCTGAAATGCGGCTGCGGGTGTAGACGATGCCGTATTCATCCTTGGCCCGGTTGAAATAAGCCATGTAGCCCTTGCCGAAAGCCCGCATATCCATCAGGAAAATCTGGCATAAAGTATCGGGCTCGTGCTCCTTGGCCATTATCGCCTGTTTGGTGGCATACATGCAACAGGCCGAGGAGCAGTAATCGCGCTCTTTATCCCTGGAGCCTATGCACTGGAGCCATGCTATGCGCTTAGCCTTCTTGCCATCGGATGGGCGAACAACGTGGCCTCCGGTAGGGCCAGAAGCGGAAAGGAGCCTTTCAAACTGGATTGAGGTCACCACGTTCGGGAAACGGCCGAAGCCGTATTCCTCCAAGGTGGAAGGGTCAAAGGGTTTATAGCCCGGAGCCAGAACTACAGCTCCCACTTCCAGCTTCAATGTCTGTTCCTTTTCCTCATGAGTCTCCTTCGTAACAGCCTGGGCTTGGCACACATATACGCACTGCAGGCACTCGGAACAGATCCCGCATTGGAGACAACGCTCAGCTTCGGCCCGGGCCTGCTCTTCGCTCAAAGGCAAGACTATTTCCCTAAAGGTGGTCTTGCGCTCATCGAGGGGGATAAGTTCAGGCTCCGCCCTTGGGACAGGTTTAAATTTGCCCTCTTCCACCAGTTTAAGGGCTTGTTCCTTTGTCCATCTGGCTACCTTCCAAGACTTCCCCTCTTCCTTAAGGGGCAACCCTTGGAGGTAACGGTCTATCATCCGGGCAGCCTTGTGACCCAGGGCCACTGCATGGATTATAAAGTTAGTCCCGGGCACTATCCCGCTACCGGCAAATATTCCGGGGATTTGGGTCTGAAGCGTTTCCAAGTCACCGTAAAGCTTATCGTAAGGCGGATCAAGGAAAGAAAGGTCTGATAGCTGCCCAACCGCCCTTATTACCGCATCCACTTCCAGAGTGAACTCTGTGCCAGGGATGGGGACACGGCGCTCCTGACCTCCTTCGATTACGGTCTTCACCTTAGCACACTCTACCCCTGTGACTTTGCCATTTTGGCCTAGAATTCTGGTTACGGCTACCCCTTCCAGGAGCTCAACCCCTTCCCTTGCCACTTCTTCCAGTTCCCAGCGGTAAGCCGGGAGTTCTTCCCTGGTGCGCCGGTATATCAAATAAACCTTTTCGCTTCCCAACCTTACCGAAACGGCAGCGGCATCTATGGCCGTTATTCCCCCACCGATAACGGCAACCCGCCGGCCAACTTTATGACGCCACCCGAGGTTTACTTCTCTCAGGAACTTCAGGGCTGGGATAACCCCTTCCAGATCCTCCCCTTCAATGTTCAAACGCCTGTCCCCGGCCACTCCAACAGCCAAGAAAACGGCGTCGTAACCTTCCTGAAGGAGCTTCTCAGGGTTGCGAACGGGGGTATTGAGGCGAAGTTCAACGCCCAGGGCGAGTATTTCGTCAATATCTCGCTGCAGTATAGCTTTAGGGAGACGATGTTCAGGTATACCAACACGCATCATCCCCCCGGCCACGGGCAAAGCCTCAAAAACGGTCACACCATAGCCCATGAGGACCAAATCTTTAGCAGCTGTGAGGCCAGCTGGCCCAGCACCCACAATGGCTATCTTCTGAGGCTTAGTCCGGGGAGCAGGCTTTGGAGGTTCATAAGGCCCATGGGTATAAACGTAATCCACCACGAAACGCTTCAGGGCCATAATGGCTATGGGTTCGTCTATATAGCGGCGGTTGCAGTGGCCTTCACAAGGGTGATGGCAGGTGCGACCGCACACGCTGGGGAAAGGGTTATCTTCTTTAATAACTCGGAGAGCATCGTGGTAGCGGCCTTCCCGGATTAAAGCGATGTAACCCTGAGCCCTCTGTCCCGCAGGACAAGCATCCCTACAAGGGGCGACGCCCTCTTTCTCAACGGCGTAGGCATTAGGTACAGCCTGGGGGTACCGTTTGTAGATAGCTTTGCGTTTCGATAGCCCTCCTTCATAGTCGTTGGGCAAAGAGATAGGGCAAACTCTGGTGCAATCGCCACAGGAGGTGCACTTGTTTTCATCTACATAACGGGGTTTGCGGCGAATGGTAGCTACAAAATGGCCTGGCTCCCCCTCCAGGTTAATAAGTTCAGCTCCGGTGATTATCTCTATATTGAGGTTTCGTTCCACTTCCACTAACCAGGGGGAAAGGATGCACATAGCGCAATCGTTGGTGGGGAAAGTCTTATCAAGCTGGGCCATCCTCCCCCCGATGGCGCTCTCTTTGTCCAAGAGGTAAACTTTAAATCCAGCAGCGGCCAAGTCCGAGGCTGCCCGAACTCCGGCTACGCCACCTCCTATTACTAGGACGGAACCTTTGACCTCAGGCACCTTTGCCCCTCCGTATTTTAAACAGCGATCGGCTTATCTTTTATTACCTTCAGGCTTAAAGCCGTTCTTGATGGGATTGGGCCCTAATTTCTTAAGCCTTTCCACCATGGTGTTCACAGCGTTGGCGAAGGTTCCTCCCTGTCCACCGGACATGTAAAAGATTTCCAAGCGTTCTCCTCCAAGCCCGATTTCATTCAGAAGTTTTTTAGCAAATTGAACTCGCCTTGCGGCCTGGATATTGCCGTGGACGTGATGGCAATTGCCGATAGGGCAAGCTACCACTATCACTCCATCGGCTCCCTTTTCAAAGGCTTCGAGGATGTAACGGACATCCAACTTTCCAGTGCAGGGGAAACGTATTAATTTTGTATTAGGGTGGTATTGAATGCGTAAAGCTCCCGCTGTATCCGCAGCCATATATCCACAGTATATACAGGTGAAAAGAGTAATTTCAGGCTGAAACTCCATGCTTTCGCCTCCCTCTCACATTAGGCTAATCCCTTCACCCCTTACCGTTCGCCATTCAAGACACTCAAAAAGTAATAAGACTCCTTCTCAGTCTATCAAAGTCCTCCAATGCCTTCCCCGCTCCCAGGGCTACACAAGCCAGAGGATTATCAGCTACATAGCAGGGCACGCCTGTCTCTTTGGTCAACAATCGGTCCATGTTCCTGAGAAGTGCTCCCCCTCCTGTGAGAAGCATACCCCGGTCAATTATATCCGATGCCAGCTCAGGGGGAGCTTTCTCCAGCACTCTCTTGACCATCCCAATGATTGCTTTCAGCGGCTCAGAAATAGCTTCGGTAACCTCATCGGAATTTATTACAACAGTTTTAGGCAAGCCTGTCACCAAGTCCCTGCCTTTGACTTCGGTCTGGAGTTTCTCTGGAAGGGGAAGCGCACTGCCTATTTCAATCTTCACTGCTTCGGCGGTCCCCTCGCCTATCTGCAGGTTATATTTCTTTCGGATGTAAGAGGCAAGGGCCTCATCAATTTTCAGCCCACCCACCCTGACAGCATCAGCCACCACAATTTCATTCATTGAAATAATGGCCGCCTCACTTATTCCTCCGCCAATATCCACTACCATGTTCCCGGTAGGGGTGTGAATGGGCATACCAGCTCCCAAGGCAGCGGCCAGTGGTTCGGGGATTAAGTAAACCTCTTTACCTCCAGCCTGAATCCCAGCATCATGGACGGCCCTCGTTTCCACACTAGTTATACCCACTGGCGCACTTATCATAACTCTGGGTTTAAAGAGACTGAAGCGACCACAAACCTTTTCCAGAAAATAACGCAACATGGCTTCTGTCACGAGGTAATCGGCTATAACGCCGTCCTTAAGGGGCCGGACCACATCAATGCTTTCCGGGGTCCGCCCCTGCATGGTCATAGCTTCTTTGCCTATAGCCACGATTTTCTTGTCTTTTTTAGATATGGCTACAATGGACGGCTCCTGGATTACAATCCCCTTTCCCTTCACGTAGATTATAATGTTGTAGGTGCCCAAGTCTATGCCAATTAACTTCTCAAACATTTTCCCCTTCCTTTTCAATCTGAGGAACCTGAAGGCAGCGGTAGCGCTGGGCGATCTTTATCCTGGTCATAGCCTTGCGGAGCCTCGCTTCAGCCTGAGCGAACTCCTCACGGCTGAGCCTGCCCCTTTCCTTGAGCAGCTCCATAGCCCTACGACGGGCTTCCTCCGCTCGGGCAATGTCAATCTCCTCAGCTCTCTCAGCGGTATCTGCCAGGACTATGACCCTATCCTTGTAAACCTGCATGAAGCCTCCGCCTATGGCGAAAGAGAGCTCCTCTTCGCCTTTCCGTGCCTTTAGTTCCCCTATGCTCAAAGCTGTAAGTAGGGGGGCATGCTTGGGCAATATACCAAGTTGCCCGTCAACCCCCGGCGCTATTACTATATCCACCTCATCGGAAAAAACCATCCTCTCTCCAGTGACTATCTCCAAACGAAGGGGCATTGCTCTCTCCTTACCTCAAAGTCTTGGCTTTCTCCACCGCCTCATCGATTGTTCCGACCATGTAAAAGGCCTGCTCCGGCAGATCATCGTGCTTCCCTTCCAGGATTTCCTTACACCCCCTCACTGTTTCCTTTATCGGGACGTAAACACCTGGCCGTCCGGTGAAAGCCTCAGCCACAAACATGGGTTGAGTTAAGAAGCGCTGGAGTTTGCGGGCCCTGGCCACAATAAGCTTGTCTTCCTCCGATAGCTCTTCAATCCCCAAGATAGCTATTATGTCTTGCAGGTCCTTGTAGCGCTGGAGGACCCTCTGCACTTCCCTGGCCACGTAGTAGTGTTCCTCCCCCACAACCCTGGGGTCCAGAATCCTGGAAGTGGAAGCCAGCGGATCAACGGCTGGGTAGAGCCCTTGCTCGGCCAAGGAACGTTCCAGCGCAATGGTAGCATCCAAGTGGGCGAAAACCGAGACCGGGGCGGGGTCGGAGTAGTCGTCAGCGGGGACGTAGATAGCCTGGAAACTGGTGATGGACCCCCTGCGGGTAGAAGTGATGCGCTCCTGGAGCTCACCCATCTCGGTAGCGAGGGTCGGCTGGTAGCCCACAGCACTAGGCATCCTCCCCAGAAGGGCCGAAACCTCCGAACCTGACATCACGAACCGGAAGATATTATCTATGAAAACCAAAACGTCCATGCCCTGGTCCCTGAACCATTCGGCCATGGTGAGGGCTGTTAGGCCAACCCTAAGCCTTACGCCAGGCGGCTCATTCATCTGACCGAAGACCATAACCGTCTTATCCAGAACCCCAGCTCTCTTCATTTCGAGCCAGAGCTCATTGCCCTCACGGCTCCTTTCCCCAACTCCTGCAAAGACCGAAACACCTCCGTGCTCAATGGCAATGTTCCGGATCAGTTCCATTATAATGAAAGTCTTGCCGACCCCTGCTCCTCCAAACACACCCGTTTTTCCCCCTTTAGTGAAGGGTGCTACCAAATCTATGACTTTAAGGCCCGTCTCAAAGACTTCTACTTCGGTAACTTGCTCTTCAAAAGGTGGAGGAGGCTGATGGATAGGGCGATATTCATCGGCCTGGACCGGGCCAAGACCGTCTATTGGCTCCCCTAAGACGTTGAAAATTCTGCCCAGCGTCCCCCTTCCCACTGGCACCATGATAGGAGCACCGGTGTCGTAAGCCTCCATGCCCCGGCGCAAACCGTCAGTTGTGTCCATAGCCACGCAGCGAACCCAGTTGTTGCCCAGGTGCTGCTCCACTTCCACTACAAGGCGCTTTCCGTCACCAAGGGGTATTTCAATAGCATTGTATATATCTGGAAGTTCAACCCCCTCCGGAAACTCTATATCTACTACAGGCCCCATTATCTGAACCACCTTTCCTTTACATCCTTTGGGCATGCTTTCACCCCCTTCATCAGTAGTGGCGAGTGGGCAAATGACGGATCACCCTGTAAATCCGGCTTTCATGGCTTTGGCTTTGCGGAGGGCCTCGGCCCCCCCTGCTATGTCCATCATCTCACGGGTTATGTTCCATTGCCTAACCTTATTGAATCGGATGGTCAGTTCATTTATCAGTTCTTGAGCGTTTTCGGTGGCATTGCGCATTGCCACCATCCTGGCGGAATGCTCGCTAGCCTGAGCTTCCAGAATAGCCTGATAAACCTGAAGCTCAGTGAAACGGGGGAGGACTTCTCCCAGAACTGTCTGGGGATCGGGTTCAAAGATGTAGAGGGCAGCAAGCCTTTCCTCAGGGACAGGCCTTTCTATGGGCAGAAGCTTTTTTATCGTTGGAGTTTGGGTTATTGTTGAGATAAAACGGGTGTAGGCCAGATAGACTTCATCCACCCGTCCAGATGTGAATTCATCCATGGCTATCCTGGCTATCGGAGCTATCTCCATAAGGGTGGGGCGGTCCCGTACCCTGGTAAATTCGGCTATGATGTTATGCCCGTAGCGGAGCATGAAATCCCGCCCTTTCCTCCCCACTGTAATCAGCCGCAGCTCTATTCCTTTGTCCATGCATCCCAGCATGAACTGTGCAGTTGTCCGGAGGATGTTGTGGTTGTAAGGGCCACACAGACCACGATCGCTTGTGATCAAGATTATGCCGACAGCTTTTACAGGCCGGACTTCGTAAAGAGGGTGGTCAATCCTTTCAGGCTGTCCGGCAAGATAGGTTAAAACCTCCCAAGCCTTCTGCGCGTAGGCTCTTGAAGCCATGGCCTGCTGTTGCGCCCTCAGCATTTTGGACGCAGCAACCATCTCCATGGCCCTGGTAATCTGAGAGATATTGCGGACGCTTCTGATGTGCCGGCGTATTTCCCTGAGGGTTTCCATTTAGATCACCACAGTTCTCTTAAATTCTTCTATAGCTGCCCTGAGGGCCTTTTCAGTTTCCTCGTCCAGATCCTTGGTCTCGGCAATGCGGTTGCCTATTTCGGGATGATGGAGATCCATCCAGCGGTGGAATTCCCTTTCCCACCTCTGGATCTTGTGCACCGGGACATCATCCAGGTAGCCCTGGGTTCCAGCGAAGATGATCATGACTTGATGCTCTACTGGCATGGGCTCGTACTGGGGCTGCTTGAGGATTTCTTGAAGCCTCTGCCCCCTCTCTATTACCTTGCGAGTGGCCGGGTCGAGTTCAGAAGCGAACTGAACGAAAGCAGCTAGTTCCCGGAACTGAGCAAGTTCCAGGCGCAGTTTGCCCGCCACTTTACGCATCGCCTTTATCTGAGCGTTCCCGCCAACCCTTGAGACTGAAAGGCCCACGTTGATGGCCGGACGAATTCCAGCGTTGAAGAGCTCAGGCTCTAGGTATATCTGGCCATCGGTTATGGAAATTACGTTGGTGGGGATGTAGGTAGTGATATCGCCAAGCTGGGTTTCAATGATGGGAAGGGCGGTAAGGGAACCCCCACCATATTCAGGGGCGAGGCGAGCAGCTCTTTCCAGGAGGCGAGAGTGAAGGTAGAAGATATCACCGGGATAAGCTTCCCGGCCCGGCGGCCGCCTGAGGACCAGGGAAATCTGGCGGTAAGCCCAGGCGTGCTTGGTGAGGTCATCGTAAACAATGAGGGCATCCTTGCCCGATTCCATAAATTCTTCGCCCATGGCGCAACCGGCATAAGGGGCGATGTACTGCATTGCTGCCGGTTCTGCGGCCGAAGCCACCACTACAATGGTGTGCTCCATGGCCCCGTATTTTTCCAGAGTAGCCACTACCCTTGCCACCTGCGACATCTTCTGCCCTATCGCAACATAGATACAGTAAAGGTCTTTGCCCTTCTGGTTTATGATGGTATCGATGGCGATGGCCGTTTTACCCGTCTGCCGGTCGCCGATTATAAGCTCGCGCTGCCCTCTCCCGATCGGTATCATAGAGTCAATGGCTTTGATCCCCGTCTGCACCGGTGTATTAACGGGGAGGCGGGTCACCACGTTGGGGGCGATGCGCTCTATGGGGCGGTACTTTGTGGCCCTGATAGGCCCCTTACCATCAATGGGCTGGCCGAGGGCATTCACCACTCTGCCCAAAAGCTCCTCTCCCACCGGCACAGATATAATTCTTCCAGTGGAGCGGGCTATATCCCCTTCTTGAAGGCGGCTGTAGTCCCCAAGGAGGATTACTCCCACGTTATCCTTTTCCAGGTTAAGAGCCATACCGTAAAGCCCCCCGGGGAACTCCACCAGCTCTGAGGCCATAACCCCGCTCAGTCCTCTGACCCGGGCCACGCCATCCCCCACTTCTATAACTGTACCTACCTCAACAGCTTCTATGGGGGCCTCAAAGGCCTCTATTTGCTTCTTGATTTCCAGAGCTACATCTGCAACCCTTAAGGCCATATTAACCTCCCTTTAGATCTCCCGCTTCAACCTCTCCCTCAGACTTTCAAGTCTTCCAGCTATGCTTCCATCTATGACCGTATCCCCGATCCTTACGATAACTCCTCCCAGGATTTCGGGGTCAACGTTGTAACGGAAGTCAAGGTCGGAGCCAAAGCGGGCTATCAAGCGGGCTTGAAGAGCTCTCTTCTCATCGTCAGTAAGAGGCACCGCGGTGGTAATGTTGACCACTCGACGGGCAGCGCCACCTCTGGAAAGCCTGCCCAGTTCATCCAGGATTTCGGGGAGATAATGGAGGTGTCCTTTAGAGGCCAGAAGGTAGATGAAGTTACGTATTTCTACAGGGGTCTCATCATCCATCAACTTATTTATCAGCTCCTGTTTATCCTGGAAAGGAACATTGAGGTCATCCAGCTTTTCCAGAAGGTCATTCTGGGCGATATCTCCCCACATTCGGGCCAGTTTTTTAATCCACCCTTCCAAAGCGGCTTCGTAAAAAGCCCTGGCGTAGAGGTCGGCTTTCTCCCTTCTTTCGAAGATTTTTTCCAAATTTCACCTCCCCGGATCAATCGGTTCGCTCAAGGGTGGAAAGGAAATCGCTTATAATCCGGCGTTGAGCCTTTTCATCCAGAGCTTGGCCCACAATCTTGCGGGCGGTCAAAACGGCCAGGTCAATGGCCTGACGGCGGATTTCAGCCATAGCCATTTCCTTTTCCCTTTCCGCCTCCAACCTGGCCCTTTCAAGGATACGGCCAGCCTCTATCCTGGCCTGGGCTATTATGTCTTCTTTAAGCTTGTTTCCCTCTTGAGAAGCAAGGGCTATAATCTCCTGAGCTCTCGCCCTTGCTTCTGCCAGAATACGTTCGGCCTCAGCTTCTGCCTCAGCCAAGCGCCGGGAAGCTCTTTCTGCCTCTTCTAGCCCTTTTTGTATTCTTTCCTGCCGGGTTTTTATGGCGTTTAAAATCGGCTTATAGAGAAATTTTTGCAGGATGAAAAGCAATAGAAGGAAATTTATCGCCTGTAAAATTAGACCCGGAAGGTTTACTCCAAGCTTTTCCATCCCTTATCCTCCGCCCACGAATATGAGGGCAAGGGCTACTACGAGGCAATATATAGCCACCGCCTCAGCGAGGCCAAGTCCCACGATCATGGGGGTGAAGAGTTTATCAGCGGCCTCAGGGTTGCGCCCTATAGCCTCCATAGCCTTGCTTACCCCCATTCCTATGCCCAAACCAGTGCCTATGGAACCTACACCCATAGCGAAAGCTGCTCCAATATTGGCTGCTACTTTAGGATCCATCTCTGCTCCTCCTCAGTTGAATTTAATGCTTTGCCTCGTGGGCAGCTGTAGACATGGAAAAGTAAATTGTGCTCAGCACAGCAAAGATCACCGCCTGGATCAGGCCAAAAAGGGATTCCAGTATCATAAATGCGACAGGAACGAGGGCCGGAAGCATGACGAAAATCACGGTAAGAACCACATCGCCCCCGAATATATTCCCGAAAAGTCGTGCTGAGAGGGAAAGGATATGGGAAAGCTCACTAATAACGTGGATCGGAGCCATAAGGGGTGCAAGGATAGGAGGAGTGATGAACTCTTTAAGGTAACCTTTTATACCCCTGTAAACAATTCCAGCCACCTGGACTAGAAATACGGTGATTAAAGCCATAGCTAAAGTGGTGTTGAGGTCACTGTTGGGTGGACGAAAGATAGGGACGTGGTGATAAGTTATAGTGCCAAAGCCTGGCATAAGGGCAAGCCAGTTGGCCGTAAGGATGAAGATGAAGAGGGTCATGATAAGGGGGAAGATAACGCGTCCCACCTTTTCCCCTGTTACGCCTTTCACCAGGTTGTAGACAGTTTCGATTACTATCTCCGCTACGCTTTGCAGAGCTCCGGGGATAAGGCTGAGGCGCTTTCTCACCACAAGAGCCAGAGTTACAAGAAGCGCCATCACAATCCACGTGGTAAGAATAGTGTTAGTGATAGGGAAAGGGCCAAGGTAGAAAAGTTTTTCCGCTCCCATGGAGATTTCGTGAAATTCAATTCCGAGCAGTTTTCCCAGCATGCTCTATCCCTCAGGATGCGGGTTTATTATGGGCATACCACTTGTAGACTTTGTAAAAGATCCGAAAGACCTGATGGGTTAAAATTCCAGCTATAACGCCCCAAAGGTTAAAATTAAGGAAACGGATGACCGCATAACAGTAGGCGAAGAAAAAGAAGAGCTTAGTCACAAAGAAAAATCCGAAAAGGCCCCCAAGCCACTTGGGAGCTTGGGGAGAAAAAAGAAGTTTCCTCACAGAAAACTCTGTAAGGAAACTATTGAACCATGAACCTATTGCCCCCGCCAGGAACCCAGCCGCGATCAGACCAAAACCTGTCATTTCCTCACCATAGAAGAAAGGCGGTAAAGGTTATAGATCGCTGAAGCTAAGCCCAGGAAAAGTCCAATCAGCGTGAATATGGGCTTGGTACCAAGCTTCCCGTCCAGCCACCACCCTGCCCCGATCCCGATAAGAAGGCTAAACCCGATGGTAAAACCTAATTCCGTGATAAAAGCTACCACCCGCCATCTTTTCACCAGCCCGGCTCCGCAGGAAATAAACCAAATCTATTATAGTCAAGAACGGCGAAAATGCAAGAGCAATAAGCTTTCTTGACTTTACCCACATCTTGGAGCAACTGGAGAAACAGACCCCTTTGCGGTTTGATAAAAGTCCTCTATCCCATTGCAGGAGATCAGCGATGGCTCAAGCCCTTCAGTGCGCTACCAAGACTGCTCTTCCCATCCCTCTTTCCTCGCCCAATTGGCCACTTATCTTCTGCCTTATAGCGCCGTTTCCCGCCGTTTCCTCCAGGCCGTCCAAGGCCTCGTCGCCCGGATCGCCGCTGGAATCCTCCAAATTGGTTTGGCCACAGCTCGTAATCCCTACGGCGGGCGGGGTCAAAGTCCCAGCCCTTGTCCTCCCCTTCGGTTCGGGGCACACTTCTTAGCTATCGTCGTTGACTTTAAAGATTTGCAGCAAAAAGGCGCTCTTTCTGCCATTGCTTCTTTAATTTGCGCTATACAGCCTTCCAGGTATAATTCTTACGGAAATTCCCACGGACCGGGGAGGATAGCCGTGCGGAAGGTTAGAATTATTATAGCCGATGATGAGCCTATAATCCGGATGGACCTCAAAGAAATGCTTACCCACCTCGGTTACCTCGTAGTGGGAGAGGCAGGCGATGGAAGGAGCGTAGTCAACATGGCCAGGGAGCTCCGTCCAGATCTCGTGATCATGGATATAAAAATGCCTGATATGGACGGGATTGAAGCTGCCCGTATCCTTACCCAGGAGGATATCGCTCCTGTCATATTCCTCACTGCTTACAGCCAGAAGGAACTGGTGGACCAGGCCAAAGAGGCCGGCGTCGTGGCTTACCTTGTGAAACCCTTCCGCGAGTCAGATCTTGCCCCTGCTATCGAAATCGCCCTGGCCCGCTTTGAACAGTTCAGAGCTTTGAAAAAAGAGGTGGCTGACCTGAAAGAGGCCCTTGAAACCCGCAAGCTTGTGGAAAGGGCCAAGGGAATCCTCATGGACACCCAAGGCCTATCCGAAGCTGAAGCCTTCAGGCGCATCCAGAAGTTGAGCATGGACACCCGCAAACCTATGAAGGAAGTAGCTGAAGCCATAATTCTGGCTTACGAGGCCACTAAAAAACAGGAGTAAGAGGGAAGCATGGACTACGAAGAACTTGAAGAGAAAATAGTCCACTGGCTTGGAAACAAAGTGGAGGAGGCTGGAGCCAAGGGGTTAGTCTTTGGCATAAGCGGAGGACTTGATTCCTCTATTACAGCCGTCCTTGCTAAGAAAGCTGTGGGCGAGAACCACTTGGCCCTGATCATGCCCTGCTACAGTTCCACGACCGATCTGGAGCACGCAAACCTTATAGCACGAACTTTTGGTCTTAAAACTGAAACCGTGGATTTAACACCGGTCTATGACCTTCTCCTCACTATCCTTCCTCCAGGCACCCCCATGGCCAAGGCCAACCTAAAACCACGCCTTAGGATGCTCACCCTCTACTATTACGCCAACACCATGAATTACTTGGTGGTAGGCACCGGGAACAAAAGCGAATTGCAGGTAGGATATTTCACCAAGTATGGCGATGGTGGAGTCGACCTTTTACCCTTGGGTAACCTCTACAAGACCCAACTCCGAGGCTTTGCCCGTTACCTTGGAATTCCCGAGGAAATTATAGAAAAACCTCCCAGTGCTGGACTCTGGGAGGGCCAGACCGATGAGGGCGAAATGGGCATTACTTACCCGGAACTGGATGCCATTCTGGAAGCTTTGGAAAAAGGAGAAGCAGATCTCTCTTCCCCAAAGGTCCTTAAGGTAATGGGGATGGTAAAGGCATCAGCCCATAAGAGAGCTCTGCCTCCGATATGCCCCTTGTAAAGAAGGTAACAATGCGCGGACACTATGAACTTCATACCCATTCGTTTTTAAGTGATGGAGAACTTTTGCCTAGCGAACTGATACGTCGTGCCTATGTTAAAGGATGCATTGCTATAGCCATAACTGATCACGCTGATGCCTCGAACCTTGAAAGGGTTGTTAGAGAACTGGTGAGATTAGCCATGGAGCAGAACGATAATCTGCCCATCACTTTCATCCCTGGGGTGGAAATAACCCATGTACCCCCTTCGGCGATACCTCGTTTGGCTCGAAGAGCCAAGGAACTGGGGGCTGGCATCGTTATAGTGCACGGTGAAACCCTAATGGAACCAGTTCGCCCAGGGACGAACAGAGCAGCTGTGGAATGCCCTGATGTAGACATCCTTGCCCACCCTGGCTTCATCACGGTTGAAGAGGCGGCTATCGCCGCTGAAAACGGCGTTTACCTCGAAATAAGCGCCCGGAAGGGGCACTGCCTTACCAACGGTCACGTGGTCAAAGTGGCGAATATTGCTGGGGCGAAACTCATTGTAAGCTCCGATGCTCACTCTCCGGGTGACCTCATGGACCCTGAACTAGCGAGGAAGGTGGCTATGGGGGCGGGTCTAGAGGGGGAGGAGCTTGAGTTAACCCTTTTCCACAATCCAGCCAACCTTGTAGAAAAGGCTCTGCAAGCCTCGAGGATTTAGCCCGGAGAACAGGTTTTGCTCTCCCTGGATTGTTGCGCAGAGATGTCCGTTTATTTTTGCTTCATCGGTGCAGCTGGGTTATAATTTCCCCGAGAGGGCGAAGCCGTGAGTAAAATTATATCTCTGGTTCTCATTCTAACAGGGCTTATCTCGATAGCAGCCGGAGCCTTTTACTGGGAGCAGGAAAAGGAAATTCTGGAATCCAGCAGTTTAATTATCACTGAACCGCTGACCACACCTGAACCTTCTCCGAGCATTGCTGCAAGCCCCACTCCCCAGCCCTCGCCATTTAAAAATGTCTACCCCACCCGTGCCCCGAAGCCTGTCAAAATTGTGATCCCGAAGATCGGAGTTAACGCTCCAGTTGTGGAAGTGGGAATCAAGTTGGTGCACACTGAAAGAGGCCTTGTAGCGCAGTGGGAAACCGCAGATTACGCCGCCGGCCACCATTCAACCAGCGCCAATCCTGGCGAAAACGGGAACATTGTGATTTCGGGCCACAACAACATAAAGGGCAAAGTTTTCCAGAGATTATGGGAACTCAGGCCGGGCGACAGAGTTTTACTCTTCAATGCTGAGGGGGAGGGGTTCATATATGAGGTCAAAAAAGTCTTGATAGTAAGGGAAAAGGGAGCGAGCGAGGAACAACGCAGAGCCAACGCAAGATATATAGGACCCACTCCGGATGAAACTCTGACACTGATAACATGTTGGCCTCCTCATGGGAACTCTCACAGAGTCATAGTCATAGCTAAGCCGGTTGGGGTTCCTCTTTATCGGGAGCAAGTAAAATAAAGTAAGAGGGACATATGATGAAGGAGAAGAAGCGCATCCTTTGCATAGAAGATGAACCGGAAATGATAGAGCTCATCAAAATCATCCTGGAAAAGCGAGGCTTTGAAGTCAAAGGGGCTGTGGGGGGGAAGGAGGGTATAGAAAAGGCAAAAGCTGAAAAGCCCGACCTAATTCTTTTAGACTTGATGATGCCCGAAATGGATGGGTGGGAGGTTTACCGCCAGCTCAAAACCGATGACGAACTTAAGGATATCCCGGTGATCGTCGTCACCGCTAGGTCCCAGAGCATAGATAGAATCTTGGGGCTTCACATAGCTAAGGTGGATGATTACATCACGAAACCTTTTGGCCCGGGCGAATTGATTGAAAGCATAAAGAAAGTGCTCGGACTTCAAGATTAAAAGCAAAAAGCCGGGCTGAAGCCCGGCCTGTATAATTACTTCGCTTTTGAAGGTTTAGGCGGCAACTCGATAGGAGCCCAAGGGCTTATCCTGCGGATCTTTTGGATGATACGTTCCCGTTCTGCTGGATCGGTGGTAGTAGCAAGCTTGGCACGTAGTTTACGGAGCTTCTGTTTACGGACTCTCCTTCTCCTCAGTTCCTGTTCCCTTTCTCTAACCATACCCTCCCTCCTTTAGAATTGTTAGCTTTTCTGCTTCGCCACCAAAGGAAAGCCCCTGGGAGGCTTGTAAGGTAAATTATAGCTTGCATTAGCAAAGAGAGGGAAAAAGCGCCTGCTGGGGTCGCTACACCCGCCAGATTACTGTAAAGAAAAACGAAAGCCCCCTGATTCACCCCCAACCCGCCAACTGAAGGGATAAGGACTGGTGCAAAAGGCGTTAGAGGGTTCAGGATGAAGATGTAAAGGGGAGGGATACCCGCCTGAATAGCTTCCGAAGCACACCAATTCACGAGGCTCGTCAGAGTAAGACCAACAAGGGCTATGAGGAAGGCTTTTGCCAGAGCTTCTGGCTTAGTTCTGTAGGCTTCTACAGCTTTGGAAAGCCGCACGAAAAGGGGGCTGAGCCCGAAAATTCTCCCCATTAGCCCCCGGAACCGCCGGCTCAAGAGAGAAGCGAAACCTGCAAAGAAAAGGATGTTCACAATAGTCACTACCGCCATCAGCCCGGAAAGGTCAATCCTTTTCATCCCCCATAGGGCGAAGGCTACACCAACCAGTCCTCCAAAGAGGAAAGAAGCTAACCCTACCAACCTGTCCACAAGCACGGATATAGCCGCTTCGGGTACCTGTTCCGAATCTACCGCCAAACCATAGCCCCTCATAACATCACCTGCTACCATCGGGAAGAGGAAATTTCCAAAGAAAAGGCCAGTGAAAAAATAGGAGGTCAAGGTACCAAGAGGCACCTTCATGCCCATTGCTCTGAGAAGCAGACCCCACTTGAATATGTTGGCGAATATGGCCAGGAAGTAAAGGACAAAGGCCAGGGCAATTAATTCAATTTTAGCTCTTGTGAAGAGTTCCCAAGATTGGTGTATTTCAGGCTTTGTTAGAAGAAAGGCTAACAATCCCAGGCTTACCGCTACTTTGAGCGCAGAAGTGAGAGCCCTTTTCATTCCTCTGTGTGCTCCACATCAATGAGGGGTGCAAAGGGGTCCAGAGTTAACCTCGTTAAAACAGAAGGTGATGCCTTTTCCAGCTTTGGGGGAGGCTCCACCTTCTTTGTGGTCCAGGCCATATCCCAGACCACATGCTTACGTCCCCTAATGTAATAATCATAAGCCCCAAGAAGCCGTGCGAAAGCCTCAATGGCAGCCAAAGCTATGAGGACATAGATAAGCCTTATGGCTCCCCACAGTTCCCCGAGCCAGAGGCGCACAACTCGCCAGGTGTCCAGGCTTGCTACTTTGTAACCGTATTTGCGCATAAGATGTAGGTGACCGGCATAATTGCGGCGGCGCTGACGGATAAAGTCCCCAAGAGTTGTCGGGCCCATGTTGAAGACCACAGCGTCGGGGGCGTAGCGCACTTCAAGGCCACGCTTTATGACCAACGCTTCCACGAAAGCCTCATCCATGGCCACATCGGGCGGAATCTGGTCAAAGACCCTGCGGAAAGCAATAAGCTCTCCAAGGCGCGGGATTTCCATACACAGCTCGTGCTCGAGCTTCAACCGCAGGTGGGAAAGAGCAGCGATAATGTGATCGGGAGTGTTGACTGCGACTTTCTGAGCGCCCGTCATTCCAACTTTGGGATCCCTGAACATCCTAACCAGGTTCTCAATGGCATCGTAGCGCGGCAGGGTATCGCCGCTTTCCAAAACGCATATATCCTCTTTGGCGTGTTTGAGGAAAAGATTGACGGCGGAGGTTTTCCCCTCCCGGCGTTCCTGGACCAGCAACTTTATCCTGGGGTCTTTCTTCTGATATTCCTGGACTATATCAACAGTGCGGTCAGTGCAACCCGAGGCCACCACAATTATTTCCGTAATTTCAACCTCGTGGAGCTTCTGGTTGAGGAGGGCATCCAGGAGTTTACCAATATTGGCCTCCTCATTGTAAGCAGTAACACCTACACTGCAGCGGATTTTCCCCTCTCCGGTCACCTCTTTTCCTCTGGAGAAAATTCTGTGAAGCGATTATAGCACAAAAGGGGAGCGAACGCAAAGGAGAAGCCGGAAAAGGGGTGGCATTGTTTTTCATGTTCCGATGTGATATAATCGAGCAGGAGGGCAGGGTGAGAGAGAAAGGTAAGGTGCCTCTTCTGTTTGTCCTCTGGGTTGTGAGTCTGGCCCTTATGCTCAGCACCGGCCACGCCCTTTTCCGCTTTTTCTTTTACCTTTTCACGAGCTTAATGGCCTTCTCGATCCTCTGGGTTTGGCAAAACCTGTGGGGGTTAGAAGTTGAAAGGTCCGTCGCTTCCCCCAAGGCGCAGGTGGGAAAAATCCTGGAAGAGGAAATTGTAGTACGCAATCGCAGTTTCCTGCCCAAATTCTGGCTTGAAGTTAGAGATCATTCCTCACTTCCCGCCCATGTGGCCGGTAGAGTTATAAGCTCAATACCCAGGAAGGGAGAAAACCGTTGGTCCGTGAAAACCCTGTGCCGGAAAAGAGGAGTCTTCACCCTCGGCCCCACCACAGTGGTCAGTTCCGATCCCCTGGGGCTCATTGCAATTGAGAAGACTTTCCCCGCGAAGCTGAGGGTTACAGTTTACCCACCCATTTACCCGTTGCCATATTTTAAGCTCTATTCCGGAATATTGCCCGGGGGAGAGGTAGTGCGCCAGCGCGCTCCTTACGCCACGACCAATGTGGCTGGAGTAAGGGAATATTACCCGGGCGATAGCTTCAACCGCATCCACTGGCCCACCACAGCCCACGTTGGCCGGTTGATGGTCAAAGAATTCGAGCTGGACCCTTTGAGCAACGTTTGGATATTTCTCGACCTGGACAAGAAGGTTCAGAAGGGAGAACCGTGGCCTCCCTCTTTTGTGGAAAGCCGTGGACCAAGCCTTTTCTGGGCAGAAGGGTGGGCCCTGAGGCCTGAACCTACTACGGAAGAATACGCTGTGGCCATCGCCGCATCCCTGGCTAGCCGCCTGTTGGGAGAGAAGAGAGCACTGGGTCTTGTCACTTACTCCACTACAAGGTATGTCCTGAGGCCGGAAAGGGGTCTAAGGCAATTGATAAAAATCCTGGACCTCCTAGCCGTGGTCAGGGCCGAAAGCGATAAACCTTTTGAAGAACTGCTGGCTTGTGAAAGCCCACTGCTTGAAGGGAACTCCACGGTAATAGCCATAACTTCTTCGGAAAGCACAGGATGGGTTAAGGCTCTCCAAAGTATAAAGATGAAAGGGCTTGCCGCCTTGGCCATAATCGTCGCTGAAAGCCCTGAAAGTTACCAAGAGGTCCTGGCCGAACTGAAAGCTGTGGGTGTACCTTGGATTTTCATTCACCTTGGTGATGAAATACCTGCTGTTATGGATCTGGGGAGGGTAAAATGAGGACCGTGGTGGCTGTTGATCTGGGTGGAACCAACGTTAGGGCAGCCCTTTACACCGAAGACGGGAAACTTCTGTCTCACTGCATTCTCCCTACCCTCGCTCACGAAGGGTTGGAGCCGACCTTAGGCCGAATTTTTGCCGCAATTGAAGAGGTAATTAAAGGTCATGAAAGGCCTATGGCTATAGGGGTTGGAGCACCTGGGCCTTTGGACCCATGGAAGGGGGTTATATTGTCGGCACCAAACCTGCCGGGCTGGGAGAACATCCCCTTGGCCGATATCCTTTCGGAACGTTTCGGGATACCTGCTTTTGTGGGAAACGATGCCAACTTGGCAGCTTTGGCTGAACACAGACTCGGTGCTGGCAAAGGTTTCTCCAATATCATTTACGTTACGGTGAGCACAGGCATAGGTGGGGGTGTGATTGTGGATGGTTCTTTGCTCCTGGGAGCAAAGGGCTTCGCAGGGGAAGTGGGGCACATCATTGTTAAACCTGATGGGCCTCCTTGTAGCTGTGGAAGCGTGGGATGTTTGGAAGCTGTGGCTTCGGGACCGGCCATTGCCCGGGAAGCTTTGAGGCGCATCAGGGAAGGAGAGGTCTCTTCCATCCCAAAGTTCGTGGAAGGCCCTCTTGAGGGCTTGAGTGCAAGGGAGGTAGCAAAAGCTGCTTTGGAGGGGGATCCCTTAGCTCGGGAACTTTTCAGGGAAGCTGGATACTATCTGGGGATTGGCTTCGTAAGCCTCATCCACATTTTCAACCCATCAAGGATAATAGTGGGGGGAGGGGTTGCAAAGATTGGGAAATTGCTTCTTGAGCCTGCTGAAGAAACGGTCAGGAAGTTTACAATGAGGGAATTTTTGGAGGACTTTAAAATAGTACCTACCGCCCTTGGGGACGAGGTTGGGCTTTTAGGAGCCTATATTCTGGCTAAAGAGAGCCTTTACTCTTCCTCCTCAAATTCCTCAAGCCAGTCCTCTGGCTCCTCGTAAAGCTCACACCCCTCGAGGGCTGCCTCTGCTACTTCCCGAACATCAGGGTCAGGGTCCGCACAAAGTTTGGAAAGAACCCTTTTGGCCTCTTCCCCGCCGATGAGGCCAAGGGACCATATGGCTTCCATGCGGATGTCCTTGTTCTCTTCGGAAAGGGCAACTTCAATGAGATTAGGTACAGCTTCTGCCACTGAAGCTTCTCCTGCGGCTTTGATAGCCTCGTAGCGGATATCGTAGATATTGCTTTTGAGTTCTTTTAGGATTATGGGCCCCCACCTATGATGGCCGTTTCTGCCCATGGCGAAGAGAGCGCTTACCTTCATCCCCACATCGGGGTAATTGTAGGCTTCTTCAATTATCTCAACCACTTCCGGATCCGTGAGGAAGCCAAGAGCTTCTACGGCACATCGCCTCGACTCCAGAGGTAGATCATCGTTGCGGAAAACACTTATGAGGAAATTCTTCACCCTAAGGAAATCCTCAAGGGGGAGTTCCGGCCCGAGGATATCAGCCAGGGGGTCAGAAGAGAAAAACTCATACTCGTTTATTGAGCCCTCATATATGTATCGTCCCAGTGTTTTGATGGCCTGGGAGCGGACTTCTTGAGCCGGGTCGTTTACAGCGAGGTCGAAGAGTTTATCAATAAAACGGACCTCCGGGTAATTCCAAATAGCCATGGCAGCCCCTGCCCTGACATCCGGGTCTTCATCTTCCAACAATACTTCCAAAACTTTTACATGCTCTTCATTGTATTCATCGCTTTCAGAGATGTTGTCCAGCAGCCTCAGTTTATCCCTCTTGCTCCATTGCTTTACTTTTTCCACCTTCATCTTCTCCCCTCTCTTTTGCGATCTTCCGGAGACGGACTTTCCCTATTCGCCTTCCCACTAAAGATAGGACTTCAAAATCGAAGCCTTCTAGTTGAAAATGGGCGCCTCTTTCAGGTATCTTTCCAAATTTACTATACACCAAGCCTCCCACAGTGTCAATACCTTCCAGATCCAGTTCTTTTCCTATTATCTCTTCCAGATCCTCGAGGCTGAGCCTACCATCCAGAATGTATTCTCCTTCCCCGCTCTCTCGCAGGAGGGGTTCTTCTCGGTCATATTCGTCTTGGATCTCTCCCAGGATTTCCTCTAACAGGTCCTCCAGGGTGATTATCCCAGCCGTGCCTCCGTATTCGTCCACCACTATGGCCATGTGGATCCTCTGGCGCTGCATCTCCTTCAGAAGTTCGGCAGCGTTCTTGGTTTCAGGGACAAAATACGGGGGACGGAGAATGCTCTTCACTTCTTCAGTCCACTTTCCTTCCCACGCTTTCTGGAGAAGGTCCTTCACGTGGATTATCCCGACTATGTTATCTATAGTCTCTTCGTAGGCAGGAAGACGGGAATGCCCGCTTTCGTTGGCAATTTTCACAGCTTCTGAAACAGTGGCCTCCGCCTTGACGGCCACCAGATCTATCCTTGGCACCATTATCTCCCGCACGATGGTTTCCTCAAGGTCCAGAGCCCCTTCCACGATCTTGCGCCTCTCCCCTTCCAGCACGCATATAATTTCGCCGGATTTTTCATCACTAAAGGAAATCTCGCGAGCCTTTTTGTAGAAAAAGGCAAACGGAGCGAAGAGCAGAGCGACAAACTCAGCAAACCCCTCAAGGAAATTAATGCGGCTGCCCACCTTTTCACCGAGACCATGGAGCAGCATAGCGGAAAAACTGTTAATTGCAAGCATTAAAAGAACAGTTAATCCCAAAGGGAAAAAGGGTTCCAGGAGCTTGAACAAGCTTGCCCCAGCCATCAGGAGGGAAGCACCGGCCAGAAAGTCAAAAGAATATTGTCTTTTTTCCTCGGGTTTATGTCTTTTCAACCACAGGTTCTTTAAGGCAAAACTTGCCCAGAAACCAACCAGACTTGCAAGCCAGAGCCCCGCATAAATCATTTTTTCTCCTTAGCTGGGACCCCATAAACTAATGCTCCGGGAGGGACATCTCTCGTAACTACCGAGCCAGCTCCAGTCCTGGCTTTCTTACCCACTTTGACCGGTGCCACCAACATGGTATCGCTTCCAATGAAGGCCTCATCCTCTATGATAGTCGGATGCTTTGTGTAACCATCAAAATTGCAAGTTATGGTTCCTGCTCCTATGTTTACTTTGGCTCCCACCGTGGCATCACCCAGGTAACTGAAGTGATTTACCTTGGTACCGGGGCCCAGGTAACTTTTCTTGATTTCGGCAAAGTTTCCGATGTGGACTCCACGGGCGAGGTGGGTTCCAGGCCGGAGGTGGGAGAAAGGGCCAACTCTGACTTCTTCCTCTAATACGGCTCCTTCAACCACCGAAGCCTCTATAATGCAGGCATTCCCTATTTTGGAATCCCTGATGATAGTTCCAGGCCCTATCACACACCCTTCCCCGATCTGTGTTTTGCCTAGAACGAAAGAGTTGGGGTAGATAACCGTGTCCATGCCTATCTCTACTCCCGCTTCCACATAAGTGGCTTCGGGGTTCACAATAGTAACCCCGTTTTCCATCCAGTAACGGTTTATCCTTTGGCGCATGATGGCCTCAGCCATAGCCAGGTGGACTCTAGTGTTCACTCCAAGGGCTTCTTCAGGGTCCTTAAGGGCGACCGTATGCACAGGGGAATTTTCCTCAATGGCGATAGCGACAAGGTCCGTCAGGTAATATTCACCATTGGGGTGAGGTTTGAGCAAGGGCAGGTGAACTTTCAGCCACTCAGTCTGGAAGCAATAAACCCCTACGTTAAGTTCCGTCAAAGTTTTCTCCTGGGGAGTAGCTTCTGCTTCCTCTACTATCTTTACCACATTACCATTCTCATCCCGGACCACTCTTCCAAAGCCCATGGATTCGGAAGAATGGACGGTTAAGAAAGTCACCGGTGGCTTCCTCTCAAAGTGAGCCTTGATCAATTCTTCTACGGTCTCTTTCCTCAACAAGGGCATATCGCCATAGAGGACAAGGGTCGTTTGAGGCCAGGAAGGCACAGCTTCCAGAGCTTTGAGGACAGCGTGGCCTGTGCCCAGAAGCTCCCCCTGGTGGACCGTTATGGCTCTTTCACCTATTAATTTGGCTACTTCTTCTCCCCCGTAGCCTATCACGACCACAGGCTTGTAAGCAGTTAAGGCAATGGCTGTTTCCAAAACGTATTCCAGCAGGGGCTTGCCGCAGAGGGGATGTAAGACTTTCGGGAGCTTTGATTTCATTCTCTTGCCGAGCCCTGCAGCTAAAATTACGACTTTAAGTTCTTCCATCCCTTACTCCCGGGGTAAAATTTACAATTCTTTACCGATAATTTTAGCACAGCGCCCTACACCGGGGCAAGCTTCAAAAGGGTGAACACTCAGAGGTACACGAGGAAAATTTGGTTAAGGCAAGTTGCTGTCTTCTATAGCTCGCCCATAGGTGGTGGAAACGTAGAGGGCGTCTCTTCACCCGCAAGCGGGATCCTCAAGGCGGTAAACTAAAGACCCGAGAGGCAAGCAAAGCTGAGGGCTAGGAAGGCCTTTTCCTCCTTGGGGGTATCCCCGCAGGAAGAAAGAATGAGGGCACAGGGCAAACTCCTGCCCTTGCCCGCGAAGGGGACCGGAGCTGGAATGGCTCCAGGGTCAACGGGTTAGGGTTAATTTTGCAGTAGTGCTATAGCGTCTATTTCTACCAGAGCTCCCCTTGGGAGAGCCGCCACCTGCACAGTGGTCCTGGCCGGAGGAGATTGGGGGAAAAATTCAGCATAAACAGCGTTCATGGCCTGAAAATCATTGAGGTCCTGGAGGAAAACCCCTACTCTTACAACATCATCCAAAGAGGCCCCTGCTGCCTCCAGGATAGCCTTGAGATTCAACAGAGCCTGTCTGGTCTGAGCTTCAATCCCTTCCTCAAGTTGTCCGGTAGCAGGATTGATGCCAATCTGCCCAGCTACGAAAAGGAAATTCCCAGCTTTTACTGCCTGAGAGTAAGGCCCTATGGCTGGAGGAGCCTTTTCAGTGCTTATCACTTCCCTCATCTTCCCCCCTTTTCAGCAGGGATTTTTTACGGGCGGAATGCGACGCAGAGTTGCTATTTGCTGTTTTTATCCCGGTTTTATAAATTCATTACAAAGGTGCGGGAGGAGACAAAGTGGAAAAATCGCCTTAATGCTCAAGGGCATTTGGGATATTTGGGATAAATTTGGGATATCGGACTAAACATAGAGGTATTTCTTCCAGACTTCGTGGCAGCGGACTTCCCCCAGAAGGACAAAGACTATATAGCGAGGACGGGAAGGTTTGGAGATGAGGCGAAGGCCAGCCTCTTCGGGGGTCCGAGAGCCTTTGCGGTGATTGCAACTCTTGCACGCAGTCACCACGTTTTCCCACTCTGTCTTACCACCTCTATGGCGGGGGATCACGTGGTCCAAAGTTAATTCGCTCTTCGGCAACTGTCTTCCGCAGTACTGGCAGGTATAATGGTCTCGAGCGAAGACGGTCTTGCGTGTAAGGGGGACGTTCACGAACCTCGGAACTCTCACGTAAGCCACAAGCCTGATGACCGATGGAACTGGTAAGCACAGTTTTTCGGAGCGCAAATAGGCATCAGTAGCTTCCACGATCTCGGCCTTCTCTTTAAGGACCAACACGATAGCCCTTTTAACCGAGACCACACTCAGGGGTTCATATGTAGAGTTAAGGACCAGTACTGAGCCTTCCAACATTTTCGCTTCCCCCTCCCAGCTTTCAGGGAAGCCTTAAAAACAAAGCCCCTTTGGGGGGCTCTGTTTTTAAGGTGGGCGAGGAGGGTTTCGAACCCCCGACCTCGCGGATGTGAGCCGCGCGCTCTACCGCTGAGCTACTCGCCCCTTTTGATTTTATTATATGGCAAATTCAGGGACTTGTCAAAATTTGTGAAAGCTTGCCTTCGAAAAACAGGCCCCGCTCACAAAGCTTGGCCCAATTTAACAATCTCAAGCCAGACCAGGGACCGGCTTTCGCTGGCCTTTTGAAGAAGTAACGGGATGTGCTTCAGAAAAGACGAAACAGGTAGTTAATTGCTATCCATGCAATTTGTCCGCGAACACAGCCATGAGCCAAGCAAATCCAAACCTGGAGGGGTAAGTAGAAAGGGCATAGAGCAATTTCCTGCATCTGCCTACAAGTGGGACCTACAGCCGAAACAAACCCGGAGCTCACAAGGGGAAGCGAACGCAGGATGAGTTTTCAGAATTGCCAATTTGAGGAGGCGCTGGAAGCTTCCAAGCACAGATCCAAAACCGGCGGTATGTTAACTGTACCTCCAGAAAAATTGCAAACCCCTGAGCACGGAGTATAATAGCTTGAGAGAACTCCCTGGAGGCTCAAGTTGAGCAAGAAAGCGAACCTATTGGCCTTCCTTTTCCTCCTCTGCACAGTGCTGCTCTTAGCCCACCGTATCCTTTTCACCAACCGCATTTTGGTTGGCCTTGACCTTTTCACTTATTTTTACCCCTATTGGCACCTTGCAACTGAAGCCTTGAAAAGAGGCCAAATCCCTTTGTGGAACCCCTACCTCTTCATGGGCAGTCCGCTTCTGGCTAACATCCAGCTCTCCTTTTTCTACGGGATCAACTGGCCTCTTATAGTCTGGTTTTCCCCTCCGCAAGCTGTAAAGTTTTCCATAGTCCTCCACCTCTTCTTGGCGGGTCTTTCTACCTGGCTTCTAGCCAGGAAGAAACTCGGACTTTCCCCGGCCGCCTCTCTGCTTTCAGCCACGGGATTCTCTGCAGGGGGATTCCTTGTGGCCCAGGCTGAGCATGTAAACCAACTGGCGGTGATTACTTGGCTGCCCCTTTTCATTTTCTTAGTAAACTACAGCCCTTTAGCTGCAGCTTTTATCTTCTGTCTTATGGTTTTCGCTGGTCACCTGCAAGCTTTGTACATAAGCCTTGCCGCCGCAAGCCTTTATCTCCTCTTCTCCAGTTTTTCTGATAGAGGTAGAAGCCTACTTAAACTGCTTATCGCCTGTGGGGCCGGACTTGGTCTATCAGCTATCCAGCTCATCCCTACACTGGAACTGGCAGGCCTCTCCATCCGCAGTCAGGGTCTATCGTTTCAGGATGCAACCGCTTTTTCCCTGAGGCCTTTTCTCCTTGCCTATTCTCTGCTGCCTCCCATAGGCATAAAGCTTGAAGTCTTTTTCGGAAGCAGAGCCTTCACCGAATATGTAGCCTACGAGGGGGTTATATGCTTGCTTCTGGCCATCGCTGGCCTGATTTCTCCTGAGAAGAAAAAGTGGCCTTGGGCGGCGATGGTCTTAGTGGGTTTGTTTCTGGCTTTCGGGCGAGCCAATCCCTTCTACCGTTTCCTGTATGAATTTGTCCCGGGTTTTTCTTCCTTCCGGGCTCCTGCACGTTGGATGTTGCTCTACGCTCTGGGGCTACCGGTGCTTGCGGGAATAGGCCTGGATCACCTGCGCTTTCTTTCTCTGAAGATTTACTTACCATTGCTGGGGGCGGCATCCATCATCCTTGTCCCCTCTTTTATCGTTTCACCGCCGCCTCTCACGACATTAATGGCCTGGCTGGTCGCAGGCTTACTGGGGTTAATTTTAATCCTCGGGGTGCGGATGAAAGGCTTTCCCACCTGGCCCGCTGCCTTTATTCTGATCGCTGAATTGATCCTGGCTTCAGGCAGCATGCCCCTAAGTAACCCAACTGCTCCTCAGGCTTTCTCCAGCTGGCGGACCGCCCCTCTTCACCTAGCCCTCGTCCAAGAAAAGGGGGAAATCTTCCGCTTTCTCTCCTTTTCCTCCCTTGTCTTCGACCCGGGCGATCTTGGGGAAATGCGCTCCGCTTACCTTGAACCGTTGGGGGAGGAAGCTTTTTACGATTTAGTCGTCGCTGTAAAGCAGAAGGAAGTATTAGCTCCTAACCTCCCCGCTCTTTACGGCTTCCATACCGTTGACGGCTATGACGGAGGGCTATTACCCCTGAGAGATTTCGTGAAAGTAACGGGGCCCATGCATTATGCCGGCCGGAAGGCCATGGACGGTAGGCTCTATCAGTTCATCCATGCGCCGCCCCCTGATCCATTGCTGGACCTTTTCAATGTGCGCTTTCTGGTAACGGATAAGGTTTACGATTTATGGGTGGATGGAGTTTACTACGACCTGAGCTTCGGCGCCTCCCTCGGAGCGGGAGATGCGCTGACCGTAACCCTTTCCGAAGCTTTTCCTGCTACAGGCATCGGCTTTATCTCCTGGATCGAAGGGGTGGAGCCAAAGCCTGGAGCACCAGTAGCGGAAGTAGAGGTTTTCAGAGAAGGGGGTGGGAGCAGGCTTTACATTCTAAGGGCAGAGGAAGACACTTCCAGTGAATTCTGCTCTGGGGAAAGGTGTGCCCGCACAGTGGGCAAAATGCCCGATCTTTCCGAGCCCCTCATGAGAGGGTCCAACCTTTATCATTCCAAAAGAGAATGGGGCCAATGGGAGAAGATCGAGAAGGTTGTCTTCAGGGGACGATTGAAAGAAGGAAAGTGGCACCTCAAAGGTTCTTCTTTGTTCAACAGATCAGCAGGTTCTTTCCAGCCTTTGATAGTTTCCGACCAAGGACCGTTCGCTCTGGTGCATTCGGGCGATGTCAAAATATACGAGAACCTGGATTGCTTGCCAAGAGCAATGATAGTGCATGGGGAAGAAGCTGTGCCGGAGGAAATGGAAGATCCGCTTGCTCTGGAGGAAATTGTAAGGAACAGCTTCAATCCGGCGGAGGAAGCTTCTATAGAGCTTTACGATGAAAGGCGAGTGGTGATCAAAGTGCGCCTGGAGGAACCCGGTTACCTGGTTTTAACCGATGCCTTTTATCCTGGTTGGGAAGCCCGTTCACGCAGGCATGGGTCCATCCCTGTAAGGAAAGTCTGGAGTTACTTCCGGGCCGTAAGCTTACCCGAGGGTGAAGATGTGGTTGAATTCGTCTACAGACCGCGATCCTTCGCTATTGGCTTTGCTTTTAGCGCGCTGACGGGACTCGCACTTGCGGCTGTGGTCTTAAGGAGAGCCTTTGTTCCCGGATCAGCCTAACGAAGAGGTGGGAATTCGCCCTCGTCCAGCTGCTCAGTAGCAGCAGTACCCCCCACGACCGGATGCAGGGTGACGCTCCACACAGTGGCAGTAGTGGCGGTGGTGGTGTAAGGGAACTCATCCTCAAAGACTTCGTACCTCGCTCTACGGGTGAAGCGGCCCCTGGCTTCGTCCCAGTCTTCCCCCAACATGAAGAAAAGCTTGTAGGTGCCATCGCGGATACCAGAGATCGTGAATTTACTGTGGGCCTGAATATACACTGCAAAGATGGGTTCATCTGCGAGGGTTGTGAAGACCACAACTGCGTCCAGATCAGTGCCGTTTTCTACTTCCAGCTCACCGTAGCCGTCAAGGGGCACCGTTTGCTTGATGAAAGTTCCTGTGGGCAAGCGGCGCGGCGGTAATGTCGGTGTGGGCCTACGCGTCGGGGTCAAAGTTGGGGTAGGAGTGGGGGGCAAAACAGGGGTAGCAGAGGGGGTGGATGTAGGGGGCATCGTGGGCGTGGGTGTGGAGGTCGGAACAGGGGTATAGGTTGGAGTTGAAGTAGGAGCCTGAGCGGTCAGGGTAGCGAAAATCCTGGCAGCGATCTCCGTAGCCATGGCATTTCGCTCTGCCTGAGAAGGCCCGCAAGCCATCAACGCAATCCCCAGGAAGATTATCAACAAAGCAGGCATCGCGAGTTTAATCTTCACTATTAACCTCCTTTCTGGAGGTAAAGGTTGCTTTCACATAAGACCCGGGCTATTTTAAAAACTGGGCTTTGGACAAACTCCGGAATTGAGGGGGTTGCCCTTGCACGATCCTGAAATCTGAGTCATCTTATAGGGCGTGAGCGCATCTATCCCCTCCCAATTCCGCAAGCAACTTTATAAGTTGCTGTGCCTTTACAATTGGGCCGACACCGGGACGGACCTGATAGATGCCCTCCCTTGTGCTCAGGGGGAGCAGTCAGTGGGGGAATTGAGCCTGCCCCCCCTTCGTGCCCAACACTACAGCGGGTTCTTCAAAGCCATCGGCCATTTCCCGCTCTCTCCCCAGCAGATGATCTCCCTGTTTGACCCCCATCCCCAGCTCCCCCATAGGCAATCCTTCCGGTTGCTGACAGTGGATACCATCCCCGCCCCTGTGCCGCCTGCCTGGAAGACCAAGGGTTCGCCTACGCCCCCAACCCGACCCCAGGTCAGAAGCCGGTAGCGCTCGGGCATGTCTACTCCCTGATGGCCTCCCTGCCCAAGGGGAAGATAGAGACTACACTGCCGCGGGCGGTGTTCCTGGACGCACGACAGGAGGCGACCGACCAGAATGCCGCCCAGGTCGCCAGAGAACAAGTCTCCCACTGGCTTTAAGCCCAAGCCAACCCATCCCTCCCCCGACCAGACCCTGGTGGAAACGGACAGCCGCTACAGCTTACCGGAGTTCATCTACCCTCTGGTGGTAGAGGAGGGAACCAACGGGCTGGTTCGGCTGCCCACCGAAGGGGGAATCTGCGCGGTGGGGCATCCTCGCTGTACGGGAAGCGGTTTGACCTGGGCAACCCAACCACCTGGCCGAAGCCAGATGGGAAGGAGACCTGGACGGTCACCAACCGACGGGGGCAGACCCGGGTTTACCACCTGCAGGCGTGGCGGGAGATGCGGATACGCGGGACCCGCCAGCGGCCGATGTACCGGTGTCCTTTCACCCTTATCCGGGTCTGGGTCACCACGCCGGAGAGGGAGGCGGAATCCCCTGGTGACCGCCTATCAGACGCCGGAGGTAGAGCACAAGGAGCAGTGGTGGCATACCCCGATGCTGGCAGCTTTCCAGTTGTGGCTGGCCCAAAAGATAAGCCGGCCCGAGCTCCGGCCGTGGGAGCGGTATGCCTCCCGGGGGCGGGAGAAAGGGGAGCGGTTGCCGGCCCAGCCCCAGCGTGAAATTCTCCGGAAGGGGGCTTCAGAGGACCATCGAGCAGTCTCTCGGCC
>JBHOQL010000108.1:0-23048 GCA_042408195.1 Anaerolineae bacterium
CTTGTCCGCATCGTGGAAATGAGCGGAGCTACCCTCGTGGGCATTGGGGCAGTTATTGAGAAAGTCTTTGAAGGGGGAAGGGAACGCCTTAAGTACTTGAATGTTCCCATAGTTTCCCTCGTCAAAATAACCGACATGGCCGATGGGAGGATAGTATTCGGAGAATGAAATGGAAAGTTGATTTGCACCTCCACACCTTTTTCTCATACGATGGTCTCTGCTCTCCGACCCAGGTGGTTGAACTGAGTCGAGCCAAGGGGCTTTCCAAAGTGGCCATAACCGACCACAACACCATAGCCGGAGCGTTGGAGGCCAAAAGGTTGGCGCCGGAGCTTATAATAATAGGTGAAGAAATCAGAACCAACAGAGGCGAACTCCTGGCTCTCTTCATTGAGGAAGAGATCCCCCCAGGCCTTGATCCTTTGGAAACCGTTCGCCGCATCAGGGAACAGGGTGGAATAGTCGGAATCCCCCACCCTTTTGACCGCATCAGGCGAGAGGCAATGGGTTCCTACACCCTGGAAATAATGGAGGAAGTGGATTTCATTGAAGGATTCAACGCTCGGACTATCCTCAGGGCCGACAACGCTGAAGCTCTACGGGTTGCAGCGGAGAGGAACATCCCAGTATCTGCTGGAAGCGACGCCCATACTCCCTGGGAAATTGGAATGGCATGGGTGGAAATAGAGCCGTTCGGAGGAGAAAGGGAGTTCTTGGAAGTCCTCAAGAGGGGGAAAATAGGGGGCCAGAAAAGCCCCCTCTGGGTACACTTTTTCTCCGCTTTGGCTAAACTCAAGCGATGAAATACTACCTCTGGTCCATTGGCTGCCAGATGAACGATGCTGATTCGGCCAGGGCAGCGGAAGCCCTGGAGCGGATGGGCTTCGTCAGGGTGCCATCCCCCCACGAAGCCGATGTCCTCCTGCTCAATACTTGCGTGGTCCGTCAAAGTGCTGAAGATAAAGTCAGGGGACACTTGGCCTCCCTGAAGGCTGTAAAGCATCGCCGGCCTCAGGCTTTTCTGGCGGTGATGGGCTGCTTCGTGGATGATGCTCGGCTTCTCCACGAGCAGTATCCCTACGTCGATATCTTCCTGCGTCCTTCCGACGTGGAAGGATTCATCAGGGCTGTTAGGGAAAAGCTGGCCCTTGGAGAGGAGTGGGTCAGGCCTCCCCTCCCAGCCCCTGTTTCCGCCTACGTCCCCATAGTCTACGGTTGCGACCATTTCTGCACCTATTGCATTGTCAGGCTCAGGCGGGGGAAACAGAGGAGCCGTCCCCCTGAGGAAATTGTCGCTGAAGTGGAAGAGCTGGTTGGGCGAGGAACGAGGGAAGTAACTCTCCTTGGCCAAAACGTAGATTCCTACGGCCAAGACCTGCCGGGCAAACCAGATCTGGCCAAACTATTGGAGCTCATCCACCCAATAAAGAAGCTGTGGCGCATCCGTTTCCTAACCTCACATCCTGCCGATATGAGTGACAGGATTATTGAAGCAGTAGCCAGCCTCCCCAAAGTCTGCGAACATCTGGAAATCCCGGTCCAGTCCGGAGACGATGTCATCCTCAAGCGGATGGTTAGGAAATACACTGTAGCCCAGTACAAGGGGTTGATCCGGAAGATACGAGAGGCTATCCCCGGCGTTAGCCTTGCCACTGATATCATAGTCGGCTTCCCCGGCGAGACAGAAGAGCAATTCATGAACACTTATCGGCTTCTGGAGGAGATAAGGTTTGACGTGGTTCACGTGGCTGCCTATTCCCCGCGTCCCGGCACAGCTGCCTCTCGTCTCAGGGATGATGTCCCATTAGAGGAAAAAAAGCGTAGGCTAAGAATGGTGGAGGAGCTTCAGGAGAGAATTGCATCTGAGATAAATGCTGGGCTTGTGGGGAAGGAAGTGGAAGTGCTGGTGGAAGGGAGACGCAAAGGGCGCTGGTTCGGCAGAACCAGGACAAACAAGCTAGTCTTCTTTGAAGACCCTGGGAATTGGGACGGACAGATGGTAATTGTAAAAGTAGAAGAAGCGGGGCCTTGGTCCCTGCGAGGTCGCCTGCTCCGAAAGGTCCCCATGGAGGAATGAACGATGAGGATTGCCATCACCGGAAGCACAGGCCAGCTTGGCCGAGCTCTCCTAGAAGTGTTGAAGGAAGACGAAGTGCTCCCCTTGGCCAGGCCGGAGTGCGATATAACACAGCTGAATTCCATCCTAACTTGTCTCGAAAGGTTTAAGCCCGATGTGGTAATCCATACTGCCGCCTTCACCAATGTGGACGGGTGCGAACTGGAACCGGAAAAGGCTTATGCCGTCAACGCTCTCGGAACCCGCAACGTAGCCGTAGCTGCGCTGGAATGCCAAGCAGCTATGGTCTATATAAGCACCAATGAAGTCTTTGACGGCACCGCCTCCGAACCCTACTGGGAATTTGACCGTCCAAATCCAGTCGGCGTATACGGTCGGTCAAAATTAGCTGGGGAACAGTTTGTCCGGGAAATTCTCTCCCGCTTCTTCATTGTCCGCACGGCCTGGCTCTATTACCACGGAGGCAACAACTTCATCACCAAGATACTCCGAGCTGCCGACGAGCGCGGAAGCCTTCGGGTCGTAACTGATGAGGTGAGCAACCCAACCTACGCCTTGGACCTCGCCGAAGCCATCTCCAAGCTGATCCGCACAAAATTTTACGGCACCTATCACTTTACCAATGCCGGTTACTGCTCCCGCTACGATTTTGCAAGGCTGATCCTGGAGCTCTCGGGAAGAAAGGATGTGCCAGTGGAACCCATAACTTCGAAAGAATGGGTGAGAGTGGCAAAACCTCCTCTCTTCACCCCCCTCAAGAATTTTGCCGGAGCGCAGATCGGGATAACTCTGAGGCCATGGAAAGAAGCCCTGAAGGCCTTCTTTGAGAAGGAGCCTGGTTTGGTAAAAAGATATGAACGTTAGGGTTTCCGTGATCATACCCAACTGGAATGGGGAGAAGTTCCTGAGGGGTTGCCTTCAGTCCCTCAGAGAACAGACCTTTAAGAGCTTTGAAGTCATTTTGGTGGATAATGCTTCAACCGATGGCTCCGTAGCTTTAGTGGAAAGGGAATTCCCAGAAGTTAAACTGATTAAACTCTCCCGGAATTTGGGCCTGACGGGAGGAGCCAATGCTGGTATAAAGCTCGCTCAGGGTGAGGTGATAGCCCTTCTAAATAATGATGCTGAAGCCCACCCTTGTTGGCTGCAAGCCTTATGGGAAGCTCTGGAGAGACATCCTGATGCAGGAATGGCGGCAAGCAAGATTTTGCTCTACGATCGAAGAGAAGTTATAAATTCGGCAGGAGATTTCTACCGGATTGACGGTATCCCTGGCAATAGAGGTGTATGGGAGAAGGATGAAGGCCAGTACGACCGCGAAGAATATGTTTTCGGAGCATGCGGGGGGGCAGCAGCCTACAGGAAAGCCATGCTGGAGGAGATAGGGCTATTTGATGAGGATATGTTCATGTATTGCGAGGATGTAGACCTGGCTTGGAGGGCCCAAATAGCCGGCTATAAGTGTATCTACACGCCGGAAGCTATCGTCTACCACAGGCTCAGTGCCACGGGTGGTGGAAAGCTGGCCAGCTTCTACAATGGCCGCAATTTCATCTACGTGCTGGCCAAAGATTATCCCGGAAACCTCTTCCGAAAATATTGGCCCCTTATCCTAAGAGCCCAGCTCAGGATAACCATCGATGCCCTGAAAGCCTGGCGAGGAGAAGCAGCCAGAGCCAGGATAAAGGGCCAGCTGGCTGGGCTTGGAGTAATTCCGTGGGCATTTTCCAAACGCCAGGCTGTATACTCCCTTCGCCGTGTTTCCGATGATTACCTTGAATCCCTGCTTCTGGGCCCGAGCTGAACCGGAGGGAGGCAAATATGGAAGTAAAAGGCGTCTGTCCGCACGATTGTCCCGACACCTGTGCCTTTATAACAAAGGTGGAAGGAGGCAAAGCTGTCTCCATCCGGGGTGACCCCACCCACCCTATTACGCAGGGTTTCCTCTGCGTCAAGCTAAATCATTACCTTGAGTGGGTATACAATCCACGACGGGTCCTATATCCTTACCGCAGGACAGGGCCGAAGGGCTCCAATCAATTTGAGAGGATAACCTGGGAAGAGGCTCTTGAGCTTATTGCCTCTCGCTTGCGGGAGATAATAACTCGCTACGGCCCAGAGGCTGTAATGCCTTACAACTACTCCGGGACGTTGGGAGTGCTTAACTTTGGGAGCATGGACAGAAGGTTTTTCCACCGTCTCGGAGCAACCCGCCTCCTTTATACGATTTGCTCTTCTGCTGGGAAGGAAGGCTTCATCGCTACAACGGGTGCAGCTTTAGGTCCCGACCCCGAAGATATTCCCCAAGCTAAGCTCATAATCCTCTGGGGAACTAACACCGTAACCAGCAATCCCCACTACTGGCCTTTGATCCAAAAGGCCCGCCGCTCGGGCGCAAAGCTCATCGTTATAGATCCAGTGCGGACCCGAACCGCCTCTTTGGCTGATATCCACATCCCGATAAAGCCTGGGACCGATGGCGCATTAGCCTTAGGGATGATGCATGTGATAATCCGCGATAACCTTTACAACGCCGATTACGTGAGCCAGTTCACCTACGGCTTTGAAGCTCTCAGGGAAAGGGTAGCCTCTTACACCCCTGAAACCGTAGCAGAAATCACTGGTATCCCGGCAGAAGATATAGAAGCTCTGGCCAGGCTTTACGCCAGAACCCCTAACTCCCTCATACGCCTCAATTACGGCCTTCAGCGGCACACCAACGGGGGGATGACCATCCGAACTATTACCTGCCTTCCTGGTCTAACGGGAGCCTGGCTATACCCTGGCTGCGGCGCCTTGCTAACCACCAGCGGCGCCTTCCCTATAAACCAGGAAAAACTCCAGCGCCCGGACCTGCTAACTGGAAACCCCCGCACCATCAACATGATACACTTGGGCAAAGCCCTCACTGAGCTTGACGATCCTCCCATCAAGGCTCTTTTCGTTTACAACTCCGATCCTGCTAACTCTGCTCCAAACCGCAAACTTGTCCTCGAGGGGCTTATGAAAGAGGATCTCTTCCTGGTAGTCCACGACATCTTTTTCACAGACACTACCCGCTTTGCCGATTTGGTTCTTCCAGCCACGAGCCAGCTGGAGAGACTTGACCTCCACACCTCTTACGGCCACTATTACCTCAGCCTGAACCGCCCTGCTATTGAGCCCCTCGGGGAAAGCCTCAGCAACACCGAACTCTTCCGACGTCTGGCCAGGGCCATGGGTTTTGAAGAAGAGTGCTTCAGGGATTCGGATGAAGACCTGGTGGACCAAGCCTTAGAAGGAAGCGGCATAACCAGAGAACGCCTGGAAGAGGAAGGATGGGTTCGCCTCAACCTTCCCAGACCTTTCATACCTTTTGCCAAAGGATTCCCCACCCCTTCCGGCAAACTGGAATTTTACTCCCACCGGCTTGAAAAGATGAGGCTTGACCCTTTGCCCCGCTATGAACCCCTTCCCCCGAGCTCTTACCCGTTGATTTTCCTAACCCCGAGCGCCCACCACTTCCTGAACTCAAGCTTCGGAGCGGTGGATTCCCTTCGGGCAAAGGAGGGGCGCCCTCACCTCATAATCCACCCACGGGATGCTGAAGAAAGGGGTATATCCGATGGCGACCTGGTGAGAGTGTGGAATGAAAGGGGCGAATGCTACCTCTGGGCGAAAGTGAGTTATGAGACAATCCCTGGAGTGGTAGTCAGCCCAAGCATATGGTGGGGAAGCTTTTCCCCAAGGGACACAGGCGTTAACTCCACCACCCCCGACTGGGAAGCCGACCTCGGCCGCGGAGCAACTTTCTATAGCAACCACGTAGAAGTGGAAAAGGCCAGTTGAGGATAAGGAGGTTTAACTCATGAGCACGGAAAAGCAGATCGCTTGGACTTCCCTTAGCATAGATGAGGTCCTGAACCGCCTAGGAACCGATCCGGAAACGGGGCTTTCCTCGGAAGAAGCCCAAAAGCGCCTTGCTACTTACGGCCCCAACAAGCTCGAAGAGAAAGAAGGCCCGAACCCCATAGCCATTTTCTTTTCCCAATTCACTGAAATAATGGTTGTAATCCTCCTCATTGCTGCTGCCATTTCCTTCCTAATGGGTGAGATAAAGGAGACCATTGCGATCCTGGTGATCGTAATCCTCAACGCTATCCTCGGCTTTGTCCAAGAGTACCGGGCTGAGAGAGCCTTGCAAGCCCTGAGGCGACTGGCAACCCCTATTGTAAAAGTCCGAAGGGACGGCAAAATCCAAGAGATACCCGCTGAACAGCTTGTTCCGGGAGACATCGTACTTCTGGAGGCCGGAACCAGAGTGCAGGCGGATTTGCGGCTCATAGAAACTGTAAACATGCGTATCGAAGAGGCTCCTTTGACTGGTGAATCAACCCCGGTGGATAAGAACGCCGAGGCGGTCCTGCCTCCGGAAACCCCTGTTTCCGATAGGGTCAATATGGCCTTTATGGGCACGGGAGTGACTTATGGCCGCGGTATAGGTGTGGTGGTAGAGACGGGCATGCGGACCGAATTGGGACGCATAGCCCGAATGATCCAAACGGTGAGACGGGAAGCCTACCCCCTTCAAGAGAGAATGGCACAACTCAGCAAAGGATTAGCGATAGGTGCCGGTATTCTAGTAGCTATAGTCTTCATCCTTGGCCTGTGGCGCGGCGAGCACCCCTATACCATGTTCATAACCGCCGTTAGCCTGGCAGTAGCTGCCGTTCCCGAAGGCTTACCAGCTGTAGTCACCATTACTCTGGCTTTGGGGGCCCAGAAGATGGTCCGGCGCAACGCCTTGATCCGGAAGCTCCCCGCTGTAGAGACCCTCGGCTCTGTAACGGTCATCTGCTCCGATAAGACCGGAACTATCACCGAGAACCGGATGACCGTGACAATCCTGGACGTAGCCGGCAAAACCTTGGACCTTACCGAGAAGCTTTCAAAGGTCGGCCCCTTCCTGGAATTGGACGAAAACTACTTTGAAGAGGAAAAGGATCTGGCCATAACACTCCTCTTGGTCGGTGGAGCCCTCTGCAACGATTCTTACCTGGAACCGGACGCCAGAAACCCATCGCGCATCTACGCCAAGGGCGATCCCACGGAAGGGGCGATGGTAGTGGCCGCTGCCAGGTTTGGCCTCTGGAAAGAAGAACTGGAAAAAAAGGCCCCAAGGGTGGATGAGGTCCCCTTCACCTCAGAGCGCAAACGTATGACTACTGTCCACAAAATAAACGACCACTCCTTATTACCGTTCAATGCCCCTTACGTAGCTTTCTGCAAGGGGGCTGTTTCAAGCCTTTTGGAGATCTCTAATATGGTTTGGAACAAGGACCACATAGAGCCCATGGACGAAAACTGGCGAGAGCGCATCCTCAAAGCCGACCACAGTTTTGCTTCCCGAGGCATGAGAGTTTTAGGGGTTGCCTTAAGGCCTCTGGAGGAAATTCCTGAAGACCCCGAAAGGGATATGGTGTTCGTCGGCATGATGGCAATGATAGACCCCCCCAGGCCTGAAGTCAAAGAAGCAGTGGCTAAATGCAAGACCGCAGGGATTCGTCCAGTCATGATAACGGGTGACCACCCCCAGACAGCTTTATACATAGCTCGCCAGATCGGGATGGATGAAGGTGGAGAAGTCGTAACCGGGGTTGAACTGGATAAGATGACGGTTGAAGAGCTGGAAAGGAGAGTGGAAAATGTAACGGTCTACGCTCGCGTCTCTCCGGAACACAAGCTCAAAATAGTGGAAGCGCTCCAGAAGCGAGGTCATATCGTAGCCATGACCGGCGATGGTGTGAACGATGCTCCCGCCCTTAAGAAAGCCGACATCGGCGTAGCTATGGGCATAACCGGCACCGACGTTAGCAAAGAGGTCTCAGAGATGATCCTTCTTGATGATAACTTCGCCACCATTGTAGCAGCAGTAGAAGAAGGCAGGGTCATATACGAAAATACCCTGAAGTTCGTCAAATACATCCTCTCCAGCAACGTGGGAGAAATCTTAGTGATGTTGGTTGCACCTCTTCTGGGCAGGTCGATACCCCTAACCGCCCTCCAGATCCTATGGATAAACCTGGTGACCGACGGTCTGCCAGGGTTGGCCTTGGGCTTTGATCCAGCAGAACCTGATATAATGAAGCGCCCCCCGAGGCCGCCCGGGGAAAACATCATCACACGGTTATGGAAATACGTAATTCTGGTTGGAGTGCTCCTTGGCTTCACCGCTCTTCTTCCCGAACTTCTCGCCATAGGAGGCGAGGAAACATGGCGCACCATGATTTTCACGACCCTGGCATTGGCTCAGATGGGTAACGCTTTAGTGGTTCGCTCCGAACGAGAATCCATCTTCCGGTTAGGTTTCACTTCTAACCCCATCCTGTTGGCTTCGGTAATTTTAACTATTATCCTCCAAATGCTCGTGGTGTACCTTCCGCCTCTTCAGGGTATTTTCAGAACAACGTCTCTCAACTGGTGGGAATTATTAATGAGCTTAGCCCTTGCTTCAACGGTTTTCTGGGCCGTTGAGCTGGCTAAATGGATTGTGCGCAGGAAGAGCCCAAGACCATAACGTTGACTAAAACCCCCTTTACCTCCATTACTCCCGGATCCAAGAGAGCCATGAGCCCCGCGGGAATATATTTCTACAAACTGAACGCAACGAGGGGAACTTTTGACCTTACCCGCGGGCAAGGGCCATAACTCATTCTGAGCCCTAAGCCGGCAATTCAAGACGCTCCCTTCAGGCCACCCGGACAGACCGGAAAAGCCTATCCTGCAATCCTTCAGAGGTTTGACAGCCTCCCCTGCTTTGTGATATAAGTTTGCGCAGGGGGTGCTTTTTGTGGCGTAGTATCCGGCGGTTTTTCGTATCCCTGAATACAGCCTCAATCCTCCTGCTTCTCCTAATCTCCCTTATGTTTCTGGCAGGCTTTTTCCCCCAGTTCCCCCGTGATTCCGTAAAAAGTCCCTCAGAGACTCAATGGTGGTGGGGTGCCATCCGGGAAAGGTACGGCCCCCTTTTCCCCCTCCTCAAAACCACAGGCTTAGTGTCCATCTATAACTCCCCCTTGTTCTGGGGAATTTTCCTCCTGCTCCTCATCGGAGCTACCTTCTGCTCGCTCGTCCGCCTTCGTAGAAGGTTTCACCTAAGCCGCCTGGGGTCCGTATTGGCCCACCTTGGGTTAATACTTTTAGCCCTTGGGTTAGCCCTATCAGCTTTATACCGCCACTTCACAGACAGCCTGCCCATAATATCTGGAGAAAAGTTTGGAATTGGCCAAAACATCGTCACGGTTAAAAGTGTATGGGTCAAGCGCTCGGCCGATGACACCCCCCTGGCCTTCGGATGCGAGATCGAGCATGGAAGCAGAACCATCAAGCTTTCTCCGGGGTGGCCTGGAACGGTCAATGGCTTCTTGATAATCCCCCTTTCTTATGGGCCTGCTTGGAAAATCAGAGCATCAAAACCCGCCGGAGGAATTACGAGCTTAACCTGGAAAGGAATTGAGAGGGAAGGCGAAATCATTGTACCCTTCCCTGCCTTGGGAGAAGTCCAAGAAATAACCTTTCCAGAAGTAGGGGCTAAGATGGAAATCTCGGTTCAGACCCAAGGCGCCTTCGTGGATTTGTACGAGCACGGACGTCTCACCCACCGCTTGCTTGTTCAGGAAGAGACCAAGATAGAAGGAGAGAAGATACACCTACAGCTCTCCCCTGAACACTATATAATACTGAGAGCAGTTAAAGACCCAGGGAGCTGGCTATCAGTGGCTGGAGCAGTAGTGATGAGTGTAGGTTTCAGCGTCGCCCTTTTTAGACCTAAAAGGGCAGAGGATTGAACTGATGTCGGCCAGGATCGTAGCTCTCCTGGCAATCATAGGGGGGTTCGCCCTTCGATTATACAGACTTGGTGCTCAGAGTCTCTGGTATGATGAAACAGTCAGCCTCCTTTTAGCCCACAAGAGCCTCCCGGCTTTGACCGCCCACACGGCAAGGGATATCCATCCACCTTTTTACTATTACCTACTACATTTCTGGATCAGAACTGCAGGAGATTCGGAATTCTCTGCAGCTTTCCTCTCTCTTTGGTTCGGCGTCCTCCTCCTGGCTCTGACCTACTGGTTTTCCCGCCGGCTTTTGGGGGAAAACATCGCTTCTATTGCCTGCATTCTTGCTGCTTTGTCCCCCTACCAACTCTGGTATTCCCAAGAAGTCCGGATGTATACCCTGGGAGCCTGTCTGGGTCTACTGGCAACCGATTTCCTCTTTCGCTCTCTGAATGAACCTCACCATTTGAGGAACTGGTTTCTCTATAGCCTGATGGCTGCCTTAGGCCTTTACACCCTTTATTACTTCGCTTTCCTTCTTGCAACCTTAGCCCTGTTCTCCCTCTGGGCTGGATTCAAGCGTTGGGGCAGAGGGTATCTTTTGCCTTGGGCCGGAGCTCAGGCCCTTGCTCTGATCCTCTATTCCCCCTGGCTCGGGATTGCTCTCCGGCAGGTCACGGACCCCCCAGTGCCACCATGGCGCAGCTTCACCCCCCTTCCCCAGGTTCTAATCCTTTCCTGGTCCACCTTTTCCTTCGGGCATTCCATGGAGCCCGTAAGAGTATGGCCTTTCCTCCTGCTCACCTTCGTCCTCTACTTAATAGGGGTGAAGCTCAAAAACGGTTTGGACCGCTACGGCCTCTCGCCGATGGAACGTTCCGCTCTCATAGTCCTTTACACCTTCGGACCGCTGGCTCTGATCCAGGGACTATCATACCTGACCCCCCTTTACCATCCACGTTACCTTTTCCCTTTCTCCCCACCCTTCTACACTGCCTTAGCCAGTGGTCTGGCAAGCCTGCGGCGCAGAGAAGCGAAAGCTTTATCCTTCATAGCTATAGTGGCGGTATCCGGATGGTCGACTTTCAGGATGCATTTTGACCCCAAATTTGCCTCCGACAACCACCGGGAAGCGGTCAGATTCCTGGAAGAAAGGCTCAGAGCTGGAGATGCGATCTTAATAAATGCAGGGTATGTTTATCCGGTCTTGAGCTATTATTACCGTGGTCCTATGGGATGGCTTGGAAGGCTCGTGGATTACGATGCCCTGGTAAATGGACCAGTGTTCCTGCAGACCGGCTCCATTGGTGGCTCTAAATCCCTCGGCTGGGGTAATCCTGAAGCCGACTTCTATCCCACAACCGAGGAAGAAACGGCTAGGGCGCTGAAAAAGGTCTTTGCCCACCATCCTCGGGTATGGGTTTACCGTTGCTACGATACTGTAGTGGACCCGGGCGGTTTCATACGGCGCTGGCTTGATGAGCATGGACTAAAATTTGAAGATGCCCTCTTTGCCGGAGAAAGCTACATAAGGGTGCAGGGTTACTTCACCCGCTACCTCCCACCTTACTCTTCGAGGGCGGAAGTGGTCTTTGGAGACTCTCTGGAACTGGAAGGGTTCTCGATCTTGGACAACGAGGTAGAAGCAGGCAAAGGGATAGAGGTAGCCTTATACTGGCGCGCTCTGAAGCCAATCCACGAGGATTACAAGGTCAGCCTGAGGCTTTACACCGAAGCAGGAAAACTCTTAACCCAGGCTGATGAATTACCCGCAGGCTCCCTTTACACTTCCTCCCGCTGGCCGCTGGGCCAGATCATCTATCACCCAATGAAGATAACAGTGCCTCCGGGGACTCCTCCCGGCTCTTATTATCTGGACCTCGTGGTATACTCCACTGATTCTATGGCCCCACTGCCGGTCCAAAATGAGAAGTGGGGCGTACAAGGGGTAAAAATGAGGCTGGGAAAAGTGAAGGTGCTCAGGCCGTCAGGGCTGGTAACTCCTCCGGAACTTCCACGCAAAGTAAGGGCTGATTTTGGCGGGCTAGTGGAACTGAGAGGAGTTGGAGGAATACCGGAAAAGCTCAGAGCTGGAGAAGCCCTGCAGTTCAAAGTGCTCTGGCATGCCCTCAGTTCCCCCCTTCCGGACCTGGTCGTTTTCACTCAACTCTTGGACAGCAAGGGCACCCCTGTGGTTATAAGGGAAGCCATGCCTGCCGATAACCTCTACCCCACGAGTCAGTGGGAGAAGGGGGAGTTCATCCTTGAGGAAATAAAATTTTACGTCCCCGGCAGTATTCCCTCGGGCCGTTATCGCCTTATCATGGGGCTCTTGCGGGCCGATACCCGGGAGATCCTAACGGTAGGCAAAAGGAATTATGTGCTCCTTGGCTACGTCGAGGTGGAAGGACGTGAGCCCAAATTTGCCTATGAAAGTTTGCCTGCCGAACCTATCGATGCGAAGATCGGTGAATTTGCCCTGTTGCGCGGGGTTGAACTGAAGAAAGAAGTAGGACGCATTTCCGTAACCCTTTACTGGGAAGCTCTCGGCTCCTCCTCCGAACCCTGCAAAATTTTCCTCCACTTGGTAGGACCCGATGGGAAAATTTCAACTCAGACGGATGCCTTCCCCCAGGAAGGGATATTGCCTACTACCGCATGGCTCAAAGGTGAAAGGCTAATGGACAGGCTTGAGCTGGTTCTGCCTCCAGACTTACCTCCTGGCCATTACACTCTGATAGCAGGAATGTACGAGCCAGAAACTGGCAGGAGGGCACCTGTGATAATGGAAGGGAAATTGCTGGACTATGTTCCCATCAGCGTAATGCAGTTGCCATGAATTCATGCCCTACTTATAAGTTTGCAAAACGATGACCTTTGTGCTATAGTTATCAAGACTTAAAACAAGCTGGGAAAGGAGGAAGTAGAAAGGTGATGAAGGAATACGAGCTTGCATGCATCCTGCGCCCGGAACTGGAGCAGGGCAAAATTGATTCCACTGTGGAGGAACTGAAGCGAGTAATAAAGGGCTTAGGGGGAGAAGTTACCAATGTAAATGCTTGGGGCCTGAGGCGGTTTGCCTATCCTATCCGGAAGAAAAAAGAAGGGTATTACGTTTTCTTGAACCTCCAGCTTCCCCCCGAGGCTGTAAAGAATTTGGACCATACCCTTAAGTTCAACGAAAGCGTGCTCCGCTATATGATAGTAAAAACTTCAGAGGAATAGGGGGCAAAAATATGGTCAGGGGCCTCAACAAAATTATCCTTATAGGTAATCTCGGTAGGGACCCGGAACTTCGCTATACTCCTAGCGGTAAGCCTATGGTTTCCTTTAGCCTTGCTACAAGCCGTTCTTGGATTACTTCAGGTGGCGAAAGGAAAGATGCTACCGAATGGTTCAACGTTATAGCTTGGGGTAATCTTGCGGAAATCTGTAGCCGTCGTCTCAAGAAGGGGTCTAAAGTGTACATAGAAGGCCACCTTCAAACCAGAGCCTGGGATGACCCTGAAGGTTACCGGCATTACCGCACAGAAGTGGTGGCCAGCGAAATGATAATCTTGGACGAAGAAATCCCAGAAGAAGAGGAAGAAGACGAAATCCCACTATAAAGGAGGGAGGAATTGGTTACGGAGCTCAAAGAGCAAGAAGTGCAGCCCCGAAGGTTTGTTCCGAAGAAAAAAGTTTGCTTTTTCTGCGTGGAAAAAATTGATCAAATAGATTATAAACAACCAGAACTGCTTCGTCGCTTCTTAAGCGAATGGGGCAGAATTCAGCCGCGCCGGAAGACAGGGACCTGTGCCAAGCATCAGAGGAAGCTGAGCTTAGCCATAAAGCGGGCCCGCTTCCTTGGCCTACTCCCCTTTACTTCAGAACACATCCGCAAGGGCGGGATGTAGAGGAGATTGAATGAGCCGGCGCAAACCACCACCTCCAAAGCCTGAAACTAAAAAAGCGCGGGCTATCCGAAAGAGGGAGGAACGCCAGATCCTTTACGTTTACATAGGCCTTGGAGTAGTAGCTTTTGTAGTTTTCCTGCTGCTGGCGGTAGGATTATATCAGGAATTTTATGTTAAACCCGCTACCCCTGTAGCTCTCGTAGGGAACACTCCTATAAAGTTGGAAGCCTACCAAAAGAGAGTGCGGCTGGAAAGGTTCAACCTGAAACGCAACATTGAGGCTTTAGAGAACCAGAAAGCTCTACTTGACCCCCAGAAGGAAGAAGACAAGTTCTACATCCAGCTCATAGATTCCCAACTACAACTGCTCCACTCTCGCCTGGAAAACATCGGCCTTATGGTTCTGGAGCAAATGATTGAGGAAGAGCTCATACGGCAGAAAGCAGCTGAGGAGGGGGTAGAAGTAACTCCAGAGGAAGTACAGCTCTATATCGAGCGCTTGTTTGGTTATGACCGTACTCCTCTAACCCCAACTCCAACCCCCATAACTTCAACGCAGACCTTCACCGAAACTCCTACCCCGGCGCCGACGCCTATAAGCGAGGAAGATTTCCGCAAGATGTATCAATCATTCCTTTCCATCATGAACAGAGAAGCTGGGATTTCAGAACAAGAGTACCGGGATATAGTGGCTGTGGATCTCCTCCGGGAGAAACTCCGCCAGGTCCTTGGGGAAAAGATCCCTACCACCGCTGAGCAGGTCCGTGCTCGTCACATCCTTCTGGACTCGGAAGAAGAGGCCAAAAAGGTGTTGGAGGAGCTCCGACAGGGGGCTGATTTTGCTGAGCTGGCCAGGAAATACTCAAAGGATGAAGCCACAAAAGAGAACGGCGGCGATCTTGGTTGGTTCCCCAAGGGCGAGTGGGAGCCCGCTTTTGATGCTGTGGCTTTTACCCTAAAGGTGGGGGAGATAAGCGATATTGTGCGCACTTCTATGGGCTACCATATAATCAAAGTGGAAGAGCACGAGATGGACCGCGAGCTTGACCCTGAGCGCTTGGCCAGTAAAAGAGCAGCGGCTTTAGATGAGTGGCTTCAACAGGCAAGATATTCCGATAGGGTTCGTAGGCTCTGGAAGCCGGAAATGGTTCCCCCTGAGAAAACACCTTAAGGCCTTTAGCCAGTATGGCGATAGGCCTCTATAACGTTGGGTAGATGGGATATTTTCTCTAAAATTCTGGTCAACTGCTCAGCTGAATCAATTTCCAGCGTGGCCTTCATTATGGCCACGTTGAATTTCTTACGGGTAGTTAGCTCCGCATTAGTGATATTTACCCCTTCATTGGCTACGATTTCGGCTATATCCCGGAAAAGCCCTTCACGGTCAAAAGCTCTCACCGTTATAGTAACAGGATAGCGGTGGCGGTTGTTGGTTCCCCATGCCACCTTTATGAACCTTTCCCTCTCTCTGAGCTGCAGGATGTTGGGGCAATCGGCTCTGTGGATGCTTATTCCGCGGCCTCTGGTTACATATCCAACGATTTCATCCCCTGGGAGAGGGTTGCAACACTTGGCCAAATGGGTCAGCAGATTGCCAACCCCAAGGATAGTAACCTCTGGGCTTTTTTCCTCCGAGGGGCGAATCCGCAGACCCTTTTCCTGGCTTTCTAATTGCAGCAGCTTTGTCCCTATATACTGAGGGCTCAAGTCCCCGTACCCTATGGCCGCCAGAAGATCCTCTACGCTCTCGTATTTGAACTCCTTAACAGTTTCTTTTAGCTCCCTAAAAATTTCTTCGTAACTGCGCTTTATGCCCAGCCTCTTAAGCTCTTTTTCCAAGATCTCTTTCCCTTGAGCTATGCTTTCTTCTCTAGCCTGCTTCCGGAACCAAAGTCTTATCTTCTGGCGCGCCCTTGAAGTCTTAACGTAGCCGAGGTCGGGGTTGAGCCAGTCCCGACTGGGCCCACCTTTCTTGGCAGCAATGATTTCTACAATGTCCCCATTCTTGAGTTGGTAATCCAAGGGCACTATTTTGCCGTTGACTCTGGCACTGCGGCAGCGGTGGCCCAGCTCCGTGTGGATGTGATAGGCAAAATCTATGGGTGTGGAGCCCGCTGGCAAGTCCACAATATCGCCCTTTGGGGTGAAGACAAAAACTCTATCCTGGAAGAAATCGCTTTTGAGGGAGTCTACAAACTCCTTTGCATCCGTGACCTCCTGGCGCCACTCCAGAATTTGTCGGAGCCAGGCAATTTTGTTCTCAAAATCTACGTCCCTTGGTCCCTTTTCCTTGTATTTCCAGTGGGCAGCGATCCCGTACTCGGCGACGCGGTGCATTTCCTCTGTGCGTATCTGAATTTCCAGAGGCTTACCGCCTGGTCCCACCACTGCAGTGTGAAGGGACCGGTACATGTTGTCTTTTGGGGTGGCAATATAGTCGTCAAATTCCCCAGGGATAGGGGGCCATAGGGAATGGACCACCCCAAGGGCTGCATAACAGTCCTTGACTTCTTTGACGATGATCCGTATCCCGTGAAGGTCGTATATTTGGTCCAGATCAACATTTTTGCGCTTCATTTTCTGGTATATGCTGTAAATGTGCTTGGGGCGACCAGTTATCTCTGCTTCAATCCCGGCGTTGGCCAGGTGGTTTTGGAGGATTTCAATGACCTGGTTTACAAATCTTTCCCGGTCGAGGCGGCGCTGTTCCAGCTTCGCTGCAATTTCGTAATACTTTTCCGGCTCCAAGTAGCGGAAAGCCAGATCTTCAAGCTCCCACTTTATCTTCCATATTCCGAGCCGGTTGGCCAGAGGGGCATATATCTCCAGAGTCTCCTGGGCCACTTTCTTCCTCTTCTCTTCGGGCAGAGAGCCAAGGGTACGCATATTGTGGAGGCGATCGGCCAGCTTTATGAGGACTACCCGGATGTCGTCCACCATGGCAAGGAACATCTTGCGGATGCTTTCAGCATGCTCATAGGCGCGACTTTCCTTCTCCTTTGAACTTTTCCTTTCAACTTGGTCGAGCCTGCGGAGTTTGGTTACTCCATCCACCAGACTAGCAATTTCTTCACCGAACTCTGCCTTTATATCTTCAATGTCCAGGATGGTATCCTCAACCACGTCGTGTAGAAGACCAGCAGCAATGGTAGCAGGGTCCAGGCGCAGTTCGCTCAGTATCCGGGCTACCGCTACACAGTGCTGAATGTAAGGCTCACCCGAGGCTCTTACTTGCCCTTCGTGAGCAACCCTGGCAAGCTCGTAAGCTCTCTTTATAAGTTCAGCGTCTTCTGGAGTTTTTACCGCGACCAGAATATCCTGAATTTCCTCCATGGGGCCCCCTCTAAATCTATTATATCCGCGGGTAAAGAGCAAGGCAACCCAAGTTCGGCCCCCTCTTCTGCGAGGCTTTGCCCATCTATTCCCGATTCTTTGCTCTCCCGTGAGCTCAGAATTTGCTAAGCTGAGGATTCCACCCGTGAGCGAGAAGCGAACATTACAGATCCTCCGACAAAGGGCAAAGTTCCCGCTTCGCTCCAGTGGATAAATCGCGAGAAGTGACCACTTCGCCCCCGACCTTGGCGCTTCGCCGCGAGCTAAGCTTTGGCCCTTAACTGAACCAGGCTCTCGGGCATTAGTTCAGGGAAAATTGCGCTTGGTCTTTTCCCTCAAATTGTGGCAAAATAAAAATAGGACCTTCTGAGGGTAAAATGCGATGCCTATCCCTCTAGAGAAGCTGGAAAGGCTGCTGAGCAAAGTTACGAAACCAGCCCGATACGTAGGTGGCGAGGTCAACAGCATCGTCAAGGACTGGACAGGGGTAAAAGTAGCTTTAGCTTACCCTGATGCCTATGAAGTCGGGATGTCCAATCTGGGCCTCGCTATCCTCTACGATTTGATAAACCACCAGGAAGGGCTCTTAGCGGAACGCGTCTACGCCCCTTGGCCCGATATGGAAGAGGTTATGCGCCGAGAGGGCGTACCCCTTTTCAGCCTCGAAACCCGCCACTTCCTGAAAGAGTTTGATTTCATTGGCTTCAGCCTCCAGTATGAACTCACTTATACGAACGTTCTCAACATGCTGGACTTAGCGGGTGTTCCTCTCTTGTCCTTTCAGAGGAGCGATGATGACCCTCTAGTAATAGCAGGAGGGCCCTGCGCCTTTAACCCTGAGCCCATGGCCCCCTTCATTGATCTTTTCGTCATTGGGGATGGGGAGGAAGTTGTTCTGGAAATTCTGAAAGCTTACGCTGAGTGGAAGGAAAAGGGGGGAAAGAGGAGGGAGTTCCTGCGGGAGGTTGCTTCCGTAGAAGGGGTGTACGTTCCTTCCCTCTATAGGACCCACTACAATCCGGACGGCACCTTCGGGGGTGTGGAACCTTTGCTTCTCAATGTTCCGGCCAGGGTCCGCAAGCGTCTAATTCCCACCTTGACTGCAATTCCGCTCAACCCCGTTCTGCCCCACATAGAAGTCGTCCACGACCGCGGCAACGTGGAAATTCAGAGGGGGTGTGGTCAAGGATGCCGTTTCTGCAATGCTGGGATAATTTACAGGCCTGTGCGAGAGAGGTCTCTTGAGGAAATCCTGGAAGCTGTTGGGGAATTGCTCGAGAACACTGGCTATGAGGAAATAGCTTTGGTTTCCCTTTCCAGCGCCGATTACTCTCGGATAGAAGAATTGCTGGAGGCGCTCGGTGGCAATCAATATCCGTGGCCTCTATCCATCTCCCTTCCCTCCCTCAGGGTTGATTCGTTCTCGGTCTCTCTGGCAGAGAGGCTGGAAAAACACGGCAGGACTGGCCTGACCTTCGCTCCCGAGGCCGGAAGCCAGCGTCTGCGGAACGTCATAAATAAAAAAGTAACCGAAGAAGACATCCTCGAGGTAGCAGAGGCCTCGTACTCCCGGGGGTGGCATCGCCTCAAGTTTTACTTCATGATAGGCCTTCCCACAGAGACCATGGATGATATCGCAGAAATTGGCAGATTGGTCCATCAGGTCCTCGACATAGGCCGGAAGCACCAGGGGAACAGGGCAGAGCTGGCTGTCAGCATTGCCACGTTCATACCCAAACCTCACACCCCTTTCCAATGGCTGCCCATGGCTGGAGAAGAGGAGATAGCTGAGAAGCATAAATTCCTCCGCAAATTGCTAAAGCGGAGAGGGATTTTCTTAAGCCTAACAGACTACAGAACTTCGCTGCTGGAAGGTGTCCTAAGCAGAGGAGATAGAAGATTGGGTGAGGTCATATACAGGGCTTGGAAAAAGGGCGCTAAATTCGATGCGTGGGGTGAGTTTTTCCGTTGGGACCTTTGGGAGAAAGCTTTTGCTGAGGCGGGCCTTGCCCTTTCCTTCTACGCCCATCGCTTGCGTCCTAAGGATGAGATCTTCCCGTGGGACCACATTGATGTGGGGGTTGAGAAGGAGTTCCTATGGGAAGAATACCAAAAGGCGCTTCGGGGCGAAATCACACCGGATTGTCGGAGGGAATGCTATGGCTGCGGGATAAGGAAAGCCTTTAAAATTAAAGAGCCTGTTCTGGCCCAGTAGTTTGTGAAAGCTTGGCTTTTAACCTTAGGTATGGTAAAATCTTCAAAAGAAAGCCACCCGAAGGAGGGTAGGAATGTTTGACAAAGAGGCCCTGAAGAAAATAAAAGAGAGGCAAGAACAGTGGGAGGAAACGACCCTTCAGCAGTGGCTTGCCAAGCTTCCTGAAAGGGAAGAACTCTTCCGCAACCTCTCAGATATGCCTATCGCCCGCCTTTATACCCCCGCCGATATCCCCGATTTTGATTACCTGGAGGAATTGGGTTTCCCAGGCGAATATCCCTTCACCAGAGGTATCCATGCCACGATGTACCGTGGACGCCTCTGGACCATGAGGATGTTCTCGGGATATGGTTCAGCTGAGGAAACTAACGAACGCTTTAAGTATTTACTTAAGCACGGTGAAACAGGCCTCTCGGTAGCTTTTGATACCCCTACCCTCTACGGTTATGATACTGATGACCCTATGGCCGAGGGGGAATTTGGGAAGTGCGGTGTGGCTGTATCCTCCCTGGCTGATATGGAAATTCTCTTTGATGGGATTCCGCTGGATAAAATTACAACTTCTATGACGATAAATGCCCCCGCTGCCATCCTTTGGGCCATGTATCTCGTTGTGGCTGAGAAACGAGGGATCCCCTGGACTAAGCTTGGAGGGACCATTCAGAACGACATTCTCAAGGAATATATAGCTCAGAAGGAATTCGTTTTCCCTCCCAAGCCGTCTATGCGCCTCGTGGTGGATACCTTTGAGTTCGGTTCTAAATATGTGCCGAAGTGGAACACCATTTCCATAAGTGGGTATCACATTCGAGAAGCCGGGGCTACAGCCGTTCAAGAGTTGGCTTTCACCCTTTACGACGGTTTTGAGTACGTCAAGGCTGGCATTGAACGGGGGCTTGATGTGGATGAGTTTGCTCCTCGCCTCAGCTTTTTCTTCAACGCTCACAACGACTTCTTTGAGGAAATTGCCAAATTCAGGGCAGCCAGGAGGATATGGGCCAGGGAGATGCGCCATCGTTTCGGAGCTAAAGATCCCCGTTCTTGGTGGTTGCGGTTCCACACCCAGACGGCAGGTTGCACTTTGACCGCCCAGCAGCCCGAGAACAACATTGTCAGGGTAGCGATTCAGGCTCTTGCTGCAGTCTTAGGAGGTACTCAATCCCTTCACACCAACTCCATGGATGAAGCCCTTGCTCTGCCTTCGGAATTGGCTGTGCGGGTAGCCCTGCGCACTCAGCAGATCATCGCTCACGAAACAGGGGTGGTCAACACTATTGATCCCTTGGGCGGCAGTTACTATGTGGAATTTCTCACCCGCAAAATGGAAGAGGCAGCTTACGAGTATTTCCGCAAGATTGACGCCATGGGTGGAATGATTGCGGCCATAGAAAAGGGATTCCCCCAGAAAGAGATAGCTGATGCCGCTTACCGTTATCAGAAAGAAATTGACGAGAAGAAACGCATAGTGGTTGGAGTTAATGAATACGTTTCTGATGAGCCCATCACCATTCCTATCCACAAGATAGACCCGGAAGGGGAAAAGCGCCACCGTGAGCGACTGGCCAGAGTGCGCAGAGAAAGGGACAATGAGCGGGTGCGACAGTGCCTAGAACGACTTCGCAATGCAGCTATGGATGAAAGAGAAAACCTCATGCCCTACATTTTAGATTGCGTGCGGGCATACGCTACTTTGGGGGAGATGATGCGGGTCTTGAGGGAGGTCTTCGGAGAATACCGTGAGCCCATTATAATCTGATGGCAACCTTCAATATTTTTGACCGAGTACTCAAGTTATTGGCCCGAGATTACGCATCTTCTTTTTTGAAGCTGGCATTTCCAAACCTTAATTTTGAACTCTTAGAAACGTTGGAGAACGTAGAATTAACCCTACCTGAAAGGAGGGCTGATTTCGTCCACAGGGCTAAGCTGGGAGAAAAGGAGTACATTGTGCACCTGGAGTTCCAACTGCGCCACAGACGCGATTTCCCTCGAAGGATGTTTGAGTATTCAGCCATGCTTTCTTTACAGTTTGACAAACCCGTGATTTCCCTAGCCCTATACTTGGAGCCGCGGCGGGCTCCCATCCCGGAGGAATATACAGTTAAGGTAGGCGAAGTGGCAGTTAACAGTTTCCGTTACCCAGTCATCAAGTTGTGGGAATATAGGGAAGAGATATGGGAGGGCAAATATAGGGAGTTTGCGCCGCTGTTGGTCAGCTTATTCAAGGAACGATCGGTTAAGGTCCTCACCCGGGAAAAGGAACTAATCCTCGCTGAGAAGGACCCCCGTAAACGGGCTGACCTTCTGGCGGCAGCCGTAACTATAGCCTCACGGTATTTCCAAAAGACTTTCTTGTGGGAGTTTTTCAGAGAGGAGGTCGAGGAAATGAGAAATGCCTCATTTATCCAGGAATGGTTGAAAGAAGAGCGCAAGAAAGCACTGGAGGAAGGCTTTCAAGAGGGCAAGGAGCAAGGTCTTAAGCTGGGATTTCAGCAGGGCCTTCAGCAGGGCCTTCAGCAAGGCCTTCAGCAGGGCCTTCAACAAGGCCTTCAACAGGGCTTTCCTTTGGGCAGAAAGGAAGAAGCTTTGAGAGTTCTCCGAAAGGTAATTCTCAAACGCTTTGGCTCTCTGCCTGAGTGGCTTTTGAGAGCTATTGATGGATGGGAAGTAGAGCAATTGGAGCTCCTGGTGGACCTGGCCTTGGAAGTAAGTTCTTTAGAGGAGTTTGAAGCTGAAGCTAAGAAAATCCTGGGATCGCTAGGAGGTTAAAGATGACCGAAGAGAGGATTCGGGTTCTCATAGCCAAGCCCGGGCTCGATGGACACGACCGGGGAGCAAAAGTGGTGGCAAGGGCTCTGAGGGATGCAGGTATGGAAGTGATTTATACTGGCCTTCGCCAGACCCCGGAGATGATAGCTGAGGCCGCTCTCCAGGAAGATGTGGATGTAGTTGGACTTTCCATCCTCTCGGGGGCTCACATGGCCCTCCTGCCCAAAACAGTTCAGCTCCTGAGGGAAAAAGGGCTTGACCATGTGCTGGTAATAGCCGGAGGAATAATACCAGATGAAGATGTCCCCAAACTCAAGGAGGCGGGCATAGCGGAGGTTTTCGGCCCGGGCACTTCCACTCAGACCATTGTAGAGTATATCCGCAACAAAGTTGCTGAAATAAGGAGAAGCCACAAAAATGCTTGAGGAACTGGTCCGGGCCGCCATCTCGGGGGACAAAAGAGCAATAGCCCGTCTCATAAGTATTGCCGAAAACGATGGAGCGTCAGCTAAGGAAGCCCTAAAGTCCCTTTACCCCTATACCGGAAAGGCCCACGTGATAGGTATTACAGGGGCCCCTGGAACCGGCAAAAGCACCTTGGTAAATGAACTGGCTAAGGAATACAGGCTCCGGGGACTTAAGGTGGGTATCGTAGCTATAGATCCTTCAAGCCCGTTCACTGGAGGAGCTATCCTTGGAGATCGCATCCGCATGAAGGATCTCTACAACGATCCTGGCGTTTTCATCCGGAGCATGGCCACCAGAGGCAGTTTGGGAGGGCTTGCCAAAGCCACAGCTGATGCCGTAAGAATTCTGGATGCTGCCGGCTATGAAAAGATCCTGGTGGAAACCGTTGGGGCAGGGCAAGCCGAGGTGGATATTGCCAGCACTGCCCACACCATCCTTGTAGTTGAGGTACCGGGGCTGGGAGATGACATCCAAGT
>JBHOQL010000014.1:0-14080 GCA_042408195.1 Anaerolineae bacterium
CCTCCTTCGCCCTCGGTAGGGGGAAGGTAGATAGGAGGCTGAGGATAGTGCACCCCGCCAGGATTCACCACTATCACCGGCGGACTGGCCTGGGAATGGTTTTGAGCCCTCTCCTCCTTAGCCATGGCCCTCTTCACAAGAAAGAAAGCCAAAAAGTAGAGCGGAAGGCTCGCCCCCAAACCCAAAATCAGCCCCACCACTACCGCCAGCGACTCCTCCGAAAGCCTCAACCCAGCCACCACCCCAAGGGCAAGGGGAAAAAGAACCAAACCCAAAATGGCCCACTTCTTCATGATCACCTCCTTACGCTAAAGGTTAACCCCTCAACCCCGCCTCTTTCTGTTCCCCACCTTTTGATCCCAAAAGCGCTAGCTACCGCCCTTAGGGCCGCTTTGTACCCCTCACGGTAACCACGAAGGTATTCCGTCTCCTCTCCCACCGCCCTTAAGGTTTCCTCTATCACCTCCTCGGTAGCCCAAAGAGCACGCTCTATTTCCTCGCGAAACCATACCCCAAGGCCCATCTTTCACCTCCTTTTAAGCTTCATTACAAGCTCCTGGACCTCCCAAGGCCTTATTATGGCTGCCTGAAACCTTACTACCCCACCACACCCCACCACAAGGAAGTCTCCCCTCCCAAGAAGCTTCTCTGCTCCGCTCCCTCCTATACCAGTTGCCACCTTTGCCTCCTCAGGGGTGGTTACTTTACCCACCACCCTCACCGGGAAGTTAGCCCTCGCCAGAGAGCCTATCACACCCACAGAGGGCTTTTGGGTAGCCACCACCAGGTGTATCCCGGCTTCCCTACCCCTCTGGGCAAGCCTGGTGAGAATCTCCTCCACCTCCTTCCCTCCAGCCAAGCTCAGCTCCGCAAGCTCATCCACAAAAACCACAACCCTCGGGACAAGGTAGCCACCCCCCAAAAGCCTTGCCCCGAAGGGCTTTACCCCCTCCCGGTCCCTCCGTTCCATCTCCTCAAGCACCCTCCTTAGAAGGCTTATGGCTTCTTCAGGCTCCGTCGCTACCGGGGCCAAAAGGTGGGGAAGCCCATCGAAGGGTTTAAGCCCTTTCCCCTTGAGGTCCACAAGGGCCAGGTTTAGGTCTCTTGGGAGGTTGTAAAGGGCGAGGCTGGCGATCATGGTTCTCAGAAGCTCGGTTTTGCCGCTTCCTGTGGTTCCAGCCACAAGGATGTGGGTTACCTCGGGGCTGGGTAGGCTTATGAGGATGGGGAAGCCTTCCTCGTCGATTCCGAGGATGGGGGATATGGGTGGCACCTCTTTGAGGCGTAGGCAGAGGGAGGGTAGGGTTATGGGTGAGGGGTTTTTCCTGGGGATTTCGATGCTGAGGAAGCCGTTATGGCGGTAGATCCTGCAGGCTGGGACACCCAAAAAGAGGGCGATTTCCTCTGCCAGGGCCTTTATCCTTTCAACCTTGACACCCAAGGCTGGGGTGAGGTGGAAGCGGATGTAGCGGGGTGTTAAGACTCCCCCTTTCACCTTGGCCTGGATTTTGTGGGAGGCCAGGACCATTTCGATTTTTCGGGCTTGGATTTCAATTTTTCCCATCATGGCTCAAACTTTCGTATTACAAGGAGGACTCTTCCCTGGATTTCCAGGTTTTCAAGCTCCTCCCCCTCAATCCTTATGGGCTCTTTGAAGAAGGGGCTTTCGGGCTTTAGGGTCACTCCCTTTTCGTCTTTGAAGAAGCGTTTGAGGGTGGTGAAGTCCTTTCCCTTTATCCAGGCGGCCACCATTTCTCCGTTTCTGACCTCGGTTACCCTTTCAAAGATTACCAGGTCTCCGTCGTGGATTCCGGCATCCACCATTGATTGGCCCACGACTCTGAGGGCGAAAGGTTCTTTTGAGTTTTTGAGGAGGGAGGAGGGTATGTTGATGAAACCTTCTGGGGTGGAGTTGGGGCCTGGGAGGGGTTTATCGCCGTAGATGAAGCCGAGGATTGGGACCTGGGTGGTGGTTTCTTTTGAGGGGATTATAATTCCTCTTGCTTTTTTTCCTAGCCTTTGGATGAGGCCTTGTTTTTCCAGGATGGAGAGGTGGTAGTGGACGGTGGAGGTGGAGCGGATGTTGAGAGCTTTTTGGATTTCCCTAATGGTTGGTGGGTGTGGTGAGGTTTGGATGAATTTTAGGATTTCTAGGGTTTTGCCCTTTATGTTCATTGGTCACCTCCTTTCTGGTTGGTTTGTGACGTATAAATTATATCAGAACATTTGTTCTAAGTCAAGAGCGGCTGGTGCTGAAAACTGGTATTGACAAGAGGCTTACAAAGGTATATAATTTAAACAGCTTGTGGGGATGCTGTGGGTTCGACAGGGAACTGGTGGTCCTGGATGGCAAGCCGAGGTGCCCCAACCTCGTAAAACAGGGGTTCTTTAAAAAGAAGTGCCAACTACGCTGCCGTTCCGATGGCTGCCTAATTGAGCAGCCACGTCCTCCTCGGCTTATCCCCGAAGAGCCGGGGTAAGGGCGTGAGAAAATTCGGGGTGCGATGGCCTGACGCCGATAGGGCCATCTAAGAACCGATCGGCTGGCCCGAAACACCCTGGTCGGCTCGGGAGGTTTCGGGCGAGATGAAGTAGCCGACTAAGCTTGTAAACCATCTAGGGCTAGGTTCTCTGGACGCGGGTTCAACTCCCGCCATCTCCACCTTGAAGCCAGGCGGTGTCTGTTGGACATTGCCTGGCTTAAATTTAAAATAAAGGCTTGAGGTGATGGAAGAGTTTGTCCCTGATTTTTTGCAGAGGGCTGTGGGGAAGGTTTTTCGTATTGAAAGTTATTCCCCCGTGCCCAAGGCGGCAGGTGCTTTTCAATTCGAAGGGCATTTTCTCTACGAACCAGAAAAAGCTTACGCATATTTGAGCTCAGAGTTAAAACCCCTGGGTTATACCCCCCTCTTCCGGGAACATAGCGGAAAAGTCAGGATCATCGTTGTACCTGGGATAATAACTGAATCACCTCCGGCCAAATTCTGGAGCCTCGTGCTTTTCTTTGCAACATTGGCTTCAGTGATTTTCACTGGCATTTTCCTCGGAGAACGACCGAGCTTGCTTTCGGGCATTCTTTTCGCTGTTGCCCTCCTGGGAAGCCTCGGCGCCCATGAGCTAGGACATTACTTTGTTTCCCGAAAATTTGGTTCTTCCGTAACCCTTCCCTATTTCATTCCAATGCCTTTCAGCCCCTTCGGAACGATGGGAGCCATCATCAGGATGAAATCGCCTCCGCTGAACCGCAGAGCTTTGCTGAAGATCGGAGCCGCAGGTCCTCTTGCTGGTCTTGTAATAGGCATACCAATGCTGATAATAGGCCTCTTGCTTTCCCGGGTAGAAGCTCTACCAACCGACCGGCCTTACTACATGGAGGGTAACTCAATCCTTTACCTTCTCATCAAGTTGATGATTTTCGGCCAGATTCTGCCCTCTGAGGGGATGGATGTATTTCTCCACCCGATGGCTTTCGCTGGGTGGGCGAGCTTGATGGTCACAGGCCTCAATCTCCTTCCAGCAGGACAATTGGACGGGGGACATATCGCTTATGCCGTCCTGGGTAAAAGGGCCAGGCTTTTAACCTGGTTTATCGTTGGAGCACTGCTCATCATGGGCTTCTGGTGGCAGGGATGGTTCATTTGGGCTTTCCTTATAGCCTTCCTTGGAAGAGAACATGCAAGGCCCTTGGATGAAGTTACCTCGCTCAGACCTGCGGATATCCTCATAGCAGTGGCTATGCTCCTAATCTTTATACTCCTCTTCACACCCAAGCCTCTTGTTCTGGTTTATTAAAGGAGGTGATAGAAAATTGGAAGGCTCAAAGCAATTCAAGGTTGATGCCTGGATTGAAGGAATGTGCGTGCTTCTCCTTGTTTTCTTCTTGGTGGCCACTCTTTACACAGCCTTTATGATTTACCTCACGGCTAAAGTATGGGCTTCTTCTTATCTCGTTTCAAGTCCTCTGTTCTCCTATTTTATCAAGAATGTGCCGGGCATCTCTTCCCCACCTCAGCAAAACCAGGATGTACGGGAAGCCCTCAGTCTCCCGGATATAAAACGGGGCGAAAGGATAAACATATTGCTCCTGGGAGAAGATAAGCGCCCCAGCGAAAAAGGCCCCTCTCGAACCGATACAATGATCCTAGTGAGTGTGGACCCTACTTTCAAGACCGTTTCCATGGTTTCCATACCGAGGGATCTATGGGTTCCGATTCCCGGACACGGCGAGGGAAGGATAAACACTGCCTACTACATCGGTGAGGTGAAAGGCTATCCAGGTGGCGGGCCGGCTTTGGCCAAGAAGACCGTACAATACAATTTCGGTGTGCCAGTTCACTACTATGTGAAAATTAACTTCGAAGGATTCAAACGCATCATTGACCTCATCGGCGGGATTGATATCTACGTGGAGAAAGAAATAAATGACCCCACTTATCCTGCCTACGATGGCTATGGTTATGACCCTCTATACATACCGGCAGGGTGGCACCATATGAATGGAGACCTGGCCCTCAAATATGCCAGAACCCGCCATGGTTCATCGGATTTCGACCGGCTACGACGGCAACAGCAGATTATAATGGCAGTACGGGAAAGGGTGATGAGCCTCGACCTCATCCCCAAACTCCTGCCTAAGCTCCCGGAACTTATCCAAAGCTTCTCCGACTCAGTCCAGACCGATATCCCCATAGACCTTATGCTCGAGCTTGCCCCCCTGGCCCGGGAAATAGAGCCTCAGAACATAAAGAGGGCGGTCATCGATAGTTCCATGTGCATAAACACTACGACGCCAAACGGAGCGGAAGTCCTCATACCCATAAGGGAAAAGATACGTACTATCATAGAAGAACTCTTCGCTACTCCAACCCCTGTAGTGGCCAATGTGCTGAGTCAGGAGGCTGCAGAAAGGCAAAAATTGGCCGCTGAAGGAGCCAAAATTGTCGTTCAAAACGGCACAGAAGACGAAGAGATTGCGGAAAAAGTGGCCAAGTTCCTGATAGACAAGGGTTTCCAAGTTGTAGCTTACGGCCCCGCCGACCGAACCGATTACCATCATACAGTGATCGTAAATTACACCCATAAAAATTACACCTTGGAGCAACTAGCCCTTCTGTTCAACGTGCGGCCTGAAGAGATACGCCACAGCCCTGTTAACCTCAACGGCATAGATATAAGAGTGATTGTAGGGAGGGATTTTAGTTTCCCCAACGATAATTAAGGTTGGCCTACATAACGCCAGCGGGGTAAACCTATGGAAAGAGAAACCGTGGAAATCCTTGTCAGAAAAGCTTTGGAGGCGAGGGAAAAAGCCCATGCTTATTACTCAAATTACAAAGTAGGTGCTGCCCTCTTGACCCAATCCGGCAAAGTATATACAGGATGCAATGTAGAAAATGCTTCTTACGGCCTCACCGTTTGTGCCGAAAGAGTTGCTATCTTCAAAGCCGTTTCCGAAGGCGAGAAAGATTTCCTGGCCATAGCTGTGGCCACTTCAGGAGGTGCTCCTCCTTGCGGAGCATGCCTTCAAGTCATGGCCGAGTTCGTAGAGGATTTTTCCTCTTTCCAGGTAATACTAACTGATGCTGAAGGCCATTGGAAAGCGCTAACCCTCAAAGAACTTTACCCCCACGGTTTCACCTCCCGCTTTTTATGGGAGAAATAAAACCTCATTAGGAGTGAATCATGCCTTTTACAGCTCAATGGGCAAAGAAAGAGATCATTGATGCTTTCTCCTCCCATGTCTCCTCCGGAAAGGCTCGCATTTGGACAAGTTTTGGGATGGACTTCGTGGCGGGGAGGAGGGAAGGAGCCTATATATGGGATGTGGATGGGCGGAAGAGATTATTGGACTGCCACTGTAACGGTGGAGTTTTCAATTTCGGCCATCGCCATCCCGTCCTCTTGCAAACCTTGAAGGAGGCCTTAGAGGAGCTTGACATAGGCAACCACCACCTCATCTCTGAGCACAGAGCTCGGCTCGCCAAGCGCCTCGCCGAACTTGCTCCTGGCCCATTGCCCTACACCACTTTCGCTGTAGGCGGGGGAGAAGCTGTAGACTTCGCTATAAAGCTCGCCCGGGCTCATACCCGACGGCCTAAAATCATCTCCGCCAAAGGGGGGTATCACGGACACACAGGTTTGGCCTTGGCTGCCGGGGACCCTGAATACAAAGAACCCTTCGGCCCCCTGGCTCCCGGATTTGTCCAAGTGCCCTTTGCCGACATCGAAGCTCTTGCCCGCGAAATTGATGGTGAAACCGCGGCCGTGCTTCTGGAAACCATCCCAGCTACCCTTGGCATGCCAATAGCCCCGCAGGATTACTATAGAGAAGTCAGAGAGCTCTGCAACAAACACGGAGCCCTTTTGATCTTGGATGAAATTCAGAGCGGCTTAGGACGCACTGGTAAAATATGGGCTATAGAACACTGGGGGGTTGAACCTGACATTTTGGTTATCGGGAAAGGCCTGAGCGGGGGTCTATACCCTATAGCCGCCACCTCCTACCGCGAGGAACTCAATGCTTTCCTCGACAAAAACCCTTTCATCCACATTTCCACCTTCGGCGGTGCAGAGTTGGGGTGCGTAGTGGCCTTGAAAGTCTTGGAAGAAACTTCTAAGCCCGAATTCCTGAACCATGTAAACAAAATGGCCTCATTTTTTGCAGAAAACCTTGAAAATTTGCGTCAAAAATACCCCAATACCCTGGTGGAAGTCCGCCAGAAAGGCCTTATGATAGGCCTTGTTTTCCCCGATCGAAACTGTGGCCCCCTTATGACCAAACTGATGTATGAAAATGGAGTCCTAGCCATCTTCGCCAACAACGACCGGCGAGTTCTGCAGTTCCTTCCTCCCCTTGTAATCACCGAAGAGGAGGCAGGGGAAGCCATAGAAGCTCTACATAAATCCATTGGCACTTTGGAAAAAGTGAGGCGGTTCATCCCCTCAAACGTTGACATCATGACGGTCAAAATCGAAGGGCCAATGCGGAGGCTTTTAGATGCCCTTTTCTGAAAGTGAATGGGAGCAACTAAAGGAGCTCAGTCTCGAAGCCTTCAATAAACCACCTCTACTCCCCGAAGCCCAGAAAGTAGTAGAGCTCTTAAGCTCTATCAAGCCTGATGAATTATCTGAATGGCTGCAACAGTGGGTCTCTCCCTCTGCTGTTGGTTACATCCTCAGATTGTGGGAAGAACTCTCAATATGTCTGGACGATTTGAAAGGTCTCTGGCCGCTTCTGGAGGAAGGCTCTTCTCAAGCTCTTCGCCATTACAGGCGAGCTTGGTGGGCTGCGGGCAAGAAATTGGGCAAAGTGATCAGGGAAATAGAGCTACGGATGAGGCCATGCCTAAAGGTTACCCTATTGGGTTTTGGGGAGATAAGCAGAGTACTTGACTTAGAAGGGAGTCCGCTTGCTCTTTGGTGTGATCCCGAAACGGGGAAGCCCGTAAGGATGGTCTTCAAGAAAATGCTGCCTTTTCCGTCCCGTGAGGCAGCAGAGCATCACGCGCACTGGTACATGGAATACAACAGGCTTCTTAGGGATAAAGTGGGAATAGAAGTGCCACCTTTTGATGTCCGAATTGTGGGAAAAGGACCAGGGCCTGTAATTGCTTATATGCTACAGGGGAGAATAAACCCTGAGCAAGTCTGCGTAGGCAAATTTCTTGAGAAACTTACTCTTGATTCAGCTGCAGTCCTTTATAGTATGATCCTGAAAGAGTACGGCAAGGTTTATCGCTTCAATAAGGAGCATGCTGTTGAAGGGCTTAAACTCGGCATAGACGGCCAAATTCCCAACTGGGCTTTTAGAGAGAAGGTTGACGATCCAGGGGCTCTAACGGGACATGAAGACCTTATCTACCTTGATACTACAGTGCCGATGATCCGTTTGAACGGGCAGGACGTTATTGATCCCGAAATCTATTTTCTTACACTTCCAGCCTTTGCTCGGAATCTGATAAAGGCTCTGAACCTCCACAAAAAGGTCCTTGACCGCTATTACAACTTCCGCACCGTGATGTTGGACTTTGTTTCTAATTTTATAGTGCGCCACAGGCCTGACCTTGTGCCCACTTTGATTGAACTGAGCAACGAGGCCATTAGCTCAATTTTCCGGGAAGAGAAGTGGTCTCCAATTACAAAGGAAGAGGTTTGGAAATATTACAGAGAGGATGTATTCATCTGGAGGCTTTGGCGTTCTTTGAAATTACTGCGAGGTGAGGAAGCGCGAAGCCTTTCCTTGCTAACAAAGCTTTACACCATCTGGACGAGGCCGATCTTCTAAAAAATAGAAAATGGGCGGTACTGGACTCGAACCAGTGACCTCAGCGATGTCAACGCTGCGCTCTAACCAGCTGAGCTAACCGCCCATTTTCTAAATATATTATACCACAACCAGGCTCTGTAGGGCAAATTCTCTATACTACTCCAGCCAGAACTCACTCTCCGCTGGCTATCAAAGGACGTGGAAGGCTCCAAATTTTCCCGAAGGCCTTCAAGATGAGCCCTCAAAAAATCAAACTCTAGAGGACAACTTCAAGAAAAAGCGATAACGCCTCTTCCTTTTGCTTTGAGTTGGAAAAGTTATAAAGGCCGCCTTGGACTTGGATGGGAAATTGCCTTTTTGTCCTTTCAAAGCTATAATTTTATCAGGAAAGCCTTCCGAAGGAGGGAGGGGATGTCTGGTCACTCTAAATGGGCTAACATAAAGTACCGCAAAGCAACCCAAGACGCCAAAAGGGGCCAGCTCTTTACTAAGCTGGGGAGGGAAATCGAGATAGCCGCACGGGAAGGAGGCCCAGACCCCGAAATAAACTTTAAGTTGCGCTTGGCAATTGAAAGGGCGAAGAGAGCCAATATGCCCAAGGAGAACATTGAGAGGGCTATAAGAAGGGGGGCGGGGCTGGAAAAGGGTTATATCCTTGAAGAATTCATCCTGGAAGGATATGGTCCCCAGGGCGTGGCTATGATGGTCCACGTCCTTACCGATAACCGCAACAGGGCCGTGGCCGAAGTCCGCCGGATTTTCACCAGATACGGCGGGAACCTCGGAGAAAGCGGGTGTGTATCCTGGCTTTTTGAACCCAAGGGCTATATAACTGTCTCTACTAACGATTTAGACCCCGAAGAGATAGCTATGCTGGCTATAGATGCCGGCGCTGATGATGTGCAGATTGGTGATGATCTTGTGGAAATCTACACCAAAGTAGAAGATTTCCAGTGGGTAAAGGATTCGCTGGAGAAGCGTGGGCTCAAGATAGAAAACGCCCAGATTTCCATGATCCCCAAGAGCAGGGTAGCCCTTGACGAAAAGGGCACTTTCCAAAACATGCACCTTATAGAGGCCCTTGAGGAACTGGATGATGTAACTCAGGTTTACACTAACCTTGACCTTACCGTGGAGATGGTGGACAAGTTTGTAGCAGGGCAAGCAGCGTGAAAGTCCTTGGTATTGATCCTGGACTGGCCTTGACCGGCTACGGTCTTGTGGAAGGGAATGGCTCTCTTACCCTCGTAGAGATGGGGAGCATAATTACTCCCTCAACCCTGCCTTTACCTGAGAGGCTCAAAATCCTCTATCGGGATCTTTCTGCCCTTTTAGAAAGACTTCGGCCGGATGCAGTAGCGGTGGAAGAACTTTTCTTTGGTAAAAACATCCGTACTGCCATCGCTGTTGGGCAAGCGAGGGGAGTTGCCATTCTGGCAGTAGCACAAGCCGGAATCCCATTACACGAGTACACCCCCCTTCAGGTGAAAGAAACCCTCACCGGGTACGGCCGGGCCGATAAGCAGCAAATCCAAAAAATGGTCTGCCTTCTGCTGGGCCTTTCCTCCCCACCTCAACCAGACGATGTGGCCGACGCAGTGGCAGTGGCTATATGCCACTTGCACCATCGGAAATTGATAGCACTGGTATAAGGTGGATATGATTTCCAGCATTCGTGGGATAGTGGATAAGACAGGCAAGAATTTCATCATAGTTAGGGTTGGAGATATAAGCTTTAAGGTGCTGGTTCCCACCTACTTGCTTGATGAAAGCCTGCAACCCGGCGATAGTATCACGCTTTTCACCTGCCTTTACCTTAAGGAGGAAGAGCTTTCCCTCTACGGCTTTGCCAGTGAGGAGGAAAGGGACTTCTTTGAGCTACTAATAACCACTCCCGGGGTGGGTCCCAAGGTGGCTTTGGCCCTATTATCTTACCTTTCCCCGGCTGCTCTGAGGGAAGCTATTGCCCTTGAGCAAGAGGGAATCCTGACCAGGGTCCCGGGCATTGGACCAAAGACGGCTAAAAGTATAATTTTCCACCTCAAAGACAAGATAAGAGTAGAAATCCCAACACCAGTGCCATCGGCTATAACTAAAGCTGATGAGGAGGTAATAGCAGCCCTTACTTCCCTTGGCTACAGCCTTGTAGAAGCCCAGCGAGCTGTTCAGTCCGTGCCCAAAGACGTTACACAAGTGGAAGAGCGTCTGAGGCTCGCACTGGCTTATTTCGCTTCCAGAGGTTGAAGGTATGCCTTTACTTTCTGCCCTTGTTGCCGTCGCTTGTTGGTCCTCTCTAGTCCTTATGGTTAATCTTTATTGGCCCACCCCTTTCTACTTCCAGCTTTTCCTCTTCTTGCTCTTTATGGCCGTCTTCTCCACCGTCACTCCCATATATTACCTTCTCGGAGTGCGTTTCCCTTTTCTGCAGAGGAGGCAAGGCTTCTGGCCACCCGCCAGGAGAGGGTTCTTCACAGCTTTTTTGATTTTAACTTTCGCTCTCCTAAAGGCTCTCATGTCGCTGACAGGAGTGGTGGCAGTACTCCTCGCTGGCACGTTGCTTATCTTAGAGCTTTATTTTTCAATTTTTGTGGATTAAAACCTCAAGGAGGCAGAAGCCATGAATATGGACAAAATAGCCCAAATGATGGAAAAGGTTGGTATTCCTGGCCGAGATGCTTATGATTTACCCACCAGTACCAAGCGGTTCCCCGACGGGGCCTGGTACCGGATGGAGATTTCTGGAGTTGAGCGGCCCCAGGTGCTGGAGGCTCTGGTAGATGAAGCTCACAAGCGCAACATTCCCATACATCGTCTGATTTCCACCGTTATGGGAGCTACCCTTCTAGATAAGCAAGAGCTGCGGACATTTGCCCGCCTTGCTGCCGAAGCCAGAATGGAAGTCATAATAACCCCCGGACCCCGCTCAGGGTGGGATATAGGCCGCCAGCTGGCAACCCCCGAAGGTTCGCTTTCGGGCATACGTTACAGGGGCTCCGATCAACTCCGCTATGTCCTGACCGATATCATGCGCTGCATTGAAATCGGCTTTAGGGGCTTCTTGATAGTAGACGAAGGGCTACTCTGGCTTCTCAACGAGCTCAAGAAGACTGGTGATATTCCCCAAGATGTAACCTTTAAGGTAAGCATTTTTGCCGGTCACGCTTCAGCAGCCGGCGGTAAGGTCCTTCAGATGCTGGGAGCAGGGACTTTCAACCCCCTTGGGGATCTTTCTCTCCCACAACTGGCTTCCATACGCAAGGCGGTGGATATCCCAATAGACTTGCACATTTACCTCTCTGACTCTTTTGGTGGCTTTAACCGCTTCTACGATGGACCAGAGATGGCAAGGGTGTGTGCTCCATGCTATTTCAAGATTGAGCCTGGAACAACCCTAGCTGCAGGGCCCGGGGCGTGGTATAAGCCATGGACCAGCACGGAATTCCTGGCCCAAATGGCCCGGGAGAAGGTCAAATATGCCCAGATAATCCACGAAATAATCCAGGAGAACTTCCCCGAGGCCAAACTTTCAGACTGGGGGCCCAAGGACTTGGCCATCCCCGTAGTTTAAAATTTCCTACAAGAACATCGGAGGGAAATTGCTGCCCTCTGCAGCCCACTAGCTGGCAGACTTTTGAGCCAGGACAACCCCACGCCGACGGGGGTGGGTAAAATAGGGGATTAAGGGGCCTCCCTTCCCGGAAGCTCGGAAATTTCCTCCAGGAACAGTGAGGAAGATTGCAAAAGATCTCAATGAATTAGATGTTCGCCTCCCGTCCAGGAGGGTTGATTCTGGGTCAATGAGCTGGGGATTGGGAGGCCCCAGAGGAAAAGGGCATGGGCAAACATTTGTTTTTGCCCGGGGGGAAATTTTGAATTTGAATTGGAACGCCCCCGAATCCTGCTAGGGTGGAAAGGGATTTTGTCCTCTCCTGAGGGCTATGGTGGGTGTCCATCAGAAAGATAAAAGAGACGGCAGAGTATAAGCATCTGTCCACCCGCGAGAGGGACCTTTAGCGGTGGTGGGTCCAAAGCCCACGGAGCCGGCAAAATCAAACACAGGGCGAGCCTTTAACCTGTTATGCTCGGGACGGGCTGGGAACCATGTCCCAAGGGGTAACCTGAGGTCAACAGGGGTGGCTAAATTGAATAGTGCAAGGAGGATGGGAGACTAAGTATGCAGGATAAAGCTTTCAGGACTCTCGTCATCCTTCTTTCCATAATCGCCGCCTTATATCTATTGGAAAAGCTGTGGTTCATCCTGAGCTGGCTCAAAGACGTGCTGGTCATGCTGGCTTTTGCGTGGATGATAACCTTCATCTTAGATCCCCTCGTGAGTGCTTTGGCCTCTGTTTCCTGGTCTCTGAAGAAACCGCGCTTCATTGGGGCCTCGTCCCCCTCCGATAATTTCACCTTTAGAATCCCCTATACAGCGGCAGTCATAATCGTTTACCTTGTCCTTATAAGTTTCGTGATCGCCGGAGGAACTCTCCTCTTGCCTTCCACAATCCAGCAATCTATTCAGCTGGCCACAAAGTTCCCCGATTACCTGAGCCGTGCTCCTGAGTTAGTGGTTTCCCTTCAGTTGTTCCTAAATCAGCTCAACATAGACCTTGACCTTTACTCGCTGGTTCGCTCCCCTGAGTTGCTTCGTTGGGGACAAAACCTTGGCTCCACCTTGATCGGGTGGGCAGTGGAAGCGGCAGGGAAACTGGCAACCTTCGTTGCTCAGGCGTTCGTGGTATTCATCCTGAGCTTTTACCTTATGCTGGAACAGAAGAGGCTGGCCAGCCTCATCCGTGAGTTAATACCTTCCCGATTTCACGGCGAACTAAGTTTCATTTCCGAAACTTTGCAGAAGACCTTTGGGGCGTATGTGCGAGGGGAAGGATTTGTAGCTATCCTTTACGGCTTTGGTGTAATTACAGTAATGGAGCTGGCAGGACTTAGCTTTACTTTACCTGTGGGGGTCTTCTGCGGGGTTATAACGCTGATCCCTTACGTTGGTGATCCAATAGCCATGTTTTTACCAGCTTTGCTTGCCCTGTTCCAGCGCCCTGAAGCCACTTTCTGGGTCCTAATACCGCTGATCATTTATCAGCAGATTTTGGTCCGCGTCCTACTGCCCAGGATCATAAGCGAAGCTACAGGGATGCCCGCTATCTTAGTGATTCTGAGCATCCTGGTGGGCGTGAAGGCTATGGGCTTTCTTGGCTTCGTTTTCGCTATCCCTCTGGCTGGTATACTTTATGCCCTGGGCTTTTACTTGCTGAGGAAGTATAAGCAATAAAAGTATTTCCGCGGTTGAGGCAGTTGTTTGTTGCGTGCTCCGTCTCTGTTTTTCCTGGAAGGCGTCTTTTAATCGCCTGAGACATAAAAGATTGCACCTTGCTATGCGCTATGGCTGTATTAGTTTTTGCCCACCCCCGTTGGCTTTGGGTTTGCTCCGGTCAGAGTCCCACTCGTGGGCAGGTTGCTAACCTTTGCAACTCGCCTCCTCTTTTGGGGCACATACCCCAACCCTCGCCAAGAGGCTTAGTCCACTGGATCCCTAACTCGCCCACTCTCGTTGGCTTCTGGTTCGCTTCGGTCTAGTATTCTACTTGTGGGCATGGGCAGGAGTTCGTCCCCCAGTTCGAAAGCGATTTGCAGAGAAATACTTGCCTTAGCTTGGGGTATGTCCTAATTTTGTTGGTGAGGTAAAACAGGGAGCAAGAGGTGCGAGATGGAGAAGCAAGAGATGGGCCGCTCGTAGCCCGGCAACCGGACCCCGCAAAAGCCCAATGTGACCTCGCACTTGCGCCAGCACCCTCTCAC
>JBHOQL010000086.1:0-52513 GCA_042408195.1 Anaerolineae bacterium
AAGCCTTCTTAATTTCTTCCAGGGAAGCGTTTTTGTCCACCCCGAGGATTTTGTAGTAATCTTTGAACTCCATAAACCTTCCCTCCGAATTCCATTATAGCACCGGGCAAGCTTTCGTGTCAATGGACCGGCTAAATAGGGGTGGGTCCCAAAATTGTCGGAAAGGGTCAATAGGCCTGGCAAATTTGCTCCCGGGCCCACTCCCACTCCAGCACTCCGCAAAGCCAAAATCGCTACCAAACCCTTCCTCTTCCAACGCTGCCCCGATCCCTGTATCACCAACTAATCCCCCCTAAAAGCACTCTCCACTACCCCACTCCCAATCGGACACCCGGCCGCCCGAAAGATAGGATACACCCTCTGTTCCGCCCGCTCCCGAAAATAATCAGCCGTCAAACTGATCCCCTCTTCCCAATCCAACTGGGTAGCTAAAAACACCTCGTACCTCTGGACAACCCCATCTACATCCCCTATCACAGCCGCCCTTCCACCTCCTTCACCCCTCCCACCGCCCCTTCTCCCAGGGCTTCCTCCCTAACGCCCACACATGTTCCATCGCATGGTACCAGCCCACAATCCGCACCCGTTTGGGACAATAAGTCTCGGCAAAGCCGTCTATTCCAAGCGCCCTATCGCCTAGCACAATCGCTTTCCCCTCCAACCCCAAACCTCGATTATACGCACAACCTCACACCCTTCGCCGAAATACTTCCACCTCTCCATCCTTCCCAAGGCCAAACTCAAAATAAATGGCAACCTTGACCTTGCGCCAACCATCCCCTACCCAAACCTTCATCCCATCCTGGCTGATCTATGCCCCCCTCGGTGCTGGGACCTCTCCCCTGCACACCTCGCTTGCCCATAACCACTCCGCCTCTTCCTGACATCGCTCAGCCAGAAGCCCACCATACCCCCGCACCAGCCAGTGAATCGTACTCCGAGGAACTGTCAACCCTCCCAGCCGCTCCAGAGCCTCCTCTGCTTCCCGATGGGAACTGGGCGCCTGGGCGACCCTCAAAACCTGCTCCAGTCTCTTCTCACCCCAACCGCCCCGAATCCCCTTCTCCCGGTCCAGGAGGAAATCCTTGCTCCACACCGTTAGCAGGTGAGATGGGCTTGCTTCAACCGAAGGAGGCTTTGGGAGGTCATCACGACCCGCCCCCGATACCCTTGAAACACCCGGCGGCCTCCGCAGGAGCAGGTCTCCTTGGATATTGTTCCCACCCCTGTTTCCTCACAGTCCCCTCCAGCTGTTGGGCTACCGTGCGGGTTTTCCAACGCTGAACCTACTCCTCCAGTTCCTCCGGCGTGCTATAGGGAATGGCTCTGAGCTCACTGCAGCAACTCTTCTGCAGGTTCTGCGGTCGAACCCTGAGAGGCTAAAGTGGGCAAAATTCTTGTTTCGGAACACGCTCAAGCCTCTTAAAGATTTTCAAGGGGGAGGCAAATGCGTCCTTTGTCTTTTCACTCGCGAGTAAGGCCCTTATTGGGGCAAATTCAGAGCTAGCAGGGTAAGCGGAGGGAAAAGCCTAACTTTGGAAGTCCAAGGGCGCTTCGTGGCTTGTGGAGCCTTTCATAAACCTTGTGGTTCTTTTTATTATGGGCAGCGAATTATATCTTGAGCCCAGAGGCAATCGGCGCAGGATGGGCACCAGCCCCAGCAACCGTTGTTGGAAGCGGTTATGTCACATGTGTCTCTGAGGTAGCAATCCACACAGGATGGAAAATTGAAACGCTTGACCTCGGCTCGGAAACGGACGTAGTCTTCAGAGGTCCATATTTCAGCCAGATGTTTCCGATTTATGTTACCAAAAGTGTATCGTTTCACCTCCTTGCGCCTGCCGAAAATATAATAAGGGTAAGAATGGGAGAGAGCGTAACAAGGGCTAACCTCTCCATCCCACCCAACAACTAATGCGTTGGAAGCTATAAAGCGGCAGTGCCTCTCAGCTCCCCAGTTCATCCTGGGCAACTCCACAACACCCCACAGAAGCCAATCTCCACTCTTGAAGGGCCATCCGGGGAGCGAGGGGAACGGTGGAACCTCATCGCGGTCGTAAAGAACCTCGCTAACCATTTCGGGGGTATGGGGGAGCAAATGCGTTACTAACACTTTGGAAGCCCCAAGTTTTCGGGCAAGTTCAGGAAGCAAGGGGATTTCGCTTGCGTTGCGCTTGAGAGCGACAAATTCAATCTTTATCCGAGGTAAGTGGGAGCGGGCTTTTTCCTTTATTGCATTGAGCCGGGAGAGATTTTCCAGGACAATTCTGAGTTCTGCCCCTTGCCTTATATCGGCGAAAGTCTCAGGGTTTGTCCCATCAATAGAAACCACTAAGGAATCCACCCCTAACCGCACTAAAGCTTCAGCTTTGCTTTCATCGAGGAGAGTCCCATTTGTGCTAATTCCGACCTTTAGCCCTATATCCTTTAAAGCTGCCACGAATTCAAGGAAGTGGGGGTGAAAGAGAGGTTCTCCGTATCCCCCAAAAAACACTTCGGTGACTTTGGGCAAATCTTTGAGCTGGGCTAGAAGGTGCTCGAAGGTGGCTGTATCCATATCTTGCAGAGGTTCGGTCCAAAAGTTGCGGACGCATGTGCGACAGTTTAGGTTGCATTTTGAGGTTATTTCTACGTAAACTTTCTTTATGTCCGGAACAAGGGGGTGCAACACTATGCCAATGTCTGTGGTCTCAACCAGGAAGCCGGCATCACTTTTCATACCATAGCGTTTTATCACTTCGCTTGGAATCTCTATGTTTCCCTGGGGATTAGGGTAAAGTTTTAACAATTTGCACCTTCCTTTGCGCTACAAATGTGTAACTTGTTGCAATGCAAATTTTACCTTCTAATGGCCGCTTTGTCAAAATATTTTAAAGCAGCCATTGGAAACGATCGTTTCGCTATTAACGGCAGAAGCTTGACCTCCTGCATCCTGTTTTCGTGCGCTCCCATTGGCCTTGACCCCGATTTGAGCCAAATCCTCTTATAGAAGGATTGCAGGTGTCAATAATTGTTGGGGAACTTTCATTAGAGTTCTATCCTATCCTCTGGCGCGGAGCTCAACCCTTGCCAAATTTTGCCCATCCCTGTGAGTTGTAGGTTTGCACTGGCTAAATTATCTTGTAAGAACTTGGCCGAAGGCACTGCTCTTGATAAGTCACAAAGGGAGCCGCTGTTTTTTAACCCGAAAGTGTTTTTGCTATAATAACCCAAGGAGGTGAATCAGCATGGTAAAAAAGCAAATTGAAACCTTGTTGTTAGAAGCACTGGCGAAAGCCTGTCAGGAGGAGGCTTGGCCCATTTCTCTGGATGAAATAAGCGGTGTATTAGTGGAACGTCCGCGGGAAACCCACTGGGGAGATTATTCTTCCCCGTTACCTCTCCAGCTTGCCACACGCTTTAAAAGACCGCCTCGCCTCATAGCCCAGTCTATCGTTGAGCGGTTCCCCAAAACAGACGTTCTGGAGAAAATCTCAGTAGAGGGTCCAGGCTACATAAACTTTACCTTGTCATCCTCCTGGCTAGCAGCCCAGGTGGACGAAATACTGAAGCAAGGCGAGAAATACGGTGACATAAACATCGGACGCGGCGAGAAGGTCCAGGTGGAATTTGTGAGTGCTAACCCAACCGGTCCCCTCACTGTAGGAGCAGGTCGTAATGCTGTGATCGGAGATGTTCTGGCCAATGCTTTAGCTGCAGCAGGATACACAGTCCAACGGGAATATTACATAAACGATGCAGGGACCCAGGTGCGTCTCTTCGCTGAAACCCTTTTTGCCCGTTACGCCCAGGCTTTAGGCTTCGATGAGCCCATCCCTGAGGAAGGTTACCAAGGCTATTACATGGTTGAGCTCGGCCGTGAGATCGCTTCCGAAGAGGGCGATAAATTCCTTAAAATCCCTCGCGAAAAAGCAGTAGAGGCGATCGGGGAAATCGGCTTGGAGAAGATGCTGGCCAGGATAAAGGCAGACCTGGAATTCATAGGGGTTTACCATGACAATTGGTTTTCGGAACGCAGTCTCTACAGGGAAAGCCTAATTGAAAAAACGATTGAAATACTGCGGGAAAGGGGGTTCGTCTCGGAAAAGGATGGAGCTATTTGGTTCACTTCCTCCGAGTTGGGAGAAGATAAAGACAACGTTCTGGTGCGCAGGACAGGTGAACCTACGTATTTTGCCTCCGATATCGCTTATCATTACGACAAGTTCCTCCGCCGGGGGTTTGACTGGGTAATTGACGTGTGGGGAGCCGACCACCAGGGGCATGTGCCCAGGATGAAAGCCATGATGAAGGCTCTGGGCCTCAACCCCGAAAGGCTTTCAGTAATCCTCTACCAGATGGTTACTCTCAAGCGAGGTGGCAAGGAAGTCAGGATTTCCAAAAGGACAGGAGAGTTAGTGACCTTGCGGGAGCTAGCTGAAGAGGTTGGCCCTGATGCTGTTCGCTTCTTCCTGTTGGCTCGGGCTCCCTCAAGCCACATGGATTTTGACATAGATCTGGCTGTTCAGCATTCTTCCGAGAACCCCGTCTATTACGTTCAGTATGCTCATGCCCGCATATGCAGTATCTTTCGCAATGCGGGAGAACTGGATTACTCTGATGGCAATGTACAACTGTTGACTCATCCTCGGGAGCTGGACCTCATAAGGCAACTGATACGGTTGCCTGAGATAATTGAGCAGGTGGTAAACCAGTTGGCTCCCCATTATCTGGCCTTTTACTCCCAGGAATTGGCCAGCGCCTTCCACCTTTTCTACCGCGATTGCCGGGTTCTTTCCCCGAACCCGGAAGATAGCGAAATCACCAAAGCCCGTCTGAAGCTCGTCAGGGCTACCCAGATAGTTCTGGGCAAAACCCTCAAGCTGATGGGGGTAAGTGCGCCTGAAAGGATGTGAGGGATGATTTACGTTGGGACGAGCGGCTTTAGTTACAGTGACTGGGTTGGGCCCTTTTACCCGGAAAACTTGGCTCCCCAATTCTGGCTCCCATATTATTCCCGTCATTTCAAAGCTTGCGAACTCAACTTCACTTACTACCGCCAACCCGACCGCTCTACGATAAAGGGACTAGCCAAGAGAGTTCCAAAGGATTTCCTCTTTACGGTTAAGGCTTATCAAGCGATCACCCATTCCCGCGACGCTGGAGAAAAGGATTTTAAAGAGTTTCTCCTGGGGATAGAACCGCTGGCTCAGGAAGGGAAGTTGGGTTGCATTTTAGCCCAGTTTCCTTACTCCTTCGCTCCCTCCCCTGAGAACAAGGAATACCTCAAAGTTCTGCGGGAGAAGGTTCCCGAATTCCCCGTGGTGGTGGAATTCCGCAACGCTCGCTGGCTCAATAGGGAAAACTTTGATTTCCTCAGAGAGAACCACTTGGGGTTTTGTTGCGTGGATGAGCCTCCTCTCAAGGGCCTGATCCCACCGATTGCTGAAGCTACATCGGATGTGGCTTATGTGCGGTTTCATGGCCGCAATAAGGAAAAATGGTGGGAACATAAGGAGGCCTGGGAAAGGTATGATTACACTTACAGCCGGGAAGAGCTTGAGGAGTGGGTCCCTAAAATAGGCTACTTGCAGGAAAGGGCCAGAATCGTCTTCGCCTTTGCCAACAACCACTGGCGAGGTCAGGCTATAGATACTGCTCGCCTTCTCAGGGACTTATTGCGGGAGGAAGGCTATCGGGTGGTCTGAAAAGAAGCTTTGTAGGCCTCTATCCGCCGGAGCATTTCTTCCGCGCTTTCGTGAGCCAGTGGAACTGAAGTTCCCAGCATAAGGGCCAGCTCTTCTATCCTTGCCTTGCCGTGGAGTTCTTTGACTCTTGTCACCGTGCGTTGATTTATTTCCACCTTTTCCACCCGGAAGTGGGCATCGCCATAAGCTGCCAACTGGGGAAGATGAGTAACGCAAAGGACTTGGTGGTGCTTCGACAGACGCCACATCTTTTCTCCCACCACCGCTCCAATTCTGCCACCTATACCCGCATCAATTTCATCGAAAATGAGGGTGGGAGTATCATCAGCGGTGGAGAGAACCGTCTTAAGGGCGAGCATAAGGCGGGAAGTTTCTCCACCCGAAGCTACTTTTGCGAGTGGTTTCAATGGTTCACCGGGGTTCGTGGAAACCAGAAATTCTACCCTGTCAATGCCGGTTGAATCAAAGGCGTAGCGTTTGTCGCCAACCCATACTCCGTTCGGATCTTCCTTCCAGGTTATGCTTACTTCAAACCGAGCTTTGGTCATGCCCAGTTCTGCCAGGTGTTTTTCAACTCCTTCTGCCAGGGAAAGGGCTGCTTCTCTGCGCTTCTGAGAAAGCTCGTAAGCCAAAGCCCCTATTTCATGGAGCAGCTTTTCCTCCTCTCTTGAGAGTTCCTCAATTCTCTCCTGGTTCGTTGTTATTTCCTCTAGCTCTTTACGGGCGGCCTCTGCATATGCCAGGATTTCCTCAATGGTATCGCCATATTTGCGCTTGAGAGAACTTATGAGCTGGAGGCGTTCTTCCACCTGCTGCAGTCTTTCGGGGCTGAATTCAATTTTATCCCGATAATCTCGGACTTGGTGGGCTACTTCCTCGGTCCAAGCGATAGCTTCTTCAAGGGCCCTGCAGAGCTTTCCCATTTCCGGTTCTATTTTCCCGAGCCCTTGCAGGGCGCTGAGCGCTTTCGACATGAGGTCCAGAGCTGAGCTCTCGTTCTCGGCTCCTTCGTAAAGAGCTGTGTAGGCTTCATCGGCAAGAGACTTAAGTTTCTCTGCATTGAGGAGGCGGCGTCTCTCCTGGAGCAGTTCTTCGTCTTCTCCAAGCCTCAGGTTAGCCGAAGTTATCTCCTGGACCTGATACTCCAGCTGATCTATGCGCCTCGCTATTTCCCTTTCGTCTCGCCTCAGCTTTTCCAGAAGAGCTCTCACCTCCCTCAAGCGCTGGACTTTCTCCGCTACCTTGTTCTTGAGTTCCTCCACTCCCCCGTATCGGTCCAAGAAATCCCTCTGACGGGCTGGGCTCAGGAGAGCCAAGTGTTCGCTCTGGCCGTGGATGTCAATGAGATACTGAGTTATCTGAGAGAGCGCTCCCGCAGGAATAGCCCTGCCGTTTACCCTGCATATGCTTCTGCCTTCTCGAATTTCCCGGGAAATTATAAGAACATTGTCCTCTGGTTCTACTCCATACTCATCGAGAATAGGCTTTATAATGGAAGCGTGGGCTTCGTCAAGGATGAAAACCCCTTCTATGTATGCCCCTTCAGTTCCCGACCTAATGACTTCACTTGTGGCGCGGCCTCCCAACAGGGTGCTTATGGCATCAATGATGATCGATTTACCTGCACCTGTCTCCCCAGTGAAAATGTTGAAGCCAGCCTGCAAACGTAGATGCAGCTCGTCAATTATTGCGAAATTCCTGATCGTGATCTCGCTCAGCATGCCCTTCCCACTTTATATATTTTAAAACAACTGAAGAGTTTCCCCAAACGCAATTGGGAACAGGATGTGGAATTCATTCCACGACAAGGCCTTCTTCCAACTTTCGGAGAAACTCTTCATCCTCTTTAGTAAGACGGGCCTTTTTAAGGAGATCAGGGCGACGCTGCCAAGTAATGAGCAGAGACTGTTGCCTACGCCAGCGGGCGATGGCGGCGTGGTTCCCCGAAAGGAGAACTTCAGGGACTTTGTAGCCGCGGAAATCAGCTGGGCGCGTGTAATGAGGGTACTCCAGGAGACCCTGAGAGTAGGAATCTTCAAAAGCTGCTGCCGGATCCCCCAGGACCCCAGGTATGAGCCTGGTGACTGCATCCACTATGACCATGGCTGGGATTTCGCCCCCGGTCAGGACGTAATCCCCAATGGAGATTTCATCGTTGGCCAAGTAAAGCCTTACTCGCTCGTCAACTCCCTCGTAATGCCCACAGATCAAGACAATGCGGGAGTGGCGGGAGAGTTCCCACGCTACCTCTTGGGTGAAAAGACGGCCTCTTGGGCTCAAGAGGATCACCGGGACCTGAGGTTTCTGGCCTTCCTCCAATCCGAGGATGCTTTCCACGGCCCGGAAGATGGGTTCTGGTTTCATTACCATGCCTCCTCCCCCACCGTAAGGGTAATCATCGGTAACTTTGTGTTTGCCAGCAGCGTAATCCCTTATATTGTGGATAGCAATAGAAACCAGTCCCCTCTCCCGGGCCTTTTTTATTATGCTCTCCTCAAAGACTCCCTGGAACATTCCAGGGAAAAGGGTTAGGATATCAAAGTGAATAGCCATTTTATCCCGGAACTGAAGGCACTACCGGGGGTTCTCCTTTGATTTTCTCTACGATCTCGAAAGCTTTTCGGACCTTCTCCTCTAGTCCCTCCACCAGAAGGACCACTGCTCCCTGCGATTCCCCGAGCCCTCCGGCGGCAATCATTGTAGCTTCCACCCCCGCCAGGATTTTGAGAGCCTCGATCTCCGTCACAACTTCGGCTCCGTGAACGACCATAAGACCCACTTTCTCGCCCGTAGAGTATTTGAGGCGGTAGATCCCGCACTTTTTCGCCGCCTCTGGAACCGAGGGCACGAGCTTTTCCAGGCCCACTGGGACAATGAGGTGAGCACCCCTGGCCATGATTGTTCCGATTGCCATCCCTATAGTGCCTCCGAGGTCGTTGGACATCAAGATTCCCACATGACCTTGAGGATCGATGGCATTGGCTCCTTTTATAAAGACATCATCAGCCCCAAAGGAACGGATGACCTCTTTGGCAGCTGCGTTCACCAGCTCTCCCTTGTGAAAGATAAAGGGTGCCTGGCGTATCTCCGGAGGAGTACTCCAAAGTTTGCCGTGTCCTATGTATCCCGCGGCGTAAGTAAATTTATCCACGGACCTGCCTAAGAGTTCTTCAGCGATATAAGCGGTGGTAGTGCCGTTGGCCACGATGATCCACCCTTCGGCGAAAGCTTTTCTGACCTGGGGAAGCTGGACCACCGCTTTAGCTATGAGCCTCTTGGACTCCGGCGGATTAAGGACCAGTACTCCGGTGACGGTTTCCATGGCAATCCACCTCCACAGAGTTTCTGAGGGTATCTTAAAATAAAAAACGAGGGTTGTCAACAAAGAGCAAGACTGTTTTAAAAGATAAACCACTGCTGAAAGGCCTCGTTGGAAAGCCTAGAAAGCTTGCCCTGCGGGCGAATCCGAGCCTGCGTGGCATGGCAGAACCGGTAAAGGAAGTAACGAATTCCCGCTTCGGAACCTGGAAAGTGCTTTAGCAGAACGAACTGGAAAGCAATTCGCCAGCTACTTGCCCTTAGTCATTGCCGAGGCTATACTTTAAATGAATTTACCGGAGAGCCAAGGGAATGCTCCGCATCCTGATAGCCGACGATGAATCCATAATAAGGCTTGGCCTGAAAAGAATCTTGGAAGAAGCTGGCCACGAGGTGGTGGCTTCGGCTTCTGATGGTAGAAAAGCCCTGGAGTTGGCTCGTTCAACCTCCCCGGACCTAGCCATCCTTGACATAAAAATGCCAGAAATGGATGGATTGGAAGTGGCCGAAGCCCTTCGGAAGGAAAAACCTATGCCGGTTATAATCCTCACAGCCTACAGCGATAGAGAGCTGGTGGAAAAAGCCAGTGAGGCCGAAGCCATGGCCTACCTTGTGAAACCGGTGAAAGAAGCGGATCTATTGGCAGCCCTGGAGATAGCGGTTAAGCGCTTTGAAGAATGGTGCAGGCTCCGCCGGGAGAAGGAGAGCTTGGAAGAAGCCCTCAGGACAAGGGAAATAGTGGATAGAGCAAAGCGCCTCCTCATGGAAAAGGGAGGAATGAGGGAATCGGAAGCCTTCCTCTTTATTCACCGAGTTAGCCGGGACTCCCGCCGGTCCATGAGGGAAGTAGCTCAGGAGATAATTGAACGCTATGCCGATTAGCTTTTACGTCCATATCCCCTTCTGTCGGAAAAAGTGCTACTATTGTGATTTCAATTCCTATGCTGGCCTCGAGCACCTTTTCCACCCTTATGTTGAAGCATTAGCCAGAGAAATAGCCTACATGGCTCGCCTCCTAGAACCTGAAGTGGGCGAAACCCTTTACCTGGGAGGCGGGACCCCTTCCCTCCTTCCTGTGGGACTGATCAGGATCGTGATTGAAAGTGTGAGGGGAAATTTAGGGCTTCTGCCCGGCGCTGAAATAACCCTCGAAGCCAATCCTGGCACTGTAGATAGGCCTTACCTTGAAGCAATGCTGGAATTGGGTGTTAATCGTTTGAGCCTTGGCGCCCAAAGTTTTCACCAGGATGAACTCGCCCTGCTGGGAAGGATCCACGGGCCTAAAGAGATAATACAGACTTTCAGAGAAGCAAGAGAAGTTGGTTTCAGGAACATAAACCTTGATTTGATCTACGGCTTGCCCGGGCAAAGTGTAGATAAATGGCTTTTGACCCTGGAAAGAGCCCTGGAACTGGAACCGGAGCATCTTTCCCTTTACGCCCTCTCTCTGGATGAAAACACCCCTTTGGCGCGGAGGATAGCTTCGGGAGAGTTGCCTGTTCCTGATGATGACCTTGCGGCGGATATGTACTGCCTGGCAGAGGAGATACTGGAAAAAGCAGGTTATGAGCATTACGAAATATCAAATTGGGCAAAACCTGGTTTCGCATCCCGACATAACATCCGTTACTGGCTCAACTTGCCTTACCTGGGCTTTGGGGCTGGCGCTCATTCCTTTAGCTGGGGCATGAGGTGGCAAAATGTTCATGACCCCACAGAATACATCCGGATACTATCCTTTCCAGAGCTCACAGGTTTCCCTTCCCCTGTGGCTCGTGAAATTGAGCAAATAACCCTTCAGATGGAAATGGCCGAAACGGTGATCTTGGGCCTGAGGCTTGTAAAAGAAGGTGTGAACTTTGAGAGATTCCGTAGCCGATTCGGGCTGGACTTGCGGGAAATTTACAGGTCTCAGATAGAAGAACTGGTGGAAATGGGGCTTCTGGTGGAGAATGAACAGGGGATCCGCCTGAGTTCCCGGGGTAGGCTCCTCGGGAATGAAGTTTTCCAGCGATTTGTTTAAATTTTTAGCGGGGTCAAAGCACAAAGCCGCTGCCATCCTTAGTAAGGACAGCTCTAAGTAGCATATACTTCAGAGCCGTATGTTGGGTCACTGGCCCACTCTCTACCGCGAGGATTGCGCTCTAGCGGTTTAGCACATACATGAGTGAATGGAACCATTTGCCCTCTCTCACCTTTTGTGGTAATATTAGCCGAAATTTCGGCGAGGGGGTGAAAAGGTGGCAGTATGTGAGATATGTGGTAAGGGTGTTCAATTCGGCCATAATGTTAGCCACTCCAAGAAAGCCACTAAAAGGAAGTGGCTTCCCAACGTCCAGCGCAAGACTATCTACGAAGAGGGCCGCAAGAGGCGCGTTTACATCTGCACTAAGTGTCTCAAAGCCATGAACAAAACCTAAGGTTCCAATGCCGCCAAGGCGGCAGTTTTTATCCGTTGTATCGCTTCTCTTATCCCTAAGGGTGATTCAAAGACAGCAGCCCCTGCCACGAGTACCTGTGCTCCTGCTCGCACAACTAAAGGGGCTGTTTGTTCGTTTATTCCGCCGTCCACTTCAATCTCAGGGGATGCTTTTTCCCTTTTGAGCATATCTCTAAGCTTCTCCACTTTAGTCAGTACGCTGGGAATTAAACTCTGCCCTCCGAAACCTGGATTCACGGTCATGGCCAGGATCAAGTCCACTTCTCTGGCAATTTCTTCTAGAACCCATACCGGAGTAGCAGGGTTTATGGAGACACCTGCTTTCTTGCCCATTCTTTTTATTTTAAGTAGGACTCTATGGATGTGAGGACATGCTTCCCAGTGCACTGTTATTATATCTGCTCCTGCTTTGGAGAAATCTTCCACAAAGAGCTCCGGCTTTTCCACCATCAGATGGACATCAAGGGGCAGGGAGGTGATGCGTCTCAATGCTCTGACTACTAAAGGCCCAACAGTGATGTTGGGTACAAAGTGCCCATCCATGACATCAACATGGATATAATCAGCTCCCGCCGCCTCAGCTTCTTTGACCTGCTCTCCAAGGCGGGCGAAATCGGCCGAAAGTATTGAGGGGGCAATTTTAACCAATTTGCTCATCGTAAAGTAGTATTTCTACTGGAGGCTCTCAGCCTTAATTGACCACAGCCAGCTTGAATATCGGCTCCTTTACTTACTCTTAGAGTCACAGATAAGCCGTGGCGTTTAAGCTCTTCCTCAAAAGCCAAAGCTCGGCGCTTCGGTGGAGGTCCCATAGACACGCCAGGGATAGGATTCATTGGTATAAGGTTTACGTGGCATAGCATGCCTTTGAGGAGGGAGGCTAGTTCACGGGCGTGGCTGATGCTATCGTTGACCTCGTTTATGAGGACGTATTCAAAAGTTATGCGCCTGTTAGTCTTCTCAATGTATTCCTGGCACGCAGCGAGGAGACGCTTTATCGGATAACCCTTGTTCACCGGAACCAGTCGGTCCCTTATTTCGTCGTTGGGAGCATGCAAGGAAACGGCCAGCTCTACTTGGAGGCCCTCTTCAGCCAGGCGCCTTATCCCTGGCACTATCCCCACTGTTGACACAGTGAAGCGTCTCGCTCCCAAGTTGAACCCTTTCTCGTCGTTCAGGGTTCTTATGGCTTTAAGAGTAGCTTCGTAATTGAGAAAGGGCTCTCCCATCCCCATGAACACCACATTCGTTATAGGCTTTGAAGAATCGCCCCATGTTTCCTTAATCTTGCGGGCAAAATGTAGCACTTGGGCTATTATTTCACCGGATTTGAGGTTACGCCGAAATCCGCTTCGGCCGGTGGCGCAGAAGGGGCAACCTATAGGGCACCCAACCTGGGTTGAAACGCATACAGTTCTCCGACGTTCGTAGAGCATTAAGACGCTTTCTATAGTTTCCCCGTCTGGCAGCCCAAAGAGAACCTTGTAGGTGGATCCATCGGCCGATTTTAAAGTTTCCAGCGGTTCCAGCACTTCTAGGGAAAAAACTTCTCCGAGGCGCTGCCGCAGCTCTTTGGGGAGGTTAGTCATCTGCTGAAAGTCGTCAACCAAATGCCTGTAAACCCACTCCCAAAGTTGTGCAACACGATACGCAGGCTCCCTCCACTCGCTCAGGAGTTTTTCCAGCTCGTTATATCCCAAGTCCAACAATATTCTCTTTCCCGTTCCTATTCTTCCCTCCTCAAGCCAAAAAGAAGGAACGCGTAGTAAAGTATAGTAGAAATCGACTGAGCAAGAGCCGCCACATAAGTCAATGCAGCTGCTGAGAGCACGCTTTTGACACCCTTGAGGTCCTCATAGGAAACAAGCCCCGTTTCCTGCAACATTTTGAGAGCGCGCCTGGAAGCATTGAACTCTACTGGAAGCGTAACCAGAGCGAAAACGGCGCCCAAGGAGAACAAAATAAGTCCAATGGCTGCCAGGTCAAAGGCGTTGAGGAGCCAGCCAACTACAAAGAGGATAGGGCCAAGCCAAGAACCAAGGTTGACCATAGGCACGAGGCCTGACCGAAGTCTAAGAGGAAGGTAGTTTTCAGCGTCCTGGGTAGCGTGACCTATTTCGTGGGCAACTATTCCTATGGCAGCTACCGAAGGTTTCCTTGCCACTTCAGCCGACAGCCTCAAAGCCTTAGTCCGCGGGTCATAATGATCTGTAAGGACTCCGGGGACCCCTTCAATTTTTACACCATATAAGCCGTTGTGCCTTAAGAGAATTTCCGCCGCGCTTACCCCGTCAAGTCCCAAGCGGTTGCGGACACGGGCGTAGCGGGAGTAAGCGCTCTGGACTTTATATTGAGCATAAAGGGCCAGAAGCAAAGCTGGTAGGGCAAATATAAAATAAACCGGGTCCCATAGCCACATTCCGAACACACCTCCTATGTCGGTAGAATTTGGACAAAACTGCTAATTTCTCTAATATTATACCGCAGCAACAGCGAGAGGTCAAAAGAGCGCAGATGCCAATTTCGCAGCCAAAATCAGCTATTTGTTGGTTTACCATAGCTTGCACTATCCTTTCGCTGAAGCTATAATAAAGTCAAAGCTCTTGATGGAGCTTAAACGATGAAAAGGGCCCTATTTTTTATTTTAGCAATCGCTTTTTTCTCAAGCTCTTGTCTTCCTGAAGCTGCAACCGTTGTTCCGCCTACCCTAGCGCCTTCTCCAATCCCTCAAAATGTGGTGGCAATTGTCAATGGCCAGCCTATACTTCGGGAAACCTTGGAAAAACATCTGAGGCTTTTGCAGAAAGCGATGGAAGTTTCCGGGGAAGAGCCTGACCTTAAGGCTTTAGAACAGATGCGTCGCCAGGTTCTGGAAGGGCTCATAGAACAGGTTGTGATGGAACAGGCCGCAGCGAGATTGGGTATAAAAGTGGCTCCAGAAGAACTGGAAGAACATATCCGAAAGACTATCCAGCAGGGAGGGGAAGAGAATTTCAACCGCTGGCTTCGGGAAAACGAGCTAACTCTGGAAGAATTCAAGGAAATGACCAGACTGCAGCTCCTGAACCTCAAACTCTTTGAGGCTGTCGTACCTGCCCCACCTGAGGTCATGGAGCAGGTCCATGTTCGCCATATCCTTCTGAACAGCGAGGAGGAAGCCATAAAGATCCTGGAGAGGTTGCGGCAGGGTGAGGATTTCGCTTCTTTAGCCCGCCAGTACTCGCAGGATGAATTCACCAGAGAACTTGGAGGTGACCTGGGCTTCTTCGCCAGGGGTTTTTCCGGACTTCCGCCGGAGCTGGAGGAAGTGGCTTTCTCTTTGCCTCCCGGACAGATAAGTGGAGTAGTAAAGAGTTACTATGGCTACCACATAGTCCAGGTATTGGAAAAAGATCCCGCCCGTCCTCTATCAGAAGAGGCTAAAAGGTTATTCCGAGAGAGGAAATTCAGGGAATGGCTGGAGAAGGAAAAGGCCTCGGCTCTTATCCAAAGATTTTTAGAATGAAGAAGCTCTGGGGCTGGTTGTTGATAACAATGGGCTCCTTGCTCCTGGGAGTGGTGCTCTTCATTGGGGTTCGCTTCTGGTTTTCCCATAAGCCCCTTGAACTCTACCCCCAAAGCGATGTTCTCAGGAGCTTTTCCTACGAAGACGTCAAACCTTCGCTGGCTCTCCTCTCCTTAGCCAGCTACGATGATTCTCAGATCTTCAAGAGAGCCCTGGAGGAAGAAGAGCTGGAAACGGCGTATGTAACCTTAGCTTTCTCCACATCCATGGAGCACCAGGAAAGAATTGGGGGATGGATTTCCCTTGCCCAAGCTTTCAAGGCAAAGGGGATGCGTACGAGAGCGCTTTTAGCTTATGGTCAGGCCTACAACATAGCTATCCTGAGTCCCCATATCTCCGACCCCGAGCGCGCTGAGGCCTTGATCATGGTGGGGAAGGGGCTGGAAGAAATGGGCGAGAAGGAGAGGGGGCTCTTTGTCCTTCGCCAGGCTGAAACTCTGATTTCTTTCAGCCCTTACCTCAAAAAGGCTCAGCGGATCGCTTTAGCTCAGAAACTGGGTAAAGAGGTAAACCCTAACGAGACGCTTCCGGAATACTCTCCGCCATCTCTGGTCACCAGGGATTTTTCCATATTGCCGGAAAATTATTACGAGGCTGAGGAACGGGAAATTGCAGCTTTTTCCGCAGCTTCATCTCCTTCTAGTAAGAACCTGCAGGAACTGAGAGAAGCCCTCAAGAGAGAAGATGCTGCCAGGCTTGCCCTGTACCAGGAGAAGATCGCCGCTGAAGCAGCTCTTGCCCCGAAGGCAGGGTGGGTACTTGAGAAAATAGCTTGGCTTACTTTAAAATACCGGATAGCCTTGAGAGGTTTCGGGGTCAGCCTTGTGCCCGAATGGGAAGATGAGATCGGTTCAATACGGCAGGAGCTTTCTCGGTCCTACGAAGAGCTCTTCGCCATTTACGTTGAGGAAGCCGTATCCTTGCCCGAACCCAGGGAGGCGGCAAGGGCCTGGATGGAGATAGCGAACCTTAAGGCCTGTTACGCCATTATAGGCCTTTACGCTGATGCACCCTTGGAAAAGATTGCAGCCGAAATAAAAGAGGCATACTCTCAGGAACCCTGGGGCTCATTGCAATTGGTTTTTTTGGAAGATTCACGCATTTTTTCTTACCTGGGAGCAAAATAGTGCAGGGAGGTCCCGATGCTCAGAAGGGTTAAAGTAAGCGATTCTCTCCTTATGGGGTTAGCCTTGCTTTTCTTGATGCTGAGCTTTCTGGTGGGGGGTATTTACCTGATAATTTTCCTTAACCCTTATGTCCCTATAAATCCCTTTCCTCCCCCTTCGCCTCAGCCAGTGGCCAGGCTCACCCCTGAGGGACCGATATTGGAGATAACCTTTCCCCCGACATGGACCCCTACCCCAACTTTTACCCCTTCTCCAACTCCCACCCCTACTTTTACTCCAACTCCCACTCCCACTCCCACTCCGACTCCTACTCCCACTTTCACCCCGACCTTTACCCCTACTCCTCGCCCTCCGACTCCAACCCCAAGCCCTACCCCGCCGCCTCCATACGAGCCTCTGAACTGGGGAGTGAGGACGAACTGTGCCTGGCGGGGGGTCCACGGAGTGATATGGGGAGCTCACGGCTTGCCCTTGGCTGGGATCTACGTTAAAATTTGGGATGAATCTGGGCATTCCGTTATGGCTGGCCCTACCAATGCTGACGGGATTTACTCCATATATATACCTCACTCAACCTTGGCCGATGGTAGGTGGTGGCTTCAAGTCATAGAAGGCGGTCAGCCGGCTTCCGCCCCTTGGGGTGTCTATGTGGGTGGAGGTTGCCTTAATGGCGTCCATGAAGTCAAAGCTGACTGGCGCAGGAGATTCTAAGAGGTTTAAGCATGGATAAAAGGCTATTTCCAATAGTTGCAGGTGTCTTAACTTTAGCGATCGCCCTCTTCTTTTTCTTTGTAAAATCTTCCCAAGCCCAATTAGGAACACCCACCCCAGAACCAACTCCTAGACCTACTCCAACTCCTCAGCCTGGCATCGTCATAACGTCCCTCAACCCTCAAGAGGGGTTAGGTGGGACCCTGGTTACAGTTAGGGGGGAAACGTATTCTGCTCCTACCGGAATCCCTGTGACAATAAGGTGGGACACTGCTGTTATAACTTCAACCCTAACTGATAATTTTGGGCGTTTTACCGCTTTCTTCACTGTGCCTATAACTGCCACACCAGGAATCTACAGCGTCCGAGCTGAAATTACTATAGGCGATACCACTTTTTACGATACTGCTACTTTTAGAGTTCTAGCCCCTACTCCAACTCCTACCCCCACAATAACTCCTACTCCCACAATAACTCCCACTCCCCTTCCGAGCCCAACTCCCACACCGAGCCCAACCCTTCGCCCTGTGACTCCAATCCCATGGCCCACAACACCAGTTCCACCTCGCCCTCCTGCTACCCCTACACCACTACCTCCAACTCCGACCTTTACCCCAATTCCTCCGCCTCCTGGCACTCCCTATCCAACACCTACTCCAACTTTTACCCCTATCCTTGGCGTACCCTCCCCTACCCCCGGCCCTCCAAGACCGACTCCTACTTTCCCCGTTACAACCCCCTTTGCATCTACTCCAACGCCAACCCCGACCTCTACAGCGCTTGCCGCTACTGGGTGGACAGGCTTTATCTTTCTCAGTGGTGGAGCAATGCTTGCCTTACTGGTATTAACCCTCCGTTGGCTCAGGGGAAGGCTGATCATACGATAAGGAGGGCAAAATGCGCAAGTTGCTCCTTTTTGCGGGAGTAAGTTTTACATTCCTCGCGCTCTTCTCGCTTGCCCTTTCGTTCAACTTATCCACAGAGGGTGCGCCGCCAAGGCCTACCCCAACGCCGATTGTTACGGTGACGGGGGAAGAAGAGGAGATAACTGCTCTCGCCCTGCCAGACCTTGTGGTGGAGGAGATTTCCTTTTCTCCAGACCCTCCCCTGGTCAACAGACCTACTCTGATAATGGTGCGCATTAGGAACGTAGGAGGTTCTCTGCCCATAACCAATAACTTTTACGCGGATCTATACATAGAACCGCCCCAGCCGCCAGAGCAAGGTCAGCAAGGCGATATTCAATGGTCGGTGCAGGCGGCGTGGGTAAGAAGCCCAGGGCAAGCCTACACCCTAACATATCAATACGTCTTCACCCGCACTCGCACCTTTAACATTTACGCTCAAGTTGATACCGATGGCAATGTCAGGGAAAGCAACGAAGGAAATAACATTTTCTACCGCCAACCACCGGTGAGAGTTATAACTTCCAAATTTGTCCGGCAAATTAGTGCTCAGGATTTCCAGAAGGGTTTTTCCAACCTTGACCTTTCTCCCATTACGGGCTTTGTCCGTCTCAATGCAGTATACGAAGAGCCTTGGCAAGAGCCTGCAATTTACACAGGCACCGACCGCATGGTGAATGACCCGGTCTATTCCATCAAAACTGAAGCCAAAATAGTGAAAGGGCCTACCGATACCCTATATGTTATCTGGACCGACGGACGCAACGGCCCTGTTTACAACAAAGATATTTTCTTCGCCTTTTCCACTGACGGAGGTAATACTTGGAGTTCCGATATCACTGTATGCGGGAAGTATGGCAACCAGGAATCGCCTGCTCTCGCCTATCACAATGGAAAGCTTTACGCTGTCTGGGAGGACTCACGGGATGGTGCTAATAAGGGCTACGATATTTACTTCGCCTACTCCGAAGATGGAGGACTAACTTGGACAGAGGTCGGCCCTATAAACGATGACCAAGGCAATGCAAGGCAGGTCAACCCTTCAATAGCCGTTAACCCTTCCAATGGCCATATTTACGTTGTATGGCAGGACCAGCGCAACGGAAACAACGATATATACTTTGCCATGTCCAAGGATGGCGGGAGAACCTGGTCACGGAACGTCTCTGTTACCGATTATCCTAATGCCAGTCAGCAGTCCCAGTCAGTTCCGGCTATAGCCGTTACTCCTTCGGGCAGGATTTACGTGGTCTGGGAAGATGAGCGCAACGATTCTGGTGATATATTCTTCACCTGGGGTAAGGAATGCTTAGATCCAGATTGTCCTCCCGTAGATCCAGATTATCCTCCCGTAACTTTCCACATTGACCAGAAAGTGAACAAAGACGAGGCAGGGGCACAACAAAGCGAACCCACTATTGCCGTTTCCCCGGTTTACCTGAAGATAACCTATTCCAGGGAATTTAATCAAGAGGACCCTTGCTGCCCAACTCCAGTTACCCAAGTGGTGACCTTCACCGCCTACTACAGAGGGTATGCGATCCATTTCGCCTGGACCGATTACCGTGAAGACCCCGAAGGCGATATATTTTATGCCTGGACCTTTGAGGAGACATTCGAGAGAGTATGGTTCAAAGTTGAGCCTCCGAACGTCGGTTGCGATTTATTGCCGAGATCTTTGACTTTTCCTCTTTACGAGTGTCCCCCTTGCTGCGAATGCGTCCTTTATCCCATTTTCGGCGATATAAAAGTAAAGGGCAAGGAGATATGCCCAACTCCAGGTTGTCTGGCGCCCGATAAACCCTTGGTCACGGAAAAAACCTTTGCCCAGAAAACCCCGGCCTTAGCTCCGAGAGCTAACGTCATAAATTATGATATAGATAAGGGCCTTGGTGTGGGCGTTCACATAGCCTGGGCTGATAACCGCAATTACGAGCCCGGTGTGAATTACGATATATTCTTGGTCAACACCTGCAACCCTATCCTTGAGTCCCCAAGGAACGACCCTATACCTTACATCCCCTCGCCTCGATGCAGACCCTCTGATTGCAATATCGAGTGTATACAAAAAATCTGCACAGACTACAATGTATGCGGGGAATCCAGACAAGCCTGCTTCTGCGCCGATTTCTATTTTGAAGACGAATATACGGTCAATAACAACGTTAAAATCCACGCCCTCCTCAACGCCGATTATCTGGAAATGGCTCCTGCCTCTGCTCTTCAGCAAAGACCTTCTATAGCTCCATCGGGCAGGGTTGGAGGTTCCTGTGGTTGTCGGATAGAGGCCCCTTACGTCGTCTGGGAAGATAACCGCCGCACTAACCCTTACGCTGGGAGAGAAACGACGAGGGATATTTACTTTGCGAGGCCTGCCATCAACAACAGAGGCCTTTATATATCGCCCATAATTGACGTTGGGGCTAAAGCAAAGTGGTACTTCCTTGAATATTGGGGTGTTACCCCCTCGGGTACAACGGTAACTCTCCAGACTAGAACTGGTAATACTCCGTGGCCAGATCCTTCTTGGACAAGCTGGACTGGTTCCAGATGTTTGGGAGGAAAATGTTACTACGAAGGGCCAGCAGAGATAGTAAGTCCAACTCTTGCAGGTCCATTCGGGCTTTACCCAGAATCACGCTATATTCAATATAAGGTTGAAATGGAATGCTGTGAGGGGTGTCTCCAGGACTGCTGTCCTCCATGCTTGAGTTCCTTCAAGATCCTCTACGAAGGAGGCCTCAACTCTGTCTACTTACCCCTTGTCCTCAAGAATTACTGAAAGATCTGCATATGGAGGGATAAATGCCCAAGATTGCTATAAGTGGCAAAGGGGGGGTAGGTAAAAGCACGCTGGCGGCTCTGCTGGCTCACATATACGTCCGCAGAGGCTTCAAGGTCATCGCTGTGGATGCCGATCCCGATGGGAACCTCGCTATTGCCCTCGGTTTCCCCCAGGAACTTGTGGCCAGACTAACTCCAATCGCCAGGATGGAGGACCTGATTGAGGAGCGTACTGGAGCCAAACCTGGCTCTTACGGTGTCTTCTTCAAGATGAACCCCAAAGTGGACGACATACCCGACAGGTTTTCCGTCGAGTACGGTGGGGTTAAACTTCTGGTCATGGGCACTGTTGAAAAGGGGGGCTCAGGATGTGTGTGTCCGGAAAGCGTGCTGCTCAAAAATCTGGTGGCACACCTTTTGCTCCAGCGGAAAGAGGTTCTCATCATGGACATGGAAGCTGGAGTTGAGCACTTGGGCCGGGGTACCGCAGGGGCCGTGGATGCTTTCATAATCGTAGTAGAGCCAGGCCTACGGAGCCTCCAGACCGCCTTTGCCGTCCAGAAGCTTGCCGCCGATATAGGAGTGGAAAGAGTTTTCGTGGTGGGAAATAAAGTTAGAGGAGAAGAGGACAGGGAATTCCTCAGAGCCAATCTGCTGGGTTTCCACTTCCTCGGCTTTCTGTCCTACAGTCCCCTGGCGCTGGAGGCCGATAAGGTCGGGAAACCTGTCTTTGAACTGGATGCCAACTTGGTGAAGGAAGCTGAAGAGATCGTGAAGAACTTGGAGGATAACCTTCATGCGGACCAAAATTAGGCTCAAGCCAATACCCCCCTTTCCCGAAGACCCCCTCCTCCATGCCAACCTATTATCGGAGACTATCGGCGGGGGTACCAACGCTGTTGCTGCCCTTTCCAACGGACGCCTCTCGGTCAGCATATCACCTTGGGCTGAGATAACCCATCTCAGGTGGCCTTCCCTTTCTTGGTACGATCACCTCCGATACTTCACAGCCCGCAAGGTTTTCGGCTTGCGAGATCTCATAAACTTGCTCAACGAGGAGGCTGCTCACCCTTACGAAGTCCGCTGGGGGGAAGAAGCTCCCTCCGAAGAGTGGAAACTCTACGGCAGACCTTTGGAGCCTCATCCGGAGCTCGGTTCCAGAGCCGGAGTCCTCACACCCGGAGCTACCAAACCCTTTTGGTTGAATGATCCTCTCTGGAAGTCCCAGCGCTGGTATGCGGGTGATAATTCCGGTATCCTCATAACCACGCTTTCGGGCCCTGCTACCCTGGAGGTTGCCGACTGGGTAGACCCAGAGTGGGACCTTTTAGTCAGAGTGCACAGAATAGAAGGTGCAGCTCGATTCTTTTACCATTCCACTTTCGCCCCTTCGTTAAAATTTGCGAAAGGCCTTTTCTTCCCAGTTGACCCTAAATGGGCGGGCTTTGGTGCTGTTTACTGCCCAAGTGAAGGGATCGTCATCCACTTCCGACCCTTCCGAAAGAGATGGAACCCTGCGGAGAAGGACTGGACTCCGGAAAAGTTGGATAGCTTCTATCCTGAAGGAGGGGTCTTCCTCGCGTGGGGCTTTGATTCCATGCCCTCCTCTTTCCAGGTGGGAGCTGACAGGGCCGGAAGGAAGGTTCCGCCAGATTCCCCTATTGGCGGAAGAGCTGATGCGGAAGACGGAATCCTCCAGGGGAACAAGGCCTTTCGAGGGCCTGTGGATGCGGCCTTGGCTATAGATTTTCCCGATTTGCGAGGCACAGTGGCCGTTTTAATAGCTGTCGGCTCCACTGCAACCGAAGCTTCTTCCCTTATCCGCCGCGCGCGTGAAATAGGCATTGAGGCTCTCAGAGAAAGAGTGGAAAGGTTTTGGGAAAGTACAGGGAGCAAGGTTTTCCTGCCACCTGAAGAAAAAGATCAGACCATCCGCAGGGTTGCCAAGCGCTCTGTCCTCGCTCTCCTCATGGGGCAGGATGCAAATTCAGGCGCGATCGTGGCCTCTTTATCGCGTCAGCCTTCTTATCACTTTGACTTTCCCAGAGACAGCGCTTTCTTTGATCTAGGGCTGGACGTCGCCGGTTTCCCAGAGAAGGTGGACCGACATCTGGATTTCCTCATGAAGGTCCAGATGCGGGGAAAGTGGGCTTTCGGCTGGATGTGGCTTGTGAACTTGAGGTGGCCCTTCTACCGCCCCGAAGGGCATTTCAAGGCCAATTACTCCGTCGATGGCTTGCCGGGCTCGATGCCTCACCCCTTTGAAATTGACTCCACCGGCCTTGCTGTGTGGAACTTGTGGCGCCACGAGGCTTTCGTTCCGGACGAAAGGAAGGATGACTACCGCCGGAAAGCGTGGGAGGTCATTGAGAGGGGAGCCGAAGCTTTGATGGACTACGTGGACTTTCGGGCTGGCTGGATCCGTCCTGCCTTTGAGGATGATTCTTCAAGACCATCGGCTACTTTCCACGGGGCGAGTTCAACCCTTACCGCCCTTATGGCTGCGGTTGATGCTGCCCGGCGCTGGGTAGGGGATGAAAGGAAGGCTGCAAAGTGGGAAGAGGCTGCCACCCTCTTGCGGAGGAGTATGCTTCAGAAGCTTGAGGGGAAAGTTACCAGGGAAACTATTGGTTGGAGAGGGCTTCACTGGTCTTTGTGGCCTGCTCCTCTCCTGAAGCCTGGAGATCCCCGCGCTGCTCCGCTGGTGGAGATGTTGGTTAGAGAGATAACCGAAAAGATAGAAAGCAGAAGGCCGGGGTTTTCCTACCTGGCCGAGCAGCTCTTCGCTTTGGCCCTTGCTCCCGACCGCACTCGTGAGCAAGAGGATCTCATCCGTAAGGGGCTTGAGTTCCTGGCTCACAAAGTAGCTATCCCAGGCACTGGCCACTTCGGGGAGATTGTGCTCAAGAAGGGCGAATTTTACCAGAACCGCACAGCTATACCCCACTTGTGGAACGGCATCCTCTTCTATTTGGCCCTTCTGGCCCTATATCGTCCCGAAATCTTCCACCGCCAGCGGCCTCCTTATCCTCCTGAAGGTTAAACTGCTGGAGCGCGAAAGGGTAAATTTTGACATCGCCTTCTGACCTTGCTATAATTTAGCCGCCACCGACCCTATGGCGGTGAGCAGGGGGATTGAAGGGTTGAACTTTTGGGACCGCCCGGATTGGGAAAAAGACCGGGACGGTAATGATGCCTCCTGCGCAGCCCCGCCGGTGGTAATCTCGCAAGAGGAGGTTTAACAATGAGAAAGGGTATGCTTGTAGCAACCCTATTCTTGATCCTAGCCGCTGCTTGTGCTGGTCCTGCTGAGCCCCCTCAGGCTAAGCCGGTTAAGGGTGGAACTTTGGTAGTTGCTATCTCCGCCAACCCCGATGGTCTTGACCCCCACAAGACCGTAGCCGCCGTCACTTTTGAAGTGGTCAAAAACATCTACGATACCTTAGTGGACACCGACCCTCAAGGTAACATCATACCTGGTCTTGCCGAAAAATGGGAGGCTTCTGCAGATGGCCTTCGTTGGACCTTTTATTTGCGCAAGGGAGTCAAGTTTCACAATGGTCGGGAAATGACTTCAGCCGACGTGAAGGCGTCCTTTGAGCGTATCCTCAACCCCGACACTAAAGCCCCGAGGGCCAAAGATTATGCCGTTATCCAGAGTATTGAGACCCCCGACAACTACACCGTCGTTTTCACTTTGAAACAGCCCCAGGCTGCCTTCCTCTCAAATCTGGCTTACGGCTGGGCGGCCATAGTCCCGGTTGAAGAGACAGACCTGCGCAACAAGCCCGTTGGCACTGGTCCATTCCGTTTTGTAGAGTGGGTTCCCGATAGCCATGTGAAGCTTGAGCGTTTCCCCGATTACTTCATCAAGGGTCAGCCTTATCTTGATGCCGTCGTCTTCAAAATAATGCCGGACCCAGCCGCTAAACTTGCTGCCCTCAAAGCGGGCGAAGTAGATGTGGTGGACCAAGTCCCACCGCAGGAGGTGGAAGGGCTCAAGAACAACCCCGATATAAAGCTCGTTCAGGCCCCCAGCAACGGAATCTACATAATGGCATTGAACAATGCCCGCGAGCCCTTCAACAAGAAGGAAGTCCGCCAGGCTATTTCCTACGCCGTTGACAAGAAAGGGGTCATTGAGGCTGCCCAGTGGGGGCAAGGTGCTCCTATAGGAAGCCACATGCCTCCCGTAAGCCCCTTCTACGTGGACCTGACCGATAAGTATCCATACAATCCGGATAAGGCCCGCGAGCTTCTGGCCCAGGCCGGTTATCCAGAGGGCTTCGAGGTCACCCTCATAATGCCTCAGCCCTATGACTTCCATATCCGCAACTGCGAGGTGATCGCCGACTATCTCAAGAAGATCGGGCTCAAGGTGAAGCTGGAAACTTATGAATGGGGCATGTGGCTGGAAAGGGTCTACAATGGGCGCGACTATCAGGCCACCTGCATAGGCCACACCGGCAGACTCGACCCGGATCCATTCCTCAACCGCTACGTGAGCGACTCCAAGGAGAACTACATGAACTACAACAACCCGCGCTACGATAAGATAATCCGTGAGGCGGCTGTCATTACCGACTTCCAGAAACGTAAGGAGCTCTATGCTGAGGCTCAGCGCTTGCTGGCCGAAGATGCGGTGGCCCTCTACTTGATGGCTCCCCTCTGGACAGTTGGTATGAGGAAGAATGTAGAGGGCTGGAAGATTTACCCGGTAGACATTTTCGACCTGCGCACCGTTTACAAGACTACCGGGTAAATGGGTGTCCAGCGAGCCATGTTCTCGCCCCTGGTCTCACCCATCACGGGTGGGATCAGGGGCTCTCGGTTTAAGGGTACCTCTCAGAAGCTGGACAGGTAAAGATGAAGGCGAACAAGTTCAGGCAGAGAGGTAAAGGCAAACCTTGAGATACGTAGTAAGGCGCTTCATCTCATTGCTCATAATCCTTCTGTTGGTCTCCTTTCTAACGTTTTTCCTACTTCAGGTTATCCCGGGCGATCCGGCTCTGCTTATTTTGGGAACTGAGGCCCCGCCTGAAGCCCTTGAATCCATAAGAGCCCGCCTTGGCCTGGATAAACCATGGCCCTTGAGATACATTTCTTGGCTTACTAGCATGCTCCGTGGCGACATGGGGGTATCAATTCGGCTGGAGAGGCCTGTCTCTTACCTGATCGCGGAAAGATTGCCTGTAACTTTATCTTTGGCCTTCATGGCCATGCTCATAGCCACGCTCATCGCTTTCCCCGCCGGCATCTTGTCTGCTGTGAAATGGAATTCGCCCCTTGATTACTTCCTCCTTTTCATAACTCAGCTCGGAATAGCCATCCCTTCCTTCTGGGTGGGCATCCTGCTAATCCTACTTTTTTCCCTCCACTTCCGGCTTTTCCCCACAGGAGGCTTCGTAAGTTGGGGGGAGAATCCCCTTGAGGCTTTGAAGCACCTTATGCTACCAGCCGTTTCGCTCGGATTAGTGACGGCAGCCTTTCTCACCAGGATGCTTCGCTCGTCCATGTTGGAGGTTTTAAGCCAAGTCTACATTACAGTGGCCAAGGCCAAAGGGTTGACGAAAGGCCAAATAATTTTCCGCCACGCCCTCAAGAATGCCTTGATCCCAGTCATCACCCTGGCGGGAATCCAGCTGAGTTTTCTCATGGGGGGGAGCATAGTGATAGAGCACGTGTTCGCTCTGCCTGGACTCGGCCGGCTTCTGTTAAGTGCCGTTTATACCAGAGACATTCCCTTGATTCAGGGCCTAGTGGTCTTCATAACCACAATAGTAGTGACAAGCAATTTCCTGGTTGATGTCCTCTATGCCTATCTCGATCCGAGGATAAGGCTTGAATGAGGTCGGTCATTCTGGGGACGATCCTCCTGGGACTTGTAATTGCCGGAGCAGTTGGAAGCTGGGTTCTGCCGGTCCCTGATCCTCTGGATATGGATGTGACCCGACGCCTCGCTTCCCCTTCGTGGCGTCATCCCTTCGGCACTGATCAATACGGTAGAGACCTGTTCAGCCGGGTGCTGAGGGGAGGGATTGTAGCTCTGGGAGCAAGCATCGTCTCCGTTGGCATCGCTTCGCTGATAGGAGTTCCGATAGGTTTCGTGGCAGGCCTTGCTGGTGGCATTGTGGACGAAGTAACCATGCGCCTTATGGATGCCTTTCAGGCCTTCCCTTCCATACTCCTGGCCATAGCCATTGTGGCAATAATGGGGCCTGGCCCCTTTAATGCCATGATAGCAATAGGTCTGGTGAATGGACCAGTATTTGCACGCCTTGCCCGGAGCATCGTCCTTTCCTTAAAAGAGCGGGATTTTGTTCTGGCTGCTGAAGCCTTGGGTTCCACCCGGTTCAGGATTCTCTGGCGCCACATCCTCCCCAACGGGTTCAGCCCTTTGGTGGTCCAGGCTTCCATCGGGGCCTCTACGGCCGTTTTGGCCGAGGCTTCCCTAAGTTACCTGGGTCTCGGGACTCAGCCGCCCAATCCCAGCTGGGGGAGGATGCTGGAGGAGGCTCGCCTCTTCATGGACAGAGCTCCATGGATGGCTATTTTCCCAGGCCTCGCCCTCCTTATGACTGTGCTCGGGTTCAATTTCCTCGGAGATGGTCTGCGGGACTTAATGGATCCCTGGCGCCGGAGTCGTGGTTAAAGCCATCCGCAGGAAATGGAGGACAAAATTCCAGCGTTTTAAAATCCCCGGCAGGAAAACAGATTTGTGGTCTGCCCCTTCAATCAACATTAAAGTAACTCCTACTCCTGCCGCTTCCAGCAATTTCCTGGTTTGCTCCGGGGATATGTATGCATCCTTGGTCCCCTGGATCAGAAGGATCGGGCGGGGGGCTATCCTGTCAATGACTTCTCTAGGAGAAATTGAGGCGAGTTTTATGCCCTTCCGCTTTTCCGTCAGCCAGAGCGTGAGATAAAGCAACGGCTTAGGGATAAAGGGAGGACTTTTGGAAAACCAGAGATCTTTGGCAGAAGCGAAGGGGGCTATCGCTACTACCGCCTTTATTTCCTGGTTCCGAGCAGCGCTCATTATGGCGCTGGCTGCTCCCAGGGAATAACCTATCACTCCGATAGAGTTGTAACCCTTCCTTTTCAAAAACCGCACCGCCGCATCCAAATCCTCGCTCTCTTTCAGACCATAAGTGTGACCTTTCAGAATCCGGTCACTGAAACCGTGGTTCCTGTAACTGAAGAGCAGTACTCCAAAGCCGGCCTCTTTCAGCATAGGGACCAGTGGCAGCCCTTCTCTTAGGTCCCTCCCCGAACCGTGAGCGTAGATGATTACCGGGCTATGGTGAGTTGGGGGTGGGAAGAACCACCCCCTGAGGGTAACCCCGTCCGAGGAAGGAAAAGCCACTTCCTCAAAGGGCGAACAGATCTGCGGTGTCCTCTCCTTTGCAGGGAAAGGGGGTGCGCCCGTGAGCCAAGATTCCAGGACAGTGGAAACCAGAATGAAAAGGAAAAAAGTCCCGAACATGCTCCCGCTGATAGAGATCAAAACCTTCAAGGCAAGTTCCTCCATACCCTGCGTCCCTTGAGAATGATTTTGTATTATAGCGTGGAATCCCTCGAAGAGCAAACCTAAAGCCTTTCACCCTCTTCAACAGAGGTAGACTTGCAGCTCTGCCCGCGTTTTACTTTTCAGTTGAGCCTGATTCTGGTAAAATCCTGAACGGAGTTGCCTTTTTGGGGGGTAAACCGTGCTTTTCGCCCTTAAATGGTGGCTTGCTTTGAGCCTATTAGGCATACTGGCCACGCCGCTGGCGCGTCGCCTTTTCTCTGCCCTACCGGGGGAAGGTTATCCCTTCGTTAAGCCGCTGGGCCTTCTCCTGGCTTCTTGGATTTTCTGGATCGGGTGTTCCTTCGGGCTTATCAGAAACAGCCAGGGCGGCATCCTCATCGCTCTGATCCTGATGGGGTTGATTTCGTGGGCGCTGGGCTACAGGGATTTCAGAGTTTTCTGGAAAAGGGAGCGTTCTCTCATTATTGCCACCGAACTCATCCATGTTCTGGCTTTCGTTTCTTTCGCTCTGTTCAAAGCCTCCCGCCCAGAAATTTTGGGCACCGAAAAGCCCATGGAGCTGGCTTTCCTTAACGCTATCCTCAGAAGCCAGAGCTTTCCTCCCCACGATCCCTGGCTCTCGGGATTTGCCATAAGTTACTACTATTTTGGCTATGTGATGGTGGCTTTCCTGGCTCGATTGACAGCCACTCCCTCAAGTGTAGCCTTCAACCTTGGTATAGTTTGCGTGTTCGCTCTCACTGCTACGGGCTCCTTTGGAGTGGTTTACAGTCTGGTGAAGAAGGAGGAAAATTCGGGGCGGCGGGCGACCCGTTGGGCCCTGTTGGGAGCCATTCTGGTAGCAGTGATGGGCAACCAGGAGGGCTTTCTGGAACTCCTTCACTGCAAAGGAATTGGTTCACCTCACTTCTGGGAGTGGGTGGACGTAAAGGGCCTGTCTCAGGCTCCCCTTTGCCCTGGTTCCCTGCACCCTGTGGACTTCTGGTGGTGGTGGAGGGCCTCGAGGGTGATCCACGACCGTAACCTCTTGGGACAGGATCAGGAGGTGATCGACGAGTTCCCCTTCTTCAGCTTCTTGTTGGGGGATCTTCACCCCCACGTCTTGGCACTGCCCTTTGTCATCATGGCTGTGGGGCTGGCCCTGAACCTTTTCTATTCCCCTTCCTTTACCCTTTCCTGGCCCAACTTTTTCTTCTGCGGCCTAGTTGTGGGAGGACTTGGCTTCCTCAACACCTGGGATTTCCCTATCTACCTGACTCTTGCAGGAGCTGCGCTCGCTTTGGCTTTCTACCAAGAAGGAGAGAGGAATCCCCTGAGCAAGGCCTTCAAGCTTTTCCTGGCCCTAGGGGCATCAGGGGTAGCGCTTTATATTCCCTTCTACATCGGGTTCCGCTCCCAGGCTGGGGGCATCTTGCCCGTCCTCTTCAATACCACGAAAGTTCACCAGTATTTCATCATATTTGCCCCCTTCATCCTGGCAGGGCCGGCGCTGTTCCTTCCCTTCAATCCCCCGAAAATCGGGGGTTCCATCAAAATTCTGGTAGGAACTGCTGTCTTTTTGGCCCTTCTCTGTTACCTTTTCCGGAGGCCGCTCCCGGCTATCCTAATACCTCTGGTTACAATTGCTTTCCTCTCGCTCCTCAACAAAAGGGATAAACCGACTGCCTTCGCCCTTCTGCTCTCGCTTTTGGGGATCGCTCTCACTTTGGCAGTGGAGTTCGTTTACATAAAGGACTCCTTTGGGACAAGGATGAATACCGTCTTCAAGTTTTACTACCAGGCCTGGGTTATGATGGGATTGGCCTGTGCCTTTGCCCTTTACAGGCTTTCCGTCAGTAGGTCATTTCTGGCAGGCATGTGGAAAGCTGTTATCCTCCTGTTCGTCTGTTTTGGGCTCTATTACCCTTTGGCCTCTTCCCTAACAAGAGCGCTGGCTGAAGGGAGAGAGCCTCTGACCCTGGATGGAATAGCTTACTTGAGAGAAGCAAATCCAGCTGATTACGAAGCGATTCTCTGGCTCAATCGGAACATTAAAGGATCCCCCGTTATCTTGGAAGCAACCGGAGGTTCATACACCTATTACGGCCGGATTTCTACCCACACGGGCCTCCCAACGGTTCTGGGTTGGGATTTCCACGAACTCCAGTGGCGTGGTTCCTACGAGGAGCCAGCACGGCGCAAGTCCGATATCTCCAGACTTTACCTTACTCCTGACCCTGAGGAAGCCAAAGAGCTTGCCCAGAAGTACGGCGTGCATTACGTTTACATTGGCCCTCTCGAACGTGAGACCTACGGCATAACTTATGAAGCGGAGGAGAAATTTTCCCGTTTTGCGACCCTAGTGTATGATAAAAACGGAGTCAAGATTTTCGCCCTTTCCATACCGTAAAAGGTCACTCCCGAATGGAGGAAAAGGACCTTCAGACTTTAGAATTCTTCAAAATTCTGGAAAAGCTGGCTTCCTATACCTCCTTTGAGGGGAGCCGCGAGCTTGCCCTTTCCCTTCGCCCTTCTCCGGACGAAAAAGAAGTGGAATTAAGGCTACGGGAGACAGCTGAAGCCATATCCCTGCTCCAAGAGAAAGCCGATTTCTCCATAGCGGGTGCATCGGATATTCGCCTCTTTCTGAGCAGGGCTTCAAAGTTTCAGATGCTTTTGCCTCAGGAACTTTTGACTATAAAAGCCACAATCCTGGCTGCCGTTGGGCTAAGGCGGGCCATAGCCCGCTATGCTGGCAAAGCTCCTCTGCTTTCAGCGAAGGCCAGAGGGATTGAGGACTATACCTGGCTGGCCCGTGAAATAAGTAGGGTTGTAAGCGAACAGGGGGATATCCTGGACGATGCTTCCCCTGAGCTTAAGTGCATACGTCAGGAACTTAGGGAAACTCGCGATTTGCTCCTCAATCGCCTCAATGAAATCATTACTTCACCCTCTGTTGCCCCTTTCATCCAGGAGCCGATCGTGACTGAGCGCCACGGGCGTTTCGTCATCCCTGTTAAGGCTCAATTTAAAAACCGTATCCCTGGCCTCATCCACGATATATCCGCCAGTGGAGTTACGGTTTTCATGGAGCCACTGGAAGTGGTGGAGATAGGGAACAGATATCGGGAGCTTCAGCTCCTAGAAGAAGAGGAAATCCGTAAGATACTGTTGCGCCTCACTCGCCTAATAGCTGAGGAAGAGCCTTACCTCCGCCGCAGCGCGGAAATCATGGCGGAAATAGACCTGGCTTTTGCTAAGGCTCGTTACGCCGTGGCCACCAATTCCGTAATCCCCAAACTTGTCCCGTGGAAAGGGCCCGTGTTCAAGGATTCCTTCGTTCACCCAGGTTCAACCCTTTGCCTGAAAAGAGCCCGCCATCCCCTCCTGGACCCCCGCAAGGTCGTTCCTGTGGACATTTACCTTACCGACGATTACTTCATTCTCGTAATAACCGGCCCCAACACAGGCGGCAAGACGGTAACTTTGAAGACGGCTGGCCTCCTAACGCTGATGGCCCAGGCGGGTCTTGCTATCCCTGCTCAAGAAGGCTCTTCCCTATCCGTCTTCAGAGGAATTTACGCCGATATCGGTGACGAGCAATCCATAGAACAGAGCCTTTCCACCTTCTCCTCTCACATGGGCAACATAGTCCGCATTCTCAACAGAGCCGATTCCCGTTCCCTGGTAATCCTGGATGAGCTCGGAGCAGGGACGGACCCCGTGGAAGGGGCAGCTCTGGCCAGAGCCCTACTGGCTCACCTGAGGGGAAAAAGCATTACAACCCTCGTGGCCACCCATATTTCCGAATTGAAAGCTTATGCCTATGCCACCCCAGGAGTGGAAAACGCCTCCATGGAATTTGACCCCGAAACTCTAGCTCCAACTTACACCCTTAAAATAGGGCTTCCCGGACAATCCAATGCCTTGGTGATTGCTTCAAGGCTTGGGCTTGATCCCGAAATAATTAGGCAGGCGAAGGACTTCCTCCCGCCCCAGAGATTGGAGGCTGAAACCCTTCTGGCCCAGATTCAGGAAGCTTATAGGCAAGCCAAAGAAATGGAGGAAGAGGCCCGTAAAGCTCTGGAGAAGGCAAAGCAATGGGAAGAGGAAGTCCGCCAAAAGTTGGAGGAACTGGAGAGGGAACGACATCGTATCCTGGAAGAGGCACGAAGGCAAGCCCAAGAAGAAATTGAAAGGATACGGGCTGAACTTGCCAGACTGAAAGCCATTGCGGAAGTCCAACGTACTCCTGATACTGTTAAGGAAGTCCTGCAGGAAATCGAAAAACTGGAGGAAAGGGTTCCCCCTCCACCTCCCCCGCTTCCCTCTGGACCTATCTCAGTAGGTGACTATGTATGGGTGCACGGCCTCAATTCCTTCGGTGAAGTAATAGCCCTGATGGAAGGAGAAGCGGTGGTTCTGGTTGATAATTGGAGGGTCAGAGTACCACTAAGCCGGCTTGAGAAACGTCAATCGGTTCGTCTCAATATCCCCCAAGCTGAAACGGTAGTGGTGCCAAGGCCTTCAAATGTGCCCGGCGAAATCAATCTGCGGGGCATGAAAGTTGAGGAAGCCCTTTTCCACCTGGATAATTACCTAGATCAAGCCTTCCTGGCAGGGCTTGAGAGGGTGAAGATAGTCCACGGTAAAGGCACCGGAGCTTTGCGTCAAGCTCTCTGGGATTACCTGGCGGAACACCCTCTTGTGGCTTCCTTCTATCATGCCCACCCCAGCGAAGGCGGTGAGGGCGTGACCATCGTCAAATTCAACCGTTGAAGTCCTCTTCTCCTCTTTGGAAACGCCAAGCTCGTCCTCGTCGGAAAGAAAACCACTCCCTTCCGACCCTTTCGGCCTTACGGGCAAAGATGAGGTAACCGGTATGAGCAACCATCCGGTCATCAGGGCGAAGCCTCTCGTGCACTGCCCGGTAGGTGCGCTGCAAGAGCTCCTCTACCTCTACATCCACAAAGCCATGGTTCTCCAGGCCCTCCAGCAAGTTTATCACCTGATTGGCAGTGGGGACCAATGCGCCGAAAAAGCCACCGGACCTAAGGGCTTCCTTGGCCTGAGCCAAGTACTCCCAAGGTGTGCGGAGGTCTAGGAAAACAGCATCCACCTCTTTCTCATCGAAGCCCTGAGCAATGTCTCGCTCTTTGAGTTCCACATAATCCAGAACTCCGGCTAGTTCCAAGGTACGGTGGGCAAACCGGAGCATTTCAGGCCTCACCTCGTAAGAGTAGACTCGCCCTGAGGGCATTACAGCCCTGGCCATAACCATGGTGAGAGCGCCACTTCCGGTCCCAGCTTCCACGACCCTTTTTCCAGGCATAAGGTTCAATTTGAGGACGATGTAGCCGGCATCCTTAGGGTAGATTATCTGAGTAATGCGAGGGATGGACTGGATGAGGTCAAAAGTAGAAGGTTCAAGGAGGAGGAACTTGTGCCCAAGGTGGGACTGAACTTCAGATCCAAACGGTCTACCTATGATATCTTCATGCTTTACGTAACCAAACTGAGTTTCAAAGCGTTTACCCGAGGAAAGCCTCACAACAAAGCGCTTGCCTTTCTCACTGATGAGGAGGACCAGAGCTCCTTCTTTAGCGGTTCCCACCTTCAACCTCTCAATAAAAATCCCCGCTGTGCCGTGTGCGAACCGGTTCGACCCTCCAAACTTACTTTGGAAGCTTCCCGTCGGTTATTGCCTCGCCCTAAGGCTAACGCATCCCCTCCTGCGGAAGCTTCCCGGGGTCGGGTGTTGGCTCGAACCCCCTTTTCGCATCACGCACACAGCAGGGCAATTTCAATTTTAGCACAAAACAAGATAGAAGGCAAATCTAGCGAGCCCAGGGTGGAATACCGGTAGAGGTTTCCAATCAGAGTTAGATGTGGTATAATTAATCGTAGAAGGTTAGAGGTTGAAGAGATGAGCGGAAAGTTTCCGGCGGCAGAAACAAAAAGCGTGAAGCCCGAGGGCCTGATGCTGCTGAGCATCAGGCCCTTTCCATTTTAAGGGGAGGGGGATATGAACAAAGCAACTCTTCTCTTCCAGCTCCAGAGCATTGAGGCCGAAATAGTGGAAAGAAAGACGCAGATTGCCGAAATAGAAACGAAATTGGGGTCAGATGAGGCTTTGAGAGCTCACAAGGCCAGACTAGAGAGTCTCAGAGCTCGCTATGAAGAGGACCGGATAACCTTTCGGGATATAGAGCTGAGCTTGAAAGGTCTGGAGGAAAAGCTCAAAGAGGCTAAGAAAAAGCTTTACGGTGGACACGTCCGCAACCCGAAGGAACTCATGAGCCTGGAAAAGGAAGTTCAAGCTATGGAGGGAACTCGTTCGCGGATGGAAGAACGACTTCTAGAGTTGATGGAAACATTGGAAAGGGAAGGCAACGAACTCAAAGAGTTGGAGGAAAAGGTCAAGGAAATGGAAGAAGCCTGGCAAAGGGAAAGAGAGCTTCTCCTACAGGAAAAAGCGAAGCTGGAAAGAACTTTGGAACGGCTTCATCGGGAGCGAGAATCCCTCCTTTCAAAAGTTGACCCCGAAGATTTACGCCTCTACGAGCACCTCCGCACTCGTAAAGGGCCGAGAGTCGTAGTGCAGCTAAAAGGTCTCACGTGCCAAGGATGCGGTATAACCATACCCACGATGGTGGCTCAAGAAGTTCGTTCCGGAAGCAAATTGGTCTCTTGTCCCAATTGTGGGCGCATACTTTTTCCGGTGTAGGAGATAATGCAAACCCCTAAAGCCCTTTTCGTCCACTCCATGTTTTCCCGCATAGCTCCCTATTACGATTTGATGAACCGCCTCATTAGCTTTTCTCTGGACCAAAAATGGCGGCAGGAGATGGCCCAAGGAGTGCCCAACGCAGGATTAATCTTGGATTTAGCTGCAGGCACTGGAGACTCCACTCTTGCCTTATTGAAGGCAAAAAGAGGAGCAAAAGTCGTAGCCCTGGATTTCTGCGAAGAAATGTTGAAGAGAGCTAAACCCAAACTTGGGAAATTTGAAGGCAGATTCGCACTGGTGCAGGGAGATGCTCTTGATTTGCCCTTCGCTGACAAATCTTTTGATGGAGTCATTTCTGCTTTTGCTATGAGGAATCTGAGCGATTTGAGGGCAGCTCTGCGGGAAATCTTCAGAGTCATCAAACCGGAGGGATTTTTCATTTGCCTGGAAATCTCTTCACCTCCGGAGCCCCTTCGTTTCGCTTTTAACTTTTACTTCGGCAGACTCGTTCCCTTCATGGGCAAAATCGTGGCTCGCAATCCTGAAGCTTACAACTACTTGCCCCAATCGGTAGCCCAATTCGTTACCCCGGTTGAATTTGCAGGCCTGATGGAAGAAGCGGGTTTCAAGGAAGTGAAGTTCCGCCGGCTCTTCCCCTGGGCCGTGGTCCTGCACCGTGGATTTAAACCTTGAGGGGGTGGTGTTCACTTGAATGAAAAGCACGCCTGGCTCGGCCTTCCTAGTTACGTGTGGCGAGAGGGACAGGAAAGGAGGCTCAATCTTATCCTCCGCTATGCCCCGGTGTCGGGGAAAAAAGTGTTGGATGTGGGCTGCGGTATTGGCCTATACCTCCGCAAATTCAAAGAGCTCGGCGCAATAATCTATGGAGTTGACATAGACGAGGAGAAGATCGCCGAAGCTTCCGGAGAGCTCCGAAGCCTCGCAGTAGCCTCAGCAGAATCCCTGCCTTTCAGGCCTGGAGCTTTTGACTTAGTCCTTTTGCACGAAGTTTTGGAACACATCGCAGACGATGGAAGAGCTGTGGCGGAGGCAGTTAGGGTGTTACGCCCTGGAGGAAAAGCTGTAATTTTCGTCCCGAACCGCCTTTACCCTTTTGAGACCCATGGCTTTTTCTTGGGTAAAAAGTACTTTTTTGGCAATATCCCCCTAATAAACTACCTGCCCAATTTTCTGCGTCGGAAGCTTTGCCCTCACGTAAGGGCCTACACCTTTAGGGAGTTAAAGAAGCTTTTCACAGGCCTTCCTGTACGGATCCTGGTCCATACTCGCATCTATCCCGGTTACGATAAAATAGCGTTGCGGCGGCCACTGTTAGCTCAATGGCTTAGGCGCGTAACCTATGCTCTGGAGAGAAGCCCCCTGAACATATTTGGCCTTTCCCACTTTTTAGTGGTGGAAAAACTGGATTCGCCATAAAAAAAGCCGGGGGCCATCTCCAGACCCCCGGCTAGGGCCTCCCTTCAGGTTAAACCCCTTTGCCCTGGATGAAATCTTCCACCATTTGCCTGGCCACTTCATCCGGGTATTGGATAGGAGGAGATTTCATGAAATAAGCTGATGGGCCGATTAGAGCTCCTTTCAGCCCACGGTCCAGGGCGATTTTAGCACACCTTACGGCATCGATAATCACCCCAGCGGAGTTTGGAGAATCCCAAACCTCAAGCTTAAGCTCAAGGTTCAGGGGCAAATCGCCGAAAGTTCTCCCCTCAATCCTTATGTAGCACCACTTTCGGTCCGCAAGCCACGGGACATAATCGCTCGGGGAAATGTGGATGTTTTCGGGAGGGATTTCGTAATCCAGAAGGCTGGTCACGGCGCTTGTCTTAGAGATTTTCTTGGACTCAAGCCTCTCCCTTTCCAGCATGTTGAGGAAGTCGGTATTTCCGCCGAAGTTGAGCTGGTAGGTGCGCTCAATTTTCACTCCTCGGTCTCTGAACAATTTGGTTAAAACCCTGTGGACGATGGTGGCACCTACCTGAGATTTAACATCATCTCCAATGAGAGGGAGTCCTCTTTCTTCAAAGCGCTTGCGCCAGTACTCTTCCCTAGCAATGAAAACAGGAATGCCGTTGACGAAAGCGCATCCTGCTTCTAGGATCTGTTCCACGTACCACTTTGTGGCCATTTCACTCCCAACCGGAAGGAAATTGACCACAACATCGGTTCCTGTGTCTTTCAGAATTTTGACTATATCGGCAGTAGAGCCAGGGGCTTTCGTTATAATCTGCTTTAGGTAACGGCCAAGGCCATCGTGGGTCATTCCTCGGTGCACAGGTACGCCGAGGTGAGGTACATCGGCGAACTTGGCGGTATTGTTGGGGGGAGTGAAGATGGCTTCGGAAAGGTCCTTGCCTACCTTGTTGGCATCAATGTCAAAGGCAGCGCTGAACTCTATGTCTCTGACGTGATAACCTCCTAGGTTAACGTGCATAAGGCCCGGTACAAAGGCATCATCTGGAACATTGCGGTAGTAATACACACCTTGTACAAGCGCAGAAGCGCAGTTTCCTACCCCGATTATTGCCACCCTGACCTTTTTGCCTGGCATATTTCTCCTCCTTGCGGGAGAGTGTGTGTTTCTCATTATACTATAAGCGAATGTGGAAAGCAAAAGACCTGGATCTGGCGCCAAAATCGGCTTGCCACTTAGTTTCAATGACCCGATAGCAAACTTGCGGCAGGAGGTTAGATGATTTATAATTATTAAAAATTTTGAGCCCAATGAAGGGCTCTCCAAAGGAGGGGAGATATGAAAAGGTTGGCCTGGCTTTTAAGCATATTGATTGTGCTTAGCCTCACCGCAGTCTCGTGCGCCCCCAGACCTGGTGTCATCAAGATAGGGCTTAACGTTGAGCTCACCGGGGGAATCCCCGTAGTAGGCCAGTCCTGTAAGAATGCTGCAGAGCTTTTCGTGGAAGAAGTTAACAAGGCTGGGGGTATAGAGGTTGGTGGCCGCAAGTATACCATTCAGCTCCTTATTGAAGATAACGAGGACAAAGCCGAATCAGCCGCTGCTGCTGCCCTAAAACTCCACACTGCTGGAGTCCTTTTGATGATAGGCCCTAACGCTAGCCGCAACGCTATCCCTGCCTCTGAAGTAGCTGAAGCCAACAAAATGCCCATGATCAGCCCATGGTCCACTAACCCTAAGACCACCCTTGATCCTAAGACTGGAGCACCAAAGAAGTATGTCTTCAGGGCTTGCTTCATCGATGACTTCCAGGGCGCTGTGGCTGCCAAACTGGCTGTGGAGTTGGGAGTGAAGAAACCAGCTGTCCTCTTTGACGTGGCCTCCGAATACAATAAGGGAATCGCTGAGTTCTTCAAGAAGACTATAGAAGAGCTCGGCTATCCGGTAGTCGCTTATGAGACTTACACCACGGGTGATAAGGATTTCTCCTCCCAGCTCACTAAGATTATAAATTCCGGAGCCGACGGGCTCTTCCTCCCCAACTACTACTCTGAAGTGCCCCTCCAGGTCCAACAGGCCAGGAAGCTTGGATTCAAAGGCATAATCTTTGGGAGCGACTCCTGGGGGAACTTGGAGCTCATTGACTTGTGCGGCCCTGACTGCGATGGCTTGTTCTTCACCACTCACTATGCCCCGGACATCGCCACTGCCAAGGCTCAAGCTTTCATAAAGGCCTATGAAGCCAAGTATGGCAAGACCCCGGACGATGTGGCAGCCCTGACTTACGACGCATTCGGCCTTGCAGTTGCAGCCATTAAGAAGGCTGGGAAGATTGACCGGGAGGCTGTAGTAGAAGCTCTCAGGGGCATCACCGAGTACGAAGGCGTTACCGGGGTCATGGAGTATAGGGGCACTGGTGACCCCATAAAGAGTGCCGTGGTCCTCAAGGTGGATGTACCGGGGAAGAAGTTTACCTATTACACCACTGCCAAGCCGTAAAGTTCAGACCTTGAAGTAAAACTTGCCGCGGGGGTGGGCTTAGGGCTCGCCCCCGCTTAATAATGGAGGGGCTATGCAGGCTTTTTTACAGCAAATCCTTAATGCTTTGCAGTTGGGAAGCGTTTATGCCCTCATTGCCTTGGGTTATTCAATGGTTTACGGCATAATCACTCTTATAAACTTTGCCCACGGCGATATTTTCATGGTCAGCACTTACATAGCGTTCTTTGTCGGCTCTGCTTTAATGGCTTATTTTCTGAAACTCCCGGGCATAATAACCTTCCTCCTCACAATGTTGGCTTCCATGTTCTGCACCGCACTTTTAGCTGTAATTATAGAACGTTTTGCCTACAGGCCATTGCGGAAAGCCCCGAGAGTTTCGGCAGTGATAACGGCACTCGGAGTCGGGCTTTTCCTGGAAAATTTTACTCTGGCTACTATAGGGCCGCACCCGCGTTTCCTTCCGCCTATAATTCCAGTCCAGCGTTTCACCATTGGTGGAATTGCTACTTCCAACATTCAGCTCATTATAATTTTCGTCTCAGCTGTGGTGATGTTCCTTCTGGACACCATTGTTCGACGTACCATGGTGGGAATGGCGATGCGGGCTATCTCCTGGGATAAGTTCACGGTGCCTCTTATGGGGGTGCCGATGGACCGCATAATTTCTATAACCTTCGCTCTGGGAGCTTCTATTGCTGCCGTAGGGGGGACTTTGTACGGCTTTGTTTACACCATTGACCCCTACATGGGCATAAGGATAGGGTGGTGGGCTTTTATATCGGCAGTGGTGGGAGGAATTGGCAACATACGGGGAGCAATGTTGGGAGGGTATTTGCTGGGGCTGGTGGAGATTTTCACTCCAGTTATTCTGCCCTCCTCCACTTACCGGGATTTCGTAGCTTTCTCCATGCTCTTGCTCTTGCTCGTCTTCCGGCCTTATGGGCTCCTGGGCCGACCTGTAATTCAGAAGGTGTGAGGTGTTGGCATGGGAATCCTTAAAAGCGTGTCAGCGTTTTGGCTTGCCTTCGGTCGCCGCTTAAGCGCTTTTTATGATTCATGGCCTGAACCCGCTAAAAAAGTTTTTCTTCCAGGACTGGTGGTTTTCTTTTTGCTTGCCACTATTTTATTCCCAGCTCTGGGTATAATAAACCTTTACTGGCAACAGGTACTCATTTACGTGGGAATCAATATCATCCTGACCCTGAGCCTTAACCTGATCAACGGTTACATGGGGGAATTCTCAGTGGGCCATGCAGGCTTTATGGCGGTGGGCGCCTATGTCTCTTCCATCCTCACTGTTTGGGTTCTCCCCAGGTTGGGACTTTCCGATTACGCCCCTTTCCTCTTCCCCATAGTTCTCATTATCGGGGGTTTAGCAGCTGGGCTTACTGGCCTGATAATCGCTTTCCCTTCTTTCCGCACGAGGGGGGACTATCTGGCTATCGTTACCCTTTCCTGGAACATGATAGTGAAGAGCGTCCTAGAGAACATAGAAGCGATAGGTGGCCCGAGGGGCTTCATGGGCATGCCCAAGCTTACGAACCTGGCCTGGGTTTACATCTGGGTTATCATAACCATCTGGCTCGTCCGGAACCTGGTTTATTCCAATTACGGCAGAGGCGCGCTTTCTATCAGAGAGGATGAAATAGCCGCTTCGCTGGTAAGTGTTGATACCCGTGCTGTCAAAATGGTGATTTTCGTCATTGCCTCTTTCTTTGCCGGGATCGCCGGTGGACTGTATGCTCACGTCCTTCTCTTCATAAACCCCAGGGCTTTCAGCATACTTAAGTCCACTGATATCCTGGTTATGGTTTACCTCGGAGGTATCGGAAGCATAGGTGGCTCTATTCTCGGGGCTACTATTTACACTGTGCTTTTGGAGCTTCTGAGGCCTCTTCAGGTCTGGCGCTGGGTCATAGGGCCTCTCCTTCTGGTCCTATTGATGATCTTTAGGCCTAGAGGTATTATGGGAATGAGAGAGTGGAAGTTCCTGATTCCTCCGGAGGAAAGACCGGAGAGTTGGCAGAAAGAGAGGGCCATTGCCTTGAGCAGGTTAGCTTCCGCGCGGGCAAATCCCTGGAGATGAGGGATAAAATATGGCTGTCATCCTTAAGATAAGGGGACTCACTCACTACTTCGGAGGCTTGCGGGCAGTATACGACTTCAACTTGGACCTGGAAGAAGGCGAGCTTATAGGCATAATAGGGCCGAATGGAGCGGGCAAGACCACCGTATTCAACTTGATAACTGGCGTCTACCGGCCAACGGCGGGGGAGATAATTTTCAACGGACACAATTTGGTGGGGAAGAGACCCGAAGAGATAATCGCTCTTGGCATCGCCCGCACCTTCCAGACCCTTCGCCTCTTCAAAAATCTCACCGTTCTGGATAACGTGCGCATTGCGAGGTTCTCAAGGATAAAATATTCGCCACTGGAAGCGATGTTTAAGGTAGGGCTTATGAAAGAAAGCGAAAGGGAGGCCAGGCTTAAGTCGATGGAGCTTCTGGAGATAATGGGCCTCGCCGATAAGGCCGACTGGTTGGCTTCTAGCCTTCCTTATGGACTTCAGAAGAGATTGGAAATAGCAAGGGCTCTGGCTAGTGAGCCGCGCCTTCTTCTCCTGGATGAGCCAGCTGCAGGGATGAACCCGGCAGAGGTCGCAGAACTTATGGAGCTCATCCAGTGGATACGCCGCGAGTTTGGTCTCACCATAATCCTCATAGAGCACCAAATGAAAGTGGTGATGGGGATCTGCGAGAGAATAAAAGTGCTGGACTTCGGAGAGACCATTGCTGAAGGCCCCCCTGCTGAAATCCAAAACAACCCCAGGGTCATCGAAGCCTATCTCGGGGAGGAGGCCGTAGTATGAAAGACGATGTCTTGCTTCGGGTGGAGAATCTGCACGTTTCCTACGGGGCAATCAAGGCTCTCAGGGGGATTTCTTTTGAAATCAGGGAAGGAGAAATTGTAACGCTCATCGGAGCCAACGGGGCTGGGAAATCCACTACCCTCAGGGCGATTTCCCGGCTTATTCCCATTGATAAAGGGGCAATTATCTTCGATGGGATTGACTTGAGGAACATTCCTCCCCACAAGGTAGTGGAGATGGGGATTTCCCATGTGCCAGAAGGGAGGGGGATTTTTGCCAACCTTACAGTTATTGAAAACCTGAAGCTGGCCACGTGGGCACGGAAGGACAGCAAGGAGATAAAAAGGGATTACGAACGGGTCTTTACCCTCTTCCCGCGCCTGGCGGAGAGGAAGAACCAGCTGGCTGGGACCCTTTCAGGTGGGGAACAGCAAATGCTGGCCATAGGACGCGCTCTCATGAGCCGGGGACGCCTGATGCTGTTAGATGAGCCCTCTATGGGACTTGCTCCCGTCCTAGTTAGGGAAATATTCAACGTTTTGAGGGAAATAAACGAGCAGGGAACCACTATCCTCCTGGTGGAGCAGAACGCTCGCCAGGCCTTGAGACTTGCCCACAGAGGATACGTCCTCGAAACGGGCACCATTGTCCTTTCGGGCACTTCCGAGGAGTTAGTTAATAATCCCGAAGTCAAGAAAGCTTACCTCGGAGGGTAAATGGCCGAAGCAAGTCCCTCTTGGGTTGAGGTGAACCTTGATGCTATTGAAGCCAATGTCAGGAACATAAAATCTTTCATTGGCGAGAAGGTTGAGCTTATAGCGGTAGTAAAGGCCGATGCTTATGGCCACGGTGCTATCCCTGTAGCGAAGGTCGCCCTCGAATCCGGCGCTTCCAGGCTGGCGGTGGCCAGGGCTTCAGAGGGAATTGAGTTGCGTAAGGCAGGGATAGAAGCTCCTATCCTTGTTATGAACTATATAACCCTGGCTGAAATACCAGAGGTGGTCCGTTACGATCTTACCCCTACCCTCATAACTCTTGAGCAAGCTCAGGCCCTTTCGCAAGAAGCCCTCAAAGCTGGCAAAAAACTGCCAGTTCACATCAAAGTGGATACTGGCCTGGGACGTTTCGGCCTTTTGCCGGAAGAAGTAGAGGATTTTGTAAGGGAAGTGGCCTCCTTGCCTGGACTGACTATTGAGGGTCTTTATACCCATTTCTCCGTGGCAGATGAAGTTAGCCAGGATTCCACGAACTACACCTTTAGGCAATTTGAGATTTTCATGGAAGTGGTAAATAGATTGGAAAGGGCTGGTTTTAACTTTCCCCTTAGACACGCGTGCAACAGTGCGGCTACCATCCGTTTCCCCTTTATGCATCTTGAAGCGGTCAGAACCGGAATAATCCTCTACGGATTCCGTCCCTCGGAAGAGGTTGAGCCCCCTTTCCCGCTGGTTCCGGCTCTCTCCCTCAAAAGCAGGGTAGCGAGGGTCAAAGTCTTGCCGGCAGGTTTTCCCGTAAGCTATGGGCGCACTTATGTAACCACCCGCCCTACACCGGTTGCTCTCGTTCCCGTAGGTTACGGCGATGGATATTGCAGACTCCTCTCCAACAGAGGGTTTGTCCTAATAAAAGGAGTCAGAGTGCCGATAATAGGTCGGATATGCATGGACCAATTTGTGGTTGATGTGAGCGGGGTAGATGGAGTCTCCATAGAGGATGAGGTGGTGTTGATAGGGGAACAGGGTGGGGTGCGAATCGGGGCAGAAGAAGTAGCCCGCTGGGCCGAAACTATTCATTACGAAGTAGTTGCCTCTTTGAGCCGTCGCCTTCCGCGGCTTTACCTCAGGCAAGGTAAGTCTTGATATTTCCCTTTGGCCTTGGGGCCTAAATCCTGTATAATCTTCTTGGAAAGTAGCGTGGAGGCTAGACAGAGTGGTCTATCCTGAAGTAGTGGTCAAGGAAGAAGATAAAGAAATCTTAAAGAGAGTTGTAGCGGGACTTAATTTCATCGCTGACCTTACGAAAGCCGATGCTTTCATTTATTATCCTGTGTCCACTAAAGATGCGGTGGTCGTCCTGGCCCACGCAAGACCTCGTTCCATTTCCCCCCTCTATCAGGAAGATTTGAAAGGCCGCTATGTCTACAGGGCTGAAAGGCCCCTCGTTTTCCGAGCTCTTAAGCGCATAGGTCACTGGAAAGCGCAGGGACCTCTTCTTATCAGCGAGGTCCCAATAGTAGAGGAGACTTTCTCCATAATTGGACGCACAGGTAAAATTGCCGGCGTGTTGAGCTTTGAATCCAATCTGCTGGAATATGAGAGGCGCCGTCGCCGCAGCCAAGTGTTCCAGATAGCTCTCCATTACCTCCATCACATGGCGTGCCGCGGTCTTCTGGATAGGACTCAATCGTTTTACCCAGTAACTGAGCAAGATGGCATAATCATAGTGGATGACCAGAAAATAATCCGCTACATAAGTGGAGTAGCGGCTAATCTCTACCGCAAGCTTGGCATCCTGCGCGATCTCAGAGGGGCTCCCATTTCCCGCTTGCCTCCCTCCGACTTTCAAATGCTCAGTGCGGCCTTGATAGATAGGGAGTTCAGTCAGAGAGAAGAGCACACGGATGCGAATATGGTTTGGATAAAGCGGGCTCTGCCTATTTACGAGCCTCCGTCTCGTCTCAGAGAGCTGTTCATCCCCCTTTTGGGCGATCCACCAATGCCTTTAGCTGGAGCCATACTCATAATACACGATGTAACCGAGGAACGGCGCAAGGAACAGGAACTCAGAGTTAAAACGACAATAATTAAAGAAATACATCACCGCATCAAGAACAATCTTCAGACGGTGGCTGCTCTTCTCCGCCTTCAAGCCCGCCGCATCTCCAACGAAGAGGCGAAAGCCGCTTTGACTGATAGCATTAACCGGATCCTCAGTATAGCCATAATTCACGAGTTCCTTTCGGAGCACGATTCTGGCCTGATAAACCTAAGAGATCTCTGCCGAAAGATAATGGATCAGGCAAGAGAGGGTATGCTAACACCGGAGAAGCACATTTCTATGGAGCTTCAGGGTCCTGAAATACTCCTTCCATCTGAGCAGGCCACTGCTTGTGCCTTGATCGTGAATGAACTTATACAGAATGCCTTAGAGCACGGTTACACAGATCGCACTGTTGGCCATGTAACGGTGAAGATCGAGGATTTGGAGAATTGGGTGAAAATCACCGTGCACGATGATGGTAAAGGTCTTCCTCCAGGCTTCGATCCCTTCCAGACGGAAAGCCTTGGGCTCAAGATAGTGAGAACCCTGACTGAAGAGGAGTTGCGGGGGAGTTTCACCCTAGAAGGGGCAAACGGTAAAGGGGCTATCGCTACAGTGACTTTCCCTAAAGTGCTCAAGGCTTAGTTTGTCCCATAAGGCGCTTCAATAAGTTCATTTTGCCCTCGTGGACGGTACGCCAGTCATCCAGTAGTATGCCCCCAGTGTCACTAGAATTGGGGTTCAGAGCCCAGTAGAAGAAGATGCGGATGTCCTTAGCCAGCAAGTAATCCACGAAAGCATCCTGCCAGGTTTTATCTAATCCCTCATATCGTCCTCCGAATTCTCCTATGCCCAGCGGGAACAAGCCCTTCAGGCGGCCAAAATGGGTTTCCCATATCTGCGGCATATTGGAAGGAAAGTCGGGCTCGTCAAAGTAAGGCTGCTGGGCTACACTTGGACCGTAAACGTGGGGAAGGTAAAGGATGCGGCTAGGAAGGGAAGTAGGAACTTCAGTTGAAGAGGAGGTCCCTTTTCCCCCACCCATGATTATTGGTAAGAAAACGTTCCATTCCCGGGCTAAGGGATTGAAATAAGCCTCTGTAAGGTTCTCTCCCCAGAAAGCAGGCCAGCCGCCATTATCGGAAGCATTTCCCACTCCTTCCACCGCTACTAAAATGAAAGGATTGGCCTGTAGAACTGCGTTAGCGCCTTCTAAGGCAAGTGCTTTCCACTCATGCCAGGTTAAAGCGTGAGGTTCATTACATAAATCAATACCGATGACATTAGGGAAACTGAGGGCAATTTCGGCCATTCTCTTCAGGTCTGCCAGCCAATCTTCTTTGGTGTAGCCCTCTCCAAACGGCTTGCCCGGTAGGTTTCCACCAAGGCGGTGGGGGTCATACGTGTGGAAATCAAGGAGCACATATAAACCCGCCTTTTGCGCTTCTTCCAGAAAATATAGAAGCCCTTCGAAGGCGTCAGCTGGATAACGGCCTGAGTTTTGTGCCCATGAAGCAGTCGGGTGGCCAGGCCACAGCACCTGGGGTGAGATGGGGAGACGTATAGCGGTGAACCCGAGCTCCTTTATCTGGATCAAGAAATCAGAGACAGTTCTTCCGGTCCATAGCCCATGGGGGGCTCTGTCGGTTGTTTCCATGCCGAACCAGTTGAGGCCGTACAGATGGATGGGAGTTGAGCCTCTGAAAATTCCGGAATTCGTCGCCCGGTAAGGCTGTGGTGATATCATTTCATCGCAGAAGAGACCTCCTTTGTGGAGCATTACATCGAAGGCTACATATCCTGCGAAGCCGAGTGAGCGAGCCCTCTGGCAGGCTTTCCAGGCCAGAGCAGGCCTATCAGGGGGAGCGTACTCCAGAGCCAAGAGCGTTAAAAGGTCTTCATAGAGAAGTGCGCGGTGTGGGTCCTGTTCTTCGTAAAGATAATGGCCTGTAGCGAAATCATAGCGAGTGCTGAGATCTTCATAGAGGAGGGCATCGATGCATGCTGCCGTCCTTTCTAGCACGGCAAAGCCTCTATTCTGAACCAAGTAACCTCCTGTTTCTCGGCGCAGAGTGCAGATCAGATCCACAAATCCATCCTTGGTTTCCGGAAACAATTCAGCTGTGTCAACCGTGTCCAGAAGCAAGCCGTGGTAACCAGTCTCGCGAAGGGCTCGCGCTCTTTCTAGGATAAGCTCCTGCCATTCCAGGCAATTGGGATTTACGTAAAAAGAACCCCAGTTGGGGTTTTGCCCGAGTATACACTCTGACGGCAAGGAAGGGAGAGCCGGGTCATCTGGATCTACTTCGCCTATGGTCAAGTAAGCTACCACCTTAGTGCCCGCTTGCTCCAGGCTCTGGAGCTGATCTGATGTAAGAATAGGCTGAACGATGACCAGGTCAGCTTGGGAAAGCCTGTGGATGTCCGGCGCTTGGCTGTAATCCACAATGAAACGAGTGATAGGCTGTTCCCCTGCCTTTGCACTGAAGCAGGAGGTTAACAATAGGACGATTGTTGCGGGGCTAAAAACCCTTAAACCCATCTTGGAAAGCCCTCATTTTAAAGGGACTGAACCCAAAGGCCTACAAGAATTGCGCAGGCCAGAAGGGCAATCCAATCCTTGAAACGGAGGCTATAATCGTGGTAAAACGAACGGCCCCTTCGGCCGAACCCCCTTGATTCCATAGCCATTGCCAGTTCATCGGCCAGAGAGAAGCTGGTCACCATGATGGGTATGAAAAGGGCCGGATAGTAACGCAGAGCTCGCCATCCAGGTTCAAGAGGTATCCCTCTGGAGCGCTGTGCGTCAATTATCCCTGTAATTTTCCTCCGGAGTACAGGGATGAACTCCATGGCCGTGGTAAGAATAAAAGCGAAAATGTATGGGACCCCCATCTTGACCAGAGCGCGAGCCAAGTCTTCAGGCAAGGTCGTGCGAAAGAAAAGGTAGAAAGCTCCTCCTACAGCTATGAGCCTCAAGGTTACTTCCAGAGCCACTTCGGGGCCGAAGGCTACGAGGGTGATGAGGGAGGCGATGAGGAACATAGGGGCGAGCAGCTTAAGAGAACGAAGCCACATCGGAGCAAGCCCAAGGACTAAAGCTGTGATAAAAGGAACTAAAACGAGCCCTCCAAGCATCAAGAGGCGTCTTTCCAGAACCGTTATGGCCGAAAAAGCGATGGCAAGCAAAAGTTTAGTTCTCGGATCCATCTGCCCTAAACCCAAACTCCTGGTATCGATTCCCCGCAATATTTACATTTGCCATTCACCAGATAATAGCCGGCCACGTTGAAGCCAAAGCGAGCTATTATCAGCTCACCACACTTCGGACAGTAAGTACTGTTCCACTTGTGACCAGGCACATTTCCCACATATGCAAACTTTATACCTTCTTCAGTGGCAATCTCCCTGGCCATTTCCAGAGTTTCTACTGGCGTGGGTGGTAAATGAGTTAGCTTATACATCGGGAAGAAGCGGGAAAAATGGGTGGGGACATCAGGTCCCAGGTTTTCCACAATCCAGCGGCACAGCCCTCTTATTTGCTCCTCTGAATCGTTTAGAGTAGGCACTATGAGGTTCACTATCTCCAGGTGAACTCCCTCCTCTTTGATTATCTTCATTGCATTCAGAACGGGCTGAAGGGTGCCGAAGCAAACTTTGCGGTAGAATTCTTCGCTGTAGCCTTTGAAGTCAATCTTTATAGCATCTACGATCCGGCAAAGCTGGCGGAGGGGTTCTGGGTTTACATAGCCGGCACTTATGACGATGTTCTTTATCCCCCTGGGTCTAGCCAGCCGGGCTATATCGCACATGTATTCGTAGAAAATGACGGGTTCAGTATAAGTAAAGGCTATAGAAGAACTGCCGAGCTTTTCCGCCAAAAGTACCAATTCTTCCGGGGAAAGGTCGTAATTTTCGGTCTTCTCGGGAGGGACTTGAGATATGCTCCAGTTCTGGCAGTAGAGGCAATGGAGGTTGCAGCCGGCCGTAGCCAATGATAGGGCCATGGTTCCCGGTAAGAAGTGATAGAAAGGTTTTTTCTCTATAGGGTCATTGTGAACGGCACAGGGATTACCGTATACCATGGTATAAAGCTTCCCCCCTTTGTTCTCCCGGACCCTGCAGTCACCCCGGCGTCCTTCACTTATAAGGCAACCTTTAGGGCATAGCTGACATTTCACATAATTGCCTTTGTGCGGGATATGACAGTAAAGGGTACGGGAAGGTTCAGGAGATGTATGACAGCGGGCGCACTCAGTTGTCTCTTTCCCACCGGGGATATAATATAGAGCTTCCTGAGCATTAGGGGGAAAATCCGGAGAAGCTCCGGCTCTATGCATTTCTCTGAATAAAGGGGCAAGTCCTACTGCCCCTGCAGCTGCTGTCATTATCTTAATAAAGTTTCGCCTGCTTATCATAACCCTTACCCCTCCGATACCTCCACTCTTATGCACGTTCTCCCTTTCTTCTTGAGCTGCCTCTCCTCGAGAAACCAATCCGCCGGAGAAGGGAGTACATACCCCAGTAGGAGTAATTCACCCCGAAGCTCTCCCTAACCCAGGCGATGGCTTCTTTGGTGCCGGTTAGAGATCCTTTCCCCAGTTCTTCCCCGAGCTTAGCGATCTGGTCCTCGGAGAGAAAAGGTGTGCGGCCTTTTAGGTTGCCCCTGCGCCGGGCTATTAATTCTCCTGTGCCACCCTCTCTGTACCAAGAAAGCCATCTGCTGATCGTTCGGTAGTGGACACCTATTAACCATGCCACCTGGCCGAGTTTGTATCCCTGCCTTACAAGCCATAAAGCCTGCAGACGTCTCTGGGCGTCTGGATTGTTCTCTCTGCGGTACAAGTTTTGCAAAACTTTCGCCTCCTCTCTCCACACTATCCTTAGCTTCCGTCCCCTCATGGCCTCTCAGAAAATGTAAAGAGTTTCAAGGGTTAACCTTCTGGCAAGCCATCCTGTGCCCATTAGCGAAAAAAGCATAACCCCCATTATCAGGGTGATCACGATCCATGACATGCGTCCTTTCCACCGAGGCAGAGCCCGGATGTGGAAGTAGAGAGTGGCCATAAGCCAGAGGGTGAGGGTCCATATCTCCTTCAAACCCCATCCCCAGAAACTTCCCCAGGTGAATAGGCCCCACAGAGCCCCGGTAAGCATAGAAAGAGTCAGAGCAATATAACCTACGGCCATTTCCCCAGCAAGCTCTTGGGGCTCTTGCCCTGGCTCTAAGATTGCTGCCAGGGAAGTGGCTCCTGCTACCAGAAAGGCCCCATACGCAATGGATGCGGTAAAGGTATGGAGCTGGAACCAGACGCTGTTGAAAGCCGGTGGGGGAGGGGGAGGTGCAGCAACAAGGGACTCCTTACCCCACAGAGCCAGCAATGCAAAGATAATGGGTGCCATCCATCCGGTTCCTTTGTTTTGAATCGTTAATTCGGCCAAAAGGTGAATCAAAGCGGCAAAACTTAAAGTTAGAAGGAGAAATTCCTCGGGTGTTGATAAAGGCCAATAACTAGCTCTTAATCCATAACTTATGAGCACTGCGGACCAAAGCAAACTTCCAGCCAACTCCGTGCTTAGGGCAAATGCAGGGCTCTTTCCCTTGTGCAACGCGAACCACCACATTATTCCGGCCAAGCACCAGCCTGCTACAGCACCGTAGAAAAGCGTCAGCAATCTATCCTCTCCTCAAAACTTCTGCCAATTCCCTAACGCTCTTAAAGACGAAATCAGGCTTCAATTCGGCTGAAGCCAGAAATTGATCATCGGTAACACCGGAAAGCACGAGGATGCTCTTCAAGCCTGCTTGTTGGGCTCCCAATATGTCCGTCTCCAATCTATCACCCACTACGGCTGTTTTTTCGGGAGTGCTTCCCAAGCGCTTGAGGGCTATCTCAAATATAAGAGGAGACGGCTTCCCCACGACAACCGGCTTTACGCCCGTAGAAGCTTCCAGTGCGGCAAGAATAGCTCCGTTACCTGGATAAAGCCCTTCCTCCATAGGTAAAGTCTTATCGGGGTTGGTGCCTATAAAAGTGGCACCCGCCCTTATCGCCAGCGCAGCCTCCTTGAGTTTTTCATAAGTTAGATTAAAATCAATACCCACCACCACGAAATCCACATTTCTGTCATTGGCGAGGACAAACCCTTCGGCTAACAGGGCCTCCCTTATGCCGTCCATGCCGATCAGGAAAACCTTAGCCCCCGTTTTAGCGGTGGAGCGCAAGTATTGAGCAGTAGCCAAAGCCGAAGTAAAAATCTTATCTTGCTGAACTTTTATCCCCATTCTTGCCAACTTGGCTTCGTATTGGGCTGGTGTTAGGGAGGAGTTGTTGGTAAGAAGCAAGAAACTACGGCCGGTTTCTTCTAAGGTTGATATGAACTCTACTGCCCCGGGGATGAGGGTATTGCCTCTGTAGAGCACTCCATCCATATCTATGATAAAAGCGCTGATTTCCTCAAGGCTCGCCATTTTTCGCCCTTTTATACATGCTTAGGTAATTATAAATCAAGGAAGAAAGCGCAGCAACTCGGGCTTCTGGCCTACGTAGCCTGAGAGTTCTCTTGGCTTACAGAATCTATCCACCTTCCCATAGGTTGACGCCCGTGCGCTCTTCTGTTAAAATCAAGTCAAAATCTGGAGGGTTTGGGGTATTCTTTCAGGAGATGCTCTCCTGCTTTTCGTAATGGTCCTGGCCAGGGTGAGGATTGACACCCTTGCCCAGCTTGTTCTTCCCCAGCGCCATCAGGATGTAGCTTCCTTACCCTTCACGAACCTGCTCCTAAGCCCAAAGGCCCAGGAACTCCTCAGGGACTGGCTTACGGACCCTATTACTCTCCTGCTTATTTCCCTGGCCTTCGGTCTTCTGGTTCTCTATTTCGCGGTGGATATGCTGAGGCCTCAGCTTTATGGTCTCAAGTTGGGGATAATTTACGGGATTATTTTCTCCACAATAATAGCTGAAGCCCTGCTTATGGTGATGCTCAGGCACCAGGCTGGACCGGCCTCTTACACCCACGATGGCGGAGTCATCCAAACTGAGGAGGCTATCAAATTCTTGCAGACAGGAAAAAACCCTTATGTTGAGGATTACACCGATACACCAATGGCCGAGTGGGGCTTGGATTATAAGACGGCCCTTTACCATTATCCATATTTGCCTTGGACTTTCCTTTTTTCCTTGCCCTTTTATTGGGCTCTTGAGGCTTCGCTGGGTTGGTACGACCAGCGTTTTGTCTACCTCTTGCTTTTTGTCCTGACCTTAGCTATAGTGCCCTCCCTGGCCTCCAAGCCCGAGGACAGGTTGAAATTGGTGGCTGTGCTTGGCCTCAATCCCATCATGGGAAGCGATGTGATTTTCGGCCAGAACGATTCTTTTGTTCTGTTTTGGGTTGTGTTAAGTCTGTGGTTTCTCGCAAAGGGTAAAGTGATCGCTTCCTCTGTATCGTTGGCTTTAGCTTGTGCTTCCAAGCCTACCGCCTGGTTCTTCGTGCCATTTTATTTTCTCTATCTTTGGAGAAAAACTGGCCGATTAGGCTTATTTTTTCATCCTGCGTTGGCTTTTGTCCTAATATTTTCGGCCATCGTGATTCCCTTTTTCCTCTGGAATCCTGACGCTATGGTTGACGATGTATGGCGGTGGGCGGCTGGAACCGCGAAAGTATCATATCAAATCAGGGGTTGGGGGGTGGCTAACTTTATATTAGCCCTTGGGCTTGTGGAATCCCGCTTGAGTTATTTCCCCTTCTGGATTTTTGAGCTAATATTTGTTTTACCTCTGGCTCTGACCTTGGTGTTTCGCTTGTATCAGAAGCCTTCCCTTAGAAATGCCCTTTGGGCTTACGGCCTTACTCTTTTCACCTTTTTCTACTTCTCCCGCTTCCTCAACGAAAATTACCTTGGCTATATTCTTGCCATCCTGGCCCTTGGCTACTGGCTCAGTGATTCTTCTCTTACGAAGATAACTGCGAGGGAGTCCTCATAAACTTTGTGCCACTCTTTCTTTAACTCAAGGCAGCGGGCTACGGGGGCAGTCCTTTCTATGACGACAATTTTTACATCGTGCTTTTCCAGGATCTGTTCCCAACCATCCTCGGCCCTAAATGCCCGGATGAATTCACCCAGAATTTTGTCCCCGTAGAGGTCAGTCCTCCCGTCCACAAAGACCCGGC
>JBHOQL010000123.1:0-15588 GCA_042408195.1 Anaerolineae bacterium
TGAAAGCATCCGCGTCCCATCTTCCAGCTTGACAGTCATGGAATCGCAATCGACTATAAGCGTTTGGTTTAGCGCCAATGTGGCAGTGACACGGATGCTTTCGCCTGTGGTTTGATTGCTGATAATACAGTCTAGGAAATAGCCACCGAGTTCGCTGCCGACAGTTACCAACGGCGTTTCAGAGGAGTTGAGGGAAACAGTCGCGGAACCGGCTTCAACGTCCTGAGGAAAGAAATAGGCCGCAATAGCAATGTAGTCAGACACGGAAAAACTGCCCGAATATGACCAGCTTTCCCACGTATTAGGTTGCGAAGGTGGTGGCGGGTTATAATGCCAGTTCCACCAAGAGGCCCCGCGTGGCCAGTTCATACAGTGGACCAGGAACCTTTCGCCTGCTCGGCGTTTTTTGCCATTTCCCCAAGTGATGCCCGTGATGCCACACGGGTTATATAAACCCCAGCCATAGGCTCCGCTGTGTGACTCCCCAAGCCAAGCTCCGATGACCTCAAAGTTGTTGGGGGATAATGTGCGCTCTGTCGCTGTGTAAACTCCACCCCGGCCGGTTAAGGTAATATTGCCGTAGCGGTACCAGCCCCCGGCACGCTGTTCGGTCGCATCATTGAAAACCTCATAAACCCATTGCGTATTGGAAGACTGCGATAGATCAAAGGCCGGTTTACAACGGTCATCGGTCACCGGAGCATCGACATTAGGGTTACCGTAGAGGATCCAAATATCATGTTGAACCCAGTGCACTGGTGTCCCCACAGAATGCGCGGCCTGTGCAGTCCCACGCGCGGCCCGCGTGATATTGGTAAATTTCCGCTCGCTGTTCACCTTTCCGGAGTAAACAAAGGCCTCGCTGTCAATAAGTAAAATGCCACTTTCCGGCATCCGTTCAATACTCTCATTAACCTCAATACTGCTGATGGTTCCACTGGACGGGATAGCTGTTTTCAGGGTCATGGGGATAGAGGGCTGAAAGTCCAAATTAACCCATATTTTGGTGGCAGTAGTGTTGAGGTCCGCAAGCCACCGGTCGCGCTCCACTCCGTTGACCAAAACGCGGAGGTCATCGCCATCAGCCTGCATTTTGCCCGCACCGATGAGCGCTTGCGTATTCAGGTCAAAGCGCACAGGATAGCGATTCCCACCATTCTGCGACCGCCACACAACGGCCACCCATCGGCGGTATCCGTACCCGCCGTTTTTCGCCTGTGTCGGCTTGATGTAGAAAACAGGGTAAGCGTCTTCGCTGCCGGGGTTTGTAATATTGCGCGTTTGCCCTGAAGCCGAGATGTTCCAAACGTCTTGGGTAGGAGTAACAGAACGCCAACGGATATCGCCATGGGGGACCAACTGAGCTACAAAGGTGTCAATTGCCGAGGTATCGCCAGCCCTTACAGGTTGCAGCGATTCGCATATGGCCAAGATGTAGCGGGGATTGGCTCCGTTCGGGTCCGATATAACTAAGCGTTTTGGTGTTTCATCCTCAGGCGAAAAGGCCCGCAAAAGGGCATTGCGCAATGATGTTATATTGCTCCCCACAATGCGGATGACCAAAGTGATCCGCGGGGCTGGCCGCTCAATTGCCGTTACCAAGGGCCAAGCCTCGGTGCGGGGAACTTCCCGCACTCGCACCGGAGGTAAGCCCCACTCAGTGCCCGGCGATAGGCCGGCCCGATAATTGGGCTCAAAAGTCAAATCGCCAAAGGAAACAACTTTAAGCATAACTTAACTCCCGCAACTGCCTCAAAAGGTCTTCCGCATCCCGAGCGTTCTGGACAGTAACCCCACCGTAAATTACTACAGTATGGTGCTGGTGCTGGATTACGTGAGAGGGCAAAGGCGTGGCTCTCTCAATAGCTAGCTGGGGCCACTGCATTCCTTTTTCAATGCCTAGAGCAAAGCCACGCATCATTTCCTCACCCACCTCCATAAAGAGGCGGGAGGGGGAGCGGATGCCCAAAATCCCCCGAGCGGCATTGAGGGCCGCTTCAGCAGCAGCCCTAGCTGCGTCTACTACTGCCTGGATTCCTGCGCGGATGCCTTCGGCAATCCCCTCTAAGATTCCGCGGCCAATCGCCCCCCAATCTATTCCACTGAAAGCGTTTTTCACTGCCTCCCAAACCTCTTTGATAATCCCTTTGATAACCTCAAAGGCCCCCTTCAGAATCGTAATGATGTTATTCCAGGCAAGTTCCCAAGCTTTGCGCAGGTTTTCCCCGAAAGCTTGCCAATCCCCTTCCGCGGCAGCGCGGAAAGCCGAAAAGATATAATAAAAGTTGTCGATAAACCACCCTAAAAGGAAAAGTAGAGCGTCAATCAGCCCCTTCACAATCTGCCGAACTGTATCTCCATGCTCTTCCCAGAACTTTCGTATCAGGTCCAAGCCTGTCTGTATAATGAAGCCGACGGCCGTAAATAGAGCACCGAAAAGCATCAAAATCACTTGAGCTAACCCCTCCACAATTGCCTTTACTTTATCGCCATGCTCTGCCCACCATTGCCGCAGAGACTCCAAAACTTCCTTCACCAAGGGAACCAGGAAGGAAGTCAGATAGCTTTGAAAAGCACCGACCAAGGTTTGGAGGAATTTGCTGATGGCGGCCGTCACCTCATCACCGTGTTGGGCCCACAGCTCCCTTAAAGAAGCCAAAAGTCCACCCAAATGGGTCTGTATAAAAGTGATGCCACTCTGGAACATCAGGGGCAATCCCTGAAGGAACCTTTGGACTGTGGCTATCACCTCATCACCGTGTTGGGGCCACAGCTCCCTTAAAGAAGCCAAGAGCCCACCCAAATGGGTCTGTATAAAGGCGAGGCCCCTCTGGAACATCAGGGGCAATCCCTGAAGGAACCTTTGGACTGTGGCTATCACCTCATCACCGTGTTGGGTCCACAGCTCACTCAAATAGGCAAAGAGCCTGCTCAAATGGGTCTGTATAAAGGCAAGGCCCCTTTGAAAAATCAAGCGCAATCCCTGAAGGAAACTCTGGACTTTGGCTATCACCTCATCACCGTGCTGGGCCCAAATTTGCCTAATAGTCTCGAGAATCCTCCCCATGGCCTGGGCTACGTTCTGAAGGAAGGTTTGAACCGTGAATATCACTTCTTCACCGTGTTCAACCCACCATTGGCGGAGCTTCTGGAGGGTATTCAGAACAAATGTTCTAATACCGAGGAAATCGCTTTCCCAGGTCTTGCGCAAAGCGGTCACAACCGCCACAAGAGCCAGAAAGGCGCCGGCAACCGGCCCCGCTGTAGCGATAATTTGCCCCAAAGGCTTCAACACCGCTGCCCCGATAGCAATCCCCAGGGTAATGAGCACATCTTTGAGCTCTACAGTCCTTTGGATCCACTCCACCACCTTGTCAACATATGGTTCCATCTGCTGCCATAGCTCCATAACCTTATCGCGTACTTGCTTAATGCTCTGCGCCACTTCTGTGAAACCAAGTTTTTTCAGGGCAACATAAAGCGCTTTCAGTGGGTCGGCCCCGGCAGCAATCTGCCGAACAAAAGTGTTAATAGCTTCGGCGGCAATAGCAGCATAATTCGCCACCTGCTGCAAAAGCCGGCCAAAATACGGCATAGCTATCCCGATAAGGGATTGTATCGCACTCAATATCCTGCTGAAGGCCGGAAGGAGCGCCAGACCTATTTGAGCTTTCAGGTCCTCCATCCTCACTCGCAACCGGGCCAGGGCAGCAGCCGCCGAGTTTGTCATATCCGGCATAGCCGCGGTGTTTTTCGCTAGCTTTTCTAGAACGACGTTCATCAACATAGTCTGGATTTGTGTTTTAGTCAGTTGCTTTTCCTCTACTCCGAAAGCCTCGGCGGCGCGTTTGGTTACCTCCTCAAGGCTGACCTGAATGCCGAGGTTGTCCAGGATCATCGGGGACACGCGCCCGATACCGACCACAAGGGAGTTAAGCAAAAAGTTCATGTCTTGCCCTGTTGAAGCAGCCACTTTGCTGAGGTACTTCATCGCTTCCGGAAGCTTGACAGCGAAATCGAGGCTAACTAACTGCGCCGCCTTATTGAAGGCCAGCATCAGGTCGCGTTGCGAAACCATCCCGGCTGTCGCCGACTGAAGCGCCGCCAACATCTCGCGCGCGCCGACCCCGGCACTCTTCGCCAGGCCCTCGAAAGCAGCACTGATGTCCTGCAGCGGTGCCGCCTCTATGGCCAGATTTTTTATAGCTACACCAGCGCCAGCGGCCGCAGCAGACAAGCTCCCCAATGCAGCACCTAACCCTATTAATGCCCCCTGCCCCACGGAACGGGCTTTATCCGCAAGCCCGTGCAACGCCTGCCACACCCCTCTCAGCGGGCCGCTGGCGTGGTCCTCTGCCTCTACCCGGATTTTAATTGAATAATCGGCCATTTAACGTTTCCTCCTTGCTTCAAGGTTCATCACCTCGGCTTCTACGCTCATGGCGATAAGAGTCGCCAGAGCGTCGCGAGCCAATTCCCGGCGCGCCTCCGACGGAGTGCAATGCCATTCTCGACAAAGGAGGCGTATTATATACTCTGGCGGGGGCGGATAGCCGCACCAAAGATGGGCGGCTATCCGCTGGCGGAGTTTGGGAAACTCAGATGGTCCATTATCTTCTGGATAATATCCTTGAGGGCGCTAACCTCTATTTCCCGGAACGGGACCTCTTCCCCATCACAGTAGACCTTGACGAGCTTCTCCAAAACCTCCACCAGCGGACTTATCCCCCCGCTCTCTCTCGCTCGCTCTTGGGCCTTCTCCAACTCCAGCAGATCGCCAACAGTTAAAGGTTTAATCTCAACCGTATAGCTCATCTTATGCTACTGTCCCCTTGGTGATCTTGGGCGTCTTGACGGTGAACTCCACCATTATCGGGTCTCCGCTGACTTCACCGCTTGGGTATTTGATAGAAGTCACAGGCCCAGGGTCTGCCGTGAAGAGGAAATGGCCCGTGGTGCCCCCACGGGGTGCCCAACGTACATGTAGTGAGGTCCCGTTTTCGTACGCATTGCGCACGGTCTCAAACGGGCCTGAGGTGCTCTCATCGTACACAACGCGGACAGTGACCTCAAGAGGTTCCCGCTTCCCTACAGTGATGATAGCGGTATCGCCATCGAAAGTGAAAACCTCTCCGCTCTGCCGTTCTCCTCCGGAGACCTCAATACTGTTGGCGTACCCGCTAATGTTTTGCCAGTTTGTGCCGTTGGTGCTTATTTCCACTTTGCAGTTCCGCAAAGTGAAAGCCTCGCTAATCTGTGCCATCGCTCACCTCCTCCACAATTTCTTGAGATATAAGCAAGCCAATAGCAGCCTCGTCAAGGTGGTCCAAGTCCACTATCTCGCCCGGCTCGCATAAGCGATTGTACTGAGTGTGGTAAATAGTCCTAAGAACCTTGTAGCGTTTCCCTTTCTTTGGGCGAGTTTGTTCCAGCTGCCAGGCACGCAGCGTTTCCCCCGCTAAACTGGCTTCTTTTTCTGTCACGCCATCGGCTAGGTCAATCGTGCCCCTTGGCTTCTCTCTGGTCATCTTTCACCTCCTTCCACATCAGTGACTACAGCCCAGTAATCTTGACCGGCCACCGTTACAACAGCGGCCCGAATGGAAAAGCGTTCCACATCGGTTTGCTTCAGTGCGTTGGCCAACGCGTCCATCATCGCCAATGTTGCCGCGAAGTTCTCTTCCTGGGTGCCCTGAGCCGTGGGCCTCAGAGCTACAACCACTTGCGCGCGCATCTTTGGCCACCACGCCCCCCTTTGGAAGGCGATCGGTGTCACCTCCCCTTGGGGGAGCTGTACCCACAGAACCGGCAGGTCGGCATCGTTCAGCGATGTCGGAGGAGCTGCCAAAGCCCTCACACCAGCCAATGGTAGAGCGGCGAGATTGTTAATGAACTCCGTGAAAGTCACTTTGTCCCTCCTCGGTTAGACTGCCGTGGTGGCTCACCATAGCCGTTTGTATTTGCCCAAAATCGAACGGACATCAGCCGGAATCCCCTTGGGCACCGTGATGGCTCCTTGATCTGGCAGGGCAGTGACGTCGAAAACCTGGGCATCCCGCTGGCGGTAGTAATAAGCGGCCAGACGGATAGCAGCATGGACAATGTCCGGAGGTGGGGAAACCGAATAGCCCCAAAGCCCGCTCACCGCTATATCCCCAGCCGTGGCATTCCACCCGCGGGCCTTGATGGCAGTGTACCGCCCCGCATTCCGAGGCAAAAGTATGTACTCCGTCACCTCCGAACCATCCCCGTTCGTTATACTCCTCACCTGGAGGAGTTCGGCATCCAAATGCAAGACATCGCCGACCAGTGCCTCCGGCCCATACTTCCGGGTCTCCTCCCGCGCCTCAAACCAACGGCCACAAAAATGATCGATGAAGGCGCTGGCCGCCTTAAGCAACCCCTCTAAAAGCTGGTCGTCGGTGCTGGCAGTAATGCCCAGGTATTCCTTGAGCCCTTCAACGGTCCCGTACATCCGACGCCCTCCGGCGTGGGCGGTGTGCAGGCGTATGCTCTACTTCGGTGAGAATCTCGCAGTATCCGGCTGCCTGCCAAGAAAGCGCATCCTCAAGCGGGATCTCTATCTCTTCCCCTGGCATTGGGCAACCCCACGGCGATGCAACTGATACCAGCATCCGGACACGCACTTTCTGCTCCATTTCCACCACTCCACCAGGTGGTTTGCTGGGCCTGGGGGGGTCTGGAAGTCTTCGCCGAAGAGCCGATCCAGACGCCCCCCAGACCAACGCAGCGCTAGCCCAGCGTCCACTGTCTCCGCTGCCAGCCGGAAGACCAGCAGATTACGCTGTTGCCATCCGCAGCGAGGTGAAAGCTTCGGGCAGCACTACCCTGCCATCTACGCGCATGTACGCCGCAAATCCGATGTGGCCAGTCGCAGCGTACAGCTCGTCCAGCCGCTTGATCTCCATCCCAGCGCGTTCGACGACCCAGTAATATCTGAAATCGCCGAAAATGATGACCTTCGCACCGGCGGCGATGGTCGGCATGAAGTTATTAGTGATGACCGGGCGACCGAGCAGGGTGTCAGGCTGGCCAGCAGCAAGACCGGGCTGCCAAATGTACTGCCCCGTGCTGTCCTTCAGCTTGCGGATAACGGCAGCAGTCTGGTCGTGCATCATCCATACCGCTTTTTCCCGGTAGAGGTGATTGAGGGAGTGATAGAGGTCAATGATGTCATCGGCAGTGATGGCGCTGGTGGAAGCTGCCGTCTTCCCGACAGGTGCAGCGGTGACAACACCTTGTGGCTGATTGGAGCCAGTGCCAACCGTGAAGTAGTAATTTTCCGCCAAGGCGAAAGCGCGGACGAAGTACGGGTGTAGTACTTGCTTCCACACATCAAAGGCAGCATCCGCCAGCAGCTCTTCGCTCACGCGAGTCAGCCGCGTGAATTTGAAGGGCGTGAAGACCACTTGGCCAATGGTCGGCTCAGCCTCGCTGTAGGCGCCCTCTTCTGCGGTCAATACTGCTGCCGTGTAGCCGCTGAGCGTCGGCACCTCCACCCGCGCGCTGCTCACCTGGATTACAGTCGCGCCAGCTCGGCGGATGATGCTTTCCTCTGTCAGTGCTTTTACCAATTCGTGGTAGAGTTCAGTAGGCACCAAATAGCCGCCTTCCGCACCAGCTCCCTCCCGCATTGTCTTGAGCACTGCCGGCGTCTCATTCCTGTGCAGCCACAGGTGGAAGGCCTTCACTGCGTTCATCTCCGGCTCGGGAGCCGCAAAGCCCACGGATTTAGCAGGCGTTAGGTTGGCGACGACCTCTTCCACGATCTTGCGGATTGTCTCTTCCATAGTTCCACCTCCCTCCACTGAAATTTGTTTCTCACCCTCTTCCTCCTTCAGAGGGTGGCTATCGATAAGGCTTTTGAGCTCCTTCACTCCCAAGGTGCGGGGCTCGGCAGGCCTGGGAGTGAGGGAAACTTCGGCGATTGGCCATCTTGTTATAATGTTGGGGTTTTCCTCGTCTCTTTTCACTTCATCGGCAGGGGCTCCAGTGCTCCACCCCAAAACCCCTGCCTCAATTAGCGGCTTTATAAGCTTTTGGTACTCTTTTGAGCGATTGAGCTGGGCAACGACCCAAAGGCCATATTCATCGGGGTAGAGGTAGGCTTCTCCGAGCTTTGTCGTCCCAAGGCGAGGGTCAAGGCCGTGCTCGTAAAAAACTGGTATAGGGCCATGGCGCTCGCTTAAGCCGAAATCCGTCTTAGGCGTGAAAGTATCGCCTTCCAGGTCTTTCCCACCGAATACAACAGCATAGCCTCCCACAAAGACGTTATTACCATCCTCATAAAGGACTTTGAGCCTTGCCGATTTCTTCTCCTCTTTTTCCTCTTCTTCCTCTTCTACGCGTACAACTTTGCCGTTCCGGTATTCGTATTTTCTTCCCAGGAGTTTAGTGGCCGCTTCTGCAATGCGCTCCCCGATTATCTCCCACTCCCGTTCAGAGTAGCCGCCGGCTTCCCGCTGCCCTTCGTGATTGAAATAGGCGATGGCCGCACGTATGTGCTCCTCATCGATCGGATAGGCGTAATTCACCGGGTCGCCATAGAGCTCCGGATCCTCAGGATAGCCGGCGGGGGGAGTCAAGGGGCGCCCCTCCTGTGGGCGGATACCGTATTTCTTAGCCCTTTTCTCCCGCTCCTCCAAGAGGCGCTCCCGCTCTTCAGCGGTATAGGCTTTTTCCTCAAGCTCTTGGTAAGTCATCGCCTTCACCTCCTTCCCTCAAAGTTACTTGAAAATATGGCGGAAGACCTCCGCCGCGATCCTCTCCATAACGCCGGAGCTTGTTACTTCCTCCGCCGCCATCTTGTCCGTCTTCCAACCAGTATCAGCATGGAAAGGCTGCTGTTTCTCGTGGGATTGGACATAAGGGGCATAAGTGACCATTGTTCCCACAAAAACCTCCTCACCTTTCACCACTGTTTTCCAGGAGGGGCCGAGGCGCTGGGAGCTGGGAGCAAACTGGCGCACATAAGGAAGAGGGATGAGCCCGCGGCGAGCCATTGAAAGGACATATCTCCGCTGTTTAGCGCTGGCCCAGCGCAAGGGGTACTTAGGTGGAGGAGGGTATTGAGCAATAGCGTTGCGGACTTCCTCCGCAACCCCCACTTGCACGCGGTGGCGGAAACGCCTGGCTTGCTCTCCGTTCAGCTTAGACATCAACCGCTCAAGGCCATCAATCCGGACTGTTACGCTCATTGTCTCCTCCTCATGGTGGTCAGAGTAGTCCAGCAACGGCAACGGGGGTGAGCAGGAGGCCCGCTCGGGATTGTCCACTCCCATTCTGGTTTGCCATTGTTCTCCTGGCAGATAGGACAAGTTTTTTCATCGGCTGAAGTGCGCCAGATGCGGACCATGTCCAAGCCGTAATCCTTCAGAAGCTGCTGGTATATCTGGGTCGCTTGATTGACGGCTCGAGTTACCTCGGTGATGGCGATCATTTCCGCTCGCACGGGGCCAAAAGCTGGTTCCAGCATCTTACGCAGGTCCTCAACAGTCATGCCTGGGGTTGAAAGGAAAGCCGATATTGCCCTCTGCACGACTTGGCGGGTTGTATCTATCAGCCCCGTTACGAGGTCGTAACTGTAAGAGCTGGCCCATTCCAAGGCTGCGGCCTGGAGGCCACTGATATCCGAATAAAGGCCAAGGTCAGCCATTTGAGCGAGGGCCTCAGTAGTGAAAGCTTCCACCAAGACAGGCTCCAAAGCAGCCCGCAGAGCAGTGGCCAAATCATCGTAATTTATGGCTCCTACGGGGTCTGCACCTTGCTCTACAGCCGAAAGCAAGGCCTCTTCTCTCTCTTTGAGGATGCGCAGGATACGGCGGCGAAGTTCTTCCTCTTGAGGTCGCTCGGGGTCCCGCTTAGTTACAAGGGAATGATAGCGGGGCAGGAACTTAAAAGCTGCTTCCCAGCCATCCCTTTCCCCGATCGCCTTTATAGCTTGGGCCAGGGGAGCGGGAATGGCCGAGCTCTGGAAGTCAACCATTTGGCCATGCTTCTCGCAACAACTATACCAATAATATAGGTCGCTGATGGCCTGTGGGGAAAGGCTGTGCTTTTCCACTCCTGCTTCCAAAAGCTCTATCGCTTCTTCTTTCTCTGCCTCTCTCACTGGCAAGCCCATCTGCTCCCTGGCCTCATTAGGCGTCATAATACCCGCTTGGACTAAGGCGACAACCGCTTGAGCTTTCTCCGCCTCTTCCTGCTGGAATATCTCCAACCTCTCCGGCGCAAATCGGAACTCAAGCCCAGCGGGGCCAAAAAGCTGCTCATTTAAGACCCCCTCAAGCATCCGGCAGCGGGGCAAGATAGTTTCAGTGTAAAAGGAGCGCCTGTGTTCCTTGGCGGTGGCGTAATTGGCTGCATCTTCCAAAAGGGTTTCCGGCACACCGAAGGAGACAGCTATCTGGTTTCTGAGCGTAGCCATCAGCGAGGGCAAAGCCAGGTCCTCACCGGTTGGGATGTCGAGCTGAGTTATTTTAACTTCGGAGGATATGACTAAGGCACGCCAGAAGTTCCGGGCCCGCTGTTTAAGGCTGTTCCACCAAGTTTGCAACTGTTCCCTTTCGTCAGGGAGGACATCGGCGGAGATGATAATGGGTGGGATTCCTCCGCGCTCGAAGAAAGCACCCGTGTAGACGCTGGCTGAGTAAGCAGTCCAAGCCGCATTTAGGGCAGCCAATACCACAGGCTCCCCAGGCCCCACCTCGCCAGAATAATTGTCTTCCCAAAAGTAGACGAGTTCATCAGGCCGAAACGTGAAGGTTTCCGCACCTATGACGCGCTCGAAACCCTCAAGGCCGTTTTTGGCACTGGCTTTTATGCGTATTGTCTGCGGAGCCAGCCACCGCAACGTAAGGAGGCCACCGCGGCGGTTCGTCACTTTCAGCCAGTAGGCTGCTCCGTACAGGCAAAGGGCTCGCTCGGTCAAGCCAAGCAGGGAGTGGAACAAATGTTCAGTAAGCGGGGGAGGGAGGGAAACCTCTTCCCCATCCCGCAGGATGACAAAGGGCATGTGTTCAATAGCACCTGCTCGCAGGTCAACGCAGCGCCGCACCCAGGGCACAAAACGGTAAGCGTCATGGGGGGTGAAATGCTGAAGCGTGGGGAAGGGCTGGAGGAGAAAACCTGAACCCCCTTCCAGCGTTATGGATTTCAAAGTTTTACCGGTCCATTGCCAGAACACTTCAACCCTCCAAAATAATTACTCTGCCCCTGTACCTGCTGGCCGCTAGGGCATAGCGCAGGGCGTCCATTGCGTGGTCGTTCACCTTCAGAGGTTCATCCTTGCCCTCCCGCCACATATAGGTTTCAAATTCGGCGATTGTGTAGACGCAACTGGGTGAGACGGTCAGCCTCGGCTTTCCATCGCCCGCAACGTTGAGACGGGCCTGAATGTGCCGGATGCCGTCCAGGACTGAAGAGGTTTTAGCATCAGTGGCGGGGATACCACTCCGTCTCAAGGTAGCGATTATTCCCGGCTCTGAGGGGTCGCAGTAGAAACACTTAATTTTGTGGCGTTCCTTCAGGTCCTGCAGGACTCTGACTAATTCGTCCAAAGTCACTTGACGGCGGTAAAATTCCTCTAAGACGTGAGCCCGGTCATCGCTGTCGAACCCAATTACCAGAACAGCGGTGGGGTTAGTGTAACCGAAGTCAACCCCTGCCACCACCTCGCGCCACTCAGCGGAGCGCTCTTTGACGTGTATATCCCGGGAAAACATTTCGTATACTAGGCCTTCATAGCTCACAAATTCGCCTTCCAACTCCTGTTTAGCGAAGGGGCCGGTATAAGCCTCTTTCAGGCTGGCGATGTACTCGGGTGATAGGTAGGGGTTGGCTTCGGTTGGAGCTTTGAAGACGGTCAGCAAGGGCAAGCGTTTATAAACCCAATTGGCTTTACCTTTGGGGGTTGTAGTAATCCAGCAAGGGCCCGCTTGGCCATCGGCTCGCAAGCGGCCGATGACAATATCCCAGGTGGCTTCGGGGCAAAGGGCTGCCTCGTCTATATGGGCCCAATGGGCATTTATCCCGCGGAAGCGATCGGGCTCAGTAGCGGAACGGAAGAGGATTTCAGCCGTTCCGCCGGGGACGCGGATGATGGCGCGCATGTCGGACAGGCGCAATTGCATGGCGTTGCCGGCCAATTGCTGGTAAGTGCGGGCGGTTGCATCGCGTAGCATCGGGTAAGTTGGGGCCACAACAAGGCCCAGCGTGCCCGGTTTAGCGTGCAGCAAGCCCTTGACAGCGCCGGCGAAGGTCTTCCCGCTTCCTATCCCGCCTATAAAAGCGGTGAAGCGTTCTTGAGAGGTGACAAACTTATATTGAGCGGGATGAAGTTCAATCCTGTGTTTCATCTCGGCCACTCTTCCGCACTACTATCTCCAGCACGAAAGGTGTTTCGTCAGCGGTCAGGCCCAGCTTTGTTTCGCGTCCCCAATTCTTTGGGTCTCGGCGCTCCAGGTATTCCAGAGCAGCACGCCAATTCTCTTCACCGGCTTTAACGATAGTTTCGGCCAAGCGGGCCCTTAACTCAGCTTCAGCCCTTTCAACTGCATGTAAAAACTGTAAAAACTTGGATTGACGGCCCGCTTCGGCATCCTTGCGGCCTTGCTGCATCCACTTGGCAAAAGCCTCATAGGACACGCCAGCCGCGTAAGCTGCATCGCGGCGCGTGCACCCTCTGGCCAGATATTGGCAGATCGTATTGACAACTTCGGGGGTGAGCTTGGACGGACGCCCTCCCTTCCCCATATCTAACCTCGCTAGAATCAAAGGCCAAGCCTTGCTTTGGGGGTTTTCGCGGTATAAAGTTGTCCTTTGGAAACTTAAAGGATAAGCCATCAACCCTTTCCACCCCGTAGCCTGGAATCTTTTAAGGGTTTAAGCTTGGCCTTTTTCCTTTTGGGAGGGCTTCCCTTTTTTGCGGTTTAATTAGAGGCAGTTAGCAGGCATTTGACGGCTCTTTCTCTTTGTTTTAAAACGCTATTGAGGTCTATAATTTCCGCCACAGCGAAAATACGGGGGTCATCCGTCGGCTTCAACCGAATGCAGTAGGGGAATTCCCCTAACTGCTTTACTACCTCCAGCAACACCAGGACGGCAGCCACGTTGAGCCCCGGCAAGATAATCCCCATTTTCTCCTTTCTCTCTTTGGCTTCTTTCAGGTAGGAAATTACCTTTTTCACCTGCGCTATGGCCTGTGTGGGAAAGGGCTGATTAGGATCATAATGCTGAGGCGAATCTACCACGGAGGTGATAGATTCGCCGCTTTCCTGTTCAATTTGCTCCTTCTGGGAGACTGTCAGAGGGTGTTGCGAAAAGTTCACAACGATCATAGGCTAGTTATGTCCCTCCACTTATATTATAACGCTGGGGTTGCCGATTGTCAAACAAAAGAGGCCTTTTCGAGGCATTCTTGAAGCGAAAAGGGCAAAAATTTCCTTACCTTTTCCAAATTTTGGTCGGCTATAACTGCAATTCCATCGCTGGAGTGCTCCCGCCTAATGCGTCCCAATCCATTCACTAGACGCGCAGCAGCTCTCTGCAGGTATAAAGGCGGATTGAAATCCTTTCTAGCTCGCTCATAGGGGTCTTTCAAATTGGAAAAGGGGACTTTGGCCACAATACAAATGCGCACCTCTCCACAAGGGATTTCCCAAAAGGTCCACGATACACAAACGCCATTAGGTTTGCCCTTCAGGAATTTAAGCCATTTCTGTACCTGCCCATCGGTCGGCACGTGCTGCCCATCTGTCCCAGGCGGGACAAAAATGCGCTCATGTAAGCCGTAGCGGGCCAACCTCCGAGCCAGATCGAGGGCATGCTTTTTACTGGCCACCAATATCAAACCAGGCCAGTCAGGGAATTCCTTGAGTACCGAGGCGATTGCTTCCGCTTGGCGCTGATAATCCTTTTCCGTGGATTTCCACCCTATGGGTGGGACATCGAGAACGTACACCTTCCGCTTTTCTGGAGGGAGGAAGTGGGGTGTTTCAAAGAAATCATAAGTGCCCTTTTCCAAACCCAGTTCTTCAGCGAAAAGAGATATTTCCCCTATCGCGGCGCTCATGAGCACCGCTTTCAAAGGTGGATTCTCCTTGAGCAGTAAGGGAAGGAGCAACCTAGCGGAAAGGGGCTTTGCAGTAAAGCCTCCCTTGTGGCTACAGATGTACCAGATTGAGGGGTCCGCTTCCATCAGCTTCAAAGTCCTCCGGATCTTGCGGCGTAGGTATTCAGCGGTGACAAGGCGCTTTTTGGCCACAAGGGAGGAAATTGCTCGGTCGCAGCGCTGGAGGTAAGTACAGGCCCGTTTGGCAGCATTGGGGTCCGATGGGTTGATGTAAGGGAAGGGGGGCAAATCAAAATCCCGCTGGAGCTGTGGGGAAAGCGTGCACCCCAACCAACTGGGCCCGGCTTCAATTAGGTGGTGGGCGTCGTCTAAGAAGACAAAGGGGGCGGGCCTGTGCTGCGGCCAGGGGGCAGAAAGGGCTAAGGAGTAATTGAGCACTGTCAAGGCGCTCTCCTCGGCTTGGGTGCGTGCCCGCACATATTCGCACCTGTCAGCAGCTTCGCAACGGCTTGGCTCATCACTAAATTGCTCCTCAAAACAGTTGGCAGCTGTTCGGGAGGGGCACAGAACGCAATGGTAATTTTGACGGCCAAATAAAGCAGTGACCTCTTTGCATTGGGAGGTATAAAAAAGTTGCTGGGCCTTTGTAGGCACTAAGGCGTGCGATGGCCCCCCGCCCTTCTTTTTCGCGAGCACGCTGCAAGCGATAGCGATGGCTGTTTTGCCGTAGCCTGTTGGGCTTTCCAGAATTAGAACTTCGGCCCCGGGGCCAAAACAGCTGAGGATAGCAACATCTTGGCTTTGGCGCCAATTGGGGAAAGGCAAACCCACATCGGCAGGGGAAAATTTTGCCTCCCCTTCAGAGGGGGCAAGGCGTTTAAGTTCCTCAAGCCTTTTGGTTTTGCCTTGCCCCCCATTAGCTGCGAGCTCCTTGGCTGCTGCCATGGGTGGCTTCCCCTTTTCTAATGCTTTTAATCTCTTGCCCGTTGCGCATTTTTATCCCTCCTGCATTGTGGAGGTCGGGACCGGTTCGGATGCCAACACCGCAGACGTCAACTCAGCAGCAGGCTCAAGCGACATAGCCTTCTGGGCTGGAGCTACCCACGCTGACCGAGCTAGCGCTCCCTTCCGCGTCACCGCTGCCGGGGCCCTCACAGCCACCAACGCCAACATCACTGGAACCATTACCGCTAGCGCTGGCAGCATCGGTTTTCAGCCGCTTATTAAGACGCCTTACCTCAATTAAAAGCCAAATTTGCGCTATAAAGGCGCGTAAAGCATTTGTGCCCGTTAACGCGAATTCCAAATTTCCCGTTAACTCAGAGTTACCTTCACACATAACGCCCATTTCGGCAATTATATCTATTACCTTATCAAGGTGATTTAGGGCGCGAGCAATTCGGCGTTTTAATAGCTGTCGGGTTTTTGCGGCCATAGCCCCTCCTATAAGTAGCGAGAGTAATTACTTGAGTTATTTTCGCCACTTAAAAGCCAAT
>JBHOQL010000087.1:0-3783 GCA_042408195.1 Anaerolineae bacterium
GAGGAACCGGATAGGCTGCGTGAGCCGAAACAGCAGTGATTAGCCCCACAACCGTAAGAAGAATTCCTGCCCTGAGTATTGCCGAAAAAGTGATTTCTTTTCCGTGTATCCAATGTTTGTGGGTGGTGTCAGCCCAACCCACTTCCCACTCGGTACGTTAGGGGTTAAGTTGTCCCGAAAGAGCCTGTTCCTGAAGACGAGCCAAGGTATTGACCAGAGGGGCCAATTCCGCGTCTTCCAGAGTCACATCGTTGAACCAAAAGGATAGGATTTCTCCATCTCTGAGGATGGTCAACTCGTACTCAAAACAGTCACGGCAATTGGAGAGGCGGGGCTGTGGTTGAGTCGGTCGAGCCTGGAGCACCCAGGAAGAGATCCTTTCCATTTCCGCTTGGGGCACCTGGACGGTGACTTTTTTATTCCTTTTCTGATCGGTAACAGTCAATTCCCCAGTGCTAGACAACTCCGCAGACCGTCTAAGGCCTGCAAATCCGCCGGATATGCTAAGGCGAATGCGCCATTGGCCCAGCTCTTGTCGCTCACGAGTCGCTGTAGCGGAAGGAACGGAAGGTGGTGTTGCGCTTTGAGCCGAACATGCTGTAAGCAGAAACAAGACGAGCGCCCCGATAGCCAGGTATTGGATGGAGAATCCCTTGTTTGCCCCGTCCAAACAAAGGCAATGCATAATGACCCTCCTTCTAGTGTCCAATAGGACCACCGCTGAACCCGATGGCTACTACTACTCTACCACCCGGCTTAGCATAGTTCCCATGCCAGGCTGATTACAGAGGTCACACAGAACTCTCGGAGTTCTCCTTTCCGGGCTTGCCGCCCAATGGGTCGCGCTTGAGCGGCAACGCGGAGCAAGCGAAGCGCCGTCCGCTCCAAGCACAGGTTGAGCCGCTATGCGGCCCACCAGCCAACAACGGGGACGGGCGAACCGCTCCCTTCCAGCCACCACCCGCCCTTCCAGCAAGCCACGCAGGGAAAACCAACGCTCCTTTCTTCCCGCTTCCGGCCTCTGCCCAAGTGCCTGTGATTTCTCTACGCTCCCTTCCAGGAAGCTTCGGGGTTGGAGAAACTGCTTCCCTTCGCCCACACCCTCATCGGTGCGGACTGTGGCAAACCTGCCCGCCACCCGTTCCGGCCCAGGCCGCCCGTTCCGCCCACATCCTGCGGCCCTATACCGCTCCCTTCTGCTCACTTCCCGTCAGGCGCTCGCCAACCTCCCTGCCAGCGCCCTTCTGGGAAACCGGCCGCGCTCCCTTTCAGCCGGAGACTGCTCTTTCTGCTCACTCAGGTCGGAGAGAATGCTTCCCTCTGGCCAAGCACTCATCGGCACGGCCGGCTTCTGCGTCCCAAGCCAGGAGACCAGCGGCCGATGTAGACCTTCCGGCCCCCCATTCTCCTGGCCTCCTGCTCCACCGACAACCTGTTGCCCGCCCGCGCTCCCTCCGCCTTCCAGACCAGCCTCACTGCCGCCAGAGGAAAATCATCCTCTGGCGGCCCAACGATCTGCCGCTCAGCCGCGCCGCCAGCCGGGTAGCCGGGGGCATTGCTGCCCCCCAGCCCCCTAAGAACCGTGCGTGACAGTCTCCCGTCACACGGCTCAAGCCCCTCAAACGCCTTGCCGGGCAAGACGTGGTAACACCCCAGCGACTGTGTTACCTGCACGATACTCCCCTGCGGCTACCCAGAGGCCACCAGCCTCCTGAGGCGCACCAGCAGGTCTGGCCTGCCGTCATCTGCTTTCCTCATAAGGGTAGTTGGTCAGGCTTTCTCGTGCCGAGGGGCCTGTCGGAAGTCAGCACCCTTTCGGGCTGGGTATCTCCACCTTTCGGTGGCCCTATCCGCCCCACTACAGGGCGGTCTTCGCTTTTTCCGACTTCCTCTACCCGCTGCGCCATCCCCTTTCCTTGCGGTCAGGATACCACCCTGGTAGGTGGGGCGCAACGGGCTTACCCGGTAGAGGCAAAGCGCCGCTTTGCCCCTACTGCCGAGGAGATGCGCTCCGGTTAGGTTGGGACCTCTCTCCCGGTGGGGCCTTCGGGTGTCGCTGCCTGCCGCCTCCTACAGACAGTCCGCCCCACGATGCCTGTTTTGGCTACGGCCTATCAGCCTCTTTGGCCGCTTCCGACTGACGGGACGTACGGTCCTTCACATCTGTTCAACCTTCCGGGGCTTCCCTGGGCCGCCCCCGCCTTGAGGCTGGCAGGTTGAGGCCGTTGTCCCCAGGGCTTCGTACAAGTCCGTTACCAGAGATGCACGCCTGGGTAGGGACACTTGGAGACCACAGGGCCTGCGATGATTCGCAGTACTCCACCCGCAGCCCTTTGCTGGTCGCAAGGAGCGCTGTCGGCCGGAGCGGCGGGTTGGGCGGCAATGTTTGATTAAGGCTTCACTCTCTGATGTGCAATGTGCTTATGAGCAATTCAGCCTTTCAACTATGCTTCGGTATGGGCCAAGGTCTACCTTCCATTGATGCTGAGAACGTCGTCTCCATTGCTCAAAGGCCTGCTGTTTGTGCTGCTCAAAGACGTCTTGGCCACACTTGTTGACTTCCATAAAGTGTCGCACTACTTCTTGGTAATCAACAATCCCCTCAGCAGCAAGTATACCTGTCAGACCAATATGCTTCACACGATGACAAAGGGGGCATAGAGCAATAAATCCTCGCAAGGTCTGAATGTGGTTCTCGTCATCGTATTCCCAGAGTTCGTGGCACTCTAATCTGCCCTCAGCTCCGCAAATGCCACACTTATGTCCATACTCCGCATAAACGCTCTTGCGGATTCTGTCCCATTCTTTCTTTGGAAGAACTTTACGCAAGTTTGAGTACCAAGAAGTTGCAGGTACCAACTCGATTGTCAACCGTAAATTGGTAATGTTGAGTTCATTGCTCATCTGGCACTACCTCTTTCCCGCCTCCCGCCGCTCCATTTATAATCGTAGCCCCGATTGCTTGTTTTGTCAAGACGCGGTGGCTTTGACTAAGGGCTTTTCAATAATGTCACTTTGTGGCGTAATGATCAGGCTATTTTGGTTCGGGAGGGATAAATGAGCCTGCTGTCTTACCTCGCTCCCGCCACCGGCAAGAATATCCCCTCCACGGACTGCTGACTATTCTGATTTTAGCGGCTGCTCACAAGAAGCGGTCCCTTAGGGGAATGGGGCAGCAAGGGAAGTTTCCGCCCTCTGGGCCTTTGGGTCAATTCCCGCTTCCCCTGTCTGAGCACCTTCTGATATCTGCTCAGTCGACTTCCAGCGGGGGAAATAGAACGAGCGTTGAGTGGGTGGGGAAGCGATGAGGAGACATACGCTGTGGACGGTAAGACGTTGCGGGGAAGCGAACAAGCGGGGGAAGATGCGCTTCGGGTGGTGACGATGGTGGGTCACCGCCTGTGCCAAGTGATAGCTCAAGAAGAGATGCAAGAGGAGGATGAATTGGCAGCCACGTTGCGCCCTTTGGAGGCGGAGGGTCTGGAGAGAAGGTGGTCAGTGCCGACACCGGGCTTCTGAAAGCCCCCTTCGACGGCTTGATCAAAGAGAATCAGCCGGTGTTGAGGCAGGCTATAAAGGAGTGGTTGCTTCTGAAGGAGTCCCCAGGAACCGAGCAACTTCCGGATTGGGAAGAAGTCAGGGAAGGGCATGGGCGATTAGAAAAACGGAGGCTGTGGATCGTTCCTTGCGAACCAGATATGGAAGCCTATCTGGAGGAACTGGGATGGCCTGGAGTTCAGCGGTGTGGGTGGATAGATATGGAAGCGAAAGATTCTTCGGGCC
>JBHOQL010000019.1:0-10966 GCA_042408195.1 Anaerolineae bacterium
GCGGCAATCTCCGTCAAACGGAGAGAACGAGCGGCCAGAATGGCCTGACCGATTTCGGCAGCGGAATCAAAGAACAAACGCATAAATCGGCGTATGTCTATGGGAAATGATAAGCTGTTTTCCCCAATTATTGCCATAGAAAGTGGTTCCGCACGAGATGGCCCAACTTGAAAACATGACCAAATAGCCTTACAGGAGATTCCACCCAGCGGCAGCTAGTGATAAAGGTGAAAGAACATCATTCAAATGTTTAAATATCCTTCAAAAATTCACATCTATGCATTAGCCATTCTTGCACCAAGGATTTAATTTGATCAACTGTTTTTAATGAAAGGGCTTGGAAAGCAAGCGCTTGTGCCTCGGAGAAAGTTATCCTCCTGATAATCTCCTTCGCTATCGGGATTGAAGTAATTCTCATGCTCAGTTCATCTATTCCTAAACCTACTAATATAGGAATACATTCTGGTTCTCCACCCATTTCCCCGCAAATTCCTACCCATTTGCCATTAGCATGAGCTGCTTCAATGACATTTTTGATCAGCCGAAGAGAAGCAGGGTGGAGTGGTTGATAAAGATTAGAAACTGTCTCGTTTGTGCGATCACAAGCCATTGTATACTGAATCAAGTCATTGGAACCTATGCTGAAAAAATCTACTTCAGGGGCAAGAATATCTGCTGTTATTGCAGCAGCAGGAACTTCCACCATTATACCTATTTCAATATCAGTTGCGTAATCAAGACCATCTCTCTCTAATTCAATCTGCACTTCCGCAAGCATCTTTTTAGCCTTGATGACCTCCGAAACGTCAGTGACCATCGGGAACATAATTTTTATATTAGGATGTTTAGCAGCGGCTCTTAATATAGCTCTTAACTGAGTTTTAAAGAGTTGACTCTCTTTAAATGAAAGCCGTATACCACGGCGGCCTAGAAAAGGATTAGCTTCCCGTTCAAATTTCAAATAAGGCACAGGTTTATCTCCCCCTATATCTAGAGTCCTTATTATAAGAGTTCGGGCTCCTAGAATCTTGGCGATCTCACGATAAGCGGCGAGTTGTTCTTCTTCATCAGGGGGTGCAATGCGGTCCAAGTAAAGAAATTCCGTACGCAGTAGGCCAACCCCTTCAGCTCCATAATCAACAGCAAGTTTTGCTGATTTTACATCTCCTATATTTGCAACCACCTTGATGCGATAACCATCCAAAGTAAAAGCTTCCCCTCTGGCTAACTCCTTCAAGCATTTGCGGATAAACTCTATTCGTTCTTTTTTCTTTAAATAAATTTTCACTTCTTCCTCAGAAGGCTCTACTATTACGAGGCCCTTTTCTCCATCTACTATAAGCAACTCATCTGTTCGCATGGCTTCTAAAAAAGCATCGCCTAACCCTACCACTGCAGGTAACCCTAAAGATTTAGCCAGAATGGCTGTATGGGAAGTAGCACTTCCTCTAGATGTGCAGAAAGCTAAGGCTTTTCCTGCGGGAATCCTCGCTGTATCGGATGGAGTCAAGTCCTTTGCTACTATAATGATTGGTTCTGGGAGTTCTTCCAAGCCAAATTCCTGAACGCCCATCAAGTTCTTTATTAAACGCTTACCTACATCTTCTACATCGGCCGCTCGTGCTCGCATATATTCACTTTCCAAAGAGCTTAGAAGATCAATATATTCCCGAACCACCTCTTGCACTACAGCTTCTGCGTTAATTTTCCTCTCTCGTATACGTTTCCTGATTTCGTCCACGAAGGCGGGGTCCTCTAATATAAGAAGGTGAGCATCAAAAATATCGGCTATCTCCTTTCCCATTTTGGCAAGAGAAGTGTTTTTTATTTCCTCAAGTTGCAACTTTGAATCCTCTAATGCTTTGTTAAAACGAGAGATTTCTGGGTCTGTCTCCTCAATTTTATAAGGTATTATGATAAACTCCTCAGGTTTATACACAAAAGCTCTTCCAATCGCTATCCCCTCAGAAGCAGGTATACCTCTAAAGATCCTCATAAGTCTTCCTCGCCAAAATTGCTTTCTATTAAAGCTCTAAGGGCTTCCATTGCTTCCTTTTCGTCTTCCCCTTCAGTGCGGATTACTATACAATCCCCTTTTTCTGCCCCTAGGCTTAGAACTGAGAGGATGCTTTTGGCATCTGCTATCCGATCGTTTTTGCTAACGGTGATCCGGCATTTAAATTTTGCAGCTGTTCTGACGAAAAGAGCCGCTGGCCTAGCGTGCAATCCTACCTTGTTACATAATACAAAAGCAGCTTCTTGCATAATCCGGCCCTCCCTTAGGGAATCCGGCTTAAAGCCTTTTCACATGCCCGCTGAATGGCTTCAGAAAGGGTTGGGTGGGGATGGAACATGGTTGTCAGTTGTTCTAAAGAAATTCCTAGATTTACGGCTAAAACACCCTCCATAATTAGGTTTGAGGCCCCAAGGCCAACGATATGTAATCCTGCAAGGAGACCATCTATAGCCACGATTTTTACAAACCCATCTGTATGTCCCTCTATTAAAGCCTTTTCAACGCTAGTCCAAGGATATATGCTTGTAGTTACTTTACCCCCCTGTTTTAAAGCTTCTTCTTCAGTGAGGCCTACGGAAGCTATTTCAGGTATTGTAAATATACAACGAGGCACAGCAGCATAATTAATAGGACGTTTTTGTCCAAGAGCATTTTCAGCAGCTAATTTACCCTCTGCTGCGGCAACGTGAGCTAGAAAATGTCTTCCAGTTACATCACCAGCAGCATATATGCTTTGCACATTAGTTTCCATATATTCATTAACTTTTATCCCCTGGCCTTGTATCTCAACGTTAGCTTTCTCAAGATCCAATTCTATTACAAGAGGCTTACGTCCCACAGCCACAAGCACAGATTCTACTGCGAAGCGTCTTTCGCCTTCTGGAGTGGAAATTATTACAGTTCCCCCCTCTTTATCTCTAACAGTACTTTGAGTCAGGACCTGAATACCCCGAGAGCGGAAAATCCGTGTTATGTATTCGCTAACATCTTTATCCTCCGTAGGCAGAAGCTTGGGCGTAGCCTCAACTATAGTAACCTTGCTCCCGAAAAAGGAAAATATACATGCAAACTCAGCCCCTATAACTCCTCCTCCAATTATGAGAATTTCTTTAGGAACTTGCTTAAGCTCAAGGGCTTCAGTGCTTGTAATAGCATCCGGTAAAAGGGGTAAAGTAATAGGTTCAGCCCCTGTCGCTATTATAATTCGATCTGCTTCTAATTCTACCACCTTACCTTCTGGTTCGATTACCGCAAGTTTATGAGGAGATAAAAAGCGAGCCATTCCTCCGATAACATTCACATTCGCTCGCTTCAAACGTTGTTCCATCGAATTAACGAGTTTTTCTATAATTTGGGTCTTGCGTTCTTGGATCACCTCAAAATTAAAGTTCCATCTCTGGACGGTTATACCATGCATGGAAATTTCATTTAAACAATGAAGCCTACGCGCTGCTTCCAGAAATGTTTTAGTAGGAATGCAGCCTTTATTCACGCATGTGCCTCCGAGTTTCTGCTTCTCGATTAATGTAACCTGAGCTCCCATTTCTGAAGCTCTGAGCGCCGCCGTATAACCACCAAACCCCCCGCCTATAACTATTACCTTAACCGGTTGCTTTACTTCCCTGACCGCTGGCTGGGGGCGTTCTAAGGCCTTTTTCAAATCGGAGAGGAAAAGAGCAACTTCTGCCCCATCAACGATGCGGTGGTCAGCCGAGACGGTAAAATTTGCAACGGAACGGGCTAGAATTTGTCCTTTATATACTATGGGTTTTTCTTTAATTTGCCCGACAGCTAAAATAGCTGCCTGAGGGGGGTTAATTAGAGCTTGAAATTGGTCAACTCCAAACATCCCAAGATTAGTGATGGTAAAAGTGCCTCCTGAAATATCGGCAAGGGAAAGTGTGCCTTCACGCGCCTTGCGAGTTAATTCTTTAATTTCCGAATCGATCTCCTCCAGACTTTTCTGATCTGCATTTTTAATAACAGGAACTATCAGCCCTTGGTCAGTAGCGACTGCTATTCCTAAATTAATATCTTGGTAAATGACTATCTTGTCTTCCTGCAGAGAAGAATTGAGCCGAGGATGCTTTCTAAGGACACGGGCTGTCTCATAGGCAATTAAAGAGGTAAAAGAGCAAGAACCTCTTCTTAAAGCCGCCTCACTCATATCTACTTCAATTGTTAGAGAAATTTGGGGAATTTCGTTGCTTTGTTGCATTCTTAAAGCTATAGTTTTTCGCCAACCCTTAAGGGTTATTACCTCTGCAAAAGAAGGAGGTTTTCCTTCTGCGGATACAGGTTGAGATCGTTCAGAGAAGCGCTTTAAATGTTCTCTAACGTCTTCCTCCGTTATTTCCCCATGAGAGCCAGAAGGTTGAACCTGAGATAAATCTATACCATACTCACGTGCTAAACGGCGAGCGGCCGGAGTGGCACGCACAAGTACAGATTTGGGAAATTCTCGTACTTCTTCGTGAACAAGTTCTCTTGCTAAGCTTGGCTTAGCGGCTTCCCCTTTTGGAAGGATTATTTCTTCCAATTGCTCCCCGGGCTGAAGTATATAAGCTATAACTTCGCCAACTGGAACTACTTGATCAGGACCAAATTTTATTCCTGCCAAAATGCCAGAGGCGGGCGCCTCTACTTCCATTACTACTTTTTCAGTCATTATCTCCAGAATTGGTTCTCCTTTTTCCACCTTTTCACCCTCTTGTTTGAGCCACCGGATTATAGTGGCTTCCTCCATAGTCATATCAAGCTTAGGCATTCTGATTTCTACAGCCATTACAGGGACCTCCAAAAGGAAGGGTTAAATTTTAATGAGTTCACGCACTGCGTGTATTATATCTTCTTCTTGAGGGATAACGCTACGTTCGAGTATACGGTTATAAGGGATAGGAACATTACGGCCTGCCAAGCGCTTGATAGGTGCCTGCAGGTAATAAAATGCTTCACTTTCCGCTACGCAAGCTAAAATTTCTGCACCAATTCCACAAGTTAAAGGTGCTTCATGAACTATAAGAGCGCGCCCGGTTTTCTTTACAGAATTAACTATAGTGTCAATATCCAGTGGTTTAAGGGTTCGCGGGTCAATGACCTCTGCTTCAATACCCTCTTGAGCGAGTTTTTCGGCTGCGGCAAGAGCTCGGAGCACCATTAGTGAAGTCGCTATTATTGTAACATCTCGGCCTACTCGTTTAACTTCGGCTACTCCTAAAGGTATGGTGTACTCTTCTTCAGGAACAAAACCTTTGGTCCTATAAAGAAGTTTATGTTCGATAAAGATAACTGGGTTGTCGTCTCTGATGGAAGATATAAGTAACCCCTTAGCATCATATGGAGTACTAGGCATAACCACTTTCAATCCGGGCACATGAACAAACCAAGCTTCTAAGCTTTGAGAATGCTGAGCTGCCGCACCAGTGCCTGCACCTGCGGGCGTTCTTACAACAATAGGAACAGACGCTTTACCTCCGAACATAAAGTGAATCTTTGCAGCCTGATTGACAATTTGCTCCATAGCAAGGGTGATAAAATCCATAAACATTATTTCTATGACAGGCCGCATCCCAGCCAGGGCGGCCCCTACAGCTGCTCCTGCGATAGCCAATTCCGATATGGGTGTTTCAATAACCCTCTCGGGGCCAAATTCTTCGAGAAGACCATCAGTAACACCGAAGGCCCCTCCATAAACCCCGATGTCTTCCCCCATCAAGAACACTCTGGGATCACGTCGCATTTCCTGGCGCAAAGCTTCTCTGATCGCCTCTGCATATCTGAGCTCTCTCATTATGCGTATACCTCCTGCTCGATGTTGATAGGAGAAGGTTCTGGACTCTCTAACGCGAAACGGACGGCTTCTTCTATCAATTTTTTAGCTTCCTCCTCAATCTCTAGGGCTTCTATTTCGGTAATAATTCCTTTCGTAACAAGGATGTTTTTGAAGCGAGCGATAGGGTCTTTACGTTTCCAAGCATCTATTTCTTCTTTTGGGCGATAACGCTGAGGATCACCCCTCGAATGCCCTTTCCATCGATACGTTTTGCACTCAATAAGAGTGGGACCTTCTCCCTGACGAGCCCGGTCAGCCGCAATTTTTGTAGCTTTATAAACTTCAAAGAAATCATTACCATCTACCACAATCCCTGGTATTCCATAGGCGCTTGCTCTATCCGCAATATTTTCTATAGGAAAAGCTCGGGAAACATGGGTAGACATCGCATAAAGGTTGTTTTCACACAGGAAAATTACAGGTAAATGCCATATTGCAGCCATGTTGAGGCTCTCGTGGAAAGCTCCTGTATTTGCTGCTCCATCGCCAAAGAAGCAAAGCACAACACGGTTTTCTTTCCGGAGCTTTATAGCCAGACCTGCTCCTACGGCTATGGGAATGCCACTACCAACTATCCCATTTGCCCCGAGATTACCACCTTCAATATCTGCAATATGCATAGAACCTCCCCGGCCACGGCAATACCCCGTTTCTTTGCCTAAAAATTCAGCCATCATAAACCTTATATCAGCTCCTTTAGCTATGCAATGTCCATGCCCACGGTGGGTGCTTACTATGTAATCCTCGGGGTTGAGAGCAAAAATAGCCCCTGTGGCTGTGGCCTCTTGTCCTACTGATAAATGCATTGTACCATGCACAAGACCCTGCATATATAGCTCTTCAGCTTTTTCTTCAAAGAAGCGTATTAAATACATTACCTTAAGGGCCTTTGACAAAGTCTCTTTACTCAGATTTTCTAACATCATCCTTTATCACCTCCCGCGTTCATTAAATTCATCCTCTAAGCGCAATAGTTCTCGCACTGTTTCACTATCGGTAAACAAGGCATTAATGAGCTTACCTCTAAGAGCTCCAAGGATAGCGGGAGCTTTAGTTTGCCCTCCAGCTACTCCTATTACGCATTCGATTTTCCTCAAATCCTCAACTGGGATACCTACAATGCGCCTATTTAACTCTACATCAAGAATGTTGCCATCAATGTCAAAATGCTTACCACACACGTCACCGACCACTCCTTTTTCTCTTAACAATAATAGCTCTTCTATCGTAAGATAACCTGCGCGCAAAAGACTTGAAAGTGAAGGTTCAGTAGAACCTATACCTACAAGGGCTATGTTTGCTTTGGAAGCTAGCTTTAGGATTTCCTTAATTCTCGGCTCGTTCATAAGAGCTTTACAAATTTTTTCATCTTTAACTACGAGAGGGGCATGGAGGTAATAACAAGTTCCTCCAAGTTTCTGGGCAAGAATTCTGGCCAATTCTGGGCCATCTACAAAAGGATCTCCCGAACCCACTGCTCCAATCATTTGAACGACTTGCACACCTGAGAGCTTCATCGGCCTTATAGCTTCAACTACATGATAAACGGCAGTTCCCCACCCGATGGCTAATATGAGATTATCGCTGAGTATTCCTTCCAGGTACCGCGCAGCAATGGTCCCTAATCCACGCAGAATTCTTTTGTAGTCCCAGCCATTTACCTTTAGAACCCTCGCTAAACGAAGGTTAAATCTTTTCTGGAGCAAAGCTTGGAGTTCTTGGTCTATTTGCCACGGATAATTAATGTGTATCTCTACGATGCGTTTTTTTCGAGCTTCACTAAGCATTCGTGAGACAGAAGTTCGGGAAATATTTAGGCGCTTAGCTATTTCTTCCTGGGTAAGCCCATCGTAGTAATATAAAATGGCCACTTCTGCCAATAACGAATCTTCTTTCTTCATACTTTTACCTTTTTTTTTACCACTTTATAAAACTGTTTTACCTTTACAATTGGACCGGGGCATCCGGAGTCCGGATGCCCCGGCGGTGTGAATTGCCCTAAAGTGCTCCTCTTAGCGATTAAGCTTCAGATTCAGGAGCCCCTGCAGCAATGCTCCAGCCTCTTTCGTTCCGCCGGAAGAAGAAGAGGAGCACTCCCAGGAGCACAAATGCTATCAAAATACCCACCCAGGAAAGTCTGGAGAATTGAAGGATGCTCCAGGTCAACGGATTCGTACCATCGCAAATGCTGGAAATTAAGGTAGCACCTTCAGGCATTGTGAACTTGGCATCAAGCGCAGCTTTAGTATGGAGATCGACGAAAGTGGTGCCAATCACGAGACCAACTGCGATCACGATGGTGCCAATAATAATACTCCGAACAATATTACCTCTGGTGATAGGGATCACCATGCATACCATAAAGGGGATCACTGCCAAATCAGCAAAGGGCAAAATGCGGTTGAGCCCAATGGCGGCAAGGCCAACAGCGAGAGCGATGGTAATGGGTACGAGAACCAAAGCTGTTGCGATAGCAGCTTCGTGACCAATCAATATTGCAGAGTCAAGCCCGATGTAGAACTCACGACCTCCGAAGCGTTTGGTCATAAAATCCCTGGCTGCTTCAGAGACGGCGATCAAGCCTTCCATTAAAATTTTGACCATTGTAGGCAATAGGAGCATAACGGCGCCAAGGTTTATAGCTAGTTGGAGGACTCCTTTAACATCATATCCAGCTAAGATGCCGAGAATTAGGCCCAAGACTACACCGAGTACTATTGGTTCACCGAAGATGCCAAACCGCTTGCGTATAGTCTGGGGATCTGCTTCTAAGGTCTTTAATCCAGGTATAAGGTCTATTAATTTGTTAAGAGGTATAGCGATTGGAACATAAGCTGCGGAAAAGCCGTGAGGGATTGAAATACCTGGAAGTGAATAGAAACTCTGAATGGCTTTGGCGGTCCAGTCGCCAAGGAAGAGGACTATGGCCGCGTTAGCAGCCGCAGCTGCAAGCCCAAGCCACAGGTTACCAGTAGCTACGTAAACCAATGAGCCTGTGAAAGCGAAATGCCAGTAGTTCCAGATATCTATATTCAAGGTTTTGGTGAGGCGAGCCACAAGCATTATTATGTTAACCAGAAGTGTTAAAGGTATAATCCATGTCCCCACAGTCCCCCCGAAAGCAATAGCAGCTGCCGAGGGCCAGCCTACATCAATAACATCTAATTTGACCCCTATGCGTTGAACCATGGCCTGAGCAGCATTTCCCAAGTTGGTCCATAAGAGACCTATTACCAAATTAATACCAACGAAAGCGATTCCAATAGTGAGAGCAGCGCGAAAAGCTCTACCAGGCTTGGCCCCCAGGATAAGGGCGAGGATAAAGATTATTATAGGCATCATTACCGTGGGGCCCAGCTCTTTTATAAAGTTTATTATATTGAGTAAGGCGTTCATTTTTACCCTCCTTTGGTTAGGATTTCCGCTATTTGATTAAGCACTTCTTCTTTACCGACCCCGGTCAGGAAAGCAAGGGTTTTAATAACCGGAACACCCAAGTCGGTTGGCACGGGAGTTGTAGTTACAATAAGGTCAGCCGTGGAAGCCAGAGCCGGTACTTCAGAAGCTTTACATTGCCTTGTTATAACTTTTATACCACGTGCTGCAAGACCCTCTTCTATAGCTTTAGCAACTACTGTGGACGTTGCTATGGCTGTTCCACACGCTACTAATATAACCTTTGGTCTAGTGGACATCTCCTCTCACCTCCTCCTTAACCCAAAGTTCTTTTACCTGCGAAAAGATTTCGATAACTTCTTTTGGAGATTTTGTTACTTCAAGTCTCTGAAGTAATGAAGAATCTTGTAAAATCATGGCGAGATTTTGTAACATTTGAATCTGAGCATGGGGCTCGTTAAGCGCGAGTAAAAAAATTATTTTCACATCTACAATGTTATCAGGGTCTACCATTACATGAAAGGGTAAAGGCTTGGCCAAAATAGCTATAGCTACGGCAGGTTTAATAACATGCTCAATATCAGCATGGGGTATAGCGACATTTATATCCCCTATAGGGAGCCCTGTAGGCATTTCTTGCTCTCGTTTAAGAAGCGCTTCCTCAAAACCGGCTCTAACTAACCCCTTTTCATATAATTTACGAGCGAGAAACCTAAGAACTTCTTCGGAGGAGCGAGCCTCTAAATTGCATACTATAAGCTCCGGGTCTAGTAACTCTACAAATTTCATAGCGCCCCTACGCTTTTGAGCCTGAGAACGTTGCACAAATGTGCAAAATTTGCACAAATATTATACCACAACTCTTGGTGTTTGTCAAGTATGCGCGTTCTTGACTTTACCCACATCTCTGGAGCGGCAGTGGGGGCTGGACAAACGGGCCCGTTTATCTCCTCGCAGAAGATGAGCCATGGTTCAGACTTTGGTCTTTCGGTGTGACCAAGTGGACAGAACCTTCAGCCTTCCTTTCCTGGCCCAACTGGGCAACTACCTTTTCGCCCAGGCCGTCAAAGGGGTTATCGCCGCCAGTGTCACCATCGTCTCCCAAATGGCCGCCGGGTCCTGCAGAGCTGGGACCCCAAGTGCACCTTTCATGTCGCCAAACGATTCTATCGCTAGCTCACTAACCCCGGTTTCCAGCACCCGGCTCTCCTCAGGCCCGTTTATGCTCAAACCCGTACCCTCTTCCAGAACGAAACGGAACCATATACCCCCGTCCTCCTGGACCTCACCAATCTGGAAAAACCCTATGGCTACTGCCCTCAAAGCCTCCGGGTTGCGCACCGGGCCTCGCTGTCGGGAGGGCAAAGTGCCCGGTTACAACCAGTTGGTCAGATTGGCACAGGGGGAGAAAAGGGTTGGCCTGACCTAAGCCAAGACCATTTCCTACAACACTCCTGACTTTGTAAGCCTCAACCGGGAAGTCTTCCGGGCCATCCGTTACAGCCACGTCATCCTATCCGGGCGCAGGCTGTGCTTCATTTTAAGGCCCTTTTCAAGGTGAGAGGGTGCTGGCGCAAGTGCGAGGTCAAATTGGGCTTTTGCGAGGTCCGGTTGCCGGGTTACGAGCGGCCCTATTGGCTATATGGCTTGAACCAGCGCTGGGTGCTGTTGACCAACGTGCCAGTGACCGGCCCGGAGCGAGCGCGGGAGATTTGGCGGGA
>JBHOQL010000088.1:0-1116 GCA_042408195.1 Anaerolineae bacterium
TGCCTATGTTGATAATAGGTAGTTCTCCTGTGGCACTGCGGGTGGGAGCTGCCCTGAGTGGCATAATGACTATTCCATTGATATATCTATGGGTCTATGAAGCCTTCCGCAAGCGTTTTATGGCCTTTGTAGCCTCTGGACTTTATGCGGTAACATTTGCTTGTGTCCATATAAATCGCCTGGCTTTTTCGCCCAATCCTTTGCCTTTTGTTCAAGCGCTTGCCTGGTTTATCTTTTGGCGTGGGCTTAACAAGGGAGCGAAGTGGGCTTTTGTTTGCAGTGGGATTGTGCTTGGCTTAAGCTTGTATTGTTATCAAGCCTCTTTTGCCCTCATTTTCGCCATGGCCGTTTTCTGGGCGGGTTTACTCTGGAAGGAACGCAGAGCAGAAAGAATAAAGATGGCTATTCTCCTCTGGTCAGGTTTTGTTTTAATTTCCCTGCCATTTGTAATGAAATTTCTCCCCCATTTCAATAACTATTTAGAATCTGCTCATTTCACAAATCAGTTCATCTTTAATCCAGAGGTACACCAAGGGCAACTCCTGGAGCTTTTGATCAGACAAACAGCGGAGCATTTGGCTGTTCCGGGGTTCAAAGGTGATGGGAGATGGCGGCACAACCTTCCGAACAGGCCCTTTTTTGATATTACCATGACCATAATTTTCTGGTTGGGTGCGTTTATCGCTCTAACGCGCATCCGTATGGCCTCGTATTCTTTTGCTTTACTAAATTTAGCGGTAATGTTTCTACCTGGAATACTGAGCCGGACCGATTCAGGGCCAAATTTTTTGCATATTTCAGGAGCTTTCACCCCTTTGTGTCTCTTCCCTGCCATAGCAATGAGCTGGGTTCTGGACATTGTAGCCCACAGGAAGTTCTTAACCCTTGCTTTCGGGATGATCTTCCTTCTACTAATGGGAGTTAATGGCTACCGCACTTTTAACGATTATTTTAAAATATGGGCCGCTAAAGTAGGCGAAACCATGTCTTTTGACGAAATCTTTGTGAAGACAGCAGGTCTGCTTAGCAATTATTCACCTCAGCCTGGAATCTGGTTGCTTCCCAATAGTGCTGCACAAAGGACACCCTTTGCGCCTTCAAGTTTTACCTTTAACT
>JBHOQL010000027.1:0-6515 GCA_042408195.1 Anaerolineae bacterium
TGGAATACGCTTGCGGGCTGCGATCCTGAGAGAATCTTCAGGGCAGTGCAAGGCGCAAAACCCGGCAATGAGAGGACAAACCCCTACGGCGATGGTCGGGCGGCGGGTAGGATTGTGATGGGCATTTTTGAGAGTTTCGGAAGATCATGATGAGGTTTTTGGATTTGGTAGTTGTCCCGCTAAAACTATCAAGGAAACACGTGGTTCCATTAGCATCTGTTACTATTGCTACCGCGTTCAACAACTTGGTAGGATTTGTTGTGAGTGTTGTGGCGGCCAAGAATCTCGGTGCTGAAAGGTTTGGCGTGTTCTCTTTGGCGTTTTCTGTTGCCACACTGACAGGGGCCGTCGGTGATTTTGGGTTCAATCTCGCCATGATTCGCCTGTTTAACAAATATCAAGCGGTGCCAGAAAAACAGACTATAGTTCTCGGGACGGCTTTGAGCTTTAAGGCTTTGCTCTTTGTCCTTCTCGCCGCGACATGCTTGCCCCTGAGCAGATTTTTATCTTCAAGCTTAGGTTTAGGTTCTGCATATTCAAACCTATTTGCCATTTCCATTATCACGGGCGGGTTTCTCTTTATCTGGACTTATCTGCAATCTTATCTCCAAGCTTATTGCTCTTTCAAACAACTTACAGGGTACATTTTGACCTATTGCGGGCTTCGCCTGGTATGTTTGCTGGTTGCCTATAAATTTTTCTCCGAGGATCCACTGGCTTGGCTTGTTGCAACTTATACCGCCCCAGTCTTCGTGCTGATCCTGATCGGAGTAGCCCCAAAAGGGCGTGATGCCATAGCAGTTGCCTTCAAACGACCTAGTGCGAGCCTCAGCATCCTCAGAGAAACACTCAACTACAGTAAGTGGGTCGCGCTATCGGGTATTGCCTACATGGCAATGCCTTATTTGGCGAGGTTTATCCTGGCTGTGCTTGCTTCCCTGGAGGAGGTTGGTATCTTTTCCGCAGGTATGACCTTTACTGTAGCGTTTTCCACATTAAATACAGCAGTGCGGGCCGTGATCTTTCCCAAAGTTACTGCGCTTGAAGATCGAGCACAGATAAGGAGGTATTTGGGCAGGCTTGCGCGGATAGCACCGTACTACGCTCTGCTGGTAGTGTTAGGGATAGCCTTCTTGGCTATCCTGCAGTGGTCTGTCCTAGGAGCGGAGTATCGGCGGGCGCTCCCGGTGTTTCTGGTTACTGCATGTGCGCTTGCTGTCGTGATCTTCCTGGGCCTAGGAACGATGCTGGTACATACCATGATGCGGCCGCAAGTAGATGCGTGGGTTAATGTGGTGAGGTTAGGATTAATGGTGATTCTAGCTTACATACTGGTGCCAGCATTTCATGCTTTAGGCGCGGCAGTTGCCTATGCGGTGCCGGTCTTGATTGGTGAAATGTGGATGTTCCGGTATGTAAGGGTATTGTATTGTTTTGGATAGCTGCAGCCATTTTGTTCGCGAGTGTGTCTTTATTGTCAATGAGAACAAATCTAACTTTGTACCTCATAGGAGCTCTTGTCTTCCCTTCTTTGTGTTTTGGAAAAGTTACATTGCGATTTGAGTTGATTTATTGTGTATGGCTAGTTTTTGTGTTTTTTCTACACAAGGCTACTTCAGGATTTACCTTCAAATGGCATTCAATCTTATCAAGATATGGGCTCTTTTTAGTGGTAATCATCCTCTCAACACTGCTTGCTCTGTCTGACAAAACATTCGAGAAGTCTTTGATGCAATTGGCTATTTCCTTTTACGGTATTCTTCGCCCTTTGCTTGTTATGTTTCTCTTCCTGAATGTTCCGGCCAACGAAAAGTTTGTGCAGCGGATTTTGCAGGCCTTTGTTTGGCTAAGCGTTCCTATAGCTCTTTTAAGCATTGGTCAAACCTTGGGAGTGAGCGTTGCTCAGGAGATTACTTTGCGGGGATACACTTCGCCCTGGCGCACTCCGGTTTTTCGGCTTCTGGAGGAGCGAGGGGAGATCATTCGGAGCACGGGTGTATTTGAATCGCCGGTTTATAACGCCGTTTATTTATTGTTGGTGTTAGTGACCATTGGATGGGCTCTTATTAGTGGGGTGCACAATTTTGCAAATAGATGGGTTCTTTATCTCTTGTTTGGGCTGATAGTTATCGCCGGTATTACCACACTCTCCTCTACGTTTCTCTTGGGAATGATATTTACGGCTGGAGTGCTGCTTGTCTTTCTGGGACTTCGGCATACAAAACGTTTGCTTGGGTTTGCTATAGGAGGAATTTTTGTCATTGGTGTGTTTATGACTTTTTCTTTGCCCTATTTCATGCAGCAACCGACCTTTGCAGGAACACTTAGTTATCAAATTAACCGAAACCTTTCTGGTACGGTCTTAGATACCCGCTACGACCCAACGAGTGGGGTTCTGTCAAAAACATACAGGGCGATTGAGCAACGTCCTATTTTGGGGTGGGGATTGATTAAGGCAGAAGATGTGTTTGTAGGCGATTCCATCTATATATCTGTGCTTTATCGGGGCGGTGTCGTTGGCTTAAGTATATTTCTTTGGACGATTTACGGTATACTTAAGCACGCATGGCGAAGTCGGTACCAAGAAGGCACACAAGGTGAGATCGGCTGGGTGACTTTTCTGTGGACTCTTCTCTTGTTGGCCGTAGGTATGGGCAGTCCAAGTTTTTTCCTTTTGCGCCTTGAAGAGTGGTATTGGGCAGTTGTTGGTCTGAGCTTGAATCCCAGTTTCCGGTCATATCAAAGGGTTAAACAGATGGCGTAGGAGCAAACAATTATGAAAAAAGTTCGGGTTTTGCATATAGTCCCAAACTTTAGCCCGGGAGGAGCGGAGCGGCTGGTAGTGGATCTAATGGAAGCCACTGATGAGGGACGCTTTGAGGTCGTGGCTGTAAGTCTCTACCCAGAAAGCGGAACAATATTGGAAAGAGAAATAAAGGCTAAGGGGCTCAAGGTCTATTTTCTCAATAAACATTTGGGGTTGGATCTGCGGATGATCCCTCAACTGTACCGCCTGTTTCGTTCCTTCCGTCCTGATGTCGTGCATACTCATCTTTACGTATTGCGCTACACACTCCTGCCTACGCTTCTTTGTCGTATCCCGGTGCGGGTCCACACAGTTCACAGCGTAGCTCAGAAAGAGGTGGACCGGATCGGAAAATTAGTGCACTGGATCGCCTTTCGTTTAGGGGGTGTGTTGCCTGTCAGTATCTCTCAAGAAGTTGCAAACACTGTCCGGGCCGTATACGGTCAGGATATCTATACGCCAGTAATCTACAACGGGATTCCTACTGGACGTTTTGTTTCAAAAAATGGGTGGAATGGCCCCAAAAAAGAGAAGGAAGTGACATTGCTTCATGTAGGTAGATTTGCACCTCCCAAAAATCACCTGCTGCTTATAGAAGTGTTTGCTCAAGCTCTTAAGGATTATCCAAAGATGCGGCTTTGGCTGGTGGGAGATGGTCCTTTGCGGCCTGAGGTGGAAAGAGTTGTAGAGAAAAAGGGATTGAGCGATAAAGTGTTCTTCCTGGGGATACGGGATGATGTACCCAAGCTTTTGGCAGAGTCTGATGTCTTTATTCTCCCATCCGACTGGGAAGGAGTGCCGCTCACTGTGTTGGAGGCCATGGCAGCAGGCAAGCCGGTAATTGCCACTGCCGTGGGAGGTGTCCCGGAGTTGGTGGAAAATGGGGTGACCGGGATTCTTGTCCCTCCCCACAATTCCAAGGCACTGGCCCAGGGAATCCTGCGGCTGGCTAAAGATCCTGATCTCCGCCAACGCATGGGCAAAGCGGCGCAGGAACGGGCTTTGGAGCGCTTTGACATCGCCCGGACTGCTAGGGAGTATGAAGCCTTGTACTTAAAACTCTTGCAGGAGTGTGGCCGGGTATGAACGAGGTCGCCAAGTAGTTTCGCCTGTTCGTGTGGTGGGCAAAGGTGCTGGCGGGCCGAAGCTATTATCACCAATCCCAGTCTCTTGGCAAAGCCTTCCGTCCGGGGGAATCGGTGGGTTACTTCAATGACCTAACGGCTAAGACCCGTTGGACCTGGGAAACTGATGAAGAGGGGGGTTCCAGTGAACGTCCTGGCTAACGGCCGGCGGGTCTACTTTACCACGACAATCGTGCAAAAAGCCCTCGGTCATTGGGACCAATGGTTGCTAATCCATAATGATACGAATAGGGAAGTGTTTCTGAAACTTTGCCGCTGGCTTTTGACCCACCAGGACGAGCATGGCGGTTGGCTGGTTTGGCGGGAGGTAGGTTTGTCTCTCCCTTCTCTTTACTCCGTGATGACCCACGTTGAGTGTATATCGGCTTTAGTGCGGGCATGGAAGTTAACCAAGACCCCAAGTTCGCGGAGGGTGCAAGACGGGCCTTGGATCTCATGTGCAGGCCTCTAGAAAGGGGAGGTCCGGCAATTATTGAAGGAAAGTGGTTGTTTTTGGAGGAAGTACCCACTGTTCCTCGTTCTTCCATCCTGAACGGCTGGATTTTCGCTCTTTTCGGCCTTTACGATTTCTGGCTGGCTTTCAAGGATGAAAATGCTCGTGGACTTTTCTGGCATTCATTTGACACCTTAAAGCACCATTTGCAGGAATACGACGCCGGCTATTGGTCCTACTATGATGTGAAGGGCCACCTGGCTAGTCCCTTTTACCATGACTTGCACATTCACCAACTGACCGCCCTTGTCATGATACACAATGATACTCTCGTTACCGAGTTTCGGGATCGCTGGATCACCTACCAGAGAGTTTGGAGAAATCGGATCAAGGCGCTTGGGGTTAAGACCTTGCAGAAGCTACGGACGCCAGGAGAGGCGGTGATTATCAGATGAAAATTGCTTACATAACAGCGCATGCTCCATTCGGTCGAGGAGAAACTTTCATTCTGGAGGAAATGCTTGCCGTGGCTGAACTTGGTGGTGAACTCATCATTGTGCCCCGGAATCCTCCGAAGGAAGTTTTTCACGAATCAGCCCAACTGCTTCAGGACCGCGCAGTATGGCTACCCTTATTCAATTGGCGAATCTTTCTCTCTTTGTTGAGAACGGCGGCTTTGAATTTTCGCTTGTGGAGGATTCTAGGTAACATCTTGCGACACTCAAGGTCGCTAAGGATCTTGGTAAAGAACCTTGCTGTGACTCCAAAAGCTGTGTTTGTTGCTGAGTTGCTGCGTCGAGCGAAAGTGGAGCATATTCATGCCCATTGGGGTTCCACCACAGCCACCATGGCCTTTATAGCCTCGGAACTGACGGGCATTCCCTGGAGCATGACCCTTCACCGTTGGGATATTGCAGAAAACAATCTGCTCAAACTTAAAGTAGAACGGGCTGCTTTTGTGCGGTGTATTTCCGAGGACGGTCGGCGTGAGGTTTTGCGGATTGTAGGCGAGAAATATCAACACAAAGTGAAAGTATTGCACATGGGCGTCCGAATTCCTGAGGTGCCCTCTGCTCCGAAACGCCATCCAAAACCAGTGTTTGTTGTCGCTTGCCCAGCCAACTTGGTGCCTGTAAAGGGGCACCGGTTTCTCATTGAAGCCTGTGCGCTCCTTAAGGAAGCTGGTGTCCGCAACTTTAGGTGCCTCATCATCGGAGACGGTCCTTTGGAAGCCGAACTTCGCCAAAAAGTTGCGCAACTGGGGGTTGAGGAAATCGTCAGATTTGTTGGACGGATGCCCCATGGCGATTTAACGAGAATGTACGAACGAGGAGAAGTAGATGCCGTGGTTCTCCCCAGTATAGTGACCGACGACGGAGAAAGAGAAGGCATCCCAATAGCTTTAATGGAAGCCATGGCGTATGGAATTCCAGTGATTTCTACAAACACTGGGGGCATACCGGAGCTACTTTTAGGTGAGGCAGGTATTTTGGTAAGAGAGAAAGACGCACGTGAGTTAGCCGAAGCGATAGAAAAACTTATGGGGGATAAAGATCTGTGCAGTGAGGTTGGGTGTAGGGGATATCATAAGGTAAGCGAAGAGTTTAATCTCCGCAAGAACACAGCTTTGCTCTTGAAGCTAATGAAGGACGCACACGAAGGTATTTTGTGAGGCATTGGTGTAAGGAGGTAAGACAACGATGAACATCTGGATTTTCAACAACTACGCTATTACGCCGGACCTACCCGGCGGGACGAGACACTATGACCTGGGGCAGGAACTGGTCCGTCGCGGGCATAAAGTCACGATCTTTGCATCGAGCTTCCACCATCACCTCCATCAGGAGGTCCGCCTGGGGCCGAGAGAGCAGTGGAAGGTCGAGGATGCCAACGGGGTCAAGTTTGTCTGGCTCCGGACGCCTCCTTATTGGCGGAACGACCAACGGCGGGTTCGCAGTATGGTGTGCTTTATGTTCCGGGCCTGGTGGCTCGGACAAAGGCTTCCGAAGCTCGTTCCTGACATAGGGAAACCGGATGTGGTCATCGGTTCCTCGCCTCATCTTCTCACACCCTTGGCAGCCTATTGGGTCGCCCGGCACTACGGCGTGCCCTTTGTGATGGAGGTACGCGA
>JBHOQL010000030.1:0-19659 GCA_042408195.1 Anaerolineae bacterium
CTAGCTAAAGGTCCTACTTGTGGGTAAAGGCATAGACTTGTTTTCAATTCTTATTTTGTCTTTCCAAGGGACATCATCCAGAACCGGGGGATCTACTTCCTCCATCTCCCATTTTCCCCACCCCGTAGGCTATAGGTTCACCTTGCTTAGGGTTCCACTTGTGGGCGGGGGCTCGGTTCTTACCCCTTTTTCATTTTCCCAGGGATTCCCCAGAACATCAGGGCTCTGCCCCCTCTAACCCCCCCACTTTACCCACCCATGGGTTCTGGGTTCACCTCGCTTAGGGCCCTCACTAGTGGGCAGGGATTAGCCCTAACCCCTCTTCGTTTTTCCAGGGATTCCCCCAGAACCTCGGGTACTTCGCTCCCCTCACCGCCCATTTTCTCCGCCTCCGGAGGCTTAAGATCAGTTTCGGCACAGGGTCTCATTGATGAGCGAAAAGCTGAAGGCAGCAATTTGCTCCTGGTTTGGCCTTGTCGGAAGGATATTCCATAAAAGATGTAAGGCTCTTTTCACTTCTGTTCGCTTACTTCAGTGGCGAAAGCTCTTCCGGCTTGTGGCCCGAATTTTTAGAGCGGCCTCGCTATATAGACCTTTTAACCAGAATCCAGCTACCGCTCATAATCTCCCAGAATTATACCACCTCCCAGAACTTCTTCCCCGCTGTAGAACACTACAGCTTGGCCAGGAGCTATACCTGCTACCGGGGTTCTGAAAGTTACCTTTACTTTGCCCCGCTCCAAAGGATAAACCACTGCTTCTTGTTCCGGGGCTCGGTAACGGATGCGGGCTCTTACTTCAACGGGCTCTTCGGGGAAGTGGCCCGAAATAAAGTTCACTTCCCCTGCTACAAGCTCGGTACGCCCTTGCTCTTCGGCAGTGCCGACGATTAGAGCATTGCGTTCGATATCCTTATCTATTACATAAAGCCGTCTGCCGTAGGGGATTCCAAGGCCGGAACGCTGGCCGATAGTGTAAAATGGCAAGCCCTTGTGGGTTCCCAGAAGGCGGCCTTTGATATCGTAGACAGGGCCAGGGCTGAAAGATTCTGGAAAGTAGAGGCGAAGGAACTCCCGGTAATCGTTTCCAGGAATGAAACAGATTTCCTGGCTTTCCTCCCTTTCTGCCGTAGGGAGGCCCATCTCCCGGGCCATGTTCCGGACTTCTTCTTTTGTAAATTGGCCTAAAGGCAGGAGGAGCCGAGCAAGGTGCTCCTGAGTGAGCATGTAGAGCACGTAGGATTGATCCTTTGAGGGGTCAATGCCCTTAAGCAACTTGTATTGACCGTCGGTTTTAACCACGCGAGCGTAATGACCCGTTGCCAGGTAATCAGCTTCAAGGGCCATAGCCTTTTGGAAGAGGATATTAAACTTTATGAACTTATTGCAGGCCAAGCAAGGGTTAGGCGTCAGGCCGGAAACATAACCACGAATGAAAGGAACCACAACTTTTTCGTAAAAGGACTTTCTCAAATCTAAGACGTAGAACGGAATGCCTAAAGTCTCGGCTACCCGACGAGCCAGTTCCACTGCTACTGGGGGGCAGCAGCGGTTTTCCCCATCCCCGGGAGCCCATAGTCTCATCATTACCCCTATGACTTCGTACCCCTCTTTAAGCAGTAAAGCGGCGGTGACAGAACTGTCAACCCCGCCGCTCATTGCCACAACAACCTTCCCCTTCCTCATGCCTCCTCTTCCTTTAATTTCAGCCTCACATCTGGATTTCTCCGGAGGTAATCCTCAATAGCTTTGTGGACTGCTTCTGCGGCGAGGTTGCTGCAATGCATCTTATTGGGTGGAAGCCCTCCCAAGGCTTCCGCCACGGCCTTACGGGAAAGTTTTAAGGCCTCCTCAAGAGTTTTGCCCTTGACCAACTCCGTAGCCATGGAACTGGTAGCTATAGCCGCACCGCAGCCTAAAGTCCGAAACTTTATATCCACAATTCTGCCTTCTTTGACTTTTATGAACATTTCCATGACATCCCCACAAACGGGGTTACCAACTCTGGCCACCCCATCAGCGTCTTCTATAACCCCCACATTGCGGGGATTCATGAAGTGCTCCCATACTATTTCGCTATACATCTTTGCCTCCTTGAAATTCCGACTTTTAAGTCGACTTTTATTTTACCAGTAAATCACCGGTTGGTCAAGAGGTCCCATTGAACCGGGTGTGTCCCCAAATTGTCAGAAAAGGTCAATCGGCTTGGCAAATTTGCTCCCGCGCCCACTCCAACTCACCTTCGCCTCCCATTCCAGCACTCCGCAAAGCCAAAATCGCCACCAAACCCTTCATCTTCCAACGCTGCCCCCGATCCCTGCACCGCCAACCAATCCCCCTAAACGTACTCTCCACCACCCCACTCCCAATCAGACACCCGGCCGCCCGAAAGATAAGATACACCCTCTGTTCCGCCCGCTCCCGAAAATAATCCGCTGTCCGACGGATCCCCTCTCGCCACTCCGACCGGGTGGCTAAAAGCGCCCCGCACTTCTGAACAACCCCATCTACATCCCCTATCACAGCCGCCCTTCCACCTCCTTCACCCCTCCCACCGCCCCTTCTCCCAGGGCTTCCTTCCCTAGCGCCCACACATGTTCCATCGCATGATTACAGCCCACAATCCGCACCCGTTTGGGACAATAGGTCTCAGCAAAGCCGTCTATTCCAAGCGCCCTATCGCCTAGCACAATAGCTTTCCCCTCCAACCCCAAACCCCGATTATACGCACAACCTCACACCCTCCGCCGAAAGACTTCCACCTCTCCATCTTTTCCAAGGCCAAACTCAAAATAAACGGCAACCTTGACCTTGCGCCAATCATCCCTTACCCAAACCTTCATCCCATCCTGGCTGATCTATGCCCCCCTCGGTGCTGGGACTTCTCCCCTGCACACCTCGCTTGCCCATAACCACTCAGCCTCTTCCTGACATCGCTCAGCCAGAAGCCCACCATACCCCCATACCAGCTGGTGAATCGTACTCCGGAGAACCATCAACCCTCCCAGCCGCTCCAGAGCCTCTTCCGTTCCCCGATAGGAACTGGGCGCCTGAGCGACCCTTAAAACCTGCTCCAGTCCCTTCTCACCCCGACCGCCCCGAATCCCCTTCTTTCGGTCCATGGGGAAAATCCCTGCCCCACACCGCTCGTAGGTGAATTAGGCCCGCTTCAACCGAAGGAGGCCATTAAAGGTCATCACTACCCGCTCCCGAGACTCTTGAAACATCCGGCGGACTCCGTAGGAGCAGGTCCCCTCAGATATTGTTCCCGCCCCCTGTTTCCTCACAGTCGCCTCCAGATGTTTGGCTACCGTGGGGGTTTTCCATTGCTGAGCACGCTCCTTCAGTTCCTCCAGCGTGCTACGGGGATGGGTCTGAGCCCACTGCAGCAATTTTTCTGCAGACTGGGTGATTTCGGCCGAAATCCCTTGCATCTATTGCTTCTCCATCTCGCACCTCCTGCTCCCTGTTTTTACCTCACCGACAAAATTGGGACACACCCGTTGAACCCGCCCGAATTATTGAATCCCCGGCCGGAACCAGTCTAAAGCCAATTGGGGCGAGCAAATAGGCGGAAAGGTTTTCAACCTGCCCATTTGGTGAACCTAAAACAATTGAGGAAGCAAGATCGGAGGCAGAAAGCTGAACCCTGTGTTAGGGGATCTGGAAGAGAGGAGGGACAAAACTTTGCCCTCGCATTTGAGTAGGCCCCCAACTGCCGCGAACTCAGAGCCCTGGGACTGGCAAAAGCGGGATGAGCTTAGAGGTTTGCCCTGCGGAGGATTCAAAGCTAATGGGGATGAGTGAAGCCAGAGCTGCTGAAGCTTTGCCCTGAGAGGCTTCTGGGGGTGTTCCCGTAACGCTGACGAGAGACAAATTCACTGGGCAAGCTGAAGGGAAAGTAAAAACCCTTTCCCGAGCTTCAAAGCAGGGCTTAATCTCTGAGTAATCTCGTGCGATTGCTCGCTATTACTGCCATAAAGTATAATTTACTGGGAGGTTGAGATATGGAGGAGAGAGTTGTTTCGCCGAGGGCCAGAGGGGACGAAACAAAGGCGGAGATCTCTCTGCGCCCCAGAACTCTTGATGAATACATAGGCCAAGAGCAAATAAAGGAAAATCTCCGCATTGCAATTCAGGCGGCCAGGGAGCGGGGCGAACCCCTTGACCATGTCCTCCTTTATGGTCCCCCCGGCCTTGGCAAAACCACATTAGCCCACGTTATTGCCTATGAGATGGGAGCTGATATCCACATTACGGCGGGCCCAGCTATCGAGCGCACAGGCGATCTGGCCTCAATCCTTTCCAACCTCAAGAGAGGCGATATCCTCTTCATAGACGAAATTCATCGCTTGGCCAGGCCGGTGGAAGAACTGCTCTATCCGGCCATGGAGGAGTTTTGCTTGGATATAGTTATAGGCAAGGGGCCTGCTGCGAAAAGCATCCGGTTGCCTCTTCCCCGCTTCACCGTCATCGGAGCCACTACAAGGCTCGCCTTGATGACTTCGCCGCTGCGCTCTCGTTTCGGCTTAGTTTACAGGCTGGATTTTTACAGCCTGGAAGCCATGGAGCAGATCGTCCGCCGAGCGGCTAGGCTCCTCGGGGTGGAAATAGATGAGGGAGGGGTGGAAGAGATAGCTCGCAGGTCGCGGGGAACCCCCAGGGTGGCTAACAGGTTACTGCGGCGTGTCCGGGACTACGCTCAGGTCAGAGCCGATGGCAGGATCACCAGAGAAGTGGCAAGAGAAGCCCTCCACCTCCTTGAAGTAGATGAAATCGGGCTGGATGCGCTGGACCGGAAGATCCTTCTGACAATAATGGAAAAATTTGACGGTGGACCAGTGGGGGCTGAAGCCATCGCTGCAGCTGTAGGTGAGGAACCCGACACCATTGCCGATGTAGTGGAGCCATACCTAATGCGCATAGGGTTCCTGGAAAGGACGCCTCGTGGCCGAGTCGTGACCCGCAGGGCTTACGAACACCTGGGGATACCTTATCCCGGGGATGTGGTCCAACCGAGGCTTTTCTGAAAATGGAATTGCCCGAGTTTGTAAGTGAAGAGATAGAGGTGAAATTTTCGGAGAGGCCGGGCTTCCCCGAAAGCATCACCTGGCGGGGGAAAGATTATAAGGTTGTAGAAGTAGAAAGAGTTCGCCGCTTCGTGGATTTTAGGAAACCTTGGTGGCGCCGAAGGCACAGGGATTACTTCCTTTTAAAAGTGGACACTGGAGAAACTTTTGAAATCTACTTCCACCGCGGCCCTGGTAGGCAATATTGGGTCCTCTTCAAGATTTACCGGTAAACATAGGGTTCAATAATGCATGGGGACCGAACACGTGCTCACAATGAACCTTTGCTTTTCACAGCTTCAGCAATTTTCTTAGTTTGAGGTCGTTGAGAAACCCTACCTAGGTTTTCCTCTTGAGCTTCCGGCTTGTGCAAATGTTTGCGGAAACCAATTTTGTTCATCGGAATTTGGTTGAGCTTTTATTATTCCATACTTTAGCCCCTCTTCATAGCCTCGTAGATGGCCAGAATATTGGCTTTGTGGATATGCTCGCCCATGGCTCCTATAGCGAGGGGTGATTTCCCAAATTCTTCCATCTTTATCTTGAACAAGCTTTCCGGAGGGCGTCTCTTACTTATGGCTTCTGAGACTTTAGCCTTTAGTTTCTGGAGGTAGCGGATATTGTCTTCCAGCATCTCCATTATCTCTCCTTTGAGGAGCACACCCCCATGCCCCTGGATAACGTAGTCCACGTTGAAACTTTTCAAAGCTTCCAGGGAGGCGATGGTTAGATCTACATCGCCATCGGTTACTAGAGGGATAGGCATGAGAAGGTCACCAGCGAAGAGGGTTTTCTCTTCCTGGATGTAAACGGCTATGGAATCGTGGGAATGGCCGAAGAGCTCGAAGAGGTAGAGGTTAAAGCCACCAATCTGTATGTTCATTGACCCCGTAAAGGTGATAGAAGGAAGGACGATTGAGGCTTCTTCCAGCTCTGGGTGGAGACTTTGAGCTTCAGTAAGCTTTTTGACTCCCTCTCGCGCCAGAAGAAGCCTGGTCTTCCTGTGGGCGATGACTTCGGAGCTTTCCAGCAAATAAGTGCCTAGGGTATGGTCGGCGTGATAGTGGGTAAGGATGAGGTATTTTATACCCTCTGGGCACTCTTTTAGGACGGCCTTTTTCAGTTCCAAAGTTTCCGAAGGGAACGGGAGCGTGTCTATGACTATCGCCCCTTCCGGGGTGACTATGAAGCCTGCAGTTACTTCGTAGTAAAGGTCACTGATAAAGGCGTAAATGTTGTCGGATACTCTGTCTTTTATCACTTCCTTTCCTCTCCTTTCCTCTGCTCAAGCTGGTTTATGAAGCTTTCCAGAACAGGTTTATCAGTATGTGGGGCAAATCTGAGGGCTTCTTTTGCCTCAGCTATGGCCTGGTCAATCAAGCCCATTTGGCTGTAGAGGAGGGCGAGGTTTCGGTGGCTTATGTAATCATTAGGAGCGATTTCCAAGACTTTCCTGTTAGCTTCTACGGCCTTCTCCAGTTGCCCCATTTGGGCGTACACGAAGCCCAGGGCGCTGTAGGCCTGGACAAGATTGGGAGCGATCTCTAAGGCTTTATTGTAAGCTTCTGCTGCTTTATCCCATTGGCCTGATAGCCTATAATAATCGCCCAGAAGAAGCCAGGTCTGTTCGTAAAGGCTGTCGAGGGCTAACGAGTGCTGGATGGTTTCCATGGCTTTATCCCCCTGCCCAAGCATCATGTAGACTAAAGCTTTTTCATTGTGGAGCTGGGCGTTGTTAGGGCTGAGACGGGTGACTTGGTTGTAAAAGTCAAGAGATTTCTGCAGGAGTTCCTGTTTCCTCTGAGGATCGGGGGTGAGGTCAGCCCAGTTGCGGTAGAGGCGGGCCAGGTTGGCGGTGTGGTCAGGGTTATAGGGATTCAAATTCCGGGCCTGGGTAAGCACTTCCTCTGCTTCCTTAAGTTTTGCTTCCCTCTGGACAGGATTCTGGATTGTCCTAGCTTGCTCGAGGAGGGCTCTGCCCAGGAACAAGTAAAAGTAATCCTCCGCAGGCGCCATCTTCACCGCCCGGGAATGGAAAAGGACGCTTTCATTCCAGCGCCCCATGTTATCAAAGGAGAAACCCTGCTTGTAGACTATATCGGCCTTTATAATGCTAAGATTGGTGGCGTATACAAGCAGAGGGACAATTACAAGGCTCAAGATGGCAGCGGAGCCTGATGCTAAGGGGCGGAAAGCTCCAGATAAAGGCAAGGGATATTCTCCAAGCAGAGAGAATCCCACCATTAAGATGAAAATGAATACAGTGGCGTAGTAATAACTTATGGTGTTAACTATATCTCTGCCTGGTATGAGGTTGGAAGCGTGATAGAGGCCAAAGATGGGGGGAAGGATTACAGTTACAGCGAAGTAAAGGAGAAAGGCTGCAAGCATTGTGCCGAAGTTCGGCTTGTCCCTTTCCAGAGTTGTCCTTGAGGCTATGAGGATACCAGCTACCAACCAAGTGAAGAAGAAGAGCCAGAACATAGCCAATGATACTACCGGTCGCCCCTGGCTCAGCCTGTAAGTCAGGGAAGTGACGAGAATGGATATAGGGTCTGTCTTGCCAAGCTGGTTGGTGGTGTAATCAAAGAGCATAGTGCACAGGATAAAGGCCGCAAGCAATGATAAGGACAAGGCAAAAGCCCAAGGAGAGGCTTCGCTCTGGCGAGTTATTGGTTGGAAGTGGACCTTTTTGCCTTTCGGTTGAGGAACGAGAACTGGCTTCTCTAGGGTCAGCTGCCCTGTACCTAACGCTATCATGACGGCTAGGAGGAGCCAGAAATAGGTGCGGGTGGCTGCTATGGCTATGCCGAAGTGGATTTCAATAAAGTGGGCTATAAAGGTGGCCAGAAGGGCTATCAGAAGGGGAGTTCTGGGGTCTATAGCTTTCTTCTCTTCCCAGTGGACCGCAAGGGCGAAATACATTGTGTAAAGGGTGAGGCCCAGGATCATGCCCGTAGGGATGCCGACTCCTGAGAAGCGGAAATTTCTCTCCACAAGGTAAGGCACAATCAGTCCCAGGAACCCTCCGCCTGTCAGTAACCCCAGGAAAAGCGTACGCTTTTTCTCATCCGGCATGAAACCGAGCCACCGCAATCCGTAGTAGAAAATCCCCCCGAAAAGAGTTATGTAAACAAAGAAGCCGATTAGCCCCGTAGTTAACAACGCGTCAAAGGTCTCGTTATGGGAGCGATCAGGGGAAGCAGTGCGGGCCTCGTAATGGGCAAGTTCGGGTGGGTAGAAGGGAGTGTAAGCCATGTGCATCGTTTCAGGACCATAACCTATGAGGGGGCGCAGTAGATTGAGGGAGTCATATCCTCCCGTGGGTGACCAAAGGGGCTGGTGAGGGAGGAACATTTTAACAGCTCCTTCCCATATGAGGACCCTTACCTTGCCTGTGCCTCCTCCTATCTCAAACACCTGGCCCAATCGGCCTATGTAGGGCAATTGTTTTAAAGGGTCCAGAGGAGTGTGAGGCAGGTTGAAGGCCACGAGGAACAGGATGCCCATAATGGTGTTGAAAACCCAGCTCAGCCAAAGCCAGCGGAACCCTTTTTTCAGGAAAGTCATCACCCCGTAGGCGGGGAGGATGCCCACTGGTATGCTCAAGAAAGAAAAGAGGGCAGCCTTCCCTACCTCCTCTTTTCTCAAGGGGCCAGGCTCCGCCTGGTTGCGCATAATCACTAGGAAAATCAACATGAAAACGTAAAGACCTCCGAGCAATCCTACCCACGGACCACGGCTCTGGCTGAAGAATATGCACATTACCTGGACGATCAGAGCGAACAGATACACTCCCCCAGCTACGGCCTCAATATTTCCTTTAGCGTCCTCCTCCATAATAAGTGCACCCATAGACTTTATCACTCTTTCCAGGGTGAGGAAGAAGACCATTATGAGGTAAGCGGCCACGAAGATGGCGTTGCCCATGTTGGAGGCCACGCGCCTTGTCACGTCACCACCCCAGGGCAGTGGATCTTTGCCCATGTGCTGGATTATGCCGTAAATGGCGATAGGAATACTGGTGATCACGATGACGGTGATCAGGCGTTCCAGTTGCTCCCGGCGTCTGAGGTGCAACAAAGTGATGAAGAAAATGGTGATGTAAGAGAGTGTTGTATAAGTGCCCTGGAGGCGCTGGTACGAGCCCCAGAAGCTTATACGGGGGGAGATAGAAGTAGCTGTGGCTAAGAGGTAAACTCCTGCCAGCAACAAAGTGGGTATGACCAAAGGGGTTTCTCTGAGCCACTGGGTTATAGGCTTATTAAGATGCAGACCTTCATCGGCTAACTTTATGAGCCAGACAGCCACCATCGCCAGGGCAATGGAGCGAAGTATGCTGAGCTTATCGGGTTCAAATACACGTTGAGAATAAATGTTAAAGAAAAGGGGGACCACTATCGCTGCCGTAAGCCACCCAGCTTCAAGGATCCTCTCGCACAAAACCCCAACCCTGCTTCTTCTCATATTGCCTTCTCCTTGAACCACTTTATCGTCTTTTCCAGCCCTTCCTCCAGAGAGACTTCCGCCTTGAACCCCAACAACTTCTCGGCCCGTGAGGTATCGGGGCAGCGCCTCCAGGCTTCTTCAAAGTTAGGTCCGTATGCTTTGTCGTATGGTATAAGAACAATAGGGGATCGGGACCCAGTCTTCTCCTTCACAAGGCGGGCCAGTTCCAGAATGGAGATCTCTCTCCCGTTGCCGATGTTGAATATTTTCCCTACGGCCTGAGGCAAAGTAGCCGCTAGAATCGTCCCGCGAACTGTATCAGTCACATAGGTGAAAGAGCGAGTCTGAGAGCCGTCGCCGTAGACAGTTATCGGCTCTCCTGCAAGAGCCTGGGAGATGAAGCGAGCAACGACGCTTCCATACCCCCTTGGATCGAGGCGAGGGCCGTAAGCGTTAAAGTATCGGACGACAGAAACTTCAAGACCTGAGCGGTGGTAAGCGAGGGCCAGGTGTTCATCCAAACTTTTAGTCAGGGCATAGCACCACCTGGTTGCCTCCGGCGGTCCGAAGGTTCCGTCGTCGCTTTCCTTGAGCAGGGCCTTCCGGCGTTTCCCGTAGACTTCAGAGGAGGACGCCACCAGAGCTCTTTTCCCGTAGCGGTGGGCAAACTCCAGAACCAGCTCTGTTCCCAACACGTTGACCCTTATTGTCCTCAAGGGATCTTTGAGGACATAATACACCCCCACCACAGCAGCCAGGTGGTAGACCACATCGCTCTCGCGCACAAGCCTTTCCAGCAGGGGGGCGTCGGTTACATCGCCTCTTACCAAACAGAAGGAAGGGTTTGAGAAGTTATGAGCTATGTTTTCCTCATTGCCCTGGGAGAAATCATCCAGAGCTACCACTTCGTAACCCTGAGCCAGAAGGGCATCCACCAGGTGAGAACCAATGAAGCCTGCACCTCCTGTCACCAGAGCCCTCATTCCCCTCCTCTCACTGCTGGTTCGGTATGTATTACTATGCGGCTCGCAGCAGGAAACCGCTCCCTTATCTTCTTTTCCAGCTCCTCAGCTAAGCGATGGGCCTCTTCAACGGATTTTGCGGGATCGATGCTCAAGTGCAGAGAAATGTGGTAAGTGTTGCCATGCTGATGAACCTTGATGTTGTGGACGCCTCGCTCCCCCATTTCCTTTAATTCCTGCTCCAGAGCCTTTAGGATTGGAGGTGGAAGCGGACGGGATGGATCTTCTCTTTCCATGTGAGGTTCTATGTGGGTGATGATATCAACGCCGGGCTCAAGCTCCGCCGTCAACTCCTCTTCCAGCTTCGTTATCTCTTGGTGGGCCATTTTCAGGGTCCAATGGGCGGGGACCTCAAGGTGCATTTCTAAGATTTTGCCAGTTCCGTGACTGTGGAAACTCAGGCTGTGGGCTCTCATCCCCGCTCGGGAAGCGAGGGCCTGGACTTTCTCATAAAGGCTCTCGTTTTCGCCCACCGTGGGTTCTGTGTGGACCACTACATCCCCTTCAGGAATTAAAGAGTGAATGGCCTCCTCGACTTCCTGCGCTATAGCGTGGCTTTCCTCAAGAGAAGTACTCCTCTTCACCCCGATTTCAATGTCTACGAAAACTCTTTTCCCAGCACCTCTGGCCCTGACCCTGTTCACCGTTAGCACTCCGGGAACCAATAAGGCTTGTCTAGTTATCCTTTCACTGAGACCCTCCGGGGTGCGGTCCATTAAGGTGTTTATGGCTTCCACGCTCAAGCGGATTCCCGCAACCACAACCAATACTGCTACGATTAAAGCAGCAACGGGATCGGCCCACTCCATGCCGAACCTGGCTGCAATTAATCCTAACAGCACTACCAAAGAGCTGAAGATATCGCTTGTGTAATGCAGAGCATCAGCCTTTAGGGCTTGGCTCTGGTGTTTCTGGGCTGTCCGGTTTAGGATAACGCTCAGGAAAGAGGCTACCACCACCGAGAAGACCATGACCCCGATAGAATAACCAGTGACCATGAAATCGGCTTCTTTGCCCACCAGGCGAGCGATGGCTTCATGTACCACCCAAGCAGAGGTCAGGAAAAGCAATAAAGTCTGAGCCAACGCTGATAGGCTTTCTATTTTGTAGTGTCCGTAATGATGAGTTCTGTCGGGAGGTTTATCCGCAAACCTAACAGCAAAGAAGGCCATTAATGCAGCGGTGAAATCCAGTCCTGAATGGAGTGCTTCTGAGATGATTCCCAAGCTTCCCGTTAGGAGCCCCACGATAAGCTTCAAAAATGTAAGAAATCCTCCTCCGATAACGGAGGCCAAAGCTGCTTCTTTTTTCTCCATGGTTCAAATCCCCATTATGATTTTAGCGATGAGCATATAGATAAGCAAGCCTGTGCCATCCACAAGAGTTGTGACAAAGGGGGCCGAAAGGACTGCTGGATCCAGACCGACCCTGGCAGCGGCAAGGGGGAAGAAAGAGCCAACGATATTGGCCCAGATTATTATGATGAACTGGGCGATACCTACGGTAAGGGAAAGGGCCAGACCCGAACCCCAGGTTATGCCTCTCATAAAGCCGGCCAGGCCGATACCCAATCCCAGCATAATCCCGATTAACAATTCTTTGAAGAGCACTTTCAAAGCATCCCTGAACTTAACCTCTCCCAAAGCCAGTGCTCGTATAATGGTAGAAGCGGACTGGGAACCAGCATTTCCCCCTGTGCCTATGAGGAGCGGGATGAAGTAAGCCAGAGCCACCGCTTTTTCCAATTCCTCGTGGAAAAACCTAAGGACGCTTCCGGTGTAAAGTTCGGCTATGAAGAGCATGAGGAGCCAAACAAACCTTCTCCTCATGATAGGGAACACCTTTGCCGTAAGGTAGGGTTCCCTTAGGGGGCCGGCACCGCCCATAAGGTGGATGTCCTCAGTAGTTTCCTCAGCTATGACATCCAACACTTCGTTAGCGGTAACCATACCAAGGAGGCGTCTTTCATCATCTACTACGGGTAGAGCCAGAAGCTCGTAGCGGTAGAGGAGCTTGGCACACTCTTCTTGGTCGGTGAAATGGTCGACGTAAATCACATTGCGATCCATTATGTTTTCAATGCGCTCGTGGAGGCCAGCTGTTATAAGCCGGCGCAGGCTTACAACTCCCACCAGTCTCCTGTCTCTATCTACTACAAAAAGGTAGTAGATTATATCCGAGTCAGGAGCGTAGAGGCGGATTTTCTCCAGAGCTTCTTCTACTGTCATTTCAGAATTGAGGGTTATGGGCACGGGTATCATCCTGCCGCCGGCAGTATCATCGGGGTAGCGGAGGAGAGGGACCACTTCTTCTGTTTCCCTCATAGCTTTTAGGGTTTCGGCAGCTTTCTCCGGAGGCAGGTCTCCTATTAGATCAGCAGCGTCATCTGGCTCCATCTCGTCTAGGATGCGAGCGAGGTCCTCAGTCCGCAGGCGGGAGGCGAGAGCTACTGCTTCTTCCTCCTCCAATTCTTCCAAGATATCCGCGGAGGCCTCTGCATCCATCCGAGGGATTATGGTTTCCTGATGCTCCGGGGACAACTCTGAGATAACTTCAGCTCGATCTGGAGGGCGAAGGCTCTCCAGGACCCCGATAGCAGCTTCCCAGTTTCCCTGTTCAAGGTGCATCTTGATTTTCTTAAGAGCTTCTTCCACGATGGCTTCTGGGAATACCATCTCTCACCTCCCTCTTCCTTTTCGCGTTTAAAATTATACACCTTTTCGGCTTTTATGAAATTCGCGAATTTCGTTTTTCCATCAGTGCGTCACAGCAATTATAAGGTTAGGCTACGGAAACAACGGGAATAGACTGCGGAGTTCAATGTGGCCTGAGGTCCACTTGCTTGAAAGGCTAAGGAAGGTTAAGATTTAAAACGCAGGTAATTAGAAGGGCACTGGGCCCTACTGGGTCCATTACAGTTAGCAGCAGAATATGTCTTACCTCGAGCAGGAAATTCTATCTCAACCGGACGTTCTGGAAAGTCTTTTGGAAGAATGGAAAATTGCAGAAGAGATAGCCGGAGCTATCCGTCGGCGTGGGCCTCGCTTTGCAATCCTGGCTGCACGGGGGAGTTCCGATAACGCTGCGCGTTACGGACAGTACCTTTTAGGTGCAGTTAACAGGCTGCCAGTGGCTCTGGCAACCCCTTCCCTTTTCACCATCTACCGCCAGCCTCCGCACTTGGCTGATGCCCTTATCATTGCTATATCCCAGTCCGGGCAATCGCCGGATATTATAGCCGTGGTAGAAGAAGGCAAGCGGCAGGGAGCTCTGACCATAGCTATCACGAACGATGTGAACTCACCTCTGGCACAGGTGTCGGAGTATGTATTTCCACTCCAGGCCGGATTGGAGCGCAGCATAGCAGCAACTAAGACCTATACAGCTTCCCTGGCTGCATTGGCCATGCTCAGCGCAAGTTTAGCCCGGAATGCGGAAATGAACGCTGAATTGGAAAAAGTCCCGGCATGGGTCCGGGAAGTCACCCGAAGCATTGAAGAAGTCAAACGGGCCAGTGAACGGTACTGTTACGCAGAAGTCTGCGTGGTCATCAGCCGAGGCTACAACTATGCCACCGCTTACGAAATAGCACTGAAAATCAAAGAATTGACTTATTTACTAGCCGAACCCTATTCTTCGGCAGATTTTCTGCACGGTCCAATTGCACTGGTGGGGCAAAGATTCCCCGTTATCGCTGTGGTGCCGGAAGGGAAAGTCGCTATGGAAATGGAGACCCTTCTGCAAAAGCTCCGGGAACGAGAAGCAGATCTGGTGGTAATCTCCGCACGGCAGGAAGCGCTGGCGATGGCCCAAACTTCGCTCCCGATTCCGCCGGGGATACCGGAGTGGCTTTCCCCCATTGTGGCAGTAGTTCCGGGCCAGATGTTTGCCTTGGGTCTGGCGCTGGCTCGTGGCTTGGATCCTGACCACCCCCGCGGCCTGCAAAAGGTAACCCTTACCAAATAGGACAGGCGACGGCGCCTCGGGAAAACAGGAATTTGCATGTTTCGACCTTTTAGGTATAATGAAAAGGCTCACAGGGGAGTGATGAAGAAGCTGAAGGCGAAAGGGAACGCTCAATTTCTACAAAGCTTACCTAGCCCGGATAGGGGGGTAAGCTTTTTTTAATTTTTACCAAGGAGGGGATGAGATGAATAGGGAGCTTAATCCTTTTGAGATGGCCCAGAGGCAGCTTGACGAGGCTGCAAAGATCATGAAGCTTGATGAAGCAACCCACGAAATCCTACGTTGGCCCATGAGGGAGTTCCATGTGCGCATTCCTGTACGGATGGATGACGGGAGTGTGAAAATTTTTGAGGGGTTCAGGGTGCAGTACAACGATGCCCGCGGCCCCACAAAAGGTGGAATCCGGTTCCATCCGGAGGAGACCTTTGATACCGTGAGGGCTTTAGCCGCTTGGATGACCTGGAAGACGGCCGTGATGGATTTACCCCTCGGAGGTGCGAAGGGCGGTGTAGTTTGCAACCCTAAGGAGATGAGCAAAGGGGAACTGGAAAGGCTCAGCAGAGGTTATATAAGGGCTCTGGCCCACTACATTGGCCCTGAGATTGACGTCCCCGCTCCTGACGTTTACACTGACGCCCAGGTTATGGCCTGGATGATGGATGAATACTCCAAGATCGTAGGCCATAACGCCCCCGGCGTAATAACCGGAAAACCCATCCCTCTAGGGGGTTCTATTGGCAGGGAGGATGCCACGGCCCGCGGAGGAATCTACTGCATCCGGGAGGCAGCTAAAGTCCTCGGCATTAACCTCAACGGTGCCACCACCGCCATCCAGGGTTACGGGAATGCCGGAACCTACGCCCACAAGCTTGGCACCGAAATCCTTGGCCTCAAAGTGGTGGCTGTATCTGACTCCAAAGGCGGCATCTACAACCCCAAAGGCCTCGATTACGAGAAGGTGCTTGCCCACAAGAAGGAGACGGGAACCGTCCTCGATTTCCCCGGGGCCGACAACATCACCAACGAGGAACTCCTTGAGCTCGATGTGGACATCCTTATCCCCGCTGCTCTGGAGAATCAGATCGGGGACTGGAACGCTGACCGGATCAAGGCCAAGATAGTGGCGGAACTGGCCAACGGCCCCACCACTCCCGAGGCGGATGAAATCCTCTTCCGCAAGGGCGTCTACGTCATTCCCGATTTCCTGTGCAACGCCGGCGGTGTGACCGTGTCCTACTTCGAGCAGGTCCAGAACTTCTACCTCTTCTACTGGGATGCGGAGGAAGTCCACAAACGCTTGGATTCCAAAATGACCAAAGCCTTCCACGCTGTCCATGAAACCGCCCGCAAGTACAACGTCCACAACCGCTTGGGGGCCTACATCGTGGCTGTTTCCAGGGTAGTGGAGGCAATGAAGTTAAGGGGCTGGGTCTAAGGGCACAAGCCACCGGGGGCTCGATGCCCCCGGTGGTTTCTTTTCGGGGAGCGATACTTTCTACTTGCCATACGGTTCGCGTTTCCGAACGGCTTTTACAATGACACCAACGTTGTGGCCTTGGGTATATCTTTCCAAGCACAAAGCCATTGGAAACGCTGGTTCTCGCTGCTTTAAAAGGGCTTGCCGCCTCTTGCTTTGCTCTCCCTACCCGCTCCTGGGCTTCATAGGTGGTTTCATTCCAGTAAAGACCGCTCCGTAGTTAGTGCACGGTGAGCTTCACCATCTGTCAATGGCCTCTTAAGGCGCGGGCGGATTTTGACCGCTCTCTCATTGGTTCCGGCAAAGCTCATAAATTCACGGAAGTAATAGCTCCGACCCTGGCAGCGGGAACAGAAGCTTTTCCCATGCCCGAAGTCTGTACTCCAGAAGGGGCTCTCCATGGTGCGGAAGAGGGCTCTCGGGGCGACCATGCCAGGAAAGGATCCTTTCCTACCCTCTTTCTGTCCTGCCGTTCGCTTATGGGACGATTGTGAACAGCTGTCTTTTAGTGCAGAGGCGCTACCCTATCAAGAGCTTGGTCAACGTGCGGACCTCTTTCTCCTCCGCCGGTTCTCCGGCCCGCTGTTTCTCCAACACGGCACGAAGGTGGCGATGCACTTCGGGCGTGAGCGGATAGCGGCGCGCGAAGAAAAGGGCAATAGTCAACAACAGGATAGGTGTCAGGCCGAAGAGCAAGCGCAAGGCCAAGATAAAGGTGGGAGACTGAGGCTGTTCCACCAGCCGAACCATCCCTTCTACCATCTCCATCCGGGGCGGAATGTATCCAGCTAGCTGGATGACCTGGGCTACCACGAAGAGCGCCAGAGCCGAACTGAGTTTTCGAGAGAAGGTAACCAATGCGAAGTAAATGCCTTCCCGACGCTGCCCACTGCGCAATTCATCCACGTCGGGAATATCGGGGAAGATGGAATACATCATCCCCACGATTCCGGAGGTTCCCAAACCAATGAAAGCCCCTAAGGCATAAGGAAGGAGGGCCGGGCTGGCTGGAGTAATTGTAAAACTCAAGACCATGGCGGCCATCCAAACCAACGCCCCTGCCGCGTATCCGGTCTGCTTGTTGGTGCGCCGGCTCAACCAGACGTAGAACGGGAGGGCAGCGACCTGAGCCACCAACACACTTCCGTTGACGAAACTTATTTCTCCAGGCCGGTTGAGGTAATTCTTCATGAAATAAGCTACGATGCTGCTGGTAGCGTCCATAGCCACAAAGGCCAGCAAGTACATCAGCAGAGCATAGATGAAGGTTCGGACCTGAAACGGCTCTACGAAAGCCTCCCGCCAATGGAACGGCCGAGGTGGTCGCTGAAACTCCGGACGCTCCCGAACGGCAGCTACAGTGGCGATGAAAGGCAGGGCGAAGAAAAGGCCAAAACCAGCCCCCACAGCAATCCAACCTTTCCGGACGTCTGGAAAGGCACCGACAACTTGAAGGGGAAGGACAGCACAGAGAATGGAGGAAAAAGTGGAAAAGAAAATTCGGGCTGCACCCAGGAGGGTTCGCCGATGGTAATCCAAGCTCAATTCCGATTGCAGGGCCGTATAGTTGAGCATTACGATGCTGACCACTGTGGAGAAGAAAAGGTAAGAGAAAAGGGCGTAAGCCAAGCGAACCCACTCCCGTTGGAACGCCACGGGGTAAAAGAGCAGAAAGAAAGACAGAAAGATGAAGGGGATCCCGAAGATAAGATAAGGACGTCGACGCCCCAAAGGCGTGCGAGTGCGGTCGGCCAGAATCCCCTCCAGAGGGTCTGTGATAGCGTCGTAGAACTTGCTGATCAGGATAACTAGGCCAGCCAGACCAGGCCTCAGGCGGACCACATCGGTAAGAAACATCAGATAATAGAATGAAATAAGCACACCGGAGCCGCCACCGTAGATATCCCCTAAACCGTAACCGAGAATGCGCCAGAATCCCAATTGTTCAGTTGTACGGTTCATAAGGCCTCCTTATTCCCTTCCAAAAATTGAGAGGGTGTTGTCCAAACGTGGGGTGGAAGTAAAGCTGCGGCGGGCATGGAACTCCACCCCTGGAGCATTCCCCCCTCCGGATAGGCAGGGGAATAATATTCTACAGGCGTCAGCCACCCTTTCTCCAAACCGTACGCCCACCAGCGGGTAAGCACGTAATAGGCATCCTCATCTTCCCGTTCTCGCAGCACTGCGCCGTACACCCCATCCCAGTAGGGCCAATCGGCGCCGTTGTGATAGCAGTAAGGATGAGCGCTCTTCCCGAAGAGGTCTTCTCGGTAGCGGTAAGGAGGGAAGACACACATCACCCCCCAGTCGCCAAAGGGTTGATCTTCGTTGAAGCGAGTTTGCAAGCGCCGGGCAGCTGCCAGAAGGCGACCGATTTTATCCTCGTCGGTGAGCCTAAAGTAAGCTATGAGGATAGTATCAATGGATAGATTGGCCTCTCTGCGGTCAGAACTCAGATAATTGATGTAGTGCCCCTTGTCCGGAAGCCAGAGATGGCGATCCATGGCTTCCCGCGCTCGTTCAGCTAAGCGCTGGTACCAGGCGGCCAGATCATTCTGGCCGGTGCGAGCAGCGATGACAGCTCCTGCCCGCAGAGCGGCAACGTAGAGGGCTTGGTCATATGTAACCCAACCGCTGCGCCGGACGTTATCCGCCCAATCGTTGGGCTGTCTGGGCTTTTCCAATAACCCGTCTCCATCTCGATCCTGCGCGCAGAGGTAAGCCAGCGCTCGCTGGGCTGTCTCCCATAGGGATCGCTCTCTATCTCCAACACGCGTTTGCAAAATATCCCAATCCCCAGTGAACCGAAGATAGTCGGCCAAGAGGAGGACGAAGAAAGCCGGGGAATCCAAATGGTCAGGAAGCCAGTCCGTGACAGTCCCAAATAGGCCGGGCGGGAAGACACCGCTGGGACAGCGTCCGTCGGGATGGACTCCACGCGCCAGACTGAGCAAATGACATCGCACAAGGTCAGGGCGATGGGGCAGAACAACCTGAGCAGTCCAGTAGCCATCCCGGAAGTACAGACGTGGCGGATAGAAATAATCGGGCCCTGCCGTGAAACCAGCGAAATCCTCTTCCAACACCTTGAAAGCACTAACGGCTGCATTCACCCCGGCCACCACAAGGGAACGGACCAAAGCGTCTCCACAGGAGGGAGCAAGATGTTGTAGCCACCGGGCATACTCCCAAGCCGATTCCAGCGCGGAACTCCAGGATATCGCCGGCAGTTCCGACTTTGGCCCCACCCCCCAAACGATCTCCGTTGTCCCCCCGGCAGGAACCTCTAAGGTGTATTCCAGGAGAACCCCCTCATTAGTGCGGTTTACATGGTGAGGAGCCGGACATCCTTCCCAGAACCACTGTTGTCCCTGTAGGCCACGGGCCTCGACCCTTTTATCCTGGGGCTGGAGGCGCACCTCGGCAGGCAGGAACACCTTGGCCCACCCTTCTCCCCAAAGATGAGTCTGTCCCGTCACACGGGGCACCCAGCGCGCCAGGCGATCTATCCATCGCTTCCACCTCGAGAGAGGTAGACAAGTGGACCACCGGATCCGGACCATTGCGGGCTGTTTTTGCGGACCTTTGTTTTCCAACCTGCATTGCTGGAACAGGGCCGCATCTCCAGAGACGAACGAAGTCAAGCCGAAGTGGACTCCTTCCGCTTCCCCTTCCAA
>JBHOQL010000060.1:0-18185 GCA_042408195.1 Anaerolineae bacterium
CAAAAATTACTAAAATTACCAAAATTCCTCTCATCTGCTCTCCTCTGCATAAGTTGTCCGGTTTTTTTACATCATAGCACAGGAATATTAGACGGTCAAGCTGAAGCTGCAATTTTTCCCTTTTGGAGGCCTGCCCAACAGACAAAAGTTTGCCGCTCGCTCCAGACCAACCTCTGCGCGGATCGGGTGCATGCACGATTTGTCAGGAAAGGTACGCCAGACGACGGGTATAAGTTCGGGAGGAAAGAGGGCATTGGGCAATCGTCTCTTCCCAGCGACCGTTTTTCAACCGGGCTCGCAGATAGGCAACCGCGCGAGAACACTCCACACTCCAACTCATTCCCGCTCCCTTCAACCGACACCCCAACACATGCTCGCACCCGCTTTCCATCGTTCCACTGCCAATCTGAACCCCTCTCTCCCTATACTCCGGATAGCGCATCCGCTCCCGATTGTTCGGGTAGTACGTCACCGCCTGATAAGCCACCTCTCCTACCACCACCGCCTTTTCCTAGGAGTGCCGAATCGCCTCCGTCACCTTCCCTTCCCACAACTCATCCAGGCGCTTCTCCGCCCATTCCTGGGCCTAGGGCTCCCCTCTCCCTAGGCAGCCCGAGCTACTCCCCAGACCTACTGCCTTCCGAATCACCCCGGGGAAATGTTCCTTTACCAGATTCCATATCCAGTTCGCTCCATCCCCAATCGCCACAACCTCTTTCCCTTGGCTCACTTCTTGCCGATACCCTTCCAGCCAGAGCGCTCGCCCAAACGCTTCCGGGTCCTCCTGCGAATCGCTCCGTTGGGACGGCGGCGGAGCAGCTCTTTTCATCTCCTCCCAGGTCCATACCACCGTCCCACGTTCCGGGGCCTGCGCAGGCAAGGAAAGCAACTGAGGATAAGCCAGGCCCCAGGCAGCCTCTACGGCTGATTGCTCTCCTTCCACAACCATTTGACCCAGACCCTCGATGGCTTTCCGAATGGTATTGGGACAGACTGGATAGACCGGATGAGCCACTTCCTCAAAAAGGAGTTGAACACCTGCCAAGACCAGGGCATTATCCTGCCGCACAGAGTCTCAGTTCCTGAGCAAACGGTACAGCCCTGTGATGAAAGGAAGGACAAAGGTAATAGGGCCGGTTCACCTTGAGCGTTCCGAGGAGGGTAAGAAAGGTCGCTGGCCGTTTCCACTGATAGTGGGCGGTCTGACCACACGAGAAAGGCCTGCTCCAGTTGGCAAAGGAGGGACGAGCGATTCTATTTCCTCCGGTGTTTTGGGTTTGAGTGGCCACCCGTTCGCCATCGGCTGGCAATGGGGCTATCTGCTCCGTCATTTGTTGGATGAAATCTTCCCGCTGGAAAGGAAGACAGCGGGCCACCGAGCACTTCCAGGGGCATTGGGTTGGCCTTTTTCCGCCCGGAAGGCAATCCGCTCAACTTGCCCAACAACTTCCTGACAAACCACGCACGCACCCCGCGGATCCAATTCATTTCAATTTACCTCGAATTTGTGATATAATTCCAAAAAATCCTCCGCTGGAGCGGAGGCTCAATGGGGAAGTTGATCTCTCTGAAGGTGAACGGGGAACCTTTTCAATTAGAAGTGGATGAAAGTGCTTCCCTTCTCGAAGTCCTGCGGGATTACCTGCATCTAACAGGAACGAAGAAAGGGTGTGGCGAAGGTCTGTGTGGTTCCTGTACCGTTATTGTGGATGGCAAAGCTGTCCGCTCCTGCACCTTTAAGGCAGTGAAAGCCAATGGTGCCGCAGTGGAAACAATTGAAGGCCTGGCAAAGGACGGCAAACTCCACCCCTTACAGAAAGCTTTCATTGATTATGGAGCAATCCAGTGTGGATTTTGCACTCCGGGGATGATTATGAGCGCCAAGGCCCTCCTAGACCAAAATCCTTCCCCTTCAGATGAGGAAATTATCAGAGCAATCCAGCCTAACTTGTGCCGCTGCACCGGTTATTCCTCCATCGTAAAAGCGATTAAAGCCGCCGCCTCCGAAATCCGAGGCGATGGATATACGCCCCCCGCCTTGCCCAGCTACGTTGTGCCCTCCAGGGTAGTGGGTAACCTCACCCCTAAGCCTGATGCCATCCTCAAGGCCACCGGGAAAGCTATCTACGCCGCCGACCTCTACTTTGAAGGTATGCTCCACGCTAAAGTCCTCAGGAGCCCCTACCCTCACGCCCGTATCCTAAGGATAGATACTTCCCACGCCATAGCTCTCCCTGGTGTAGTGGCTGTCCTCACTGCTGAAGATGTGCCGGGGGATAAGACCCACGGCGTTGTGCGAAAGGATTGGCCCGTCTTCGCTACCGATAAGGTCCGCTACGTAGGCGACGCCATCGCCATGGTGGTGGCTGAGGGCGAAGCAGTTGCTTCCAAAGCCCTGGAACTTATAAAAGTGGATTATGAACCCCTGCCGGTCGTTACATCCCCCCAAGAGGCCCTGAAACCCGATGCCCCTAAAGTCCACGAAGGCGGCAATCTCCTGAAGCACATCTCCATCCGTAGGGGGAACGTGGAAGAAGCTTTCGCTAAAGCCGATGTAGTGGTGGAAAGGCTCTATCGTACCCCAACCTACGAGCACGCCTACATGGAACCGGAGGCTGGGGTTGCCACGATCGATAACGAAGGCAACATCACAGTTTATGTAGGATCCCAGATTCCATTCCTCGACCGACGCCAGATAGCCGAAAGCCTAGCTATACCAGAGGAAAAGGTCAGGGTAGTAGGCACCTTCATAGGAGGAGCCTTCGGGGGCAAGGAGGACATATCCGTCCAGATCCACCTGGCTCTGGCAGCCCTAAAGACGGGCCGCCCCGTCAAGATGGTCTTCTCCAGGGAAGAGTCTTTCCTGGTCCACCCCAAACGCCACGCCACCACGATCCGGCTGAAGACCGGTGCCACCAGAGATGGCAGGATCATAGCCCTGGAAGCAGAAATCTATGGGGACGCTGGGGCCTATGCCTCTCTCAGCGAGCACGTTATGACCCGAACCGCCACCCACATATCCGGCCCATATCAGATTCCCAACGTGAAAATAGATTGCTATGCTGTTTACACCAACAATCCACCCTCCGGGGCCTTCCGCGGCTTCGGGGTGCCTCAGGCAGCCTTCGCTATAGAGAGCCAGATGGACATAATGGCCGAAGAACTCGGCTTGACGCCCTTAGAGATCCGCAAGATAAACGCTCTCAGAGTGGGAGCGAAGACTGCTCTGGGCCAACTCCTGGAAGAAAGCGTGGGACTCCTGGAAACTTTGGACCGGGTTGAAGAAGAGATGGAGCGAACTCCTTTTGTTCCGGTTGAAGGGACAAAGAGAAGGGCTTGGGGTGTAGCCTGCGCCATGAAAAACGTAGGCCTGGGTGGTGGAGCCTCCGATAAGGCCGGAGCCGAGGTAGAAGTAACTGAGGAAGGCATAGCAATCGTCCGGGCGGGGGCAGCCGACCTGGGAGGAGGCCTATCGGGGGTATTGGCAGCAATCGTGGCTGAGGGGCTAGGGCTACCCCGTTGGCAAGCCCAGGATATACCACCCGTGAGGGTCATCCTAGCCGACACCGGCATCACCCCAGAGGGTGGCCCTACCACCGCATCAAGGCAATCCTTTATAACGGGAAATGCAGTACGCTTGGCAACCCGTCGGGTCAGAGAAATTTTAACTCGCATCGCTGCTGAAGAGTTGGACGTCCCTCCAGAAGAAGTTGTCTTTGAGGATGGATTTGTTAGGGCAAGGGGGAAAACTATATCCCTTGGTGAGCTGGTCTCTATCGCCAAGAGACAAGGACAAGAGATAAGAGCTTTCTACAATTACGAAGCACCCGCAACCGTCCCGATAAGTCAGGAGGGTCCCCACCATTTTGCCTTCGGTTTTGCCACGCAGGCCGCCCTTGTAGAAGTGGACACGGAAACAGGCGAAGTACGCGTGCTCAAGGTCATCGCTGCCCACGATGTGGGTAGGGCTATAAATCCGCTGGGGGTTGTGGGCCAGATAGAAGGCGGGGTCATGATGGGAATTGGCCTCACCCTTAAAGAGGAGTTCGTCGTTAAGGATGGGGTACCCTTGGTGCGTGGGTTCAAAGATTACCGCATCCCCAGGGCAAAGGATATGCCCGAAATCGTGCCTATAATCGTCGAAGCGCCTTCCTTCGAAGGGCCCTTCGGTGCCAAGGGGATAGGTGAAATCCCATCCATCCCCACATCCCCGGCTATCGTTAATGCCATCTACAAGGCATGCGGAGTTCGCTTCTATGAATTGCCCGTAAAACCTCAAAAGTTGAGGGAGATGCTATGCCAAAAGCAAATGTGACAATAGTTGGATTGGGTTTCGTTGGAAGCTCCATAGGCCTTGCCCTCAAGAAATCTGGAGCCGATATCTCCATAATAGGCCACGATAGGGAACCAGAAGTGGCCCGCGAAGCCCTCAGGATTAAGGCTGTTGACCGGACTGACTGGAACTTGATAAATGCTTGCGAAAAGGCCGATATAATCATCTTGGCCATCCCCCTGCGGGAAATCAAGAGCACAATGCAGGCAATAGGCCCTTACCTGAAGGCTGGATGCTTGGTCACCGATACAGCTACCCTCAAGAGGCCGGTCATAAAGTGGGCTGAAGAATTCCTCCCCGCAAATGTAAGTTTCGTAGGAGGTGACCCCATCATAAGCCCCCAAGGCGAAACAGGTGGAATCAAAGCCGCCTCGGCCGACGCTCTTAAGGGAGCAATTTACTGCCTAACCCCCTCACCCAGTGCAAGCGGCGAAGCTGTAGAGCTAGCAGTGGCTCTGGTTAAAGCCATGGGCGCCAGCCCTTACTTCTTGGATCCGGCTGAACACGATGGCCTTCTGGCTGGGATGGAGCAGCTGCCCCTCGTAGCTGCCGCAGCCCTGATGGGAACTCTGTCCCAATCCCCGCCCTGGAGGGATATGAGGAGGCTAGGGGGAGCAGCTTTCAGCCAGGGGACCGCCTCTTTGTGGGAAAACCCTGCCTTCTGGACCAGGGCTTTCCTGGAAAACTCTGATAACGTAATCCGCTGGATCGATGAGTTTATCGGCCACCTAGAAATCCTCAAGCAACGACTCAAAGAGCAGGATGAGGAAACCCTGAACGCCTACTTTGACCGAGCCATGGCCGAGAGAGCACGGTGGTTCAAGGACAAAGCAACCGGTCAGTGGGAGGAAATTCCGGAGCCTCCTAGACCACCAGGGATGCTGGAAACGTTCCTGGGTATCAGGTTAAAAGATCGCGAAGAAAAGAAGTAAAAAATCTGGGCCCTCAGCGATTCTACTCCGAAGATGGAGGTGACTATGAAGGGAGATAGACTGGCTTGGATTGATGAGGAAATAAACGCCCTCAAAGAACAAGGTCTCTACATTCATATCCGTACGGTCCAATCCCCTCAAGGGGCCTGGATTTCCGTGGACGGGAAGAGGGTCCTCAACTTCTGCTCCAACAACTACCTGGGGCTAGCCAATCACCCTAGGCTCAGAGAAGCAGCCCGAAAAGCCATTGAAGAGTGGGGCGTTGGTCCTGCGGCTGTCCGCACCATCGCTGGGACCATGTCCCTGCACTTGGAGCTGGAGAGGAAGCTCGCTCAGTTCAAAGGCGCCGAAGACGCTATCTCCTTCCAGTCCGGCTTTAAAGCTAACCTCGCCACGATCCCAGCCTTGGTGGGAGAAGGAGATGTCATCTTCTCCGATGAACTTAACCACGCTTCCATCATAGACGGATGTCGCCTATCAAGGGCGAAGATAGTCCGCTACAACCACTGCGACCCGGCCGACTTGGAGGCCAAAATCCGCCAAGAACAGGGAAACTACCGCCGGGGTATAATCATAACCGACGGGGTTTTCTCCATGGACGGAGACATAGCCCCCTTGCCGGAAATTGTGGAAATCGCCGAGAAATATAACCTCATGACCATGGTAGATGACGCCCATGGCGAAGGTGTCCTGGGTCGGGGAGGTAGGGGTATCGTGGACCACTTCGGTCTGCACGGCCGAGTTGACGTGGAAGTAGGGACTCTCTCCAAAGCCTTCGGAGTGGTAGGGGGATACGTAGCTGGGAACAAAAAGGTGGTGGAATGGCTCCGCCAACGGGGTAGACCTTTCCTCTTCTCCAGCGCCATGACCCCTGCTGACGTGGCCGCCTGCATCGCTGCCGTTGAAATCTTGGAAGAATCCGCTGAGCTTGTGGATAAGCTCTGGGAGAACACCCGCTACTTCAAGGCCGAAATGCGCCGCCTGGGATTCGACATAGGCCAAAGCGTGACTCCCATAACCCCCGTAATGCTTGGGGAGGCTTCTCTGGCCCAGGAATTCTCTCGTCGCCTCTTTGAGAACGGGGTCTTCGCCCAGGCCATCGGCTACCCCACGGTTCCAAAAGGCAAGGCCCGCATAAGAGTCATGATTTCCGCCGTCCATTCCCGCGAAGACCTGGATAGAGGTTTGGAGGCCTTCGCCAAGGTCGGAAAAGAACTCGGCGTTATATGAAAGTAGCCCTCGTTCACGACTGGCTCAATCAGTACGGGGGGGCTGAGCTTGTCCTGGAAGCCCTTAAAGAGCTTTTCCCCGAGGCCCCGGTTTACACTTCAATCTACGAACCCAGAGCCATGCCTCCTTTCTATCGCCAGTGGGACATACGTACCTCCTTCATGGACAAGCTTCCCTTCGTAAAGACCCACCATCAGCCCTTTCTCCCCTTCTACCCATTAGCCTTTGAAAGCTTCAACCTCTCCGGCTACGACCTGGTAATATCCAACAAAAGTGGCTTCTGCCACGGAGTGATAACGAGCCCCGAAACCGTCCATATCTGTTACTGCCTAACCCCCACCCGCTTTGTCTGGGATTTTCACGAATACATAAAGGGGGAAGGGATCAGCCCATTGGCCAGGAAGCTCCTTCCCCCTTTCCTCTTCTTCCTGCGCCAGTGGGATAGACTCGCCGCCGATCGGGTTGATTTCTTCATAGCCATATCCAAGGAAGTAAAAGAGCGAATCCGCAAATTCTACGGTAGGCCTAGTGAAATCATCTACCCTCCCGTATATACCTCTCGCTTCCACCTTTCCACGGAACAGGACGATTATTACTTGGTGGTCTCCAGACTTGTCCCCTACAAGCGAATAGACATAGCGGTGGAAGCTTTCAACCTCCTGAAGCGTCCCCTCATCATTGTGGGGGAGGGGAGAGCAAGGGCTGCTTTGGAGAAGAAAGCCGGTCCCACTATCCGCTTCCTCGGAAAGGTCTCAGCGGAAGAGCTTGCCCGGCTCTACGCCCGCTGCAGAGCTCTCATTTTCCCCGGTCGGGAGGATTTCGGAATAGCGCCTTTGGAAGCCCAAGCTTCTGGCAGGCCTGTCATTGCTTATGCCGCCGGCGGAGCCTTGGAGACAGTCGTGGAAGGTAAAACGGGTCTCTTCTTCCGGGAGCAAACTCCGGAAGCTCTGGCCGAAGCTGTCCAAGAGTTCGAAAGGCGAGCGGGGGAATTTAACCCCGAAGACATGAGGAAGAATGCAAAGCGCTTTGACGTCGAAATTTTCCGAAAGAAATTACAGCTTTTCGTTCACTTTGCCGTGGATTCCATAAGGAAATAAGCCCTTATCCTGCAGGACGGCCTATCCAGACTGTCCGGGCTATTGGGTAAGCTAGAAAGCTCACCCGATGGGTGAATTGTCTAAATTTTGAAATAAGGAGGCGCCCATGGCTAACGAGAAATTTCTACGTTTTCCCGAAGGCTTCGTGTGGGGAGCAGCTACATCGGCCTACCAGATTGAGGGGGCCTGGAACGAAGACGGCAAAGGGCCTTCCATCTGGGATACTTTCTGCCGCATCCCCGGGAAAATAAAGAACGGAGACACAGGCGATGTGGCTGCTGACCACTACCACCGCTGGGAAGAAGATGTGAACATTATAGCAGAGCTAGGCCTCAAGGCTTACCGTTTCTCCATATCCTGGCCCCGCATCTTCCCGGAGGGGGTAGGAGAAGTGAACCGAAAGGGGCTTGATTTCTACAACCGCCTTGTGGATAAACTCCTGGCCCATGGGGTTGAGCCCTTTGTTACCCTTTACCACTGGGATCTTCCCCAAGCCCTGCAAGATAAGGGTGGATGGCCCAGCCGGGACACCGCTTACGCTTTTGCCCACTACGCTGAAACCGTAGCCAGCGAACTCGGCGACAGAGTTTCCTTCTGGATTACCCACAACGAGCCTTTTGTGGCTGCTATCATCGGCCACTTTACTGGAGAACATGCTCCCGGAATCCAAGACCCTGTCGCTGCCTTTAGTGCTGCCCATCACCTGCTTCTCTCCCACGGCCTTGCCACCCAAGCCATCAGAGCTGCTGCTTCCCGTAAACCCGAGATCGGAATAGTCTTGAACCTGCACCCAATTCACCCTGCCTCCCCTTCCGAAGAGGATAAACTCGCTGCCCGGCGATTTGACGGTGTCATAAACCGCATGTTCCTGGACCCTGTCTTTTTTGGAAAGTATCCTGAAGACATGCTGGAGCTTTTCGGGTTTCTCCTCCCCGAAATACGCCCCGAAGATATGGAAACGATATCAGCCCCCATCGATTTCATCGGAATAAACTACTATACCCGCAACGTGGTCCGCTTTGACCCCGAATTCCCCCTGATCCAAGCTTCCCCGATCCATCCCGAGGGGAGCGAGTATTCCCAGATGTGGGAAATTTACCCACCCGGCATTTACGAAATCGTCACCAGAGTCTGGAAAGAGTACAACCCTCCTTCCATCTTTCTGACCGAAAACGGTGTCCCCGTCCCTGATGGGGTGGATTTTGACGGAAGGGTCAGGGACGAAAGGCGAATTCGGTACTTGAAGAACCACCTCATTTACCTCCACAAGGCGATAAGCGAGGGAGTACTCGTCAGGGGTTACTTTGTGTGGTCCCTCCTGGACAACTTTGAATGGGCCTATGGCTACAGCATGAGGTTCGGCTTAGTCTACGTGGATTACCCAACCCAGAAGCGCATAATCAAAGATAGCGGGCGCTGGTATGCTCAAGTCATAAAGGAGAACGGCCTTGCTGTGGATTAAGAGGCTCTGCCTTTTATTTACTATCGTCCTAGCACTTTTCCTGCCCCTCGCTTCCCCCGTCTGGGCCCATGGGCCCATTACCCTTTACTACGCTGGACCTGAAGGGAAAGTGCGCACTGCACTGGTGCTCGCCAGGTTGTTTGAGTTCACTTCGGACCTATCCAAGGCAGAAATCCTCTTCCTCAACGGGGTCATACCCGACCCAGCCTCCATTGCCAGCAGGCTTGAGGAAGAAGGCACAAGCCTTATCCTTTTCCTGGGCCCGGAGATCGACTCCGATAAGCTCAAAGTTCTGGTGGGTAAAGAGGTCAAGCTTGTACGCCGTGATGATCCCGTAAGCCTCTACTCCCCTCCCGAAATTGATGACTCCCTAGTGAAGGAAATAATCTGGGCAAGCGCGCCTCAGGTCAGGGAGCGCTTTGAGGTCGAAGGCTGGGATCTTGAACCGCTGGTCGTTAGCTTTGAAGACAAGAGCCTCCTCCTGGGAAGGACAACCTTGGGCAAGGGTACGGTTTACGTCTTCTGCGTTTTCCTGAATGGTTACAATCTCCAATTTCAGGATTGGGCCTACTTCAACTACTTCATCTACCACCTGGCGGTGAAGGCCACAGGCCGCTCGCCCCTAACTTTTGCCGATTATCCGGCCTCCCCTGTGCCTCATGCTAGAGAGCGAACCGTAATTTTCGCCCTCATGGGGGTAATACTAGTGACTGCGGGGATTGCCTTCTGGCTGATCAGGCGTTACAGCCTCTCCCACCCTGAACTTCTGGACGAACTCCTGGCCAGTCCCGAAGCCTATAAAGCCCGAGAAGCCGGAACCCTGTGGGAGGAAGTAGGCTTCCACAGGCCCCTCGGCGGGTTCATGGTAGCTTTAATGATGGGTCTTCTCCTGTTCATACCCTTCATCCTCTACCAGAACTTTGTCCTTCCCGTCTTTATCCTTCCTTCGGCTCAGGCCTTAGGGATATGGGGCAGAGTCGTTCAGTTCTTCAACGTCCTCTGGCTCCTATTTGACCTGGGCACCAGCACCGCTTTTATCAAATTTTTCTCCCAATACAGGGTTCGCAATCCCCGCCTGGCCATCCAATACGGACAGGTTTTCGTGTGGTGGCAAGCTCTCTCCGGAGCCTTCCAGGTGGCCATGGTCACCGCCATCGCCAGCACCGTTGTGCCCCGTTCTGCTTATGCCCTCTATGCCTGGAGCATAATTATTCACACCCTTATTCAGATTCCGGGTTTCTACCAGGTGATGCGCCACTCCTTTATGGGGTGGCAGCGCTTTGACTACGCCCAATACCTTGACATAGCCCTGAGCTTAATTTTCCCTATGGTTACCCAGCCGATCTTGGTCAGCGTAATGATGGCATGGGGGCAGAGGAACCCAGTCTTCGGTGGTCCTATGGGCGGGGTTCTGGGGCTGGGTCTGGCCGGCTATGCCTCCGAACTCCTTACCTTCCTCCTCGGGCTCTTGCTTTACAGGAGGCTCGGCTACAACGCGCGCCTTCTCTTCCTGGCTCACTTCGATTTCTCCGTGGTCAAGGAAGCTCTCCGCTTCGGAGTGTTTGAAATGCTGGGCTCAATAGCCTGGGCCCTTGGCCAGGCCTTGGAAATCCTCATAACCCAGGTTCGCCTAGTGAACTACGCCGAAGTATGGGGGAACTGGGTGATAGCCCAAAACTTCATCTTTGCTTACCAGGTTCTCCATACCCTCTACGGAAACCTAATGTCCTCCATATCTGAAGCAATCTCCAATGGCCGCCGGATCCTTAGCCAATATTATTCGGTGATGGCCTACAAGTGGGGTGGCTTCATAAGCGCCTTTGTGGGGGCAGTCCTCTTAGCCGTAGCTGACCGTTTCATCCTGGGAGCTACCGGTCCAGAATTCACCCGGGCCGCTGTGTATGTAATCCCCCTGATCTTCTGGGGGGCGATCCAGTATCCTTCCTGGGTGGGGGATTACGTTCAACTCGCCTCCAACCGCCCTTACCTCAAGTTCACTTTAGTAGGGGGTGAACAATTCATACGCATAGTCCTGGCTTTCCTGCTCATGGCTCGCTTCCAGATTTACGCCCTGATCATGGCCTACTTTGTGGCGCTTCTGACCAAAGACATAGTAGCCTATTTTGTCAACCATCGCTTTTGCTTCCCTCAGCGCTTCTACTTCTGGCAATCCCTCGGCGCTCCCATCTTGGCTGGCGCTGCTCACTACTTCCTTCTCCGCTGGGTTACGGGTCTTATCTGGCGGGGAGACCCCGTTACCAGCGTGCTCATATTCCTCGTGGGAATTCTCTTCTCCTATCCAGTTTTCGCTTTCTTCTACGGCCTCTTCGGCGGATGGGATGATCGCACTTTGGGGGAACTGAAGCGCGGAACGGAAATAACCGGCATCATGAAGCCCTTCGCAGGACTTTTCTGGGCCTCTTCAGCTTTGGGAGCCAGGATAAGCCCCCTCCACAACATCTTCCCCATCACCATCTATGAAGAAGCCATGGCCGAAGCTCACGACCTTAGCCTTGAAAAGGTTAAGCTAGTGGAATAGAACGTGTTCCTTAGAGAACCTAAAATAGGGGTCAAGTTGCCACCTCCAGCAACCCACCCACGAGGGAGACTCTAAGCCATGGCAGGCCCAAGGCCCACGAGAGCAGGCAAAATCAGGAAGTCCAAGGGGCTTGCCCCCTGGCAGGGGGCTCGGGGGATGTGCCCCCAAAGAACTCTAAATGGGGGCAACCCGCCACCTACAGCGATCTGCCCGCGAGTGGGATCCTGAGCCAAGGCGATCCCTAAGCTCACGGGGGTGGGCGAAAATGGGGGTCCAGGGGGCTTATCCCCTGGCAGGAGGCTTGGGGGATATGCCCCCAAAGAACTTTAAATAGGGGCAACCCCTACCCTAAGCAACCCGCCCACGAGGGGGACCCTAAACCAAAGTAAACCCGAAACCCACAGGGGTGGGCAAATTGGGGGTCCAGGGGTTCTGCTATTATCTACCTACGGAAACAAAATATTGAGCAGAAGACAACCCACTGCTTCCGCCTACAAATGGGACCCTAACCCAGCGCAAACCCCAAAGCCATTGGGGCGGAAAACCAGAGCTCTGAGAAACATGCTTCCGAAAATCGCTTTGCCTCTCCGCAAAATCAACTATATAATTTTTTTGTAAAATCTGCGGAGGTGAGAGCTTATGAATACATTTAATCGCATCGTAGTAGTCATTCTCCTCCTGCTAAGTCTTGTGCTCTTGCCAACTTTTTTCTTGTTCCCCCGCGAATTCCTGGCAAATTACATCAACACCCTTATGAACTTGGGCCAGGTTCTGGACAATATAAATCCTACCCTGCGACTCGGCGTGGGTGTAGCTCTGGCTCTGCTGAGCTTCCTACTCTGCCTTTTGCTTCTAACCCTTGAACTTTGGCCTGTCAAACCAGGCACGGTAAAAGTTAGCAGAGCCGATAAGGGCGAAATCCTCTTAGAACTGAATTCCATGGCTGGCAGAATCCAGCAAGCAGTTGCTCAAATTCCCAGTGTTGTGGACGTGAAACCTTCAGTTCGGAAAAAAGGTCAAGGAGTGGCCATTGATCTTGCAATCATAACTACCCCTGAAGTGAACGTGCCTGAAAAAAGTGCTGAAGTTTTAGAGGCGGTCAAGAGGCTCGTGGAAAGTGATATCGGAGTAAAATTAGCGCACATTAGGATTAAGTTAAAGCACGTAAAGGCCCCCGTCACTGTCAGGAAATAATCCGCCCTTTAATAAAAATGACCCCCGTCTCACTCCTGAGTTCTTCAATATAAACCTTGAGCTTCGCCTCTGCGAGGGTTTCGGAGAGAATGCGGGAAAAGGTCCTCAAAGTCACTGCGGGCAGCGGTCTGCGGTTGATCAGAACCTTAAGGAGCTGGACTTTGACCGTCCCATCTTCAGCGTAAGGCCTAAATTCCACCACCAAATTCAGAGGCCTTGGAGCTACGTCCACAAGGGTAGCCACAACAATTATCCTGTCCTTTTCTATCCATATCTTAGGGTCCCGCAGGGGATGATCCTTGAGCTTTTCCTCCAGACTGAAAACAAGAAGAGAGGTGAGCTCAGATTCGGTGAAACTTAGGGAGAAGGAAACTTGCTGCTGAGCCCTATATATTTTGTTCCACGCCTCTTCGGCCAGCGCCCTGGATATTTCCACAGGGCGAGAAGGAAATTCCTGATTCGGACGAGCTGCTGCGCAACCGGATAGAGAAGCCAGAAAAGTTACCATTAAAGCCAAGGTCAACAGGATTTTACGCATTTTCGCCCTCCTACTAAAAATACCCCCTTACATTATACCATCCTGTAGACCTAATCCCTAAATTCTTTGCTAATCCCCAGATAAGAGAAGTCGTAAAGTTATGCGGGCCTGAGGCCAACAGTAACCTACCAGGTGGAATCGTATGGGAAGGTCCGAGCATCCCCTCAACTGGGGATATACCGGTCAGACGACCGCAGTGACCCCTTTGGATTGGCAGATACAGCCGTGGCCCGGGACGGCTGATGACACACTTGAGCCCTCCAGCTTTCCTTTAAACTTAGACCTTTGGGAAGCTCAGTCTAGGTAAAGTGGACTTCTATGGACCGGAGGTGTTTTGCCGAGTCAACTCTTCAATGTATAATTTGATGGAAGGAGGTGGCAAAAATGCCTTATATTTTGGTGACCAACGACGATGGAGTGGATGCCTTAGGACTTCTGGCCCTTAAGAAAGCCATGGAACTTCTAGGGGAAGTAGTAGTCCTGGCTCCGGACCACAACTGGTCGGCAGCGGGACACCCCAAAACCATGCACAAACCTCTAAGAGTGGAAGAGGTCCGCCTTGCCGATGGCTCCATCGCCTATGCTTCTAATGGAGCCCCCTCCGATTGCGTAGCCTTGGCAGTGCTGGGCTTCTTCCCTAGAAGGCCTGATTTGGTGGTTTCAGGGATAAATCTGGGCGGGAACATGGGTTACGATATTACCTACTCCGGAACCGTAGCCGCTGCCATAGAGGCCGCCATCTTCGGAATACCGGCCATAGCCGTATCTATAGATACTTTCTCCCCCGATACCGATTACACCCCGGCTGCCGAGTTCACTGCGGAACTGGCTCGCTATGTTCTTGAAAGGGGCCTTCCTCCTCATACCTTGCTTAATGTCAATGTACCTGCCATCCCGAAAGAACAGATAAAGGGGGTCCAGATCACCCGTCTCGGGCAGCGCTTCTACGAGGACCAGCTCATAAAGCGCCAGGACCCCAGAGGTAAGGATTACTATTGGCTCGGTGGTGGTCCCCCGAAAGATGTGATTGAAGAAGGCACTGATGTAGGGGCCGTCGCTAGAGGCTATATATCCGTAACACCCTTACACCTTGATATGACCGATTACGGGCTTCTGGAAGCTCTCCGCAGTTGGGAAATTTTCAAATGAAAAGAGCAATCCCCACCCTTCTTCTTGCCCTGTTTTCTTCTTTCTTCATAGCTATAATTTCTAAGCTGGCCAGTGAAGTGAGTGTTGAGGTTGTGATAACGGACCAAGAGGGCCAGCCTCTTAAAGGTGTCATCTTCCTGGGTGGCGAGCAATTCCCGTTTGCAGGAAGCTTTCGCTTTCGGACCAAAAGGGGAATGCACTTTGTAGAGATATGGGCTCCGGGCCACAGGACTTTCAAGGGAGAGATTGAAATTCAGCTTTTCTCTTTAAATCCATCCATCCACTTAACCCTTGAGCCCCTCATCCTAAATGGAGAAATCCGCGATGAGTTGGATAATTCCCCGGTGAGCAATGCCAAAATCGAGGGAGAGGGTCTTAGCTTAAGGGTGGACCAAAAAGGCCGTTTCCAGTTGATAAAACCCATTTTACCTCTCCGCTTCTCCATCCTGGCCGATGGCTACGAAGAATCTCGGTTCACCTTGGTTTCAGAGGACGAGCTTCTCACTCCCCGAACCTTCTTCCTCAGACCCAACCGAGTGGAAGGGCTCGTAACTGATGCCTCCACCGGCTTGCCTCTGCCAGGGGCTCTGGTTCGCACTGCTGATTGGGAGAGTGCTTCCAATGAGCACGGACACTTCCTCCCCAGGAGGGTTACATTGGGCGAGGCCATCTCCGTTGAAGCGAAAGGCTATTTCAGTGCTACTGTGCCCTTCACTGGAACGGTCCCTTTTCTCGTCGCCCTTCGTCCTCAGACGGTTTTGGTCAGAGTGGTGGAAAAGTTCACCTTCAAGCCTCTGCCCAGGGCCAAAGTCCACTTCAGGGGTGTTTCCTTCCAGACCGATGAAAAAGGAGAGATCCTGCTGCAGGCCCCTGTGGATGGTGAATCCATCATTGCCTCCCACCCGGGCCATGCCTCTGTTCAGGTCACTTTTCGTGGAGAGGAAACGGTGACCCTGGAACTCCCACCCCTTGTTTGGGAAGTGATAATCCGCGATACTTCAACCGGAGAACTAGTCTCCGGTGCGTGGCTTTACATCTCGGGCAGAAGATTTGGCCCCTCTCACCACGGCCGGCTGCCCGTAGAAGGAGTCCCTCCCGAAGGTGAAGCAATAGTAAAAGCGCCCGGATACGCTCTCCTCAGGTTCAATCCAAGCCAAATGAGATGGGAAACCCTTTCCCTGGCGATGACCCTAGAGCTTGAACCCTTTCAAGTCCGGGCGATTTACATACCTTTTGTCCTGCTCGCTAGACCCGAGAGGGTGAGAAAACTTCTGGAACTGGTGGAAAAAAGTGAACTTAACGCCATCGTGGTGGACGTCAAAAGTGACCGCGGTTTCCTAGCCTGGGATTCCCAAGTTCCGTTGGCTAGGGAGCTAGGAATTGTGCGCAGAAGGGAGAGCGAGACCCTTAAAGAAATCCTGCAGTTCTGCCACGAAAAGGGGATTTACACCATTGCCAGGATGGTGGTCTTTAAAGATAACCCCTTGGCCTTCGGGAGGCCTGATCTGGCCGTCAGAAGGAAAGAAGGCACGATTTGGCTTGACCGCGAGAATCTGGGTTGGGGGAACCCTTTCCGCAAGGAGGTTTGGGATTACAACATTGCCCTGGCGAAGGAGGTTGCTTCTCTGGGCTTTGATGAAATCAACCTGGATTACATCCGTTTCCCATCCGATGGTGATCTTGGGGCCATAGCGTGGGAGGAGACAAACACTTTGGAAACGAGGACAAAAGCCATTCGTGAATTCTTCAAGGCTGTTTCCGAAGCCTTAGCTCCTTTCCCCGTATTCCTATCAGCCGATGTCTTTGGACTTACTCCTTGGGTTGAAGGGGGTGGGGATATGGGGATAGGGCAGCGGATTGAGGACATATCTCCTTACGTTGATTACCTTTGCCCCATGGTTTACCCTTCAACCTTCGCCCCAGGGGCCTTGGGCCATGAGAACCCGGCGCTCTACCCGTATGAAATTGTCTACCGAAGCACCCTCAAAGCCAGGGAACGGAGCAGGGTTCTGGTTCGACCTTGGCTCCAGCACTATTCTCTTTATGGAGTAACCTATACTCTGGAAGAATTTATAGCTCAGCGTCGAGGAGCTGAAGAGGCCGGGGCCTGGGGCTGGATGTGGTGGAACGCCGGGGGATTATACGATGAGACCCTCTTTGCCCCTGAACATAGTTCAAAAGATACTTTATCCAGCTCCCTCATCCAATGGACTGTAGACAGCCATGCCATTGCGCTGAAGTAGATAGGTGTAAATGATGGTCGCCCACACATCCTCGTGCCCCAGCAGTTCCTGGACTGTGCAGATATTGCAGCTCTCCCAGAGGGGGCTAGTGGCAAAAGAGTGCCAAAGGGTATGGAGTTTGACCCTCGCAGGCCGGATGACTGGACAGTCGTGATGTGACCGTCCAAGATAAGTGATAACCTCAAGACGGCAGAAGATACTTTTCGGATCAACGTTGTGCCAGTGCAGGCACGGGCGTTCCTGCTCCTTGTCTTAAAAAGAGAGGGGTGACCAATCCAACACCCGCTGTCCTGCCGCGAACACCGGTATTGGTGCCGACGCTGCCACCTGAGCGGCTTCTCAAACCATTTCCTACATTCCCGCCCTAGCCCATCCCGTTCCCACACCGACTTCTCCGCCGGTGCGCACGCTCCACCCACGCCGCCTACTCTCTTCTCGCCCCTTCCCACACCCACTTCGGCGATATATCCATAATTTGGTTGTTTGGCAGGTTAACTAAGATCAACCTTTACCGACCGCAAGTGGCCTTACCCCCGCTGAACCGACAGCGCCCCGCTCCCCCACTCCGCAGCGGCCGAGCTTGGCGCCGTTAGGCAGGCCAATGCTTTGAACTTATGTAAAGGCATAAAATGGGCGCGGGTGCATGCACGATTTGGCAGAAAGGGGATGCCGGATGACATGTATAAGTTTGGGAAGGGGGAAAGCGTTGGGCTATTGTCTCCTCCCAGCGACCACTTTCCAACCGCGCTCGCAGATGGGCAACCGCGCTAGCACCCTCCAATGCATTACCGCTTCCCTAAACCTACACCCCAACACGTGGTTCCACCCGCTTCCCACCGTTCCACTGCCAATCTGAACCCCTCTCTCACGATACCCCAGATAGCGCACCAGCTCCTGATTGTTCGGGTAGTACGCCACCGCCTGATAAGCCACCTCTCCTGCCACCGTCGCCTTTTCCTGGCAGCACCGAATCACTTCCGTCACCTTCCCTTCCCACAACTTATCCAAGCGCTTCCCCACCCATTCCTGGGCCTAAGGGTTTTCCTCTCCCTAGGCAGCCCAAGCTACTCTCCAGACCTACTGCCTTCCGAATCGCCCCAGGGAAATGCTCCTCCACCAGATTCCATATCCAGTTCGCACCATCCCCGATCGCCGCAAACCTCTTTCCCTTGGCCACTCCTCGCCGATACCCTTCCAGCCAGAGCACTTGCCCGAACGCTCCAGATCTTTCTGCGAATCGCTCCGTTGGGAAGGAAGGGCAAAGGTAATAGGGCCGGTTCACCTTGAGCGTTCCGAGGAGGGTAAGAAAGGTCGCTGGCCGTTTCCGCTGATAGTGGGCGGTCTGACCACACGAGAAAGGCCTGCTCCAGTTGGCGAAGGAGGGACGAGCGATTCTATTTCCTCCGGTGTTTTGGGTTAAGCGGCCACCCGCTCGGCCATCGGCTGCGCCAGTTGGGTCATTTGCCTC
>JBHOQL010000066.1:0-1061 GCA_042408195.1 Anaerolineae bacterium
GCCATTCGGGAGATGATGGGAACCCCGGCAGCGATGACCCCTTTGACGGCCTGGGCAAAGCGGCAGAAGAGACGCCGGTCAGGGAAGATGCCTGCGAAGGGCTGAAGGTAGTCGCCCAGCTGGGCCAGGAAAGGAAGGCTAAAGGTGCTGTCCACTGGGTCACGCCGAGAGACCAGAGTCTGAACCATAGCTCACCTCCTGCGACGAGATGGGGCCTCTATAAAACCATAAACGGGCCCGTTTGTCCAGCCCCCACTGCCGCTCCAGAGATGTGGGTAAAGTCAAGTTTATCGACGTTAACCAATACACCTCTCGCATGGTTCTCTGCAATGCTGATTTCCACCGAGCCCTCAGCGGTCTGCTGCCCGCGTCGTCGGCCCAACCTGGCCGAAAACCACCTTTTAACCCCTCGCCGTTGCAGATGCGAGCAAGACTGCACCCCCTTACTTACCAGTTCCGCAGCACCAGAGGGAGGTAGAGGAGGAAGGTGCTTCCCGAGGGGCTAAGCTTCGCCACAAAGGCATCGCAGTCGCCACCATTGTAGGTTGTATCAAAGGCCTCAGGGGTGGTGGGAAAGTCGGAGGAGGAAGTATGGCCCGTTACATAGGCGTTGCCGCTTGAGTCCAAGGCGATGTCATAGCCAATATCTTCGGCGCTTCCGCCCAGGAAGGTGCTGTATAGGAGGGTTTTTCCCGATGGGCTAAGCTTCGCCACAAAGGCGTCGCCGTAGCCACCATTGTAGGTTGTATCAAAGGCCCCAGGGGTGGTGGGGAAGTCAGAGGACCAGGTCACACCAATTACATAGGCGTTGCCGCTTGAGTCCAAGGCGATGCCCCAGCCATCATCCCAGGCGCTTCCGCCCAGGAAGGTGCTGTAGAGGAGGTCAGATGAGCCTGAGATTCCCACCGCCTGAGGGGAAAGGTTCTGAGGCTCGGCCGCAAAGGAGCCAGTGACCTCAAAGACCTGGGCTCCGGTCCTTTCCACCCACGGAGAGAGGGCCGGTAACTCCCACACCCCTCCACCACCGGAAGGGGCAGGGTGAATTCTCCTACCGCCGTTGC
>JBHOQL010000076.1:0-1823 GCA_042408195.1 Anaerolineae bacterium
TGGTGTTGATTGCGGCGTGCTTTCTGCTGAACGTGAGCCTGTGGGTGGATGAAGGAGCGCATCAGACCCTTTTGGTTCTGGGCGGGAAACTGGGGCTGAAGAGCGAACGAGACGGGCCCTATCTGGTGCTGAGGGGGATGCGGAGAGTTCTGAACTGCGTGAGCACCCTGGCGGTGTTGAAACGATATGACAAACTGGGTTCTCTCCTTCGGGCCCTGGACACCCTCTGAGATGTGGGTAAAGTCAAGAAAGAACGCGCAAATTTGACAATTTGAGCATTTGGGGATATAATGTTATAATAAACTTCACCGCAAAAACTCACCACAGAGACGCCGGGAGCGCAAAATTCTGCATTAGTAAAGTCTCTACGTACTCTGAGTCTCGGCAGTAAAATGATCTTTTTACAGAGGTATCAAATGAAAAGATTTCCAGCATTACTATTTATCTCTCTGAGTCTTATCCTGATAGTTATCAGTTGCGGCACTAGAGCCCGATCTACCGTTCCAACTCCTACAATAATTTCTTTGCCCGGGGCAACACCTACAGCGAGGATTTTACCAACGCCTTCTCCCCTAAGTGGCATCCCTATTCCTTTCCGAACTCTGGCACAGGGCTTCCGGTTAGCCGCTACTCTGCCAGAGCCCATGCCAAAGCCTACGCTTCTTGCGGCTCTCAATCCAACAAGCCTTGATGCCATTGCTCCCTTTATTGACCGGGAGCACCAAGACCTTCTCCGAACTGTGAACTTAGAAAACGAGGTGGTACTCGTAGCCTTTTGGGGTGTGAAACCTTCCGGTGGTTTCTTAATAACTATTAATACCCTCTCTATTACCGATAACGAACTGATTGTGAGCGTAGAACTGCGGGAAAATGACCCGACTTTACCAAAGATTGATGCCGCAACGCTTCCATACCATATAATTACAATTAGCCGTAGCACTTGGCCGAAAGAACGTATATTGAGATATTGTTTGGTTAGTGACGCTGCAATTTTAGCAGTAGGCACTTTACCTTAACTCGCAACACTTTAGAGAAGGTATTGCCATGATTCGGCCTCGTGGAGTCAAACCGTTTCTATCCAGCAGGCTTTACATCTATGTTGTGGGGATCCTCCTAGTTATGGGGTTTTTGCTATGTGCTTTGGGCACGCCACCCCCATCCCAGGTAGTGGCACAGGTGCCTATTTTGTTAAGAACTCTTGTGAGTCTGTCTCTACCATAGCCTGTCTTTTTTCTTTCTGAAACTATTATAAGTTCAATGTGAGAAAGGGTTTTATTAGGTGAGTTTTTAGGTCTTTTTGATTGGGACACAGGTTCGCCGGCCCGCTTTTGTGCCGACTGAAGTCGCCCTCCCTGGGCCTCTGACCTATGGGCGGCCTTCGCCGCCCGGGATTTCTGCATCGGCGAAGGCCGATGCTCGGCCCAGTAAGGGCCCAGAAAGGCCGATTTCCAATCGGCGCTCGCGGCGGCAAGAGGGCCTGTCCCAACTTAAGTCCGAAACTTCAGAAGAAAATTATTGACTTGTGTCTATTTTTGTGGTATTCTCTTTCTCAAAGGGAGAGGCGTATGGGCAAGAAAATCCTTGTTTGTGTAGCTTGGCCTTATTGTAATGGTGATTTGCATGTTGGGCACATAGCTGGAGCTTACCTTCCTGCCGATATTTTTGCCCGCTACAACCGGCTTAGGGGAAGGGAAGTCCTGATGGTTTCCGGCTCCGATACCCACGGAACCCCCATAGCTATTAAGGCAGAGCAAGAGGGAATAACCCCCAGGGAGGTAGTGGACCGGTATCATCCCCGCTTTATTGAAACTTTCCAACGACTG
>JBHOQL010000106.1:0-17160 GCA_042408195.1 Anaerolineae bacterium
GTTGCCAGCTTTGACCCCGAAGCCCACGAGTTCGCCCTGAAGCACATGGAGAAAATCCTCGGAGCAAAAATAGTGTAGCCCGGAGGCCTGAAGATGAAGGAGCTGCCCTTCTCCCACCCCATCCTCTCCGGAGAAACAGCTGATGTCTACTTCTTGCGCACCAAGGCCATCCTTGAAGCCGAGGGCCTCAACCCGGTAGTCACCATGGAAATCTTCCCCAATAAGCCTGGGGTCCTGTGTGGGATGAAAGAGGTACTGGAGCTTCTGGCCATCGTCTTGCCTGAGAACGCCGAGGTCTGGGCCCTGGACGAAGGTGAGGAAATGGCGGCTAAAGAGGTGGTCCTGCGCATAATAGCTCCTTACCTCAGCTTCGGGATGTATGAAACGGCCATCCTGGGCATTCTGGCTCACGAAAGTGGATGGGCCACTGCTGCCAGGGAGTGCGTCAAAGCTGCTGGAGGAATACCGGTAATAAGCTTCGGGGCCCGCCACGTCCACCCCGAAGTGTCTGCGCGGATGGAATACGCCGCTATCGTGGGAGGCTGTGCTGGATGTGCCACCACCGCTGGTGCTAAGCTCGCCGGGATAAAGCCCTCGGGAACAATACCCCACGCCATGATCCTCATCTTCAACGATACGGTGAGAGCCGTTGAAGCCTTTGACCGCCACATGCCCCCCGATATCCCCCGTATCGCCCTGGTAGATACCTTCAAGGATGAAGCTGAAGAGAGCATAAGGGTAGCCCAAGCCCTGGGCCGGAAACTATGGGGTGTCCGCCTCGATACGCCTCCTGAGAGGGGCAGGGTTACCCCCGACCTCGTCAAAGAAGTGAGGGCGAGACTCGACCAGGCAGGTTTCACCTGGGTGAAGATCGTGGTGAGCGGAGGCATAGACGCAGAGCGTATCCGCCTCTTCCGGGAGAGCGGGGCACCTGTGGATGTCTTTGGCGTGGGGAGCGCCATAAGCGGCGCACCGCCCATTGACTTCACGGCTGATATAAAAGAAGTAGAGGGCGAACCGAGAGCCAAAAGAGGGCGAATCCCCGGCCGCACCCACAACCCGAGGCTCAAGAAAGTGGATTTGAGCAAGTTCAAAGGGGGTCAGTGATGGAATATGAAGCCGTCATAGGCATGGAAGTGCACGTCCAGCTCCTCACCAAATCCAAAATGTTCTGCTCCTGTAGTGCTGAAATCTTCGGGGCCGAGCCCAACACCCTAGTTTGCCCCGTCTGCATGGGAATGCCCGGAACCCTCCCGGTCATCAACCGCAAAGCTGTGGAATACACCTTAATGACGGGCCTCGCCCTCAATTGCCAAATTGCGGAGTTCGCCAAATTTGACCGGAAAAACTACTTTTATCCAGACCTCCCTAAAGGTTATCAGATTTCCCAATACGACCTTCCCCTTTGCTTCAACGGCTGGCTTGAAGTGGAGACAGATGGGCAAGTGCGCCGCATCAGAATACGCAGGGTTCACTTGGAAGAGGACACGGCCAAGCTTTTCCACCTGGGGGATTACACCCTCATAGACTTCAACCGTGCAGGTGTTCCCCTCATGGAGATAGTCACCGAGCCCGATATCCGCTCGCCGGAAGAAGCAAGACAGTATCTCATCAAGCTCCGCAACATCCTCCGCTACCTTGGCGTCTCCACAGCCGATATGGAAAAGGGGGCCATGCGGTGCGAGGCCAACGTCTCCCTCAGGCCCAAAGGTTCCACAGAACTCGGAACCAGGGTTGAAATCAAAAACATAAACTCGTTCCGGTTTGTGAAGCAAGCCCTTGAATACGAGATTGAGAGGCAGAAGAGGCTGCTGGAACAGGGCAAGAAGGTGGAACAAATTACGGTGGGATGGGATGAGGAGAAGGGTAGGACAGTGATCCAACGCACCAAAGAATACGCCCACGATTACCGTTACTTCCCCGAACCCGACCTTCCGCCCCTGGTGATAAACAGGGAGTGGGTGGAAGAGATAAAAGCCTCTCTTCCGGAATTGCCGGATGCTCGGAGTGAGCGGTTCCAGAGGCAATATGGCCTTTCCCCTGCCGAGGCCCGCACCCTCACCGCCGATAAAGAAGCAGCCGATTTCTTTGAGGCTTCCGTTTCTCTCTACCCCAATCCCCGCAAACTTGTGCCTTGGATAACGGGCGAAATATTCCGCCTCCTGGGGGAAACCAACACCACCTTTGATTCCCTCAAGTTCTCACCCGAGAGCCTTGTTAAACTGATAACCATGGTAGACAAAGGCACCATAAACCAGATTACGGCGAAATCAGTCCTGAGAGAGATGTTCAACACAGGGGAGGACCCGGAAAAGATTGTGGCGAGCAAGGGCCTCGCCCTTATCTCCGATGAAGCTTCCCTCGTCAGGGTTATAGAAGAGGTCATCGCGGCCAACCCCGATGCTCTGGAGAGATACCTCGGCGGGAAAGAAACCACTTTCGGGTTCTTCATGGGCCAAGTGATGAAAGCCACCGGCGGCAGGGCTGACCCGGCTCTTGTTTCTAAGCTGTTGAGAGAGAAACTTGAGCAGCTCAAAAACCGTTAGGAGGAAAAATGGGCCTAAAAGAGAAAATTGACCAAGAATTGAAGGAGGCCATGAAAAACAAAGAAGAAAGGAAAGTTTCAGTCCTGAGGATGCTGAAAGCAGCTATCCGCAGAGTTGAAGTAGATAAAATGCAGGAACTGACCGAGGATGAGATAATAGCTGTCATAGCAGATGAGGCCAAAAAGCGTCGGGAGGCCATTGAGGAATTCACCAGAGGCGGTAGAGAAGACCTTGCCCTCCAGGAAAAGGAAGAACTTGCAGTCCTGGAATCTTACCTCCCCAAACCTCTTTCCCGGGAGGAGATAGAAGAAATGGCCCGCCAAGCCATAAAGGAAGTGGGAGCCACAAGCCCCCACCAAATAGGCCAGGTAATGAAGGTCCTCATGCCCAGGGTCAAGGGCCGGGCCGACGGGAGCCTCGTGAACCAAATCGTTCGGGAGTTGCTGGCAAGCCTTTAAAAACCCATGGAGGGCAAATTATTCTGGCCCCTTTTGGCCGAGAAGCTCAGAACTTTACTGCTCTTTTCCGCCTTCGCTGTGCTTGTAACCTTAATCCTGATCTGGGAACCAGAAGCCAAGGGGTTAAGCTTCAAAGAAGGGAGTGTAAGCCCCTACGATATCCGCTCCCCAAGGAGACTATCCTACGTGAGCCACATCTTGACGGAAAAGGCCAGAGAGCAAGCAGAAGCCTCGGTTGAAGAAATTTACGACCCTCCTGACCCTTCCATCGCCAGGAGGCAACTCGCCAAGGCCACATCTGTTTTGAACTTTATTGAAGCTGTGCGCTCGGACCCCTACGGGACCCCGGAGGAAAAAGCGCTCTGGCTGGCTTCAATGGAGGGCTTAGTTCTGCCAAGCGATGTGATTTCATCGTTGCTTTTTCTGCCAGACACACGCTGGGAAGCCGTTTCAAGGGAAGTTCTGTCGCTTCTGGAAAGGACCATGCGAAACGAAATCAGGGAGGATCGCCTGCTCGAAGTGAAGCGAGCCCTCCCGGTTATGGTGAGCTGGGAACTGGACGAGGGAGAGGTAAAGGTCGTGACAGCTCTGGTGGGAAACCTCGTTTCCCCCAATTCCTTCCTGAACTTGGAAAAAACCCAAGAGGCAAGGAAGATAGCCCGTGAGGCAGTGGAACCCGTAGTCCGCACTATAGAGAAAGGGGAAGTTATCGTTAGAGCAGGCAGTGTGTTAGGGCCTCTAGAGCTGGAGGCAATCAACGCTCTTGGCCTGGACAGGCCTCAATTCGACTTACGTAGGCTTTCGGGAGCTTTCGCCCTGGCCGGAACTGCTTCCGTAGGGCTCGCCCTTTACCTTTCGGGTCCGCGGTTTCCTTTCCTGCTTATCCTCACCATTTTCCTGGTGATGGCTCGGTTCCTCTCCCTGAGCCAGGGCTTTTGGCTTTACCTACTCCCCATTGCCTCCTGCGCTGCCATGCTTTTCCTGACGGTAGGAAAAGGCCTGGCTGTAATCGGCATCTTGGCCTTATCCATTTTGTGCGGCTACATGGCCGACGCGTCTCTGGAGCTGACGGCTTATTGGCTGGCAAGCTCTTCGTTCTTCCTCCTAACTCTGGGGAAGGGGGATAGGTTCAACCTTTACCTGCGGGCTGGCTTAGCTTCCGCCCTCGGAGGCTTCGGGACAATCCTGGCTTTCCACATCCCTTGGGGTCATATCAACATGACACAGATAGCTTTTCTGGGATGGCTCTCCTTCTTGAACGGCATCGCTTCAGTCATCCTCACCCTTGGAGGTTCTTTCCTCCTGGGATACCTCACGGGTTCCATCACCCCCCTGCATCTGGTGGAGCTTTCGCGCCCAACCCACCCCTTGCTCCAGCTTCTCCTAACGAAAGCCCCAGGTACCTACCACCACAGTCTCCTAGTGGCCAATATAGCTGAACAGGCTGCCGAACGCATCGGAGCCAACGCTCTCCTCGCCAGAGTCGGGGCCTATTACCACGATATAGGCAAGAGCCTGCACCCCTATTTCTTTACTGAAAACCAGTTCAACGGATTCAATGCCCACAGCTCCCTCGACCCCCGCACCAGTGCCCGCATCGTGATAAGCCATGTTAAGGATGGACTTGACCTGGCCAGGAAATACCGGCTCCCTCGGCAGATCCAGGATTTCATCGCCCAGCACCATGGGACTGACATAACTCCATATTTTTACCACGAAGAATGCAAACGCCAGAACGGCCATGTGGAAGATGATTCCTGTTTCCACTATCCAGGACCTCGCCCCCACACTCGGGAAACAGCTATAATTATGTTGGCCGATGCTTGCGAAGCAGCTGTGAGGGCAGCCAAACCCTCTTCCCCTGAGGAAATTGAGAAGATAGTGCGGAAGGTGATAAAGGAAAAGCTGGATAGAGGCGAATTGGACGAGAGCGGCCTCACCTTGAAAGAGCTTGATGAAATCCGTAGAACTTTCGTGACCGCCCTACAGGGGGTTTTCCACCCCCGAATCCAGTATCCGGAGATAGAGGAAAATGGCCAGAGTTGAAATACTCCCAGGGGAAATCCCTCCACCTCTGAAAAAGAAAGAGCTCAAAAAGCTGACCAGGGCTGCGGCCTTTGTGCTCAAGCAAGAGGGAATGGAGAAAGGCAAGCTCACCCTTCTGATAACGGGGGACGAGGAAATTGCCCGCCTCAACGCTCGCTTCAAGGGGGTGAACGAACCTACCGATGTCCTGGCCTTCCCCACAGGGGGAGAGGATGCTTTCGTTACAGTGCCGGGGGCTAGAAATTACCTTGGGGACGTGGCGATCTCCTGGCAAAGGGCAAAGGAGCAAGCTGAAGAGCTAGGCCATTCCTTCCTGGACGAGCTGATCACTTTGGTCATCCATGGAGTGCTCCACTTGTTGGGTTACAGAGATGACGAGGAAAGGGAAAGAGCGGAGATGTGGTCAAGACAGGAAGAGCTCAGAGCACTTTTCGCGGAGGAAAGACCATGACGGAGCTCCTTTTCGGGACAGCGGGGGTTCCCCTGAGCACCCCTAAACCCCCCTCAAGCGAAAGAGGGGTAAGGCGCATCAAGGAACTGGGGCTTGGATGTATGGAACTGGAGTTCGTCCAGCGAGTGAGCATGGGGGAAGAAGCAGCAAGGGCTGTCAGGGAGACAGCCCATTCCCTCGGCGTTGTCCTCAGCGTCCATGCCCCTTATTACATCAACCTTAACTCTCCCGACAGAGAAAAACTTGAAGCCAGCAAGAGCAGACTCCTTGCCGCGGCTAGGGTCGGATGGCTGTGCGGTGCCCGCAACGTGGTCTTTCACCCTGGTTTCTACCACGATGAAAGCCCCCGCGAAGTTATGAGGAAGATACGGGACCAGATACGTGAGGTAAGGGAAATCCTTGACTCAGAAGGCATTGAAGTGGTGTTGCGGCCCGAAACCACGGGCAAACCCTCCCAGTTCGGTTCCCTGGAAGAGGTGATCGCCCTTAGCCAAGAGATAAAGGGGGTGGCTCCATGCGTTGATTTCGCTCACCTCCATGCCCGAAACGGCGGCAAGCTCAATTCTTATGAGGAATTCGCCTCCATCCTCCGGTTCATCAGAGACGAGCTCGGCCCCGAAGCCCTGACCGATATGCACATTCACGTTTCGGGGATAGAATACAGCGCGAAAGGCGAAAGGGAACACCTGAACCTTCCGGAATCGGATCTCCGTTACGAAGAATTGCTCCGCGCCCTGATGGATTACGGGGTGAAAGGTCTCGTCATCTGCGAGAGCCCAAACCTTGAGGAGGACGCCCTTCTGCTCCAGAGGACATGGGAACGCTTGCGTCAGCTCTGAGGGAAAGGCGTGTTTTTCTCCACCAGCTCCCTGAAGATTTCCATGAGCTGGTAGGCATTTCCCATTATGCGCCTGACAGCGCACCCTCGGCTTCTCAGCAGTTCCTCTTCCTGCCGGGTGACCCGGTCAAATCCTCCCAGGATGGTTACGTTAGCGGCACTGGAGGCTTCGTCCAGACTGAAACCCACCACCGGTTTGAAATGCAGGATGTATTCGGAGGCCAGCAGCAGATCCACCTGGGCTTCTGGACTTGCCCCAATTAAGAGGTAGTGGTAAATCGGTTTGCCCTTTTCCTCCAGCACAAGCCTCAGGGTTATCGTTTCAAGCCCATCCACTTTTATATCTGCCACCCGAAGGTCGGTTCCCGGTATCTCTAGGGTGTAAACTCCGGCCAAGAGTTTATCAAAGGCAAAGCGCTCATCCTGCCCGATAACCTGGGCCGCCACCGCTTCCCCTTTCTTAAGTAGCATAACGGTCTTTCCCGCTCCCCCAACCACCTCCCCCTTTATCACGCTTTTCCCTTCTTCCTTTACTGCTTTTTGGAACACCACCAGGAACGAGTGGTGAAACCTGGTATTGCCAGGCGCTTCATCCGGGTGGTCGTTGTGGATATCTAAGACCCTGTCGCTGGGAAGGCCGAGGGCTTCCACAGCACACCGTTGTCCAGGCCAGAGGGGGAAGTTGGTCCCGGGCTCGTTCAGAGGTTTATCAACCGTAACCACTTGACTCCCACCCACCCATGAGACCCTGGCCTGAGCTCCGTAAACCCTCCGACCCTCTTGGTCCAGTATGTCAATATAGAGGAGGCTACGGCCCTGGTTTTCCTCTGGAGTCAGGTGGTGGATCTTAACCGCCATCCAGTAACTTTCGCCCGGTTCCACCTTAGCCGGTTCCACATAGACTCCGTAAGTTATCGCATCATTTTCCCTTTCGGGCATAACTGGCCTCCTTCAGAGTCCGATGGCCCGCGCAATGGCGTAACTGTCGCCTGAAATGCGCCGGACCTCGCATCCCGCTTCCTTCAGGACCTGCTCCTGCTCAGGCCCGATAAGCCTCTCATCCCCAATTATTACCACTTCCTGAGCTTGAGAGGCATCCTTCAGGGAGAAAACAACCGGAGTTCTGGACTCTACAATGTAACGCAGGGCTATGAGGAAATTGGCTTGGACTATTGGGTCCTCCGCAGGGCCAAAGTAAAAGCAACGGCTCAGGGGTTTGCGGGGCTTCACCACCGGCACGGTTATGTCCAACCGGTAGGTGCTTTTGCCATCCACCAGCAGGTTGTTCTTCACCAAGCCGAAACCCTCAGCCTTGATATCGTACACACCGGCCATCAGGTATAGGAACCGGAACGAGCCATCGGCTCCGGTCAAGGTTTCGGCAATGCTCACCCCTTCCCTCAGGAGGGTTAGCTTTAACCCCACCACAGCCCTGCCCAGGTCATCCTGCACTTTTCCTTCGATGGAACTGAAGGGCCCCTCCAAGTGCAAATCTGCCACGGTGAAGAGGGAAAGGCCATCGACCTCTACTGAACCCAATTCTTTCTCTCCCACCATGATCCGATACCTCCCCCGCGGCAGGCCTTCAAACCGGAAAGCTCCACCGGCACCAGCCCTCGTCTCCATTGCCCAGCCGAAATCCTCCGAAACCAGACGGAGGGCTACCCCCTCTCCGAGGCCTAGGACTTTGCCCTGAACCGTACTCCGGAAAGGCATAAGGAGGAAGAAAACCTCCGATTCCCCCACTCTTATCCCGGAAGCAATGGTGCCGAGGCCTTCCAGCTCCAGAGAGTATTCACCGGGGGAAAGGCCAAAGAAAGCGAAACGGCCATTTTCATCCACCTCTGCCACTTGGGAAAAACCTGGGGCTTTCAGGATCGCCCTGCGTCCTTTAGCTACACCTCCGAGCTCGCCCTTGATTATAGCTCCCTTGGGTTGACCCACAGGGAGGAGCTGGAAGTTTACCTCGTAAGTTACAGGAGAACCCGGCTCTCTTCCGGGAACATGGGCAGTATTGAGCCCTTCCGCCACTTCACTTTCCCAATCCCCTTGGATTACCATGAGCTGGTATTCTCCGGGGGTGTGGAGGAATTCGTAGTAGCCAGGGGGTTTCCCCACCACCTGTCCGGTGATCTTGATGGGGAAGGAGGTGCCTGGGGGAGCCCCGCTCCAGCTCATCATTACCTTTATCCCCGACATCGGAACGCCTTTTTCGTCCAAAACCTGACCATAAAAGAGGCGCCGATTCAGGGTTTCTTCGGGGGGGAGCAATCTCTTCGTGATGACTTTGTAGCAGTAACCAGGAGGTGCTGGCAGCGTTATGTCAAACCTTTCCTCCCGCCAGCCATCCAGAGCTACGGAGTGGATCACCAGCGGACCAGCTTTGAGCTGGTAAATCCCCTCTCTGAGGTTCTGGAAGGAGTAATCACCAGAAGCCCCTGTTATAATTTTGGCCAGAGGTTTGCCCTCTCTAATGAGAATGACTTCCACGTTGGACTGAGGCCTACCCCTCTCGTCCAGAACTTTGCCAGAAATAGCCCCCCTAACTCCAACCTCAAGGGGTTCCAGTTCCAGAATTTTGGTTTCCTCCTCGGCCAGCTCAACCCCGAGGGCTATGGCTCCAAGCTTCTCTACCACCACATCGTATTTTCCGGCGGGGACGTTAGAAAATCTGAATAGTCCCGCTACATCAGTGTAAACGAGGCTGATTTTCTCCCCTTTTTGGTAGAGGGCCACGGGAATGCCCACCAGGCTTCTGCCCTCTTTATCTCTCAGGATTCCGGTGATGGCCCCCGTCCCCAGCCCTGCTCTCACCAGGCTCGGCATAGCTTTCACTGCATCCACAGCCGGCAAACGTCCATTAAGGCCAAAGAGGCCGTTCCACCAGTCGGTATACCACGCCTGGGTCTCCCAGGTGGGATCAAAGTGCCCTATTTTGTAGTTAGCGATGAGCCAGTGGCACATGGCGAAGTAATAAGGCGGGGCCTGCCTCTGCATGAAATCATTTATAGCCACCACCATGTCCCGGTGCAAGGTTGGGGTTATGCGCGGGTAGCGTCGGTCCTCGCGCCAGCCCACTACCGGCCCCCCTTCGGTGGATATGATCGGGATGGAGTGACCGCAGGCTCTCACAATCAAGGCGTTAACCTGTTCAAAAGCCCGGAAACACGAGGGATCATCCATAACAGTGGCACCGGGGTTTTTATCCTTAGCCCGCCACTCGTTAATCCACTCCATAGGGGTTCCATCCCACACCCATTCCACTGGGCCATAACTCAGGTATTCTTCAAGGGTGAGGGGCTTACCTTCCTGGTTGACTGGGTCTTCCGGGTACTCAAGGGGATGGTTCAGAGTGTAGTTGTGGATTGCTGCCCATATTCCAGCGCCGAAGAGGTCAGGCCGCCTCTTAGCTATTTCCGCAAAGATATCTGTCCTCTCCCCAACAGAAAAGGCCGGAATGGCTGGGAGCCCTCCCAAGCCCAGGATTATATCGGCATCAATGATTAAGTTCTCCACTACGATATCCAGCCAGTTGGGTGGCATGTATCCGCCTTTCCATTCCGCCGGCAAGTTGGGCTCATTGTTAGTTTCAAAGTAGTGGACGCCGATGGCCAAAAGCCTTTTGATTGTTTCGATCTCTCTTCCGCCGATATGTCCCGGATTGGGCTCGTGCCGGTACAGCCTGACCACAGGCATTATCCCTTCCTGAAGCAAAACCTCGCACAACTTTGCCGAGGAGCCTCCGCCGTCGTCCAGGAGCTTTACCCACTTTATGTTCATCTCCTTGAGCTCGTTTATCCAGTAACGGAGAGCTTCCCCTTCAGGGTGGTAAGGACTTGCTGACCAGTGGATACCCCTCCCGTTGTCCTGAGGGGGGCGAGGGAAATCTTTGAGTTCCATCATTCTCCTCCCAGGGGCTTCTTAGGCCGCCCCTAAATCTTCAGCCTGCTGGCGGAAAACTTCCAGAAGTTTCCGATAGAGCTCTGAGGGGAGGAATTCGGTGCCTTTCTGACGGATGTGGTTCTTAAGGGTTTTAGCCGTTAGGACTGGGGTAATGGGTGACCGTAACTCGAGGCGGACAGATGGATTGGTGAAAAGAATTACCTCTTTTATTTCCACCTGAGCATCTTCGGGGAGCTTCTTGGCGAGGAATTTGCGGAGTCTTTCCGCTTCCCAAGCAACCTCGGCGGTAGGATTACCGAGGCCTTCCTCATAGAATATCCGCAAAAGGTAAGACCAGCGGAACTTACGACGCCAGCGGCTCCCTTCGCACAATATCTCCCCGTCGTGGGATTTAGCCTTGATGACGAAAAGACCTGTAGGTCCCAGGACCACATGCTCGGCAGGGAGGATGTAACTGAACAGCCAGAAGCGGTCATCCAAACCTTTGAGGGCTCTGGCGATGACCTCGTCGTTGCGAGGGCGTTTAACCCAGCGGTTGAGATTGTATGTGCCTATGTTGGAAGCTATCAGACCCAATAGGAGGCAAAGGATGGACACGTAAAAGTATTGAGGGAAAAAACTGAAGCCAAAGCCTGCCAATAGAATAGCCAACCCCGTGAGACTGGCGATTTTTCCGAGGCGTCCTCTTGAAGCGATCAACCGCTCATTGACCACTACTTTCATCGGACTCTCCCCCGAATTTTATTCCAGTATAGCGGAAAAGCCCTCCTCAGTCAATCAAACGCAATCGAGGCCACCGAAAGCTTGCCCATCTGAAAAGGCCGAGAGCGAACCAAAAGCCGCCGAAAACAGGAAATAGCCCAACAATCCCAGCAGTTGGGAATGGTTTCCCGCTTCACATCTGAGGCAGAGCTTTCCCTATTCAGGGAACGATATTTCCCGCAAGAATCCTTCGACTGCATCAAGGAACGGTTCGGGACATTCTTCTTGCGGAACGTGACCGCATTCAGGGATAATAACTATTTTGGCTCCCGGGATTTTCCTAACTAAGTGAATGCTCTGTTCAGGAGGGATGAGGCGGTCATCATCGCCGGTAATGACTAGAACGGGTACTTTAATCTCTTCTAAGCGCTCCTCAAGTCTCGGAGGACGGGCCGAGCGGAAGATCTCCCAAAGGGCTCTATCCCAATCTTTAACTTGCAGGAGTTTAGCGTAACCTTCCCAGATTTCTGGAGTCAATTTGCTCGGATCATGCCAGGCAGCTCGTGCGAAATCAACCCCCCATTCCCGAATGGAGCGGGCCAGGAGCGGTCCGAGGTGGCGCATCTGCGGGGTGTTAATGAAAGGACGCAGCCAGCTTGGTATGAACCCTTTTACATATACTGCTGGGGCCACCAACACCAGAGCTCCCACCCGCTCCGGATAGTTCAGAGCCGTTAAAAGCGCCACCGTCCCACCGGCTGAGTTGCCCACCAAGACCGCACGCTCAACCCCCAGTGCATCCATTAGCTTCACTGTTAATTCGGCGTGAGCTTCGTAAGTATATGGGCTGGGACCGGTCCAGTGCAGGGGTCGCTCCGTCAGCCCGAAGCCGGTGCGGTCAAAAGCCACCACCGTTCCCATTTCTGAAAGAGGGCCGATGACTTCACGCCAGGAGAAGGTGCTGGCGCCAAAGCCGTGAAGCAGGAAAAGAACCGGCTGCCCCGAACCCGCCATCTTGTAGTGGACGGTAATGCCGTCAACTTCTATAAACCTGCTATCGGGGTCGGCCAGCTGCTCCGGAGGGACGGTCCCTTCCAGCGGGGTCACCGGCACAAGGAATGGGCCGATTAAAACTGCAACTAAAAGGATTATCACTGCAATCAAGAGCCAGCGTACCCAGGGTCTCATTGGGCCTCCCTTCGGTTATGGCTTATTAACAACTTTAGCACAGAACACAGGTTTGCCCAAATGAGGCTTTCAGAGCGAGGCGGAAGCAGTCTCCACTGCCCGAATCCGGGCGATGAACACATCTTCAAGGGAAGGGAATATGGGCTCAATGCTGTGGATTTTTATGCCCTCTCTTCTCAAAATCTCTTCCACTATCGGTCGAAATTTTTCGGCCTCCGGGGCTACAAGGTGAATTGCCGACCCGTAAAGGGCCACTTCGCCCTTCAAGGCCAGAAACGGGTGCTCAAAGGAGATTGGCACTGCCGGCAGGGCGTGTTCCCGCAGTGCTATTAAGGCTTCCTGGTAATTATCACAGTGAATTTCCAAGACCCAACCCCTCATTTCCTCCTTCAATTCCCGTGGGGAACCTTGGGCTATTATGCGGCCACTGTACATCAGGACTAAGTTATGGCAATGTTCGGCCTCATCCATATAGTGGGTGGTTACCAAAATGGTAATACCTTTATCAGCCAGCTCGTAGAGCAAATCCCAGAAAGCCCTTCTGGATATGGGATCCACACCAGCGGTAGGCTCATCCAAGAAAAGCATCTCAGGCTGATGGAGGATGGAACAGCCGAAGGCTAAGCGCTGCTTCCACCCCCCCGAAAGGTTGGCCGTGAGCTCCTTCTCCTTCCCTTTAAGGCCCGCCATTTCAATGGCGTAATCCACTCTCTCCTCCAGAACTCTGCCCTTCAGGCCGTAAACACGGCCGTAGAAACGGAGATTCTCCTCCACCGTAAGGTCGTTGTACAGGCTGAATTTCTGAGTCATATAGCCAATGCGTTTGCGGATTTCCTCTGTATCCTTTTGAGAGTCAAGTCCCAGAACCCAAGCCCGGCCTTCGGTGGGCCGCAATAGCCCGAGGAGCATCCTTATGGTAGTAGTCTTACCTGCACCGTTCGGCCCTAAGAAGCCAAAGATTTCCCCTCGCTCTATGGCGAAGCTGATGTGGTCCACTGCTGTGAAGTCACCGAATTTTTTAGTTAGGTTCTCAGCTACTACCGCCTTCTCCAATTAACCCCTCCTCTCCTCCCGGACTATGCGCCCATCGCGCAGGTAAAGGGTACGGTGCGTTTGCCTGGCCACCTCCTGGTCGTGAGTGACCACGATGATGGTTAAACCGGTTTCCCGATTGAGCTCTTTGAGGAGACCCACGATTTCGGCAGCAGTCTGCGTATCGAGTTCCCCCGTCGGTTCATCGGCCAGGATGATGGCGGGCCTGTTGACGATAGCACGTGCGATAGCCACCCTCTGACATTCTCCGCCTGAGAGCTCACCGGGGCGATGGTGCAAGCGTTCTCCCAGACCTACTCTCTCCAGAACCTCTCTTGCCCGACGAGCCCGCTCTTTGCCCGGCACCCCGGCATAGCGCAGGGGCAACTCAACGTTCTCCAAAGCGGTGAGAGTGGGTATTAGGTTGAACTCCTGGAAGACAAAGCCTATCTTTTCCCGACGGATGCGCGGCAGTTTACTCGGCGGCAGCCTGGTGACCTCCACCCCCTCGATGAAAATGGTCCCCACCGTAGGCCGATCCAAACAGCCGATGAGGTTGAGAAGAGTGGTTTTGCCACTTCCCGAACGGCCCATAATTGAGATGAACTCCCCCTTTTCAACACTAAGGTCAACGTTGTCCACCGCTCGCACCTCAGTGCGGCCCATCTTGTAAATCTTAGTTAGGCCACGGGTTTCTATCAGAGCCATCTGTCCTCCCTTATGCCCTATCGCCTTTCAAATTCTACTTTCACCGTCATGCCCCAGCGCAGGTCCGGATCAGGGCGGTCCAAAATAATAGTTGCGGTATAAACCACATCGCCTGTAGCAAGGGTAATACCCTGAAGGGCGATGGCAGAAACCTTTCCGGGGAGCACTTTGTCCTTGAAAGCACTAACGGTGATCTTAACCGGATCACCGATCTTTATCCGGGCCACTCCCCACTCATCCAGGTCAGTGGTCTCAACCCGAAGTTCTGAGAGGTCAGCCAGGGTAATTATGGGCGCGTTCGGGGTTACCGTTTCACCTTCCCTGGCAGCGATGGCTACCACTGTACCCGCAAAAGGAGCAAGCAATCTGGCCCTTTCCAACGCCAGCTTAGCCCGTTCCAGCTCAATTTCGGCCAAAGCAATGTCCTCCGGACGAGGCCCAGCTTTGATTCTATCAAGTTCGGCTTTAGCCCTGATTACGTCCGCCTCAGCAGCTTTGAGGTCGGCTTGAGAGGGGCTGGCCTTCAGGAGATTGTAACGGGCCAGTGCTGCTTCATAATCAATGGTCGCTTGTTCCAAGGCCAGCGCTTGAGGCATGAGCTTGGCTTCAGGCAACCAGGCCACTTGGTCGTATTCAGCCTGGGCTCTTTTGAGAGCCGCTTCGGCCTTTTCCAGGTTCGCCTTAGCGATGATAAGCTCCTCCTGAGACGGACCTGCCTTGACCTTTTCGTATCTGGCCAGAGCTGCTTTGTAGCTGCTCTCGGCGATGGCGATGTCTTCAGGTCTGGGGCCAGCTTTGAGCTGCGCCAGCCGAGCTTCGGCCGCCTGCACCGCCAACTCTAGCTCGGTGGTGTCCAGCACGGCAAGGAGCTGGCCCTCTTCCACCCCATCGCCTTCCTTGACCAGAAGGCGCGCCAGCACTCCTCCGCTCGGAAAACTGAGCCGGGCGTAGCGCGCAGGGACGACCACCCCTTTAGCCGTCACCGGCGATTCCGTTGCGCTTGCAGAGGCTTCCGGCGTGGGAGTAGGCGTAGATGTTAATCGAGAAGCGAGCTGTCCCCCAAAGGCACAGAGTAGAATCAAGGCTATTAGAATCACAGCCAGTCCAATGAGGACCCTCCTACCCATTTGATCCTCCTCCTTTTACTCGCCCCGCAGGGCCACCACGGGGTCCAGACGAGCTGCTTTCCAGGCGGGATAGAGCCCGCCCACTATGCCCAGCAAAATGGCAAAGGTCAAGGCACCCAAGGCCAAACGCGGGGTTACTGTGAATATTTCTTCTCCCAGCGCCCGGGCCACAGTTATGTTTAAAATATTAGCCATCGCCCAGCCTGAGGCCAGACCCATTAGTCCGCCCACCAGACCTATGACCGCGGCCTCCAAAACGTATTCAGCCAAGATGTCCAGGTCCTCTGCTCCCACTGCCTTCTTTATGCCAATCTCCCGGGTGCGTTCGTGCACGCTCATAACCATAGTGTTGATAACCGCCAGTCCACCCACGACGACGGCCAGCACAGCCCCGGCGAGCATTATAGTATTAAAGATAAGGAGACTTTGGTAAACATTCTTCAGGGCCTCCCTTGGAGGCGTGGCCTTGACCTCGCTCACCTCCCGATTTATGCGTTCAGCCAGAGCATCAGCCTGGGACGGATCCGCGGGAATCACAGCAACGCTGTGAGTTATCCCTGGTTGCTTCATTAGGCGGCGGGCTGTTTCAATTGGAATAATGACCATCTGGTCGGGAGCGGTCTCTGTTCTCTCCATAATGCCTACAACAGTGAACTCCTTCTTTCTCCAGACGAGCTTACTCCCCACATCCAGCCTCTTCCTCATGGCGATCTTATGCCCGACAATCGCGTGATAATCGTCGCCTTTCTCCAGCCAGCGCCCTTTCTCCAAAGAAATTGGTTCCATCGCTAATTTGGAGTGTTCTGGTGGTATCCCTAATACCATATCCACTATGCCCAGTTGTATCCCCTCGCCGCTCTCCTCCAGAACCTCGTAAACCATGGGGATGACTACCCTTACACCCTCAACACGCTCCAAACGGCGTACAGTTGACTCTCCGAAGGTGGGCATAAGCCCTGATTCTCTGGGACTTACACTGATGGAACTCCCGCTCAAACTAAGAGCTCGCTCTATCGTCAGGTTGAAGTATTCAGCCATGGAGCCCATTACCGTCAGAGCGAACACTCCTACTGCTATCCCGAAGATGGTGAGAAACGTGCGCACTTTGCGGCGGAGCAAATTGAGCAAAATCTCCCGCATGTCTCAAGCCCTCTAAGAGGATTCTAAGTTATTGCTCACCCTCCACGATGGCTTTAACCCTTTCAGGAAAAGCCGTGTAAGTCCCAAACCGGCTCAAGATTACAGCACCGACTCCCAACGAGTATACCACAACCTGCAGGAGAGAACCCAAACAGGGGATCAACCCCAGAAGCTGAACGAGGGTGACTCCCAGCAAGACCTTGTAGATGGGTGAGAGTTCTTTGACTCCGGCTCTCTCCAGAACCCTGCTACCAAGCTCGTAGGCGAGAGCTGCAAGGCCGAAGAGACCTACAATAAGAAGGCCAAGCCAGACCACAAGCCCAAGGCAAGCGAAGATGAGCAACACAAGTCCAACTGGAATCCCCAGCACAATCGCCGCCAGGCCTATGCCCCCGCTCTCCAACGGAGCTCTGACCAGAGTTTCGGCTACAGTTTTGACTTGCTCAGGCCAGAGGCTGATTATGAGCACTGAGGCCGCTAAAAGGGCTACTAGGGTGACGAAGAAGCGGATGCTTCTCCCCGCAATCCAGCTTATCAGGTCCTCTATGCGCGGGTAAGAGGGTTCTGGCAAAGGCAACGGGAAAGGACGCGTTAACCACTTCAATCCATTCACCTCTGCAACCTCGCCTTCTATGACTGCCCCCTCCTCTCTCTCCAACCTCCCGCCTGCTATCACTACATCCCCTTCTATCTTTCCAGTACCCTTAATTTTGACATTTCCGCCGAAAACGGCCAAGTCACCTTCAATAGTTCCGGCCACTCTCGCCCGCCCACCGAACACTGCGGCATTGCCTCTAAGGATGCTTTCCTCTTCAAGGATCAGATCACCTACGAAGATAACCACATCGCCGTAGAAGGTTTCACCCCTTTTCAGAGTGAGACTTTCGCCAAAGAGCAACTTGCCGTTTTCGGCGAAGACGGGCAGGGCTAAACTCCAGAGAAGGAGGGCTAAAATCAGGCTCAAAGCTATTTTCTTGACCATCCCTTTCCTCCTATTCCCAACGGAATATCAGGGAAGTGA
>JBHOQL010000120.1:0-1729 GCA_042408195.1 Anaerolineae bacterium
TTTCCGTTTCCCATCGCCATCATCTTCCCGGGCCTATTCCTGTTTTCTATGTCTAATGCTGCTATGCACCGACTATGTACTCATAACCTTGCCCTTCATTTGTGAACGCCGCCGCCTGAGCACAGGTAAACCGATAGCGGGTGGCCATAGTCATATGTCCCATACCCATGCCGTTTGTTGGCTTGGCGGCGAGGAGGATCGACCCGGTTTTTATATAGTTACATCTGAGTGACGTTATTCCTGGCAGACCTCGCGCAAAAGGGGGCCACTTGGGGGACAAAGAATTTTACCTTGAAAGATGGTCCCGCGATAAAGGATATAGACACTGTGACGATGATGACGCTGATAGACCATTGCAGTGTTTGGGCGGTTTCGTGGGAAAAGATGGTGGGGTTTTTTTTAATTTTTACCACAACGTGGACCTTTCAGCTTACCAAGGTAAAGGTAACACAATGGCCAACTTTCACTGAGTTCGTCGTTCAGAACATTAGGCATACACGTTCTTCTGCGACCAAAGTACCTGGGCGTCAGCGCAGTATACTTCGTCGCACCAAATTTGAACATGGCCAAAGGTTTATAAATTTCAGCTATCCTCTTCGTGTAAAGTTTCCCCTCAATCTCCACAAACTCAGAGTTAAGATGGCCAGATAAACCGTCAGTAACCCTTTATCGAAACCTTCGCTTACTCCAAAGGCTCTCAAGTTTACGGGAGCCAGGTCAATGGGTCCTTTGTCGTAAAACAGGATTGAAAAATGTCCTGAGATAGGCGAATACTCCGGTATAAACAGTATTTTAGTCTCGTCATTTACCAGTAACATATACTCTGCAAAATTCACCCCAACACCCAAGAACTGGACTACGAAGCTGGCGAAGGAAGCCAGAATAACAATAATGCCCCCAAAAGGTAGCGTCAGAAAAGGCATAATTGGTACTAAAAAGCGTGGCCCCCATGACCATCCACCATGCCAAGTCCAAAAGGGTGCATGGAAGGCAATAAAAGAAATTAAAAGCCCACTGCATATCACCGCTTCTAAGCGCTTGCCTAAATTGAAAAATCTTGCCAAAGCCCAAGGGAAAAGGTAAGCTATTGGGGCAAATAAAAGCAGACCCTTGCCAGAACTCATTAGTAGCCCGTATAAACCTACAAAGAAGGGGGTATCCCATTTCTCACTAGCATATCCGCCTGTAATTCTTCCAAAAGCGTAAAGATTGTAGCTTATCGCTAGCAAAAGGAAGGCTAAAATAGGGGTAATCCGGGCCAGGAAATGCAAAGCCTTGGATTCTCGGCTTTTAAAAAACTTTCCAGAAGAAAGGGATAGACCATGGTAAAGCGATTATATCGCTCAACCTGGTAAAGAGTCCCCATCCAAAAGCCAAACCGCTCCACAAAACCGAGATCAAGGTAAGCTTTTGATTGTAGCGCCATAAAAAATAAAATCCTCCGGTAAGGCAAAGCGTAGCTAATGGTTGATTAAAGTTAAATTTAGCGTAAGGCCAAGCCATCGTTGCAAGTCTATATATTAACTGATGCCAGCTTGGCCATAGAATGCCCTCATCCCAGCTCCAACGCCATAGAGCAGATCTGAAGAAGTGCAAAAGGCCATCAGCTGTATTGGGTAATCCTGATTTGAACATAGGCTCTATTAAAAGCAGGGAAAGCAACAGACAAACTAGGATAAAGGGGTCTGCTCTAAGTATTTTCTTCATAAATTCACGCCCAAAATTCGAG
>JBHOQL010000009.1:0-7329 GCA_042408195.1 Anaerolineae bacterium
GCGGGTAAGCCGGAAGAGTTCATACCTGGTGACCCCTTCTGGCCCCCCTTTCCGGCAGGTGTGGCATCCCATTATGCGAGGGAATTGAGCTCTCCCGGCTCTTTAATCCTTGCGCCCTTCTGCCACAACCCACTTCTGCCCTTTGAACTTCTAAACGCAGGCTACAGAGCCCTTGCCTCCAACTTTAATCCCCTGGCAATCCTTCCCATCAGAGCCCTCCACGGCCGGTGGGAAGAATTTTCCTCAGCTCTGACTCGCCTCATGGATGCCCCAAGAGGGGAGAAACCCCTGCGTCACTACCTTCAGTCCTTATACCTGGTAGAGTGTCCTGGTTGCGGCGAGGCAGTGGAGGCCGACTTTTTCCTCTGGGAAAAGAAGGCTCCGCGAGCCAAAGCCTTAAAGTGCCCGAAGTGTGGGACAGAAGGCACCTTCCCCCTTGCCCAAAGCGACCTTAAACCCCTTGAAAACTTAAAAGAAAAAGGCCCCGATTATTGGTATATCATGGGCAGGCTATTTCCCCCGGGGGAAATTTCTCCTCCTGAAGCCGAAGACTTGCCCCTTGTCTACACCCCTCGCAATCTCCACTGTCTCAACGCCATTTTCGTAAAGATTGAGACCATCTTCCCGGAGCGCTCTTTCCAAGCCCTGGCGTTGAAAGCTACCCTCCTTGCAGCTTTCACCCTTTCTCTCTCCCTTTATTCCTCCCCCGAATTCAGGAGGAGACCAATGCGGTTACATCCCCCGCCGAACTTCGTGGAACCCAATGCTTGGAAAGCCTTCCAGTTCGCCGCTGAGAGCCTCCGGCGACTTTTCAGACCGCTCCCCTTGGCCGAGCCAGAGGAGTTCTTCAAGGAGGAAAAATCCCTTTCACTTCTCCTGGTGCCATGGGGGATAAAAAGGCTGGAAAAGGAAGTCCCTCCCGCCTCTGCTTCCCTTCTGATCTTTGAACCGCCTCCCTTGGACAGGACCTGGTGGGCGTTGAATTTCCTCTGGGCAGGATGGCTCCTGGGACCGCAAGCAGCCCAGCCCCTCCGCACCCTTGCCCTTAAGGAAGCTTTCGGCTGGGACTGGTACGAAGAAACTATTAGGCAGAGCTTGATAAAGCTCAGAAACCTCCTCAAACCTGGAGGTTTTGTCATAATCTTGGGCCAGGATATTCCCCCAGTCATGGCCGAGTGCTTGATCTTAGCGGGAGCTAAAGCCGGTCTCCTCCCCGAAGGTTTCTCTTTCCGGGAAAAGGACTCGAGGCTTGAAATTAGGCTCATCTTCTCCAATCCTGTGCCCAGTAGAGTTGAAACCACTGCCATTACCGAGGGAAGAGAAGAAGCCCTTAGGAAAGCCCTCCTGGAAGTCTTGGAATACTGTGGCGAGCCCCTTCCTCCATCGATCTTACGCCTCGCCGTGGAATGGTGGATAACATCGCGCAGGTCATGGAGCTGGAATGAGCTCAGGCGGGAGGAGTTCCGGAGCCTCCTGGAGGAAACGGTAAACAGCCTTATCTTAGAAAACCAACTTAAGCCCTGGGCTGATGGCAAACTCCTCGGCCTGTTCCGATATCCACCTTCGTCCATTCCTCTGAGCGATCGAGTTGAACTGGAAGTCTACAGGCTCCTTAGGGAAAGGGGTTGCCTCACATTCTGGGAGCTTGAAGATAGGATTTACGAGAAATTTAACGGTCCTCTGGTTCCCTCTGCTGAATTCCTGAAGGAGTGCCTCAGTTCGTACGGATACGAAAAAGATAGTAGTTGGCGCCTTCGGCCGGAAGACGAAGCCGAGAGCAGGTTGAGGGACAGAGAAGAAGTTACGGCAATCCTGTGGGATCTGGGTAGGAAGCTCGGATTTGAAGTTAAGGAAGGGGACAAGGACCCCTTTGATTTAGTGTGGGAGGACAAGGGCTCCTTTGGGGGATCCCCACGGGTTATCGCTGGCCCACCCTTTGGCTTCGTGGTGGAAATTACTGCCGCCGTCACAGGCCTTTTCCTCCGTCACTTTACTCCCCCTTTCCCCAACTCCTACATTGTGATCCCAGGAGGCAGAGCTGCCTTGGTCTGGTACAAACTCAATAGAATGCCCCTCTGGGCTTCCCTCAGGGGATGGCAGTTCATAAAGTTCAGACACCTAAGACGGCTTGCCCAAGAGAGAGCCCCCGACCGCTACAGCCTTCAGAAGATCATTGGCCTTGACCCCGTAGTGGAGCGGCCTGGTGCCCAGCTTTCTCTATTCTTGTAGCATCGGAGGCGTTCAAAAGAAGAGGGCTTGGATTGAAGGAGCGTATTCCCGAGGTTATATAGCTATCTTAAACGAATTGAGCCTGAAGCGGAAATGCCCGGCGAACACCCGCGCCAGAAAGGGATAGATAAGTTGGTCGCCGTGGGTGGCTTCTAGTTCCGCCCACAGGCAGAGCATCGCCTCACCAATGCGTTGCATTAGGACGAGAAAGTCCTTTCTCAGCCGATAGACGTGCTGTTCAGCTTGGCCCTTAGGTAGGAAGCGAAGAGGTCGGTATAATGCTGCGGGTCTCCCTTCGAAGGCATTTGGTAAATCTGCTGCCGGGCGGTTACCAGCTGCTGGACTCGCCCCATATGGCGGATGCTGGACGCCAGCAGGGTGCTATCACTCTGCTGTTTCTTGGTGTTGAGGGAGAAGGCTTACATGAGTAGAAGTTCGTCCCTGTTTCCCAAATGACAGGGCGTTCATGCACTCTTTCGGTAAAATTGCCTTTATGTATGAAATTGCCCTTGCCACCACCCCCGAAGCGGGCTTATTGAGCATTGATTTTGTCCTGAAAGCGTTCTAGCTCCTCCGGCAGCAAATGAGTTCGGTTGCGCACCCGGGGCCTAAAATTCCCCTTTGCAGCCAGAGTGTCAGCCTTTTCCTTCAATGGCGGGAAAGGCGGAGCCAGCCATGCCTAACTCAGGCCCAAGTCAGGACTTGGTTTCGCTGCTAGGGTCCTCCAACCGCAATCGCTTTGCTAATATCGGGCTTTAATGTTAAACTTAAAAAGCCTTTCCAAACTGTGCCGGACTGGAGGTTGGGTATGGAAAAGCTGAAGAATTTCTATCAGAACCATCCTGTGCTGTCCCAGTGGATAGTGTTGGCAGTGGGCATGGTGATCATCCTGATCCTGGCTGCCAGGGACCAAGGCTTCAACTTAAGGCAATGGCTGGCTCTGATAGTGGCCACGGTGGTCCTGGCCGGGCTGTGCGTCTGGATCATAAACTGGGAATAGCATCAAAGGAGGCTCCCGTGCCAACGTTGCTTCTCCGGCACGCTGACTTAATTCTCACCATGGATAGCAAGAGAACTCGTCTTTACGATGGGGCCATATTTGCCCGGGACAACTTTATAGAAGCCATAGGCCCAACAGCCCATCTTCCCTCCACCGCAGACACGGTCATAGATGCCTCGGGGATGATAGTGCTTCCAGGCTTTGTCAACACTCATCACCACCTTTACCAGACTCTCACTAGAGTTGTACCGGAAGCTCAGAATGCCAAACTCTTCGATTGGCTTGTCACCCTTTACCCAATATGGGCTCGCCTCACAGGCGAGGCAGTTTACATAAGTGCATTGGTCGGGATGGCGGAGTTGCTCCTTTCAGGCTGTACCACCACGACCGACCACCTCTACATTTTCCCCAACGATGTTTCGGTGGATGATGAAATAAGGGCGGCAAGGGAAATAGGCATACGATTTCACCCTTGCCGCGGCGGTATGTCCCTAGGGCGCTCAAAGGGGGGCCTTCCCCCTGATGAAGTAGTCCAGACTGAGGATGAAATCCTGGCCGATAGCGAAAGGCTTATAAAGACCTACCACGATCCATCGCCAGGTGCCATGTGCCGCATAGCTTTGGCACCTTGTTCGCCCTTTTCAGTTACTCCGGAACTGATGAGGGAAACGGCCCAATTGGCCAGGCGCTACAATGTTATGCTTCACACCCACCTGGCCGAAACCACCGACGAAGAAGAATTTTGCCTGGAAAAATTCAAAATGCGCCCTTTGGACTACATGGCCCAGCTCGGCTGGCTCGGAGAGGATGTCTGGTTTGTCCACGTGGTCCATGTTAATTCCAGGGACATAAAGATCCTGGCCGAGACCGGTTCTGGGGTCGCCCATTGCCCTACATCCAACATGCGTTTGGGGTCAGGTATTTCTCCCGTAGTGGAAATGCTCAAGGCGGGGGTGAAAGTAGGGCTGGCCGTTGACGGAAGTTCCTCCAACGATAGTTCCCACATGTTGGCAGAAGTTCGTCAGGCTCTCCTCCTTCAGAGATTGCGCTACGGGGCTGACTCTATTAGCGCTGAGGAGGCCTTAGAATTAGCTACAAAGGGTGGCGCAAGAGTGTTGGGCAGAAGTGACATTGGCTCTCTGGAGCCAGGCAAAGCTGCCGATCTCATCGGGATACGCTTGGAGAGATTAGAATATGCCGGTGCTTCCGTCCACGATCCAGTAGCATCCTTGGTCTTCTGCTCACCCGTAAGAGTTGATCTTGCAATCGTGAACGGCAAAGTTGTGGTGGAAGAAGGGAGGCTTCTCACCGTTGACCTTGAAGAAATTGTGAGAAAGCACAATGCCATTGCCAGGAAAATGGTGAGGGGTGAGTGATCCCATGGGCGAGGCTATCCGCCTGATCCATTTTTCCGACTTGCACTTAGGTGTAGAAAGTCACGGTTCTCTGGATCCGAGGACAGGGGTATCGGCCCGTGTGAAGGATTTTCTGGACAGATTTGATGAAGTGGTCAACTATGCTTTGGAAAGCGAGGCTGATTTGGTGCTCTTCTGCGGGGATGCCTACAAAGGGCGTAATCCTCTCCCTACATACGAAAGGGAATTTGCTCACCGGGTGAAAAAGCTGGCCGAAGCTGGCATCTTTGTGCTACTCGTGGGCGGGAACCATGACCTTCCGGAGAACCCCTACAAAGCCAGCTCTCTGGATATCTTCAATGCCCTCAAGGTGGCTAACGTCTACGTGTTTCGCCGGCCGGGTGTGGTGAGGCTGGAAACTAAACGGGGCCCCTTGCAGGTGGCGGTCATGCCCTATCCACCACGGGCCATAATCCGCACTCTTTCAGAAGAGATAGGACGCGAAGTCTTTTCCGTCGAGAAAGAGATAATGAGCCTTGTTAAAGAGCTTGACCTCAGCATACCATCGGTCCTTGCCGGACACTTCGGGGTTATAGGGGCCAGGTATGGCTCGGAAAAGGCGATAAATTTGGGGGAGGATTTTGAGGTTCCCAAGAGCATCCTCCTTTCAGGCCCATGGGATTATGTGGCCCTCGGGCATATTCATCTCTTTCAGGACCTAAACCGCGGTGATTATCCCCCAATAGTCTATTCCGGGAGCCTGGAGCGCATAAACTTTGGGGAAGAAGGGGAGACAAAGGGTTTTGTGGATGTCTCCCTCAGGAGGGGAGGGACTTCTTACAAGTTCATCCCAGTAAAAGCCCGCCCCTTCTTGACCATTGAAGCTGACCTGCGGGGCGAAAGCGAACCGGAAAAGGCTCTGCTAAGTAGGCTCTTGGCTTATAGGGATAAGGTTAAAGGAGCTGTTGTGCGGGTGAAGATAAAAGTTAAAGAGGGCCAAAAGGTTAACGAGGAAAAGGTCCGGGAAATGCTAGAAGAGTGTTTCTATTTTGCTGGCATTGTGTCCGAGGTGGAAAGGCATTACCGTTGGCAATTGGCTACCGATGCCACCGAAAGCGTGGATGATTGGAAGAGGCTCCTTAGAGATTTCTTTAAATCCAAAAGATTGCCCGCAGAGAAAATTGATCGCCTTATTGAATATGCTGAGAAGCTCTTTGGGGAGGTTGAGGCATGATTCTGGGTATCATGGGAAGCCCGAGGCGAGGTGGAAACAGTGAAATCCTGCTGGATCAGGCCCTCGCTGGTGCCAGGAGCGCCGGGGCCGATACCGAAAAAATAGTCTTAAGCCTTCTTAACGTACAGGGGTGTACTCACTGCGGCGGATGCTGGGATACTGGAGAATGCACGATCAAGGATGATATGGAGCTTTTCTACAGTAAATTCAAAGAAATGCAGGCGATTATAGTAGCTGCACCTTTGTACTTTCTCGGCCCTCCGGCCCAACTCAAAGCAGTCATAGACCGGTGCGAGACTTTCTGGGTCCTCAAGACCCGTTTCAATATCAGTGTATCACCTACGGGCAAAAAGCGACCAGGTGCTTTCATCTCGGTAGCCGGGGCACCTGGCAAACCCGATACCTTCGATCCCGCCCGCCGGATAATCCGGGCTTTTTTCAGTGTAATCGATGTAGCTTACACAGACGAGCTCTTTTTCACAGAAGTTGAAGAGCCCGGAAAGATCCGGGCCCATCCAACAGCTCTGGCTGAGGCCTACACTTTAGGGGCCAGGATAGCCCGAAGCCTCTAAGGGTAAGAGAAGCTTTCTCCTGGCTTAAGCACAACCCCCCGCGCCTTGGTTTCATTTTCCACCGCTCTAACAAAGGCGTGGGGGTCTTGCTTTATTACATCAAAAGTGTCGTAGTGCATGGGGATAACGATTTTGGGCTCCAGAAGTTTGACCGCCCGCAGAGCATCCTCTGGCCCCATGGTGAAGTTATCCCCTATAGGGAGCAGAGCTATGTCTATGCCTTCCTCCCCTATGAGCTTCATCTCGTAAGTCAAGCCCGTATCCCCGGCGTGGTAGATCTTAACCCCTTCCATATAGATGAGGAAGCCGCAAGGATTTCCACCATAACTGCCGTCGGGGAGGGAGGAGCCGTGGAAGGCTGGAGTGAGCTTCACCCGGCCGAACGGGAAGTTCCACCCACCACCTATGTGAAGAGGATGAGCGTTTACACCTTGGCTCTGGCAGTATGAAGCAATCTCAAAGTTGGAGATTACGGTAGCATCGTTCCGGCGCGCTATTTCAATTGCATCTCCCAAATGATCACCGTGACCGTGGCTGACCAGAACATATTGCACTTTAACACCCTCAAAGCCCGAAGGAGCCATCGGGTTGCCGGTGATAAAGGGGTCTATAATAAGGGTCGTCCCGGCTCCTTCTACAATGAAACAAGCATGGCCGTAAAAAGTTAATTTAATCCCCATGTCTTACCTCCGGGGCTTTTTGGAAACTTATAACACGACTTCCTGCGGTGGGCAAAATCAATCCCACTTTTCCCAATTTTCTCCGATTACCCGGAAGTAGCGGTTTTCTCCCCAGAGCCCTCCTTCGCCCTCGGTAGGGGGAAGGTAGATAGGAGGCTGAGGATAGTGCACCCCGCCAGGATTCACCACTATCACCGGCGGACTGGCCTGGGAATGGTTTTGAGCCCTCTCCTCCTTAGCCATGGCCCTCTTCACAAGA
>JBHOQL010000017.1:0-48151 GCA_042408195.1 Anaerolineae bacterium
CCGCCGGAGTCGGTGAGAATCACACGGGCGTTCTTCTCCAGGACCAGCATGTCCAGATAGGAGACCGGCTCCAGCACCCGCACACCGTTGGGGGAAAGCCTCAGCGCTTCAGCCTGTTTACGGGTACGGGGATGAAGCGGCAAAACCACCGGAAGCCCGGCTTCCGCAATCGCCTCCAAGCCTGCAAAGATGGCCTTAAGCCGCTGGGGGTCGTCGGCGTTCTCAGCCCGGTGGACGGTCGCCAGAGCATACTCTTTCGGCTTCAGACCTAAGCGCTCCAGAATACGGGATTTTCGTTCGGCCAGTTCCAGATGTTGGAGCACAGCATCATACATCACGTCACCCACCAGTGGACACCTCTGGTGATCCCCTCCCGCTCCAGGTTTTTCACCGCTGTCTCCGTAGGACAGAAGAGCAGATCAGAGACGTGATCTGTAAGGACACGATTGATTTCTTCGGGCATTCGCCTGTTAAAACTGCGAAGTCCTGCCTCTACGTGAGCCACTGGGATATGGAGTTTGGCTGCCGCCAGTGCGCCGGCCAGGGTGGAGTTGGTGTCCCCGTAGACTATTACCAGGTCCGGCTTCTCCACCAGAAGCACTTCCTCAATCCGCTTGAGCATCTCCCCGGTCTGGTAGCCGTGGGTGCCAGAGCCCACGCCCAGGTGATAATCGGGCGGTTTCAGGCCCAGTTCGTCAAAGAAGACCCCGGACATTTCATAATCGTAGTGCTGACCGGTATGGACCAGCACTTCCTGAATCGGGTTGTCTGGATGCGTTTCATTGTGGGACTGAATTGCCCGGAGCACCGGGGCCACTTTGATAAATTGAGGACGGGCACCGACAATATCCAGAACCTTCATCCAATCTCCTGTATGAGAGAAACCACAGATTTCACAGATTCACTCAGATTTATCAGAAACACCTGATCGCCTGCGTTCATTTATGCCCTTCTTCCCCACACACCGGTATATCCATCCAGCAGAGGAGAGGGCGCGGTCGGCGAAAAGGCCTCGCCCATCCACCAGAATCTTGCGAGCCAGGGCAGCACCCAACCTCTCCAGGTCCAGCGCCCGGTAGGCCTGATGGCCCACCATCACCACAGCAGCATCGCACCCCCGCACCCGCTCCCAAAGGTCCCCCCGATATTCTTCCACCCACGGGTCGTGGATCACCGCTTCTGCGCTGGAGGCCCGCAGCCAGTTTACCAATGCCTCGCTGGGGCTGTTGCGGGTATCGTCGCTCTCCTCCAGGTAGGCATATCCCAGGACGGCCACTCGTGCCCCGGCCAGCGAAAGGCCCGCTTCGGCCAGAGCATCCTCCAGGAGTTCGGCCACGTGGAGGGGCATAGCGTCGTTGACAGCGCGGGCGGCAGGGATGAGTCGCAATGGGACTTTTTCACGCACAGCGTAGGCCAGGAGCCACGGATCTTTCGGGATACAATGGCCCCCCACACCACTTCCTGGCAGGTGCATCTGGCGCTCCGGCACTTTGTTGACCAGTTCCCGAACCCGCCACACGTCCCCACCCACCGCCTCGCAGATCAGGGCCACCTCGTTGGCGAAGGCAATCTGTACATCCCGATAGGCGTTCTCCACTGTCTTGACCAGTTCCGCCGTCAGGCAATCGGTCAGGTCCAGGTCGGCCTGCACCACATGGCGGTAAAGTGCGGCCATCATCTCCGCCGTTTCGGGGGTCATCCCGCCCACCACCCGACTCATCTCCCGGAGGTTACGGAGCAGCCGCCCGGGCCGCACCCGTTCCGGGCAGTGGCCCAGGTAGAAGCCTTCGTTGCACCGTTTCCCGCTGGCTTCCTCCAGCAATGGCAGCACCACATCCTGCATCGTGCGGGGGGCGATGGTAGATTCCACAATGACCAGCGCCCCGTCCTTCAGCACCGGCCCCAGGCTCTGCAGGGCCCTCCGCAAGGCCTCGTAGCGGGGCTTTCGCTCTTCATCCACTGGTGTCTCCACGCAGATGAGGATTACATCCCGATCCTGTAAGTCAGCATACTCCGAGGTGGCGCGCAAGCGGCCCATTCGCACAACCTCTGCCAGTTGCTCTGCCAACCCTGGTTCTTCACCTCTAATCGGGCAGAGGCCAGCGTTGATTTGAGCCACCCGTTCGGGCCGGATGTCCACCCCCACCACGTCAAACCCGGCCTCGGCGAAAAGCACCGCCACCGGCAACCCTACATATCCCAGGCCGATGACGGCCAGCCGGGCCTCTTTCCGTTCAATCCGTTGCTGGAGTGCTGCCATGGTCATCCCAGGATTCCGTTTCCATTTAGCGCAAGATGAATCTTGCGTTACAGATTTACTACCTGGTGCGTCCTCCCAGATTCCACCAGCGCCAGGGCCAATCTCAGGGCCGCCAGGCCGTCCTCTCCGCTCACCGGCACGGGCCTCCCATCTCTTAAGGCGCCGATAAACGCTTCCAGTTCAGCCTTTAGCGGCTCGTAGCGCTGGATGGCGAAGCGAATCATACAGCCCTCGCTCACCCCCCGCAACGTCTGAAGGGCCGGCCATGGGAGGTCAGTCGCCTGACCGTTTTCGTAAAAATACAGGTCCTGAGTGAGGTCGTCTACCCGGAATAACCCCCGCTCGCCTAAAACCAGGGTCTCCCGGATTTTCACCGGTGTCAGCCAGTTCAGTTCCAGAACTCCTACCACTCCCTCAGGGAAACGGAGAACTCCCCAGAGCAGGTCCTCGTGTTCCGTATGAATTCGCCGCTCTGTCTCGGCGTAAATTCGGGTCGGCTCCGAACCTAGAAGGAAACGCATCACATCCAGGTCATGAGGTGCCAGGTCTATCACCACGCCTACATCCCGAATGCGAGCGGGGAAGGGGCCGATACGGCGGCAAAAGACCTGGAAGATGCGCCCCAGTTCGCCCCTCTCCAGCCTCTGCTTCAGGGCCTGTATGGCTGGATTAAACCGCACCACGTGCCCCACCATCAATTGACGGCCCAGTTCCCGGGCCCGGTTGATTAACCGCTGGGCGCCTTCGATGGTGGCTGCAACAGGTTTTTCTATGAGGACGTGGGCGCCGGCTTCCAGGGCATCTAATCCAACCTGCTCGTGAAGCGCCGTGGGGACCGCCACGGAGACAGCATCAGGCTGCTCTTTTTCCAGCATCCGGCGGTAGTCGGTATAGGGGCGGGCGCCGTAGCGGGCCGCTACGCTTTCTACCCGTTGATGGTCGGTATCCGCTACGGCCACCAGTTTCACCCCGGGCAGTTCGCTGTAGATGCGGGCGTGGTGGATGCCTATAGAGCCCACACCGATAACAGCGACTTTCACGCCAGCCCCTCCCGCTCCGCAAACTCGTTCACCGCTGCCACGATCGCTTCCAGATCGGAAGGGGTCAGAGCAGGATGGACAGGAAGGGATAGCACCTCCTGAGCGGCCCGTTCCGCTTCTGGAAAATGGCCGCTATATCCCAGTTCTCGGTAGAGGCGCTGCTGATGGATGGGCACCGGGTAGTATACTTCCGAACCAATCCCACGCTCTTGCAAGAAGGCCTGCAGAGCATCCCGTTTCCCGCCAGGTACCCGGACGGTGTACTGATGGAAAACGTGAGTCCGATCGGGGGGTACATAGGGAGTAACTACCCCTCGGAGATGCTCTGTCAGATACCGGGCATTGGCCTGGCGAATCCGGTTAAACTGATCCAGTTTCCGCAGTTGCGCCAGACCTATGGCCGCGTGAACGTCCGTCATCCGGAAGTTGAAGCCCAGTTCATCGTGGTAATACCGCCGACGGGCACCGTGCTGACGGATGGCGCGGCACCGATCCGCAATTTTGGGGTCATCGGTGGTGATCATCCCTCCTTCACCGGAGGTGATGTTCTTGGTGGGATAGAAGGAAAACGTACCCGTACCAAAGGAACCAACTTTCTTCCCCTTGTACTCTGCTCCGTGGGCCTGACAGGCATCCTCTATCACTGCCAGTCCGTACTTCTGGGCAATATCCATAATGGGATCCATATCGCAGGGGAGACCATAGAGGTGGACTGGAATAATAGCCCGAGTACGGTCTGTGATGACTGCCTCCACCAAGTCCGGATTCAGGTTGAACGTGCGGGGATCAATATCCACAAACACCGGACGGGCTCCTACATAGAGAGCGCAGTTAGCCGAGGCGATGAAAGTAAAAGGGGAGGTGATAACCTCATCCCCGGGGCCGATACCGTGAGCCAGCAGCGCAATATGAAGAGCTGCAGTGCCGGAGGAAGTAGCGATGGCGTACCGGACGCCGCACATTTCGGCAAAGGCCTCCTCAAAGGCCTGAACGCGCGGCCCCTGGGTCAGGATGCCGGAGTCTAACACATCTAATACGGCCTGTTTCTCTTCATCGCTGATCAGCGGTTTTGCAACAGGAATCATTCTATGGCCTCCCAATCAGAGATAGGAATCGGAATCCGGCAACCACATTGAGAACAGCGGGCCAGTACATGCTCGTCTGTACGCTCCTCCTCGCTCAATTTCGCTCCGCAGGGACAAACAAAGCCGTGGAGGCGCGCGGGATTCCCGTAGACCAGTCCGTAGGGAGGGACATCATGGATGACCACACTACCGGCGCCAATCATTGCCCATTCACCAACGGTCACCCCACAGCGGATCGTAGAGTTGGCCCCAATAGAGGCCCCCCGCCGAATCAGGGTCTTCGTCACCTTCCAGTCGCCTCCTCGTTTAAGGGTGCCGTCTGGATTGATCGCTCTCGGGAACAAGTCGTTGGTGAAGCATACGTGAGGGCCGATGAAAACCCCATCCTCTATTGTCACGCCGTGATATACGGATACATAGTTTTGAATCTTGACATTATCGCCGATGACAACACCAGTATCAATATATACTCCTTTGCCGATGATACAGTTAGCGCCAATACGGGCTCCTTCCCGCACCTGAGCGTGGTGCCAGATGGAAGTGCCCTCACCAATCGTTGCACTTGCTGAAACTTCCGCAGTCGGATGAATCCGGATAGCCATTCCCGCTCCTCCGCTCTCCCGCCCACTTCTCCGACGCCTGAATTTATGGAACCACAGATTACACAGATTTCACAGATAAGAATTAAATCCGTGTAATCCGTGAAATCTGTGGTTTCTCACTCCTCTAGCGCCCGAATCTTCGCCGTTATCCCTTCATCACCTGGCTTCCACTCCAGGGCCTGGCGGTAGGCGGCAAGAGCGCCTTCTTTATCCCCGGCCTCGGCCAGCCAGTCGCCCAGTTGCACCGCCCAGTTCCAGGGCTTACCCTGATAGAGGCCGATCGCTTCCCGCAACCAGGTTATGGCTTCGTCCCGCCGCTCCTGCCGGTAGAGGCTCTGGGCCAGGTAGTAGGCACTCCAGGCGTGTTTGGGGTTCCGTTCCAGCGCAACCCGCAGGAATCCTTCGGCGGTCCGATATTCCTCCCGCAGGTAGTGAGTGTACCCCAGCCAGTATTTGGGCTCGTAGCGGTCCGGGGCCAGGGCTTCTGCCTGCCGATACCAGGCCAGCGCGCCAGCATAGTCCTGCTGAACCCGGCGCATGTGCCCCACGCTCAGATAGGGCCAGAAGAGGTTGGGGCGGGCCTCTACGGCCCGGCGGTAGGCGGCCTCGGCCCGGGCCCAGTCTTTGAGCCTTTCCCAGGCCGCCCCCTCCCGCATCCGGAAGTCGTAGGGTCTGGGGCTGCGGCGGGCACCCTCGCCGTAGAAGAGGGCCGCGTGCTCCCACTCCTCCGAAAGTTCCGCCGCCCGGCCCAGAGCCCACCAACGATCAGGGTCCGATGCCGGAAGATGCCCAGCCAGTTCCCTCCACACCCCCACCGCTGCGCCCTTCTGTTCCAGACGCAGGTAAAGGGCCTCCAGTTTGCGGGCCCCCGCAATGGTGGGATGGAGTGAGAAGGCTAGGTGATACCATCGCCGCGCGTCTTCCCACCGCTCGGCCTTCTGGCTCCGATCGCCCAAGAAGAGAAAATATGCCGCCGCTCCCTCCGCCACGGCGGGGTCAGGGCGCAGGTCATTTCCCCCGGCGGCCAGGTAGAGGGCCCAGGCAGCGGAGTCCTGCGGGTTCAGGGAGAGGGCGCGCTCCCAATCCCGGAGCGCCTCCTCGCAGCGGCCGGTCAGCCAGGCGGCGCGGCCCCGCAGGAACCAGGCCCGCTCGTTCCAAGGGGTCAGGCGCAGTGCATGCTCTATCCAATCCCCGGCAGGGAGGGGACTTGTGCCGCTCCCGCAGGCCGGGATTCCCGCCTCCCCGGCCGCCTCCTGCCAGTGGGAGCGCAGGAGGAGCCCGGCCCCGTTGCGGAGCGCGGCAGTGGTCAGGGCCCGGCCGTGGAGGGCCAGCAATATTACGACCAGCGCGGCAAGGGTCAGTTTTTTAACCACGGATAACACGGATTTCACGGATATTGGTTTAACCACGGATTACTCGGATTTCACGTATAAAATCTGAGTCATCCGTGAAATCCGTGGTTTCACTCTTACCGTGCAGCCAGCGGGATGCTTCCCCGCATCGCTTCCGACAGCCCGGCGGGAAATTCCGGGCCAGAAAGGAGCATGTCTAGGCCCAGGTCTAAACGACGGGAAAAAAGAAGTGGTAAGGCTTCATCGCCTCCAGCGAATTGCCGGAGATTTCCGTCACCCGAAGCAACAGGTCTACATCGCTGGTACCGGTGTAAGTGCCTGCGGCCAGGGAGCCGATCAGCCACACCTCCTGGAGTTCCGGGAAGACCTCCAGCGCCTCCGCCGCCACCTCCCGCAGCCGCTGGAGGACCTCATCCCGGTTCAGGGAGATGGCCTTCACAGAACCGGATGACCTGATCTGCTGCATTTAGCGCCTCCCGCGCCTGGGCTTCGGTTAAGTAATCGGCCGGCTTGCCCGGGGCAAAGCTGTTCGGATAGCGAGGCGGGATATAATAGAGGTCTAGCAATCGGGCCCGGTCCATAGTTTCCGATGGGACCTCCAGGGTCTGCCCGATCAGTTTCAACATTTCGGTCAGGGAATGCCCCCAAAGCGTCAGACCGAGCGCCAGCCCCAGAGCCTTGATGACCTTCTCAGTGGCTTGCTGCAGGGTGAAGCAGGCCCATTAGTAGTATCCATACTGGATGTCAATCAGGGCTCGTTCGTAATCCCGCTTCCCTTGCTCATACCAGTCCTTCCAGCGGTTCATAATCCCATCACCCCGTCCCGAAATTTCGGCATTTCGCCCGACGGACCTCAAAAGCCCCTTTGCTTCTCTGCTCCCCTACTCCTTTGCTCCGCCTCGCCACCACTCCACCCCAAACGCGCCAAAGACCGCCAGCATCAGCCCCAGCACGCCGGCCACTGCAGTGTTGAGCAGTTTGCGGGGACTGGTGGGTTTCTCCGGCGGTGCGGCCTGGCTGGCCAGCCGGACTTCGCCCGTTGAGGCGTCCTCGGCCGCAATGCGGGCCTCCTCCACTTTCCGCGCCAGCGTCATATATGTCTCCCGCGCCACATCCCGCGCCCTGATCAGCCGATCCTCTTCGGTGCGCACTTGCTGTAACTCCTGCTGCAAGGCCAGAATCTGCGGCTCCAGTTCCGCCAGCCGCGCGTCAATCTCAGCGGATTTCCTCTCCAGAACCCGCACCAAGTCATCCAGAAACGCAATCTGCTCCGGCAGGGATTTTTCCGAGAGCGTCGCCGCACTATCCACCTGCAACTGGATAGGCGCCGAAGCGTGGGCATTGAAAGCTTTGATCTCCAGAAAGAGCGCGGTCAACTGGTCCGCCAGGGTCGCGGGCTGATCTGCCGGCTGGCGGCTCAACTGCTCCCGCAGGCCCTGAATGTCCTGAACGATGTAGGCGATCTGGCGCTGGTCGGTCAGATAGTCCGCCTGCATCTGCCGGTAGGAATTCAACTGATTCTGCAGGACCGATTCCCGGTTGCGGGCCTGGAACTCCACCAGCGCCTCCTCCGCAGCGGTCAGTTCAGCCTTCGCCCGCTCCAGTTGCTGCTGGTAGAACTGCAGTTGCGATTGGGCTTCGGTGCCGTAGATTTCGTTAGCCCGCCGGACGAAAATCTCGGCCCAGAGATTGGCAATATGTGCTGCTGTCTCCGGGTCCCGATAGCGCACAGTCAGGCGGATCACACTGGGGTCGGCCCCGGATTTGGCCTGCACCATCTCCCGCAGAGCCTGCAGGGTCTCCACCTTTTCCGGTCGTGGGTTCAGCCGAGCCAGCAACTCCTGCAGAACCTCGTCGCTAGTTGCCAGTTCCGGGTAGGCCTTGTAGGCGGGTTGGATGTTATACAGGGTTTCAATCCGGGGATCAAACTGCATTACATAGCGGGGCTTAGCCACTGTTATTAATGCTGTTGCCTCATAAGTGGGGGGTAACAAGAAACTAATCACCAAGGCAACAAGAGCGGCAACTAAAGTCGCACCTAAAATCTCTTTCCAATACTTTAGAAGAATTGCGATGTAAACTCGCAAGTCAATGGTTTCTTCCATTTCCATGTATTTTGCCCTCCATGTAGCTTATCCTAAGGGGCTTCAAAGCAATAAGTATCATTAGCCGCTGCCCAGGTAATACCTCGTCTCAACCTGCGAACTAAGAGGGGCAATTAATGGGGGTTTACATAAATGATAAATTTTTACTTACAAGCTCCGCCCTCCTGCTCACGTGGGTCCGTGAGCAGTAGAATAACTTTTTTGTTTTTATATTATTACTCACAGAAAGCCTGGTGTCAAATCACGAGGATCGCAGTTTCCAATCTGCAAGCCCGGCTGAAAAGCGGTCGCTGGGAAGAGGCGCTTACCCGACGTTCTTCTCCTTCCCAAACCCATACCTGTAATCCGGCGCACTTACCATGACAAATAGTGCACGCACCCAGAAGAGGACCCTGAATCCCTATCTCAACCCATCGGTGCCACCGGAGCCAGAAGGGCAGAGCGAACCCTCATCCCATATACCTAAAATCCTTTGGGCTAACCGCAAGCGGGGCCTAGGAGTCTAGGAACAGGAAACAGCGGCTATTTTCGCATTGTTTTAAGTGTTACTGGAAGGTCAGCATACCCTCGAAGGGGACAAGTCTCACCAAACGTCCTAAAACTCGATCGAAATGTACCAGTACCGCTGATGTTTCCTCTGCAACTTGTGCCCGGTTCTCATAGATCTACCAACTTGAATGCCCAAGAGCAACTTTTATCCCGAATACTGGAACTTTACCCCAGCCGAGCCTCACAACCGGTGGCAAATGGACAGAACCCCGGGTTCAGAGTATCATATAATGGAGAGATGGAAATGTTGCTCAGAGAAACTTTGGGCATCAACACAGGAGAAATCATCTCGCTCACGGGGGCAGGTGGTAAAACTTCCCTAGCGCTGCGCCTTTTGGCTGAATTAAAAAGCGAAGGGTTCAGGGTTATTTTCACCACTACCACCAGAATACTGGAGCCCATCACAGGCCCCGACGAACTATTGCTTCTGGAAGAAGATGAACTCATTATTCCAAAACGCATCCGTGAAGCCTTCAATCAATTCAGAGCTGTTATACTGGCCCGCCGTAGACTCAAGGAAAGGGTCTCCCTAACCCCCCACTACCCCTTTCCTGTACGAGCACGCAAGCTCCAGGGAATATCTCCAGAGGCCGTTGACCGAATCCACGAAGCCGTAGGCGATGCCGTCATAATCGTTGAAGCCGACGGAGCAAAAGGGCGTTTGCTCAAAGCCCCTGCTCCCCACGAACCCGTAGTTCCCTCTTCCACTTCGCTCTACATTTCAATAGCCCATGCCGATGCCGTAGGCAAACCAATTGCTGCAGAGTTTGTCCACAGACCCCAGGAAGTGGCCAGATTGCTGGGCTGTCCCGAAGATTCCGCTCTGGACGAAGCAGCTATTGCTTCGCTGCTGCTGCATCCGGAAGGGGGAATGAAGGGGAAACCCCCTTCGGCCAGGTTCGTCCCGGTTATAAATTGCCGGGAGGAGGAAAACCCCCAGAGTGCCTACAGGATCGCCCGCTACCTCCTCCGCTCTTCAGAGGTTAAATTTGTCCCCATCGCAACCCTTTGGGGAGAGGAACCGATAAGGGATATTGTGGGAAGGGTAAAGGGAATAATTCTGGCTGCCGGTGCCTCTGAGCGTTTCGGCTACCCCAAGCAGCTCGCGCTTGTGGAAGGCGTTACCATGCTGGAAAGGGTGGTGGAAATAGCTCTGGCCTCGCCCCTGGAAGACGTTGTAGTGGTCCTGGGAGCACACGCTGAAAGACTCATCCCGCTTCTGGAAAGGAGGCCTGTCCAGGTGGTAGTCAACAGGGAATGGGAAGAAGGTATCGCCTCTTCCGTCAGAGCAGGGATCCTAGCGGCCGGCCCAGAAACCGAAGCTCTGGTCTTCTTCTTGGCTGACCAGCCTTTTGTGAGGCCAAAGACAGTGGCAGCAGTGATAAACCGCTACTACAAGACCCGCAAGCCCATCGTGGCCCCAACTTTCAGAAGCACAAGGGGCAACCCGGTGCTCTTTGACCGCTCCACTTTCCTGGAGCTGGCATCCATCAGGGGCGACAAGGGAGGCCGTTCTCTCATGGAGACTCACCCCGATTGGGTAGAAATGGTAGAGGTGGATGACCCCGGAATCCTGATAGATATTGATACGCCTCAGGACCTTAGCCTAAGCAAGGAAACGCTCTCGATGTGAAAGGTCTGGGGAAACATATCCACCGGTTGCACCCTTTCCAACTCATATCCGCCCTTAACGAGAAAGGCCAGGTCTCTGGCCAAAGTAGCGGGGTCGCACGAAACGTAGACGACCCGGCGAGGTTTGAGCTGCAGCAGGCCTTCAAGAGCCTTCCTCTCCATGCCCGTTCGGGGCGGATCCACCACCGCCAGGTCAACCCCCTCCTTCAGTTGCTCCAGAACTTCTTCCATCAACCCATTGATGAAAAGGACATTTCTTGCATCCTGGGCCTCGGCGTTGAGCATGGCATCGTTCACGGCGAAGGGGTTTTCCTCTATCCCAATGACCTTCGCAACCTTGTCTGCCAAGGCCAGTCCGAAAAGTCCGACTCCGCAGTAACCATCCAACAAAGTCTCGTTGCCCTCAGGAGCCAAGAATTCCCTGGCTGTTTCCACTAACTTTTCGGCTTGGGGTGTATTGACCTGGAAGAAACTCATGGCCGAAATCCGGTAGAGCTTGCCTGCCACCTCCTCCTGGATGAAATCGTTCCCCGCCATCACCACCGGAGGGCCTGAAGGGGGAATCAGCACGCAAGAAATGGGCAGTTCAGTGGAAAGCTCAACAATCTCCTTGCCCGCTGTTTCCAAAACGAGGAGCTGCTGACTCGTTCTTACCCCAACTTTCACCTTGAGGGACAACAGAGGGGGAAGCTCCATCTCCAAGGCTTCCAAGACTTCCTCCACGAGGGGATGCAGTATGTAACACTCTTCAATAACGACCAGTTCAGTGCTGCGGAGGGCTTGGAAAGCCAGCATTCCTTCCTGGGTAACCCGGAAACGGACAGAATTGCGGTAATGCCAGGGCCATGGGCTGGGGATAGTAGGGAGGACTTCGGCTTCGAGGCCTCCGATGCGGGAGAGCTGTTCAGACAAGATTTCCCGCTTGAATTGAAGCTGAGCCTGGTAATCGATATGCTGCCACTGACAACCACCGCACCTCCCAAAATATGGACAGGGCGGTTCAACCCTATGGGGCGAAGGCTCCAGAACCTCCACGAGCCTGGCCCTTGCCCAGGTCCGGTGTTCTTCCTCCAGCTCGGCCTTGATCCTTTCCCCTGGTATACCCCCGGCCACAAAGACAGCCTTGCCCTCGTAGAAGCCGAGGGCTTCGCCTCCGTGCGCCATCTTTTCCAGGCTTAACTCTATTGACTTCATTGCAAGTAAAGGATAGCAATAACGGTCAGGCCCCAGAGAAGGATCCCTATTAACAGCGGCTTATCGGTGAAAATGAGCTCTTCCGGTGCTCCCCCTTCCCCCTTAACATGAATGAGGTAGAGGTAGCGGAATAGGCAGTATATCACCAGAGGGATGGTGAGCATCATCGTGTGATTGGGAGGAAGGTTGGGGGCGGAGAAGGTGTAGAGGGAGTAAGCCACAATAGTGCCAGAAGTTACTATCACTATCATCTCGTCGAGGAGGCGCAGATTGTATTCCTCTAGAATTGCCCTGTGGTTTGAAGCATTTTCGCTGAGGAGCAGAAGCTCATGGCGGCGCCGGCTTATGCTTATGAAAAGGGCCAGCAGGGTAGTACAGATGTAGAGCCAAGGGGAAAACCTCTCAGCCTTCACCAGGATTACACCGGCGGCAACCCTCAGGACAAAGCCTGCCGATACGGTGAAAACATCCAGCAAAACCACATTTTTTAGCCAAAAAGAGTAAGCCACCATCGTTACCAAGTAGGCCAATGCGACGAGTCCGAAGAGGAAATCCAGGAAGAAGGAAGCGGGGATGAGGGTGATTCCGATGAGCGAAGCGGTGGCCAGAGCGATCTCAGGTCTCAGCTGACCGGAAGCGATAGGCCTTTTCCTCTTGGTGGGATGGAGGCGATCCTTCTCCGCATCTACCACATCGTTCACCAGGTAGACTGCACCCGAGAGAAGGCAGAAAATGAGGAACCCCAACACTGTCTTAGAGAATGGGACAAACCTGAAGAGCTTTTCGTCAAATATTAGGGCTGCGAATAGGAAAACGTTTTTAGCCCACTGCTTCGGCCTCATGGCTTTGAAAAGGGCAACGATCATCTCCTCTTTTCTCCCGGGAAAAGGTGACGGGAAGATGATACCGCAATAGGGTGAAATAGTCAAACCACTACCGGGCTCTCCATCGGCACACTGATGGCAAAGCTTCTTGCCCATGCCCAAGTTAATTCAAAGGCTAAGGTTGCTGGGAAAATCCGGCAAAGCTTTGACTTTTGCAGGGGATTGAATATAATGCTTTTGAGAAAAGATTGGAGGAAAGCATGGACACTTTTGAAATCCTGAAGAAGCTCTCGGAAGCGTTCGGAGTATCAGGCAGCGAAGGTGGGGTTTCCCAGATTATAGAGGGAGAATTCAGGAAGTATGTGGACGAGATTAAAACCGATGCGCTCGGCAATTTGATCGGGCTGAAGAGAGGCTCAGGGCCTTCCCAAGGCCGCATAATGCTAGCCGCTCACATGGATGAAATAGGCCTCATGGTCTCGCAGATTGAGAAAGGATTCATCCGCTTTACCGCTGTGGGAGGAATAGATGACCGGATCCTCCCAGGCCAGGAGGTTGTAGTCCACGGACTCAGGCCCCTTCCCGGCGTGATCGTCACAAAGCCACCTCATTTGCTTCCGCCAGAAGAGCGCCGGAAAATAACTCCAAAGGACGAGCTCTTCGTTGATGTGGGCTTGCCGGAAGAAGAGGTCAATTCACTAGTGAGGGTTGGTGATTTCATAAGTTTTGCCGCAAAATGTGTCAAGCTGCAGGGGGATATGGCCTCGGGCAAAGCCTTTGACGACCGCGCTTCCGTAGCGGCCCTCATCTACTGCCTCGAGCAACTTTCTCTCATGAAACACCAATGGGATGTTTACGCCGTTGCCACCTCTCAGGAGGAATTGGGACTGAGAGGAGCAGTAGTCAGCGCCTACGGCATAGCTCCTGACCTAGCCATAGCTATAGACGTGGGCTTCGGCGATAGTCCTGGAGTTTCCGAGGCTGAGACCATAAGGGTGGGCAAAGGCCCAGCCATAGCAATAGGACCCAATTTCCATCCGCTCCTGAGGGAAGCATTGATCAGAACGGCCAAAGAACTGGAAATCCCCTACCAGATTGAAGCCATCCCAGGCCCCAGTGGTACCGACGCCTGGGCTATCCAAGTCTCACGGGAAGGGATCCCAACCGCCCTGCTATCAATACCTTTGCGCTACATGCACACCCCTGTGGAAATCCTGTCCATAAAGGATGTTGAGCGGACGGGCCTCCTCTTGGCCAGCTTCATATCCCGATTGGAAAAATTCCCTCCGGAGTAAAGGGCTATGCTCCTCAAAGAACTATCCGAAGCACGCGGAGTTTCAGGAAACGAGGACAAAGTCCGGGAAATAATCCGGAACCATATAGAACCACACGTAGATCAGATTTCGGTGGACAGCATCGGCAACCTGATAGCCGTCAAGAAAGGAGATGGCTCCTTAAACCTCAAGGTAATGCTGGCTGCCCACATGGACGAAGTAGGCCTCATGGTCACCCACATAGACGAAAAAGGTTACCTTCACTTCGGATTTGTGGGAGGAATTGATGAGCGAATCCTGCCCGGAAAGCGGGTTCTCGTCGGGGAGAAGGCCATCCCCGGTGTGATTGGCTTGAAGCCTGTGCACCTCCTTAAAGATGAGGAGCGCTCACAGGTCGTCCCAGTGGACAGGCTTGTCATAGATATTGGGGCTGGAGACAAGGCCTCCGCTGAAAGAGTTGTGCAGGTTGGGGATTACATAACTTTTGACGTAGCTTTTAAGGAACTCGGCTCCCGCCGGGCAATGGGGAAAGCCTTTGACGACCGGGCCGGGTGCGCAGTTCTGGCCGAGTTAGTGAAAGATCGTTATCCTTTTGACCTCTATGCGGTCTTCACCGTTCAAGAGGAGGTAGGACTACGGGGGGCAAAGGTGGCTGCCTACGCCATAGAACCCGATGCCGCTTTCTCCATAGAGGGGACCGTAGCTGATGATCTGCCGAAGGAGAAGGACTTAAGCCCTACCACAAGGCTCGGGCATGGCCCGGCCATAACTCTGATGGACCGAACCTTCGTCGCTTTCCACCCCTTGGTCCGCCTCTTGGTTGAGGCTGCCGAGGCCGAAGGAATACCCTATCAATTCAAGCAACCTCTGGTCGGAGGGACCGATTCCGGAGCTATACATTTAACCCGCAAGGGGGTGCCCTCCGCTACCGTGGCCGTTCCATGCCGTTACATCCATTCCCCAACTTCTATCCTGAGCCTAGATGACTTTGAGAACACAATCCGTTTGATGAAGGCAGCCCTTAAGAGGCTAAGGCCAGAACACCTGAAGTTAGAGTAAGGAGGGAAAATGGTAGAGCTCATAAAAGCCCTGACAGAAACCTATGGCCCTGCAGGAAATGAAAGCCGCATCCGCCAGCTTATCAGAGACCTGGTTAAGGATAAAGTTGATGAACTGAAAGTGGATGCCCTGGGCAACCTGATAGCTCTGAAGAAAGGCCGGGGTGGGAAGAAGGTTATGCTAGCCGCCCACATGGATGAGATCGGCATTGTGGTGAACTACATTGACGAAAAGGGTTTCCTGCGCTTTTCTGCCATGGGAGGTATCCGCCCCCTGACTTTAGTCGGGAACAGGGTGGAGTTTGAGAACGGAGTGGTGGGAGTAATAGGGGTTGAAAAACTGCCCAATGCCGACAAAATCCCCACCTTTGACAAGCTCTACATAGATGTGGGAGCCGAAAGCCGCGATGATTGCCCAGTTAAAGTAGGAGATATAGGCGTTTTTTCCCGCCCTCTGGTAGCTCAAGGAAACAGGCTCATAGCCAAAGCCTTTGACGACCGCATAGGATGCGCTGTCCTGGTGAAAGTGCTTGAGGAGATAAGAGATTGCTCCCACGACCTTTATTTTGTCTTCACCGTTCAAGAAGAGCTCGGACTGAGGGGAGCCATAACTTCAGCTTACGGTATCGCTCCCGACGTGGCAATAGCAGTGGATATAACTCTGACAGGGGATACACCTGAAGCCCCGAAGATGGCGGTGGCTCTGGGCAAAGGACCAGCTATAAAAGTCAAAGATGCGCGGATGATCTCTCATCCAGGGGTGAGGCAAGCTTTACTCCGCGCCGCTGAAGAGGCGGGTATACCCTACCAGCTTGAAGTTCTGGAAGGTGGCACCACCGATGCTGCCGCTATCCAGCTCACCAGGGAAGGGGTACCGACGGGGGTCATCTCTATCCCCTGCCGCTACGCCCACACCCCCTCGGAAATGGTGGACCTGCGGGATGTAGAGAATGCCGTAAAGCTTCTCCTACACTACCTTTCCCACGACGAACTCTCTTGAACCCGCTTTGCACCCTAACCACGTGGGGGAAAGATAAGAGGAGCAAAGATGGGATGAGAAAGGAGTGAAATGCAGAGTAGAGCCAAATTTCTCCTCATAATCCTATCAGTCCTGGCCCTCTTGTGCTGCGCCATAATCTTTACGGGGGGAGGATTGTGGGCTCTTTACCGCTATCTTGCCCCGAAGGAAAAGGAGGCAACCACACCACTTCCTGCGGCAGTAACCCCTCGCCTAGGTGGGACCCTGAGGATAGCGGGCTCGGAACCCATAACTCTTGACCCTGCCTTGGTGGAAGACGTTTACTCCGCCGAATACGTGACGAAGATCTTCTCCGGCCTTGTGACCCTGAACGAAAACCTGGAGGTCGTCCCCGATCTGGCCGAACGCTGGGAAGTAAGCCCCGATGGCACTGTTTACACCTTTTACCTCCGGAAGAACGCTCGCTTCCACGATGGGAAACCTGTCACCGCTGAGGATGTAAAATATTCCCTGGAGAGAGCATGTGACCCAGAGACCGGTTCCCGCACTGCTGGCATCTACTTGGACGATATCGTGGGCGTTAAAGAAAGGCTGGCGAGGAAAACCGATGAAATAGAAGGGGTTAAAGTTGTCGACAAATACACCCTTCGCATCACTGTTGATGCTCCAAAAGCTTACTTCTTAGCCAAGCTAACTTACCCAGTAGCTTTTGTAGTGGATAAGGAAAATGTGGAAAGTGGCCCTGATTGGACCTCCAAACCCAATGGGACTGGGCCCTTCAAGCTCAAAAATTACGACCCCGATAAGGGCATAACCCTCGAGGCTTTCGACGATTTCTACGGCGGAAGGCCGTACGTGGACCGAGTTGAGTTCATCTTTCCCGAAGGCTCCCCCTTTGTCATGTATCAAACTGAAGAACTGGACGTAACCTCGGTCGGAGTAGCAAACATAGAGCAAGTGCTTGATCCTAAGAACCCGCTGAGCAAGGAATTGATGAAAGTTCCGTCCCTGGACTTGATGTATGTAGCCTTCAATGTGGAGAGAGAACCCTTTGATGACCCAGACGTGCGGAGGGCCTTCGCCTGCGCTACCGACCGCAAAAGTATCGTCAAAGCTCTGCTCAAAGGCATGGTGAACGAGGCGAAGGGAATCCTACCTCCAGGTATGCCTGGTTATACTGATAAGGCCAAAGGATTGATTTGTGAACCATCTCAGGCGATGGATTTCCTCCGAAGATCCTCTTACGGGGGGCCGGAAGAGCTTCCCCCCATCACTTTGAGCGTGAGCGGGAGCTCACAGATTGCCGAGGCGCTGGTCGAGATGTATAAAGATAAACTGGGAGTGTTAGTGGAAATTGAGCAGATGCCCTGGGAGCTTTTCCTTCAGGAGGTTAACAGGCACAATCTTCACATGTTTATCTTGGGCTGGAGTGCTGACTACCCCGATCCCCACAACTTTCTGGACATCCATTTCCACAGCCAGAGCGTGGGCAACAACACCGGTTACTCTAACCCAGAGGTGGATAAGCTTTTGGAGGAAGCTAGGGTGGAGAAGGATCACGAAAGGAGAATGACCCTTTACCAGAAGGCTGAAGAACTGATCCTCAGAGACGCACCCTGGATCCCTCTTTTCCACGGGGTTGATTACATCTTGGTTAAGCCTTACGTTCGGGGGCTTGTACTGCTGCCCACTGGGACATTTTACCTGAACAAAACTTTTATTTCCAAATGAACAGGGAGGAGACCATGGGAGCCCTGCTGGAAGTTAAAAACCTCAAAACCCGTTTCTTCACACAGGATGGGGTGGTTCACGCTGTAAACGGCATTTCCCTTTACCTCAACGAAGGCGAAACTCTGGGGCTCGTAGGAGAGTCCGGGTGCGGCAAAAGCGTGAGCATGCTTTCAGTCCTGAGGCTTATCCCCCAGCCCCCCGGCAAGATTGTGGGCGGGGAAGTATGGTTTGAGGGGAAAGATCTCCTGAAGATAAGCGAAGACGAGATAAGGAAAATCCGGGGCAATAAGATTGCCATGATCTTCCAGGACCCTATGACTTCCCTCAACCCCGTGCTGACCATAGGGCAGCAGCTCGGTGAACCTCTGATGCTCCACATGGGCATGAGCAAGAAGGAAGCTCGCGAGGAATCCATCCGCCTTTTGAAAGTAGTGGGCATCCCCGAGCCCGAGAAGCGCATAGATGATTACCCCCATCAATTTTCAGGTGGAATGCGCCAAAGAGTAATGATCGCCATGGCCCTGGCCTGCAACCCCAGAATCCTCATAGCTGATGAACCCACTACAGCTCTGGATGTGACCATCCAAGCCCAGATAATTGACCTGGTGAAAAAGCTCAGGGACGAAATTGGCATGGCCATAATTTGGATAACCCACGATCTGGGCATAATAGCTGGGCTGGCCCAGAGGGTGAACGTAATGTATGCTGGCTTTATCATTGAGGCCGCACCTGTTAAGAAACTCTACGGCGACCCCCGTCACCCCTACACAATGGGCCTCCTCGGCTCGGTCCCAAGACTTGACGCCCCCGTCAAAGAGAAACTGACCCCTATAGAAGGACTGCCGCCGGACCTGATCGAGCTTCCTCCGGGGTGCCCCTTCGCTCCAAGGTGTGAGTATGTGATAGATAGGTGCCTTGAGGAGAACCCACCACTGGAATATGTGGATACAGATCACTCCGTAGCTTGCTGGGTAGATGTTAAAACCCGTAAACCTAGATTCTGAACTGGGCGAGGTGAGAAATGGAGGAAAGGGATAAAATCCTCGTGCGAGTGGAAAATCTCAAAAAATACTTCCCCATCACCAGGGGCATCATTTTCCAGAAAACCATTGGCTACGTTCGTGCTGTGGACGATATAAGCTTCTTCATCCGGAAAGGGGAAACCTTTGGTCTCGTCGGGGAATCGGGCTGCGGTAAAACCACTGTGGGCCGAACAATCCTCCAGCTCTACCGCCCCACTTCCGGCAAGGTCTACTTTGACGGGATCGACCTTACGGCTCTTAAGGGCGAGGAACTGCGCCGGATGCGCCGCCGCATGCAGATAATCTTCCAGGACCCCTATGCTTCCCTCAACCCCAGGATGACCATAGGAGATATAATCGGGGAGCCGCTGGAAATCCACGGGCTCGCCAAGGGTAAAGAAAAACGGGAGAGAGTCATGGAGCTTCTCCAGATCGTGGGCCTTAACCCCTATTTCATAAACCGCTACCCCCACGAATTCTCCGGTGGCCAGCGGCAGCGCATAGGAATCGCTAGGGCCTTGGCCATGTATCCGGATTTCATCGTGTGCGATGAGCCTATTTCGGCCCTGGATGTATCGATCCAGGCCCAGATAATAAACCTTCTGGAGGAACTGCAGGAAAGATTCGGGCTTACCTACCTTTTCATAGCCCACGACCTTGCTGTGGTTCGTCACATCTCGGATAGAGTAGCCGTAATGTACTTAGGCAAGATTGTGGAACTAACCGACCGGGATACTCTCTACAGTAACCCCTTACACCCATATACCCAGGCTCTCCTCTCCGCAGTTCCCATCCCTGACCCCGTGGTGGAGGAACGAAGACGACGCATAATCCTGAAAGGGGAAATCCCGAGCCCTGCCAATCCCCCTTCTGGCTGCCGCTTCCACACCCGCTGCCCGGTGTTTATGGATATATGCAAGGAAGTAGAACCCGAATTCAAAGACGTAGGTGGCGGGCACTGGGTCGCCTGCCATAGGGTTAATTAAGGTAGCGTGAGCGATGAAAACTTCAATTTTGCAGAAGCTTAAAAGCATAGTAGGGGAAGGAAACATCCTGTCCGACGAAATGGACCTCCTCCTCTACTCTTACGACGCTTCCTTCCCTGAGAGCAAACCCGATGTAATTGTTTTCCCCCGCACTACTGAAGAAGTTTCCCGCATCATGGCCTTGGCCTCAGCCGAACAGATTCCGGTCATTCCCAGAGGAGCTGGGACAGGGCTCAGCGGGGGAGCCGTTCCGATTAAGGGAGGGATAATCCTTTCCCTCACCAAAATGACCCGCATCCTCAAGATAGACACCGAAAACCTGGTGGTGGAAGTGGAGCCAGGGGTTATAAACTCCCATTTGCAATTTGCCCTGGCCCCTCACGGCCTCTTTTACCCTCCAGATCCGGCCAGTATGAAGGTTTGCACTTTGGGCGGAAATGTGGCTGAGAATGCAGGGGGTCCCCGTTGCCTGAAATACGGGGTAACTAAAGATTACGTCCTGGGCCTGGAAGTAGTCCTCCCCGACGGAGCGGTGATCCACACTGGCGGCCAAGTCATAAAGAACACCTCAGGGTATGACCTCACCCGCCTGTTCGTGGGCTCGGAAGGGACGCTGGGGATAATAACCAAAATAACCCTTAGGGTTTTGCCGCTGCCAGAAGATAAAAAGACTATGCTGGCTATCTTTGATTCCCTGGAGGCAGCATCAAAGACCGTCAGCGCCATCATAGCGGCGGGCATAATCCCCACAACTCTGGAGCTTATGGACAACCTCCTCATCCGCTGTGCTGAGGATTTCACACATGTAGGCTTACCCACCGATGCCGCAGCTTTGCTCCTCATTGAAGTTGACGGGGCAAAAGAGGCTCTCCCTTCCCAAGTTCAGGCCATAGAGAATATCTGTTACAGAGAGAGGGTAAGGGAAATCAGACTTGCCACCTCCGCTGCTGAAGTAGATAGGCTATGGCTCGCCCGCAGGACGGTTATTGGGGCTGCTGCCAGGGTAAGGCCTTCCCTGGTCCTCCAGGATGTGACCGTTCCCAGAAGCCTCCTTCCGGAGATGGTCTCCCGCGTTGTTGATATCTCTAAGAAGGTAGGTCTCCCTATAGGAGTTCTCGCCCACGCTGGCGATGGCAACCTCCACCCCATTATCCTGTTTGACAGCCGCATCCCCGGAGAACTGGAAAAAGTCCACCAGGCAGAGCAAGAAATCTTCATCTCGGCTCTCGAGCTTGGGGGAACCCTCACGGGTGAGCACGGCATCGGACTAACCAAAAGGGAATTTTTCCCTTGGCAGTTCTCCCCGCGGGAAATAGAAGTAACCAGGAGCATAAAGAAGGCCTTTGACCCGCTGAATATCTTGAATCCGGGGAAGATTTTGCCGGAGTAAGGGAGAAACATGGAACTCAATGAAGCGCTCTATAGGTGCAATAAATGCGGATTCTGCCAAGCCTCTTGCCCCTTCTACCAGTTCACCCGGGAAGAATGGGCAACTGCCCGCGGCAGGCTCAGGCTGATAAGGGAAGCACTGGAAGGTCGCCTTACACCCTCCGATAAATACAGCCTGAGGTTTTACCACTGTTTCATGTGCGGAGCTTGCTCCGCCACTTGCCCCAGCGGTGTACCGGTGGAAGAAATCCTCCTGAAAACCAGGGAAGAGCTGGCTTTGAAGAGTTTCATCCCTTACCCTCTGGAGGAACTGAGCCGCAGGATCACTTCCACCGGAAACATCTCGGGAGAAGACAGATCCCTGCGCCTCTCATGGGCCCAGAACCTGGATTTCCCCATCCGCCGCAACAGCAACCCTGATGTGGTTTACTTTGTGGGGTGTGTCTCATCCCTCTACCCACAAGCTTACGGTCTCCCCCAGAGCATGGTTCAGCTTTTAGAGAAGAAAGAAGTCAATTACTCCGTCTTGGGAGAAGAAGAAATCTGCTGTGGTTACCCCCTTCTCCTCAATGGTCAGTTAGATTTAGCGAGAGAGGTGGCCCGGAAAAACATCTCAACGGTGAAAGAAACCGGGGCTAGGGTTCTCCTTACCTCCTGCCCTTCCTGCTACAGGATGTGGAAGAGCTTTTACCCAGAGCTCCTCGGAGAAGAGAGCGGCCTTGAAGTAATCCACTCAGTTCAGTGGCTTGCGGAGGCTGGGCTTCCACTAAAGCCCTTTGAGGAGAAGCTCACCTATCACGACCCGTGCGATCTGGGACGGGGGTGTAAGATTTACGATGAACCCAGAGCGGTTTTGAAATCCATCCCTGGCGTGAATTTGGTGGAGATGCCCCTCACCAAGGCTGAGGCCCTATGCTGTGGCGGTGGAGGGAATGTGGAAAGCTTGGAACCATCCGCTGGAGAAAGTGTGGCTAAGATGCGCCTTGAGCACGCTCAACTTGCAGGAGCAAAGCTGGTAATAACTGCCTGCCCTCAGTGCCGGAGGACTCTTTCAAAGGCGGCAAGAGGGATGGGTTTGAAGGTCATGGATATAGTGGAACTCGGGGCAAAGCTTATGGCCTAAGGGGAGGGGCGAAACCCCTGGCTTTACAAAACAAAAGCGGTGACATAATAATACACACTGACCACGGCAAAGAGGAGGCTGTCTACCCTATCCAACATTCCCCCGTGGCCAGGGAAAAGGGAACCTGAGTCCTTAACTCCCACCTGTCTCTTCATCATGGAAACCGCCAGGTCACCGAAAGGTGTAACGGTAGCTATAATTACTCCTAGAGCCAAGCTGTGATGCAACGCTACCCCACCAATAGTCCCCAAGATCAAGGCTGCCACCACTCCTGCCAGCCAGCCGCCTATTGTCCCTTCCCACGTCTTCTTGGGGCTTAAGCGGGGCCAAAGGGGCCTCTTGCCCCATTTCAATCCCACAAAGTATGCCCCCGAATCGCCTGCCCAGGTTATGAAGAGCGTGAGCATAACCCATACGTAACCGTTGGGGAGGGAACGCAGAGAAATGAAGTGGCTCATAAGCCAGCCTACGTAAAATCCCCCCGCAAGAGTTAGGGCCCAATCGGCAACGGGAGAGAGGGTCCGGCGGAAGAGCTGCCAGGTGGTGGTGATAATGATCCAGGCGGTAAAGCTGGGGTAGAGCAGGTTGAGCTCCGGGAAGAAGGCGTTCAAGGCCAAGAGGGCCGTAAGAAGCAGACCCATGGGCGAGAGGGGCTTGAAGCCCCCCTTTTCCATGAGCCGGAAAAACTCCCATGTTGCCAGAAAGGCTGCGCCTCCTATCACGAAAGCAAAAAGGATTCCACCAACCCAGGTTATCAGGATAATGGCGGGGATGAGCAAAGCGGCTACTAAAACGCGGTTGCGGAATTGAGCCTGCTCCAATTTAGCCCTAAAGGATTGATTTTTCATTGTTCTTTGACGAGACCAAACCTTCTTTCACGGCGGCTGTAATCTAAAAGGGCTTTGTAAAGCTCTTCCTCGTCAAAGTCTGGCCAGTAAACCGGGGTAGAATAGTATTCAGCGTAAGCGCTCTGCCAGATAAGGAAATTGGAAAGCCTCATTTCTCCAGCTGTCCGGATTATGAGGTCGGGGTCAGGAATGCCAGCGGTGTAAAGGTGCGAAGAGATGAGATTTTCATCAACTTCTTCGGGGCTATGGCCCTCAGCTATTATCTTTCGAACCGCATCCACTATTTCGGCCCTGCCCCCGTAATTGAAAGCCACACACAGGATAAGACGGTCGTTGTCCTTGGTAGCTTCCACTACCTGGCGAATTTTCTCCTGCAACCTCTGGGGGACTCCGTCCATCCGCCCTATATGCCTGACCTGTACACCTTCTTTCACCAACTCAGGCAGAGCCTGGTCTATGTATTGGTCCAACAAGTTGAAGAGGCCTTCCACCTCCTCCCTGGGCCTCCCCCAGTTCTCAGTGGAGAAGGCATAGATGGTCACATACTTTATGCCCCACTCCGCGCAAGCCCTTAGAACCCGGCGCAGATTTTCGGCCCCGGCCCTGTGGCCTGCCAACCTGGGTAGTCCTCTTTGCCTGGCCCAGCGTCCGTTGCCGTCCATTATGAAGCCGATATGCCTCGGCAGGTTCTGAATCTCTCCCCTCTTCACCCGCTCAAATCTCCATTATTTCTTTCCTCTTGGCCTCGCCGATCTCGTCTATTTTTTTCACGAACTCCTCAGTCAATTCGTCAAGCTTATCTCTGGCCCGGAAGAATTCATCCTCAGAAATGAGCTTTTCGTCCTGAAGCTCCTTCAGCTGTTCCAAGCCATCGCGTCGGCAATTGCGCACAGCGATTTTGGCTTCCTCGAGTCTCTTAGATACGACCTTGACCAGCTCCTTGCGCCTTTCCTCGGTAAGGCGTGGAATATTTATCCTTATTACCTTGCCATCGTTCATAGGCGTAAGGCCGAGGTCCGATTTGAGGATAGCTTTCTCTATAGCAGGGAGAGCGGAAGAATCCCAAGGTCTAACCACCAAGAGCCTGGGCTCCGGAGCCGTTATGGAAGCGATCTGGTTGAGAGGGAGGAGAGTTCCGTAGTATTCCACTTTAACTTTCTCCAGAAGGGCTGGAGAGGCTCGCCCTGTCCTCAGAGCTTTGAGGTCTTCTTGAAGGATCTGCACGGCTTTTTCCATTCGGGACCGCACATCCTTGAATACTTCCTCGATCATGTCAACCTCCTTCAGCAGATTACGGTCCCAACCGGTTCACCCAGGACCACTTTTTCCAGAGCCCTTTCCTCCCAGAGGTTAACTACGTAGATGGGGAGATTGTGCTCCATACAGAGGGAGATGGCTGTGCTATCGATAACCTTTACCCTCATCTTCAAAGCTTCCATGTAGGAAAGGCGCTCAAAGCGTATGGCATTCGGATTTATTTCTGGGTCATCGGAATAGACCCCGTCCACCTTTGTAGCTTTTATTAAAACTTCAGCATGGATTTCCATGGCCCTTAAAGCGGCGGCGGTATCGGTAGTGAAGTAGGGCTGGCCCGTTCCAGCAGCCATTATGACCACTCTGCCCTTCTCCAGGTGGCGGATGGCTCTGAGGCGGATGTAGGGTTCAGCTACAGCCCGCATTTCTATGGCTGTCTGAACCCTGGTGGTTACCCCGAGTTTCTCAAGGGCATCCTGGAGGGCAAGGGAGTTCATAACTGTGGCCAACATCCCCATGTGATCAGCCGTAGCCTGATCCATCCCATGCTCAAGACCGTCACGGCCACGCCAGATGTTTCCAGCTCCGACTACGATGGCAACTTCGGTTCCAAGGTCTTTTACGGATTTGATCTTCCGAGCCACTTCCATCGCTTTCTCAGGGTTAATGCCAAATCCTTTTGGGCCAGCTAAGGCTTCCCCACCGATTTTTATCATTACTCTTCGGTATTTAAGGTCCATGGCTTACCTCATTCCACAGGCTCGCCTAATTCAAAGCGCACAAATCGCCTTACCACTATATTTTCACCAAGCTTAGCTATGGCTTGGGTGATGACCTCCTCCACTGTGGAGTTCTCATCTTTGAGGAAGGGCTGGCGCAGAAGGCACACTTCACGGTAAAATTCTTCAAGTTTGCTTTCCACTATTTTTTCCAAGACTTCCGGGGGTTTGTCAGAACCCCTGTATTCGGCCAGGATTTCGGCCTTCTTGGCTTCAATAACTTCAAGGGGTATGTCCTCTGGCTTTATGTAAAGGGGATTGAAGGCCACCACCTGCATTGCTAAATCGTGGGCCAGGTTTCTGAAAAGATCAGTCCTGGCCACGAAATCCGTCTCGCAATTCAATTCCACCATGGCCCCGACTTTGTTCCCGGTATGGATGTAGGCTTCAATTATTCCTTCGCGGGCCCGGCGGGACATCTTCTTGGCAGCTATGGCGATACCCCTTTCTTTAAGGTACTGCTTGGCTTTCTCTATATCGCCACCACTTTCCTCCAGAGCTTTCTTGCACTCCAGGATGCCCGCTCCTGTAAGTTCTCTGAGTTCCTTGATGAGCTTTGCGTCCACAGCCACTTTGTCACCTCCTTGGGGTTATTCTTCTTCCTCTTCTTCACCAAACTCTTCCCATTCTTCCTCTTCTTCCTCAATCAATCCTCGGGCTTCCTTGTCCATGAACTTCAGTTTCTCCAAGATGGAAGGCCCAAGGTAGCGCTCAGGAGCTTCCTCAAAGGAGATTTCTTCCTCTTCAACCTCTTCGGCTTTAACAGTTTCATATAACTGACGCCCTTCCAGGACTGCGCTGGCGATTTCAGAAGTTATCACTTTTATAGCCCTTATGGCATCGTCGTTAGCTGGGATGCAGTAGGTAATCAGATCCGGATCTGCATTTGTATCCACTACACCCACTACTGGAATGCCAAGGCGATTGGCCTCCTTCACAGCCAAAGCCTCTTTGACAACGTCCACTACATAAAGCATATCCGGAAGCCTATTGAGACCTCTCAGCCCCCCAATTTTTCGGCGAAGGCGTTCCAACTCCTTCTCCTTCTTAAGGGCCTCTTTCTTGGGGAGATGGTCAAATTCTCCCATCTCTTTCTGGCGTTCAAGGGCCTCCAGGTATTCAATGCGCTTTTTGATTGTGGTAAAGTTGGTCAGAGTTCCCCCAAGCCAGCGTATGTTGACATAGGGCATGCCACAACGCTTGGCCTCAACTTCAATGATTTCCTGGGCCTGGCGCTTAGTACCTACGAAAAGGATTATTCCCCCTCTGCCAGCAGTATCTCTGACAGCAGCGCACGCTCTCTCCAGAGCAGCAATGGTCTGCTGCAGATCCAGAATATGAATCCCGTTGCGTTCGGTAAAAATGTAAGGTTTCATCTTCGGGTTCCACCGCTGCTTCCTATGGCCGAAGTGAACCCCCGCTTCCAGTAGAGTTTTCATACTTACCGCCACTTTTCTCTCCCTCCTTTTGCAGAATTTTAGGCAATTTAAAACCCCCTGCGAAGGGGGCTTTGGAAAAGTATAGCATATTACCAGGCTCTGCGCAAATTTCTTGGATTCCCTTTTCAGGGCTTTCCAGTCTTTAAGCCCATTACTTGAGACTCAAGTAGAGCGCGGCACTGGGGCCCTGAAATTCAACCATTACAGGACGAAGGAATTCACGCTGAGCTCAGGCCCTCCTTTCTTTTCGGGTAACCGAGCCCTGGAAAAGCTTACCTTATGCTTCAAGCTACCGGCGCCCGTGCAACCCCTCCGAAGCTCCTTTCTGGGTCGTCCCGCTTGAAAGCAAACGCTGACACTCCCGGATAACGCCGCGGGACCTCGGTAGCGTCTCCACCCCGGGAATGACTCAATCTCACAAAAACTGGTAGCCTCGAGAAATGAATTGGGCCTTTGGCTTTTTCGAATCAGCGTGTTATAATTATTAAAAAAGCTATGAACGGGAGGAGTAGGCGGGGGGAGGCGCCAGAGAGGGAGGGCCAGCGGCTGGAAACCCTCCTCGCTCAAAACCCGCTGAAGGTCGCCCGGGAGCTGGGGGGATGAAAGAGAAGTAGTCCCCCTCGGGGAAGGCCCGTTATAGCCCAAGAGTGCCACCTCACCGAAAGGTGGAAGCAAGGTGGTAACGCGGAAGGTCCTAGCCCCTTCCGTCCTTGCGGCGGAAGGGGCTTTTTTATAAGCTAACGGAGGAGGGGCAAGATGCGTACACTACCCAAAACTTACGATCACAAAAAGGTAGAAGAACGCATTTATAGGATGTGGGAAGAGGGGGGATATTTTACCCCAAAAATTGACCCAACCAAAAAGCCCTTTGTTATCTCCATGCCCCCTCCCAATGTGACTGGCGAACTCCACTTGGGCCACGCTATAACCGCTTCCATTGAAGATCTAATGATCCGCTACCACCGGATGAAAGGCGATCCCACTCTGTGGGTTCCGGGAGAAGATCATGCCGGGATAGCCACTCAGAACGTAGTAGAAAGAGAACTGGCTAAAGAAGGCCTGACACGCCACGACCTTGGAAGGGAAAAATTCGTGGAAAGAGTCTGGGAATGGGTCCGAAAATACCGTCAGATCATCGCCAATCAGCACCGGCGATTGGGAGCTTCCTGCGACTGGACCCGGGAGCGATTTACCTTAGATGAGAACCTGAGCCGGGCTGTAAGGGAAGCCTTCGTCAGCCTCTACGAAAAAGGTCTCATTTACAGGGGAAAATATGTAGTAAACTGGTGTCCGCGCTGCTCCACGACTCTGGCTGATCTGGAGGTTGAACGCGAGGAGGAGGAAGGAACCCTCTGGTATGTCAAATATCCCCTCGTGAATGAAAATTGGAGAGGCCCACAGGCAGAGTGGGGAAGCGGACGCTGGAGCGAAGGCGCTACTGAGTTCATCGTCTTGGCCACCACTAGGCCTGAAACCATTTTGGGCGATACCGCTGTAGCTGTTCACCCCGATGATGAGCGCTACAGAGATCTTGTCGGGCGCACGGCTATACTGCCAGCCCTCGGCCGCCCAATACCCATAATAGCTGACAGAGCTGTGGACAGAGAATTTGGAACTGGAGCAGTGAAGGTAACCCCAGCCCATGACCCCACTGACTACGAAATCGGCCTCCGGCATGAACTACCTATTATAAGCGTCATGAACGATGATGCCACTATGAACGAGGAGGCAGGCCCTTACCAGGGTTTGGATCGCTTTGAATGCCGGCGCCGCATCGTTCAAGACTTGGAGAAAGAGGGCCTTATACTCAAAACCGAACCTCACTTCTACGCTCCAGGCCGGTGCTACCGGTGCCGAACTATAATAGAGCCAAGGCTCTCGCTTCAGTGGTTCGTCCGGTCCAAACCCCTCGCCGAAAAAGCCATAGCCGTCGTCAGGGAGGGCCAGATCCGCATAATCCCTGAAAGGTTTGAAAAGGTTTACTTCGACTGGATGGAAAACATCAAAGACTGGTGCATAAGCCGGCAGCTCTGGTGGGGACACCGCATCCCCATCTGGTACTGCGACGATTGCCAGGCAGAGATGGCCCTGCGGGAAGACCCCCAGAATTGCCCCAAATGTGGAAGCGCAAACATTCGCCAGGATGAGGATGTCCTTGATACCTGGTTCAGCTCAGCCCTCTGGCCCTTCTCCACTCTGGGCTGGCCCGACGACACCGAAGACCTTCGCTACTTCTACCCCACCACTGTCATGGAAACAGGCTACGATATCCTCTTCTTCTGGGTGGCCAGGATGATAATGATGGGACTCGAATGCACGGGCAAAATCCCCTTCAGCATTGTCTACCTCCACGGACTCATAAGAGACGAAAAGGGCCGCAAAATGAGTAAATCCATGGGGAACGTAATAGACCCTCTGGACATCATGGATCGCTACGGAACCGATGCCCTTCGCTTCACCCTCCTCACTGGATCCACCCCTGGAAACGATATGAGGCTTTCCCTCCAACGCGTTGAAGGCAACCGAAACTTCGCCAACAAACTGTGGAATGCAGCCCGCTTGGTCTTGTCCAACATCCCAGAAGGCTGGACCCCCCCCGGCATTCCGGACAAACTCTCCTTGCCCCTTCCCGAACGTTGGATCCTCTCGAGGCTCCAGAAACTCGTAAAAGAGGTCACTGATTCTATAGAAAATTTCCAGTTCGGGGAAGGAGGCCGAAGGCTCTACGAATTCATCTGGGGCGAATATTGCGACTGGTATCTGGAAATAATAAAACCTAGGCTTTACGGGCCCGACACCCACGCGGCGGAATTGGTCAGAGAAGTGGCCGTGGACGTCCTTGACACGATCTTGCGCTTACTCCATCCCTACATGCCTTTCATCACTGAGGAAATTTGGAGCTTCCTTCCCGATACCCGCACTCCCTTGATAATCGCCTCCTGGCCCGAACCCAACCTCGCTCTTCAAGACGAAGAAGCGGAGAAAGATATGGAACTATTCATGGAAACGGTGCGGACCATTAGAAATGCTCGGACCGAATACCGCGTTGCGCCCGGTGCACGCATTCCAGCGATCATCGCGGCCGGTGCAAAGGAGGCCATCTTCAACTCTCTGAAGAAAGAACTGGCATTTTTGGCCCACTTGGATGAAGAGAAACTCGTAATAGAAAGGGAAATCCACTCCAGACCCGCAGGCTCGGCTGCTCTTACGGCTGGAGCTGTGGAAATTTACTTGCCTTTGGCTGGCTTGGTGGACTTGGAAGCCCAGAAGGAACGGCTCCTCAGAGAACAAAGCAAATTAGAAAGAGAAATCACCCGGACCGAGGCTTTATTAGCCAACCCAGAATTCCTGGAGAAAGCCCCCGAAGATGTCGTAGAAAAACACAGGGAAAGGCTTGAGGAGGCGAAAGCCCGGAAAGAGGCGATAGCGAAATTGTTGCAAGCTATCATTTCTTGATGTGACGCGAGCTTTCTAAACCTGTACAGTCTACCTGAAAAGGGCAGCTCAAGCAGCTGCCCTGCATTTACTTACCCGCAGGGTAGGCATTTAAGTCTTTCTGCTCAGATCCGTTCGCCGCTACCCAGACCCCACACCGATCCAGAGGGATTACCACCTGGCCATCATCCCGACCCCGCACCGGCAGACGCTCACCGGTATCCCAGCGGTATATCCCCACAGCCAAAAAGAAAGGCCCGTCTGGGAGATCACCCAGGGGCAATATATACTTATCTGCAATCAACTCCCCTGGAGTCCAAGAAGAAGTGGGCTTTTCCCCGTTCAAAGGGGGCTGATCCCGTTGAGCCCATTTGCTCCCCTGAGCATCTAACAAATGCACAAAAACTGAGTAATCACGGTCAAAAGGTTTCAGAGCCTGCCACAGAAGCTCCACCTCCAGCTTATCACCAGCCACCAGTTTACCCTTCAAGTTGCAGCTCACCAGAATCGCATTGTCATAGCCTATAACTCCTAATGGATGAGACCTGGGAGTATAGGCGGTGAATTCCGGTTCAAGGTAACGGTAACTTCCGAGTAATGCTAAAACCGTAATTCCTGCCCAAACTGGCCAGCTCCCGAGAGATGGTGCATACTTGAGAGAAAAGGCTCCCAGTATCGCCAGGCCCAAAGCGGCTAACCCCAGCACTTCCCAGGGGTATCGGAGCAATTTCCAGGAGTGAGTGATCTTCCAAAAAGGTGAAGAGATTGGCAAGGCCATAAGCAAAGGTATAACGAAGAGAAACAGAGCGAAACCCCCTTCTTTATCCTTGGCCTTCACCCAGCCCAGAATCGCCAAAAAAGCCAGGCTCAGGGGCACGACTCCGAGCAGGAAAGGCATTTCGTTAATCCATCCAGGTGAACTTGGCCTCACCCCCCACCAGGCCGAGAAGAACTGGAAAGGAAGGACGAAGTGGGCGAAAAACTCCGCATTGGGTTGAGAGAAACCACCGGGCTTAAAGATGAAGATGGCAAAGAGGAAAGGCACTGAAAGCAATGGAAAAAGCCAGCGGCGATGAAGAAAAGAGTAAATTATACCCGCCACCAGAGCAAAGATCGCCAGTCCAGGATTGGTTAAGACAAGGAGAACGCTTAACCCCAAGGCAACGAAACCATCCCATGGGTGTCCTACGCTGGAATTGATGACAGCGAAAATCCAGGGGAGCAACCCCCAGAAAAGAGGTTCCTGCAATTCCCCCCTTATGTAAACTGCTGCTAAAATGAAGGGGGAATAGACATATAAAACCGAAGCCAATAAGGCCACAGGAAGACCCGACCTCTGGGTTAAGAAGAATACACCAGTTCCCCCCACAATTAAGCTGAGAGCCCACGAGGCTTTGACCGCCTCCAGCCCTGAAAGGCCCGCTTTCCCGAAGGCAGAAGCCAGCCAGTAAGCTAAAAAGCCCCCCTCACCCATGGGGTTCCAGTTCCAATCCGCCACCCTGTAAACTGGGAGAAACGTGACAAGGGTGCGGATGAACCCAGGATGGGTGAGGGGGGCGAGAGCAGGAAAGAGAAGGAGAGCTAAGACGAGGAGGCTTTTCCTCAAAGTATTTCCTCCTCGATCTCCGCTATGACGCTTTCGAGGATATCCAGCCCCTCATCCATGAGTTCTCTTGTTATCACCAGAGGAGGCATTATTCGAATTGAAGTCAGTCCGCATCCGAGGATGAGGAGACCTTTCTCAAAAGCACGGTAAAGCACTTTGTCTCTCGCCTCGGGGATGGGTTCTTTGGTCCTGCGGTCCTTCACTAACTCAATTCCTATCATTAACCCTTTGCCCCGCACATCCCCGATAATAGGATGTCTTTCAGCCATGTGCCGGATGCGCTCAAGGGCGTAGTCGCCTAGCCGGGCAGCATTTTCCATGAGCCCATTTTCAATAAGGTTTATGGTGACCAAAGCTGCCGCACAGGCGAGGGGATTACCTCCAAAAGTGTTGCCGTGAGCTCCAGAAGGCCAAGTCATTAGGGACTTGCGCGCCACCATGGCCCCGAGAGGCAGCCCCGAAGCGATCCCTTTAGCTATGCAGACGATGTCAGGCTCAACGCCCCAGTGCTCGATGGCGAACATCTTGCCTGTACGGCCCATTCCACTCTGGATTTCATCCACCACCAACAGGAACCCATACTTATCGGCCAGAGCTTTCAAGCGGGGGAAGAATTCGGGCGGAGGAACCACGTATCCGCCCTCACCTTGAATTGGCTCCACGAAGACAGCCGCAAACTCATCGCCGGGTGCATAAGTCTTGAACACTACATCTTCAATGTATTGCACGCAGTAAAGGTCGCAGGACGGGTACTCCTGGCGGAAGGCGCAGCGGTAACAGTAAGCATATGGAACATGGACCACGCCAGGGACGAGGGGGTGGAAACCACGCCGCTGAACAGCTTTGGAACCCGTCAGGCTGAGAGAGCCCATAGTGCGACCGTGGAACCCCCCTATGAAAGCCAAGGTCAGGGGTCTCCTGGTCACGTAGCGGGCGAGCTTGAAAGCCGCCTCAATGGACTCGGTTCCGGAATTGGTTAAGAAGACCATCGTATCTTCCTTGATTGGGACGATTTCGTTGAGCTTTTCCGCCAGAATCGTCTGAAGGGGGTAATAAAAATCTGTCCCGGCCATATGGATGAACTTCTCAGACTGTTCCTTTATGGCCCGGACGATTTCGGGGTGACTGTGACCCACAGCCACTACCGCCACTCCGGCATTGAAATCAATGTAACGGTTCCCATCCACATCCCATACTTCGGCTCCCAAGCCCCTTTCCATCACGAAAGGATAGGGGCGAGTGTAAGAAGGCGACAGAACCTCGTGGTCTCTCTTAACCCATTCTCTTGCCTTAGGCCCAGGTCTCATAGAACACTCCTCCTTCGTTCAGAGTTTTTCTTCTCCGAAAAGGGGTAACACCCCCTGCCTCTGCGAACCAGAAGGGATTTCGGAGTCTTTATTGGCAACTACTTTACCCCCAAAGCTTCCATCCCAGAGCCGGACAGTGAAACTATCACCTGGCCGGACCTGGGAAACGCTCTTTATGAGCTTGCCCCACCGGGAATAGACCAGCGCATAACCCCTCCTCAGGACACTCAAGGGGTTAAGGGCTTCCAATTTCTCCTTCAGAACCTCAACTTCTCTCCTGCGGATTGCCGAAGCATTGAGTGCAGCTTGAGTGAGGCGCTTCCCGAACTCATCCACTTGCTGGCGCAGTTGGTTGATCCTCGCTGCGGGGGAATGAGCTGAAATTGCCCGTTTTTCCCACTCCAGCTTCTGCCTTGCTTCGCGCAGCCTGCTCTGCAGGGCAATCCCAAGCCTTTCCTCGCAATTTCGGATGTGCTGCAGGAGATCCTCCCGGTTTGGGACAGCCATTTCCGCCGCAGCTGAAGGGGTGGGGGCCCGGAGATCGGCCGCCAGATCGGCCAGGGTGTAATCTATCTCGTGGCCAACCCCGCAGATTACGGGTATTTCCGATGAAGCTACGGCTCTCACCACCTGTTCATCGTTGAAAGCCATAAGCTCCTCAAAGGAACCACCTCCGCGGGCCAGAATTATCAGATCCACTTGCCCCCAAGCGTTGAGTAGCTGCAGGGCCTCCACTATACTGGAGGGAGCTTCTTCTCCCTGCACCTGGGCCGGGGAGAGGATTATTTCGGCCAAGGGGTAGCGCCTGCCTACGACCCGCAGGATATCTCTTATTGCTGCCCCGTATGGCGAGGTAACAAGCCCAATGCGTTTCGGGAACATAGGGATCGGCCTTTTGCGGCTTTGGTCAAAAAGGCCCTCTTGACTGAGGCGAACTTTGAGCTGCTCAAGCTTTATGTATATCAGGCCGACTCCCACGGGCCTGAGCTCGTCAACGTAAAGCTGGTAAGTGCCCTTCGGCGGGTAAATGTCCACATAACCGTGGGCTATAACATGGTCGCCGTCGGAGGGGATGTAAGGTAGGGATGTGGCCAAATGGCGCCACATCACGCACTGGATCACTGCCTTTTCGTCTTTGAGAGAAAAATAATAGTGGCCCGATAAAGCGGGGGAGAAGTTGGAAATCTCTCCTTCAACCCATACATCTTGTAAGTTAAAATCCGACCAGATGAGATACCTTATGTGCTCCGTGAGCTCCGAAACCTTTAGGCATCTCACCCCTTCCAGCAAAATTCATTCCTCCTCAAGGTACATGGGCATGACCACGTGGATGAAATCTTCCCCATCGGCCGGTTTCAGGACCCCTGGGCTTGAAGAGGTGGTCGCTTCCAGAGCGATTTCATCTTCGTCCATTACTGCCAAAGCTTCCAGCAGGTATTTAACGTTGAAAGCTATTTCCAGTGGTGCCCCCTGGACTTTTGCTTCCACCTGGCTTACGTTATCGCCGAACTGGCGGCTTGTGGCGCTTATTGTAAGAGAACCGGGCATGAGCTCCGAGGGCGGTTTTATATCCAGCTTCACCATATTGTCCCTGTCCTTGGCAAAAAGATGGGCAATTTTCAAGGCTTTGACAAAAGCCTCCCTCTTTACCACTAACCTTGACGTATATTCCCTCGGGATAAGGGCTCGGAAATCGGGGTATGTGCTTTCTATGAGCTGAGAGAGTAACTCAATGGCCATGATGGGGCCTTCGGGTCGCCCTTTAAGGTGGAAAAGGATCTGGTTCCTGCCCTGCGGGATAAATATTTCAATGGGTTGGGACTCATCAGCTTCGGAAGCGACACGGGCCAACTCGGTAAGAGCTCTGGCTGGAATTATAACCTCAAGGGATTCCTCCACAGGCTGAGGCAAAACCATATTCCTCACCGATAGGCGATACCCGTCAGTTGCGGCGAGGGTAAGCCGATCTCCTTCCAGAGAAGTGAAGACACCGCTCAGGAAAGGATGGGTTTCTTCGGAGGCGGCGGCGAAAGCCACCTGCTGGATAATCCTGCGCAGGGTGGCCGGCCTCAAAGGGGTGATTATATGAGTGCTCTGACTCTCGATCTTTGAAGAGGTTATAACTTCCGGGAACTCCGTGGCGTCAATTCCCCGTATGTTGGCCTCAAAGCGGCCACACCTAACGTTCAGAGTCTGCGTTCGCACTATCAACTCCAACTCCACAGGTTCCGAAGGAAGGGAATCCACGAAATCCGAGAACAAGCGCGCGGGGACTGTGGTGGCTCCTTCCTCCTCGATGCTTGCCCCTATCCAACAGGTTATACTTATATCCAGGTTGGTAGCTGATAGCATCAGCCTTCCCCCCCTGGCTTCCAAGTAGACGTTGCTCAAGACGGGAAGAGTGCTGCGGGTAGCCACTGCTTTCTCCACCACGGAAAGAGCTGTGGAAAGGTTATCCTGAAGGCAAATCAACCTCACGGCCATTCCCTCCCGGATTTTTCAACTCATTATACCTTAAAGGTATGAGGTTTGCAATTTCGAATCCCAAAATCATGGTCGGACATTTTGCGCAGGACTGCCAGTCAAGCAAGAGGGATAACGAGCCACTCTCATCCTCCAGTGAACCCGGGAGGCCAAGTCCACAAAAGGGGAAAAGTTTGAACGGAATGGGAAGCTTGCCCCCACTCGCTTGCAACCCCTCGAGCCCGCAAACGCTCAGATAATTTGACTCGAAAAGCTGCTTGTGGTATAGTAACTCAAAAATCAAAAAGGAGGGGAAACTCGTAGGTGAAACCGCAATATCGTGTAAACCGTGAAATCCAAGCACCAAGGGTAAGAGTTATCGGCGAGGATGGCCGACAAATAGGTATAATGCCCTTGCAGGAAGCACTGAAGCTGGCCTACGAAAAGGACTTGGATCTGGTAGAAGTTGCCCCTGATAGTGACCCTCCCGTCTGCAGATTGATGGATTACGAAAAATTTCTCTACGAGAGGGCCCGACGGGAGAGGGAAAGCCGGAAGGCACGCAGGGGAGGAGAAGTCAAAGAAATTCGCTTGAGACCAAGCATATCTGAGCACGATCTTTCTTACAGGCTTCAGGATATAAGGGATTTCATAAAAGAAGGTAACAAGGTGAGGGTGAGGGTCCTGTTCAAGGGGCGAGAAATAGACCACCCCGAAATGGCCCTTAGGCTCTTAGAGAAGATCATGGCTGGGGTTTCCGATGTGGCCAAAATCGAGCAGAAACCCGAGTCCGATGGGAGAAGTCTGGTGATGATTTTAGCAACAAAGTGAGGAGGTGGGAAAGTGCCGAAGCTCAAGACCCATAAAGCGACAGCCAAGCGGTTTAAGGTTACTGGAAAGGGCAAAATACTGAGAACCAAACAGGGCAAAAGCCACTTGCGCCGCAAGAAATCGGCCAGGGCCAAGGCCCTCTTTGATGAAATGATTGAAGTCACTTGCAGGGGCGATAAGAAGAAAGTCCGCCGCCTTGCACCATACCTTGGTTAAGGAGGTTGCAAAGTGAGAGTAAAGGGAGGAGTGGTAACCAGAAGGCGTCACAAGAGAGTCCTCAAACTTACAAAAGGACAGTTCGGAGCAAGACACGCCCTCTTCAAGCGGGCCCATGAGGCCATGATGAAATCTTTGATGTATTCCTATATAGACCGCCGGACCCGGAAGAGGGATTTCCGGCGTCTTTGGATTTTGAGGATAAATGCAGCCGCAAGGGCCCATGGGCTAACATACGGAAAATTTATCTGCGGCCTCCGAAAGGCAGGCGTTGAAGTCAACAGGAAAATGCTTGCCGAAATAGCCGTGAAAGACCAGACAGCTTTTGCCAAGTTGGTAGAAGTAGCTAAAGCTGCTCTTTAACAATTGAAAAGGGCCGGGGAAGGTGGGGTAATAACCAGCATTCATAATGAGAAAGTTAAACTCGCCCGCTCTCTTTTAACCCGCAAAGGGCGATGGAAGCACAAGCTTTTCCTGGTAGAAGGAATTCGGATTATAAGGGATGCCATCGGTGCGGGCTTTAAACCGGTTTTCGTCTTTTATTCGGAAGATTTCGCTCAGAAAGAAGCGATTCCCCTGGAAGGGATCGCTTGCTACCGGGTGCCGGATGCTATTATAGAAGCTGTTTCCTCCACCGTAACTCCGCAGGGCATAGTGGCTGTTTTCCCTTTCCCTGAACTTCCTATTCCAGAAAATTGGGAGTTGGCAGTTGTCCTGGATGGGGTTCAGAATCCGGAGAATGTGGGTGCTGTAATGCGCACAGCGGTAGCAGCAGGGGCAGCTTTCTTGGTCACAACCACTGGCTCTGCGGACCCTTATAACCCCAAAGCAGTGCGCGCTGCCATGGGGGCTCATTTTTACATCCCTATAAAGCCTGATGTCTCCTGGGAAGAACTAAAGGGCTTCTTCCGAGGCAAACAAATTCTCTTGGCTGATCCCCGAGGGCCAGAGCCATACTTTGCTGTGGATTGGACTTTGCCCTCGGTCCTGGTAGTAGGAGGAGAGGCGAGAGGAGCCAAGGATGAAGCCCGAAAATTGGCCCACAAACTCATTTCCATTCCTATGGCTCGCCCAATTGAATCCCTAAATGCAGCGGTTGCTGCTGGCATCATCCTCTACGAAGCCTTCCGCCAACGCCTTCTCTCCCGGCCCTCTGAAGAAAGGGGGTGAAAAGTATGGTCATCCTTTTGCGCTTCGTAGGAATGATAATCTTTGGCATATTGGGCTGGCAGCTGGGAACATTGTTGGCAGGAGGTTTCTTTGAACAGTCCTTCCGCTACATCCTCAGCCTGACTCTTGCTGCGGGGGCCATTGGCTTCGTTATAACCCCATGGATTACCATTTATCCCTTCCGATGGCTTAGGGAAAAAATAAAGTCATTGCCTTCTCGACACCTCGTAGCTGGGTTTGTCGGACTAATAATCGGCCTCTTGATTTCGGCCTTGGTCTCCATTCCTATTTCCTTCCTCCCCTCACCCCTTGGTAAGATTTTGCCTTCCGTGGCCACGCTGATTCTTACCTATATTTCTGTAATGGTGACTGTCATCCGTCAAAACGATGTCTTCCGCCTCCTGAGCTTCCGCGCCTCCTTAAAAGGTGAACCCTTTCCCTCGGAAAATTACATCCTCTTGGACACAAGTGTGATAATAGACGGGCGTATAGTTGATATAAGCAGGACAGGTTTCCTGCGTGGAACTCTTCTTATCCCCCGCTTTATCCTGAATGAACTGCACCACATCGCCGACTCCCAGGATATACTCCGGCGCAATAGGGGCCGAAGGGGTCTTGAGATGCTGGACAAGCTCCGCCGCGAGTCCATAATCCCCGTACAGGTAACCGATATGGACGTGGAAGAAGCTAAAGAAACGGATGAAAAACTCATACTCCTGGCTCGCAAGCTCCAGTGCCCCATCCTCACCAATGATTACAACCTAAATAGAGTGGCCCGCCTCCAAGGGGTGGAGATTCTCAACCTCAACGAATTGGCCAATGCAATCAAAACAGTGGTTCTTCCGGGGGAAAGTATCACGATACACATAATCCAGGAGGGAAAAGAACCGAATCAAGGGGTGGGCTATTTGGACGATGGCACTATGGTAGTGGTGGAGAATGGGCGCCGCTTTATCAATTCCACCATAGAGGTTACCGTAACCAAAGTTCTTCAAACTGACAAGGGTCGGATCATCTTCGCTCAGCCTGATGGGCGGAAGTAAATTAGACTTAGGAATTCAGGGCAAAGTCACCATTGGCGATAGCCGCAACATGGCCGAGGTGACCGATAAAAGCGTTGGCCTAGTGGTTACCTCGCGAGACCAGTAAAAGTAATAAACCAAATTCGCAATGAGCTGAGCATACTGGATTCTGGGCCATCGGCAGCGAAGAGGCATAACGGATGACCTCCCTGCAGGAAGACCATTCAACAGCAATTTCCGAGTCCACAGGAGGAAAGTAATGGCGTTAGAGATATACAATACCTTAACCCGAAGAAAGGAAAAGTTTGAACCGCTGCACCCTGGTTTTGTAGGCATTTATGTATGCGGTCCGACCGTTTACGACCATCCCCATATTGGGCACGCCAAAAGTTACGTTTCCTTTGACGTGGTGGTGCGGTACCTACGCTACCTGGGCTATAAGGTGCGCTACGTCCAGAACATAACCGACGTCGGTCACCTGCTGGAGAGTGGGGAGGATAGGGTGCTGAAAAGAGCTAAAATTGAGCGGCTTGAGCCGATGGAAGTGGTGGAGAAATATACCCGCAGCTATTTTGAAGATATGGATGCCCTAAATGTCCAGCGGCCCGATATTTCCCCCAGGGCCAGTGGCCACATACCTGAGCAGATAGAGCTCGTGAAAACCCTTATAGAGAAAGGATTCGCTTACGAGGTTAAAGGCTCCGTTTACTTTGAAGTGGCCAAATTCCCGGAGTATGGGAAACTTTCGGGCCGAAAAGTGGAGGAACTCATAGAAGGATACCGCATTGACCCAAGCCCTGACAAAAAGCACCCGGCCGATTTCGCCCTCTGGAAGAGGGCGGAGCCGGAGCACATTATGCGCTGGCCAAGCCCGTGGGGATGGGGCTATCCCGGCTGGCATATAGAGTGCTCCGTGATGTCCACCAAATACCTAGGTCAGCCCTTTGATATCCACGGGGGTGGGATCGACAACATTTTTCCCCACCACGAGTGCGAGATCGCCCAAAGTGAAGCAGCCTATGACGTCCCTTTCGTCCGCTACTGGATGCACAACAACATGGTAACAGTGGAAGGGGTTAAAATGAGTAAATCCTTGGGCAACGCTATATACCTTAAAGACCTTTTCAAGCGTTACAATCCCTTAACTGTGCGTTTCTTCATCTTGAGCAGCCATTACCGTTCGCCCCTGGATTTCTCCGATAAAGCCCTGTCAGCAGCGGAGAGGGGCTTAGAAAGGCTCTGGAACACCGTAAGGGAAATAAGGGAACGCATCCCCTTCTCCGAAACCGGTCCCATCCCCCAGGATGTAACTGATGTCCTGACCAACCGTAAATCGCGCTTCCTAGCGGCCATGGATGACGATTTCAATACCGCTGGAGCCATTGGTGAACTTTTCGAGCTCTCCAAAGAAGTCAACACTTGGCTTGCAGGAGATCGCCCCCTTTCCAAGGAGGCTTTAATGGCCATAGACAATCTCTTCACCGAGCTGGGTGACACTATCTTGGGCATAATACCTCAGAAGTTTCCCGAACAAGTGGGGGGCGAGCTTGAGGTGCCGTTGATCCAACTTCTGATAGAACTGCGCCAAAGTTTCCGTGAAGCACGAGATTGGGAAAAAGCTGACCGCATAAGGGACCGGTTGAGGGAACTGGGCATAATCCTTGAAGATACTCCTCAGGGAACTCGGTGGCGAAGGGCAAGGTTGTAGGTTCAAGAGAAGAGCCCCTAAGACCTCTAACACCCGGAAGGGAATTCCTCTATGGCCGTAACCCTGTCCTGGAGGCCCTCAGGGCCCGGAGGCGAAAATTCTATCGCCTAATCCTGGCCGAGGGTATAAAGGATTCCCCTCCGGTGACTACGATTATTTCTTTAGCCAACCGCTTGGGGCTTTACCCCACATATATGCCCCGTGAAAGGCTTGATTCCGCTGTGCCCGATGGCTCCCACCAAGGGGTTATACTGGAAGTTTCTCCTTACCCCTACACTTCCTTTGACGAAATCCTTAAAGGAGAACCATGGCTGGTGCTGGTTCTTGACCTGCTGCAGGACCCCCAGAATGTGGGAAGTCTTCTGCGCACGGCCGAAGCCACGGGGGTTAGAGGGGTTGTAATCCAAGAAAGGAATGCGGTGGGAATAACCCCGGCCGTCGCGAAGGCCTCGGCTGGAGCCGTTGAATATCTCAAAGTAGTCCAGGTTCCCAACTTGAACCGAGCTCTGGAAAAACTCAAGGAAGTTGGCTACTGGATTGCCGGACTTGAATCCCTCCCCGAAGCCCGAGACCTGTTCGAGACACAGCCCCCGTTTCCTTTGGCCCTGGTGGTGGGGAGCGAATGGAAAGGACTCAGGCCATCGGTAAGGGGAAAGTGTGACCTCCTCCTAAAACTGCCGATGGAGGGAAAAGTTTCCTCGCTCAATGTAGCAGTAGCTGGCTCCGTAGCCCTTTACTGGCTTTATAGACTTCGCTCTGGAAAGGAGGCTCCATGAGAATTCTAGTGACCGGAGGAGCGGGTTTCATCGGTTCCCATGTGGTGGATATTTTCGTCCAGGAAGGACACGAAGTCATTGTGGTGGACAATTTGCACACGGGTAAAGTTGAAAACCTAAACCCCAACGCTCAATTTTACCAAATGGATATCCGTTCTCCAGAGCTTGAGGAAATCTTCATCAAACATCAGCCGGAAGTCATCTCTCACCAGGCAGCTTTAGTCAATGTGCGGGAATCGATGGTCAAGCCCGCGCTTTACGCAGAGGTCAACATCCTGGGTTCCCTGAACCTTCTGGAACTAGCGCGCCGTTACGGAGTGCGGAAAATAATCTATGCTTCTACAGGTGGAGCCGTTTATGGTGAACCGGAATACCTGCCTGTGGATGAGGCGCATCCCATAAACCCGCTAGACCCCTACGGGGCCAGCAAGCACGCGGTGGAGCACTACCTGCACCTTTATTTCTTGAACTACGGCATTGAATACATTTCCCTTCGTTATCCAAATGTTTACGGCCCCAGGCAAGACCCTTATGGGGAAGCCGGAGTTGTGGCCATATTTACAGGGCAAATGCTGCGGGGCGAACAGCCAGTTATAAACGGTTCAGGGGAACAAGAGAGGGATTTCGTTTACGTGGAAGATGTGGCCAGAGCCAACTTGCTGGCTCTGCGTAAGGATGGATGCGGTATATACAACCTTGGCTGGGGCAAAGGCACATCAGTCAATGAAATCTTCCGCCTTCTCAAAGAGTTAACGGGCTACCCAGGGAAAGCTGTCCACGGTCCCCCGAAACAAGGAGAAGTCTTCAAGATATACCTCAATGCTGAAAAAGCCCGGCGGGAGCTCGGCTGGGAGCCTCTCGTGTCCCTGGAAGAGGGCCTGAGGAAGACCGTAGAGTATTTCCGTTCCAGTTCTTGACTATCCCCTCCGATAAGTTTTGCCACACATCCTAAAGAGATGTATAATTAACGTGGCTGCTCAGGCGGGGCTGTTTCTCGAGGGTTAAATCTTTATGGGCACGAAAATTCTCGCAATTACGAGAAATCCGGAAATTTTTTCTAAAATTTTCCCGTCAATGATGAAATCCGGCTACGAGGTCCTTTTTTCTTCCCCCTCCTCGGAGGAGATGTCTCGGAAGTTCCGGGAAAAGCCGGAGGTCATATTAGTTGATGCGTTGTCCCTTAACCTGATTTGGTTGAAGGAAGTTTCGGCTTTCATAAAGAGCAAGGCCTATATGCTCCCAGTTATCCTCCTCACATCCAAGGGCAGGCACGCCCCAATAGAAGCCGACGAGGTTGTATACGAGCCAATAACTTGGCGGAAGCTGCACCCTCGCTTGAAAAGGGTGGTGGGGACTAAGAGGTTCCTCAAGAGCGGCGAACTGACCCTTGATTTGCTCCGGCGAGTCCTGCTGGTAGGAGATAAAGAGTACCACTTAACCCCCAAGTTGGCCCAGCTACTGGAAGTTTTCATGCGAAACCGGGGTAAGATCCTTACCAGGCCTTATCTTATAAAAAAAGTGTGGTATACCGATTATGTCGATGACACCCGCACTCTTGATGTCCACATCTGCTGGCTCCGCCAACTGATTCCAGAAGGCTACCTCAAAACGGTTAAGAAAGTGGGCTACAAGTTTGATGTCCCAACTGAAGGTTAGGATTCTGGTCTTCACGGGTGGGTTCGTCTCCCTGGGGGTTGAGATAGCAGCCTCCAGACTTATGGAAAGAGCCTTCGGCTCAACTTTGTGGGCCTGGTCTACCCTGATCGGACTCATCCTGAGCTACCTTTCGCTCGGTTATCTTTTGGGCGGATGGCTTGCCGATAAATATCCATCCCCGGCCTTGCTCTACCGCCTTTCTTTCCTGGCTGGCCTCTGCACCGGATTGATCCCTTTCGCTTCGCCTATTCTCTTCACTATAATCGACTTTTCCGGCCCATGGGGGGACGTACCGGATTTTCTCTCTCTTGCTACCTTCTTTCTGGGGATGGCCACAGTGCTCATCGTCCCTGTAACATTGATGGGAGCTATAAGCCCTTTCGCTCTTAGGCTATCGGTGCGCGAGGTCGGAGAGACCGGGAAAAGGGGAGGTGCTATCTTTGCCCTCTCCACTGCGGGAAGCATCCTCGGCACCTTTATTCCTCCTTTCCTCCTAATTCCCTTACTCGGAACGACCCGAACGTTTCTCACACTGGCTCTCATTCTCATGCTAGCATCGCTACCGGGAATTTTTCCCAGAGCAAAGAGCAGAACAATATTGTATTTAGCCTTAATGGCAGCAGCATTTACCCTCGGCTTTAACGCCAGGATAACCCCACCCTTCAGGGGTCAGGTCCTCTTTGAAGGAGAATCGCCTTACAACTATGTTTGGGTAATCCAGACTGGCGAAGACATTTACCTCCTGCTAAACGAAGGCCTCGGGGTTCAATCTGTGTATAACCCATATGAATTGCTTACGGGAGGCATCTGGGATTATTTCCTCGTGGCTCCCCTTTTCAACCAGCCACCCTTTTATCCGGCCAGAGTAAAGAGCCTCTGTCTCATTGGCCTAGCCGGAGGGACTATCTCCAGATTGTATACGGCCATCTACGGCTCTATCGCCATTGACGGGGTGGAGATCGATCCGCTGGTGGTGGAAGCAGCTAAGAAGTTCATGGCCCTGGACAGTCCCAACCTCAATATCGTGGTGGACGATGGCCGCCGCTACCTGAGCCGCTCCCGCAAGGTATACGATGTTATAGCTATAGATGCCTATAGGCCCCCTTACATCCCCTTCCACCTGACCACAAAGGAATTCTTTCTGGAAACCTTCGAACATCTCGCTTCCGATGGTGTCCTGGCTGTAAATGTAGCCCATCCTCCCTCCGATTACCGCCTGGTCAACGCCATTGCGGCGACCATTGCTTCCGTTTTTCCCAGCGTTTATATCATTGATGAACCGCCAGGCGAGCACCCAGTGGCTAATTCTTTAGTGGTGGCAACCGCTTCCAGAACCAAAGCGGAGAATTTTGCTATCAACTTGGCATATGTGGAAAACCCATATCTCCTAGAAGTTGCAAAAAGAGCCCTTCCTTGGTTAAAAATTTTTACAGGAGGAGGCAATATTCTGACCGATGACCATGCGCCAGTTGAACACCTGACTCATATGGCGATCTTGGATTATCTGAGGGGGAGGAGATGAGCGGGCGAAAGACGGGTGTGGCAGACCTTCCCCTGCACTGGGGGAAGGTGCCACGCTGGCTATTCCAAAGGATGTCCCTGCTGGCCAGAGAGATAGCAGCTATAATAGTTATGGAGTTCGGCACGGCTGAGTTTCTGAGAAGGCTTTCAGATCCGTTCTGGTTCCAAGCGTTCGGTTGCGTGCTGGGCTTTGATTGGCATTCTAGCGGTCTCACCACTACTACTTGTGGAGCCCTAAAGGAAGGGCTTAAAGACCTGGGAGATGAACTGGGCATTTTCGTGGCTGGAGGCAAGGGGGAGACAGCCCGCCGCACCCCCGATGAGATATTAATGCGGGGAGAGCTTCTTTCGGTAGACCCAGCTAGGCTTGCTTATGCCAGCAAGATGGCGGCCAAAGTGGATAACACTGCGCTCCAGGACGGCTTTCAGATCTACCACCACACCTTCGTCTTTGACCGAAAAGGGAACTGGTGCGTAATCCAGCAGGGGATGAACCCGGTTAACCGCTACGCCCGCCGCTACCACTGGCTCGGTGAAACGGTGAAGAGTTTCGTTTGCGAGCCCCACAGCGCCATATGCTGTGATCTGGTGACCGAACCCTTGAACTTGGTGGCTGCTGAAAGCGAGGAAGCAAGGCGCGTAAGTACCCTGTTGGCTTGTGAAAAACCTGAAAATCTCGTTAAGGAACTCAAGCGCCTCAAAACCCTGACACTGCCTCCTCGTCACCAAGTCCTTCTGGAAGACATCGCTCCTGAGCGTCTCTATTCCATCTTCCTCCGGACCTACGAGCGCCAGCCGGAAGATTTTGCCTCTTTGTTGGAAATAGAAGGAGTAGGCCCAAAAACGGTGAGAGCCCTGAGCCTGATAGCTGAGCTCCTCTACGGTGCACCTGTAAGCTACCGCGACCCGGTCCGCTTTGGTTTCGCCCACGGTGGCAAAGATGGTCACCCCTATAGGATAGATCGCCGCACTTACGATAAATCCATTGAAATCCTCGAAGATGCCGTGAGGAAAGCGAAAGTCGGCCAGAAGGAAAAGCTTGAAGCTTTGAGGAGACTTTCACGCTATGCACTTCGTTGGGATTGATCTTGCCTGGTCTTACCAGAATCCATCCGCAGTTGTTGTCCTTAAGGGAGAAAGAGCCATTGTCTGGAACGAGAGGATAGGGAGCGATGAGGAAATCATTGCTTTCCTGAAAGAGACGCTCGGAGATAAACCGGCCATCGTGGCCATTGATGCCCCTTTGATTGTGCCCAATGAGAGGGGATTGCGTCCCTGTGACCGTGAAGTAGCCACGCTATTCCGCCGCTATGATGCAGCTCCTCATCCAGCTAACCGGCGTCGCTTTGGAGGAATTGTTAGAGGTGAGGAGCTTGTCCGAAAATTGGCAGTGGAAGGCTTCGTTAACTCCCCTTTTGTTGAGCCCTTGAAAGAGACAAGGCAGTTAATAGAAGTTTACCCACATCCAGCAGCGATAACCCTTTTCGGCCTGGAGAGGACTCTTAAATATAAGGCAAGGCGAAGACGCTCTTTGGATTTCCGAAAAGTGGAGATATCCCGCTACGTAGCCCTCCTGAGAGGGCTGGAAAGAGCTTCTCCTCCCCTTTACGCCCCCGAAATTCTCTCCAGGGATATTCCTCTCTTGACGATCAAGGATATGAAGGCTTTTGAGGACTTACTGGATGCCCTTTTCTGCGCCTACATAGCCCTTTACTGCTGGACCTGGGGGCCTCGAGGATACAAGGTTTTCGGTAACGCGGAAGAAGGTTATATACTTGTGCCCGTGGCCTTAGAGCCTAAAAGTTTCTGACAGCCAGTGGGAGGAAGCTTGTGAAAATAAAGGTGGCAGCCACCTAACGGCAGCTGCCACCTCTTGGCTCAAAGCACTAACGCGTCGGCGATCAGGTCCACCGCGCCTTTGATTTCCACGCCCAAGCCGTAGCGCTCGTTTAGGTCAGAAAGCTGGGTCTTGCAGTTCTCACAGGTGGTCACCACCCAGCGGGCACCGCTACGTCGAATCTGCTCCACCTTGGGCTGGCCGGCTTTCATCCGGACCTCAAACATCTCCTGCTCGGCGATAAGCCCGCCGCCCCCGCCACAGCACCAGTTCAGTTCCCGGTTGGGGCTAAGCTCCCGGAAGTCGGTAGCGACAGCGCGAATAAGCATCCGTGGCTCCTCATAGATGCCCGCGTTCCGCCCAAGGTTGCAGGGGTCGTGATAGGTCATCGGGACGTCAAAGGCGCCCTCCCGGACCCGGATGCGCCCCTCTTTAAGATATGAGGCGACCAACTGCACCACGCTGACCCGCTGGATGCCCGCAATCTCATCCCCGAACCAGTGGTCCCAGAAGTTCAACAGAGTCCGGGTGGCGTGGCCACACTCGGCGTAGGCGATGACCTGTGCGCCCAGCCGTCGGGCCTCCTGAACGATCCAGCGGGCCGCCCGCTTCGCCTTCTCTATGTCGCCGACGAAGAAGGAGTGGTTGGTGGCGGTGAACATGCTCAGCGTCCACGATTCCTTCGCAGCGTAGAAGATTTTCGCCAGCGGAATGATGGCATGCTCGCCGACAACCGGAACGTAGAGGACACGCGCTGGCTCGTCCACAGGGATCCGCAGGTCAGGGACGCCCCACTCTGCCCGAATCCGCTCCTCCAGTTCCCGGATCTGGTCTGTGTAAAACTCCTTCAGGGCATCTATGATTTCCCCTTTGCTGACCTCGGCGTTGCCGATCTCAGCGGTCATCTCCATCCCCATCCCCTCCTGGAGGAGCGCATACCGTCCTACGTTCACCAGTAGCGCTGTATCCAGGTCAAAGGGACAGAAGACGGAGCACCGTCGACAGCCGGTGCACTCCCAGAGGGCCTGCCGGAGTTCGGTTACCACCCGCTCTTTCACGCCTCCGGTGTCCCGATACCAGCCCAGGAAGCCTTTCCGACCGCTGTTCCCCTGCTGGAGCAATTTTTTGACCAGCATCATCCGGTAGGCAGGGATGTGAGCCGGATTACCCGACGTGACGTAGAAGTGACAGGCATCTATACAGGCCCCACAGCGGACGCAAATATCCTGGTAATACTGGAGCGGGCGAGTGATGCGCGCACGAATCGTTTCTAAGAATTTCTCCAACATTGCGCCCTCCTAACTCCGAGCTACCATTTTAGAGAGCACCGAGCCGATGATGTGGCTCAGTTTTCCAAAGGGGAAGTAGACCATCAAAAGTTGGGCCAGGCCAAAATGCCAGATAAACGCAGGGCCCGCGCTTTCCGGGGGCGGTTGCCAGCGGAAGGAAGCCAGTCCGGCGAAGAAGCGGTGCAGTTCCTCAATCTCCACCGTCCGCAGAAGACGCATGTGGAAGCCGGTCAAGGCGATGCCGATCAGCAGGAGAAGGATAAAATGGTCCTCCGGCGTGGAAAGCCATTTGACCGCGCCGCTCCAGCGACGGGCCAGCAGGTAGAAGAGGGGAACAGCAAAGAGGGTCCCGGCAATCGTCCCGGCGATGGCGGAAAAGGTATGCTGTTGCTCCTTGCCCCAGTTCAACAGTTTCCAGAGGAAATAGTAGTCCGTGAAAACACGCACATGGCCAAGCAGGATCAAAAGGAGCCCCAGATGCATAATGAAACCTCCAGCCCAGAGGGAAGGGTTAACTCGGAGCAGCCCCTTCAAAGTGAACATATCAACCAAAGCGTCTAAAAGCCGGCCGAGACGACTCTGAGGACGCGGGAACAGGGATAAATGGGCTGGAGCCGGCTTCCTCTGCCACCACCTAAAGATCCGATACGCCAGCCCACCGAAGAAGACAGCGACGGCTATATATGGAGTGATGTAGTAAAACAAAAAAGCCAACTTCTCCATGAAATCCCCCCCAATTTACAGAATTAATTTTCTGTCCCCTTAGACTGGACCATCTTTTCCAACCTC
>JBHOQL010000022.1:0-9852 GCA_042408195.1 Anaerolineae bacterium
ACTCAACTATTAGGGGGCATCACCCATGCATGATTTGTCAGTGAGTTGTTGGACAGGCTGAGAGGGTTGCCTTCTGAGCATAAGAGATGAATGCCAGCCCAATGCCTATGGAGGTGCTCAATGGCCCGCTGCCCACCTTCCCAGCGAGAAGATAATGGCTCAACTGTCCCGGCGGATGGGTGGCCGCTCAACCCCGAATGCTAGAGGAAACGGAACAGGAAACCCTCGCTTGGAGGCCTTTCTTACCGGTCTTCTGAGCCTCTGTGCTCCCACTTACCCAGAATCGACCATCCCCTGCTCGTTCGGCCAGACCACCTATTACCAGCGGAGATGGCCAGCAACTGCTCTGCCCCTTCTGGGAGCGGTCAGGGTGAACCAACCTATTACCTGTGCCCTTCCTGTCACCGCGGCACCCTTCCGCTGGATCAGGAACTGGGGCTCTGTGCGGGAGGTATCAGTTCTGGCCTGGCCAACGCCCTGGCGAGTGTTCAATTTCCCTTTGAAGAGGCGGCCCATCTGGTATCTTGGTCTGCCCCAACACCGTTCGGAAAGCCACCTAGGGCCTGGGTCAGGAGGTCGTGGAGGAAGGGCGAGCCGCCGTAGAGGCTGCCTGGGACCTGGCCGCTCCTCAACTGCCACCAATGCCTACACAGGCCCCCGATCGGCTGTACGTTTCCACAGAGGGGACAACCGTGCGGACCTGGGAAGAGGGTTGGAAGGAGATGAGAATCGGCGCTCTTTACACCACGGCCTCTCCGACCCCTTCCCAACGGACGGATTCTTGGGAGGTGCGGGCTCAGGAAATGAGTTTCTATACTGATTTTGCGGACCCGGAAGGGTATTGGCGAGGGTTGACCCAGGCGGAAGAGGTGGTGGCTATTGGGATGGAGCGCACTGGATATGGAATCTGGTGGAGGAGCATCTCCCTGGAGCGGTTCAGGTGATGGGCTGGTATCATGCCAGCCAGTACATCTGGAGGGTGGCGAATGCGGTCCGGGGAGAAGGGAGTCCTCAGGCCTGGGAATGGGCGGAAAAGCGACTGGGTGAAAAGTGATTCGGCACTGCTGGCACACCCTTCCTGACAAATCGTGCATGCACCCAGATAGAGGTTGAAATTTATTTTTTTCGCCACCTGCTGTGCCTGCAGGATGGATCGGAAAGCCCTTTACCGAATTGGCAGGCTCGAAGCCTACCCTTGCTGATGGCCCCACTCAGGGCAAGACGATGACTTGCTGTTGGTTCCTCCCCGCGCTTTTCCGGAGGGCTCCTCAACCCCTCAGGAAAGGGACAGAGCTCCTTTCAATTCCCAGTTTTGCCTGCCGTGGTGACTTCGGCTTTGTTCCCGCTGGAGGCCCCGCTCAGAAATAGGGGTGGCGTGTTGCCTCCTTCATTTTTTTCTGAAAAAGGCTTCAGGTTCGCCCTTTATCCTCTCGCACGGCGAGGCTAAATTCAGGCTTGAGGCTAAGCTAGGTTTTCAGACAGTAAATCAATTTTCCCAGGGCGATTGTGGCGTGGTTTGAGTTTTTGTCTTCTAAATGCTAAACTATAACAAACGACCTCAAGGAGGTTGGCCATGAAAGTTGACCACATAGCTATTGCCGTGCAGAGTTTAGAAGAAGCTCTGAAAGTTTACAGGGACATCCTGGGACTTGAGTTGAAAGGGGTAGAAGAAGTGCCTGAGCAAGGGGTCCGCATCGCTTTCCTACCGGTGGGGGAGGTGCGGTTTGAGCTTCTGGAGCCTATTTTCCCTGAAAGCCCCGTGGCCAAATTCTTGGAGAAAAGAGGAGAAGGTATCCACCATATTTGCGTCGAAGTCGAGGATATAGAAAAGACCCTGCGGGATTTAGCCAACAAAGGGGTCAAGCTAATAGATGAACAACCCAGGATAGGAGCTCACGGCCGCAAGATGGCTTTCGTCCATCCAAAGAGCTTGCACGGAGTTCTCCTGGAACTTTACCAAAAGGAGGGTAGCCATGGTTAATATAGCCATCATCATACTTGCCACGATCGCCGTATCCTTCACCATATTTGTCCTCCTCCTGCTCCTCTACAACTGGCTGCAAAGCAAGAAGCAAGGCTATCCGTTGGAGGCCCAAATTGAAGCAGCTCTTCTGCCTATAATATTCCAGGGCATATGTGCGGCCTACCGGCTAGGGGAAAGAGCTGTGGATGAAGGATACGAACGCCTCCGCGGGGCCGATAAAAAGCTGATAGCAGATTCGATCTACGCCATGCTTCCTGATAGAATCGGGAACTTTGACCTTACTCTGGTGAAAAGCATAATAACCAGGGAGCGATTTGGGCAGCTTGTGCAAAATGTTTTTGATATGTTTGACCGATTTTATGTGGAGCACAAGGCCCACTTTGACCGGCTATTTGAGGAGTGGAAGGAGACTCATAGGCCGCGGAGGGCAGAAGAAGCTCCCACTTAAGCTAGCTCAGGTTTTATGAGGCCATAATTGCCATCTTTACGGCGGTAAACCACATTTATCTGGCCATCTTCGGCGTTGAGGAAAATGAAGAAATCATGACCTAAGAGTTCCATTTGTTCAATGGCTTCCTCTTCGGACATGGGGGAAATGGGGAAAGTTTTTACCTTAACAATCCTGGGCTTTTCTTCAGGAATTACTTCCACAATTTCCTCTTGAGCTCGCCCCCGTCCTTTGTCGTAGAGCTTGCCCTTGTAGCGTTCAATCCTGCGGTAAAGCTTATCCACTACAGCGTCAATGGCCGCAAAGATATCCGCAGAAGTCTCTTCAGCCCTTATGAAGGCTCTGGAGCTACGCAGAGTTATCTCAACACGGTGGCTATCTTTAACGTTTTTGGTGTCATGCCGGGATAGCTCCACCGTTGCCTCCAAAAGGTTAGGCAAATAGCGGGGCATTTTCTTGAGTCTCTTCTCCAGATATTCCCTGAGCCTTTCCGTAATTTCAATGTTTCTGGCGTTTATCCTTATCTCCATCTCCATAGCTACCCTCCTTGCCATACTTTTTCTAACCTCCATATGCCCCAGAGGGACAGGACAATCAGCATTCCCATAATGATCCAGGCTTCATGAACGGAAGCTTGACTCAAGAAGAGAGCTAGTAGCCCGAGCCCACCGCTCATCAGGTAAATGGCCATGACCGCTTCCCTCTTGCTCATGCCCATGGCCACAAACCTGTGGGAAAGGTGGTCTTTACCCGGATTGGTTAGGGGATTCAGCCCTCGCCGGAGGCGCGAGATCACAACTAGGGCAGTATCAAAAATGGGCACCCACAAAACTACAACCGGGATCATCCAGGTAACGGTGGGGATGTTGTAGGGGAAGCGCAGTTTTATCCCTAAGGCGGCTAATACAAAACCAATAAAAAGACTTCCTGAATCTCCCATAAAGATGGTGGCGGGGTTGAAATTGTAAAACAGGAAACCCAGACACCCACCCAACAGGGCAGCAGCCAGGGCCCCCACAAGATACTGGCCGTTGACCGCAGCCAGGAAAAGGAAGAAAGCAGAAGCGATTACTGCCACCCCGCTTGAGAGGCCATCCATATTATCTAAAAGGTTCAGAGCGTTCGTTATGCCTACAACCCAGAGAAGGTGGATTATAAGGTTTAGGGAATGCTGGGGGAAAAGTTGAACTCTAACCCCGCTGAGATAAAGGAGGAGAGCTGCCATCACTTGAACCACCAGTTTGGCCAGAGGTCTCAGCCCCCATCGGTCATCCCATATGCCCATAAAGGAAACAATAGTGGCGCCCAAGAGGATGCTGAAAAGCTGGGGTATGTAAAAGCGGTTTCCCGCAAGGAGGAGGGCAATCATGAAAGCGCTGTAGATGGCCACGCCTCCCAGCTTAGGTATGGGATGCACATGAATTTTCCTGGAGGAGGGGTAATCCATAAATCCAAGCTTAGGCGCAACCTTGCGGGCAAGAGGTGTCCCCACAAAGGCTATGAACAGAGCACTGAGGAATATAAGAAAATAATTGGCCATCTTTTAACCTCTCAAGAGCCGCGAAGAATCAGGAGGATTTCTTTCCACGAGGGACGCTTGCCATACATCAGAATTCCTACCTTGAATAGCTTTTCACTAAACCATATGGCTGCCGCAATGGATAGCACGAGAACAACCAAGCTGCCTGCCACATCCACCCATGGGACCTGAGCAATGGGCAGTCTGAAGAGCATCATTGTGGGGGCAGTAAGGGGAAAGAAACTCAAAACCCTGGCAAAGGTAAGATTGGGGTTAACTATTAAGAAGCCACTGAACATATATGGGACAGCAGCTATCAGGGAGAAAATCCCTGCGAGCTGGTTGCTTTCCTTTATAGTGGTCCCGAGGGAACCAACCCCGGCCATAAGGAAAGCATAAAGGGTAAAGCCCAGGGTGTAATAAACGACGACAAGACCCAAAACGTGAGCGGGGAGCGAGAAAGCCGAAATTGCCAGAAGGAAAACGGTACCACTTGTGAATCCCAGAACCGACAGGATCCAGATTACAACCTGGGTAAGGCCAGCAGCGCCAAGGCCCAGCACTTTCCCCACCAGCAATTCCATGGGGTAAACTGAGGATATGACTATTTCCATCACTCTGTTTTCCTTCTCCTCAGCTATGCTCTGCAGTAAGTAACCCGATGACACAAAAATAGCCATAATCAACATAATGCTGAGGAAAAAGGGGATCAAGAACGAAAAGATTATGCCCCAGGGTCCTCCTTCTTGGACCTTACCCCCACTGCTTAGGACTTCAGGGTATGCATTTATTGGGTCCGAAGCCCGGCGAGTGATCTCGGGCTCTACTTTTCCTCGCAGGAGATGGGAGATGAAAAAGCCCTTGAACCTGTTTGAATCTTCAATGGCAGCGGCCTCAAAGCCGCTTCCCTTAGCAATAACTATCACCCTACCGGTTTCAATATAGTCGGACGGGATTACCAGAATCACATTGAGTTCATCCTTCTCAAGAGCTTTGCGGGCTTCTTTCTCCTCTGTGAAGAGGATAAAGTTGCCCTCATATTCAGGCAAAAGAGGAGTAAAGAGCCCCGTCTGATCCACAACCCCGATCTTTTTCGAAGCGCCCTCAAAGAGGTCCTCTATGGACTGGGCCACGCCCTTGAAAGCTCCCCCTCCGAGAGCTCCTATGAGCAAGCCTATTAGGGCTAGGGCCGGAACAACAGCGGTCATAATAATGAAACCAGGCCTTCTGACAGTGGTTATGTACTCGTGCCGTGTTATGGTCCAGACTTTACGAAAGCGCACCCTGCTTACCCTCCTTGACAATTTTCACGAAAATTTCATCCAAGGCTACAGGAGCCACCTCAAATGCTTCAATTTCAACCCCAACTTCCATCAGGGTTTTCAGAACGCCCTGAGGGGGAGTGCCTTCGGCAAGGGTGAGCAGGAACGCGTCATCTTTTCTTGCCATGGACGTTATCCCAGGGACCAAAGGAGGAGGCTGCGAACTCCTGACCAGGATGCTATTGGGAGCAAATCGCCTTTTTATCTCTCGAAGGGGCCCATAAAGCACCGATTCTCCTTTATTTATTAGGAGTATACGGTCGCATAAGGCTTCCACCAGGTTCATTTGGTGGGAACTCAGTATAACGGTCTTGCCCTCGCTCTGGAGTTCTCTGATCATTCCTTTTATAAGCTCCACGTTTACCGGGTCCAAGCCCTGGAAGGGCTCATCCAGAAAAACCAGCTCGGGGTTGTGAATTATGGAAGCTATAAACTGGAGCTTCTGTTGCATCCCTTTGCTTAGTTCTTTAACCTTGCTGCGGGCCTTATCTGCAAGCTCTACTCTTTCCAAAAGGACGATAGCTCTTTCCTTGGCCAGCTGGGAAGGCATGCCCTTGAGTTGGGCAAAATATATAAGGGTCTCTTGCACCTGTAGGCTCTGATAAAGCCCCCTTTCCTCAGGCAAATAACCGACCTTTTCCTTAACTTCGGAAGGATTCCGGCCGAGGATTCTCACTTCCCCCTCGTCAGGTTTAAAGATATCCATCAAGATGCGAATGGTAGTGGTTTTTCCAGCCCCATTTGGTCCCAGGAGCCCAAAGATTTCGGCTCTGTTTACTTCAAAGGAAAGGTTCTTTACAGCTACAAGCTCGCCATATCTTTTGACAAGGTTACGGACTTCTACGATGTGCATTCACTCCTCCATGTTGTCTCATTATATCATACCACTCGAGCTGAGGAAAAACATCATCCTGTACCCTTGCCCAGTTTCCACAGAACCTCCTCCAGTTCCGACGGCAGCGGTGCTATGAAATTCACCTCTTCGCCAGTGACGGGATGCCTGAAGGTGAGGGAATAGGCATGGAGGAATGGACGATTTAAGCCAGGAATTGAAGGACCGCGGCCATAAACTCTGTCGCCAGCTATGGGATGACCACTGTGAGAAAAGTGTACCCTTATCTGATGAGTACGGCCAGTTATTGGGCGCACTTCAAGGTAGGTGTAGCCTTGAAGGTACTCCAAGACTTTATATTCTGTGATGGCCTCACGTCCTCCCGCCACCACAGCCATCTTCTTGCGGTTCTGAGGGCTCCGACCAATGGGGGCCTCTATTCTCCCTTCCCGGGGTCGGACTTCCCCTCTGACTAAAGCTAGGTAAACTTTACAAACCTGGCGTTCTTTAAATTGTCTTTGGAGTTCAACCCTTGTCCTTTCATCCCTCGCTACTACGATTAAACCCGAGGTATCTTTATCCAACCGATGCACTATCCCGAGCCTTGTCTGGTCTTTCAGCCCCCTGAGTTCCGGCCAGCGAGCGAGTATGGCGTTGACGAGAGTGTCAGATTGATGACCGGGAGCGGGGTGCACTACTAAACCGGCCGGTTTGTTGATGACTATAAGCCAACGGTCTTCGTAGACTACATCGAGAGGGATTGGGAAAGGCTCAGGCTCTAAGGGCGGAGGCGGTGGAATAGTCACGTTTATAACTTCTCCCCCTCTGAGTTTGTAGCTCGCCTTTACAGGAGCGCCATTCACCAGCACGAACCCTTCACGGATTAGCCTCTGAATAGCAGAGCGGGATAGGTCTTTGAGCCTTTCCGCCAGGAATTTATCAAGCCGTATGGATTTTGCCTCCGCCTCTGCCTTGATCTCAACCCTCATCTCAAGGGAGAAGGCCCTCGGGGAGCCTCACTATCATCTTCCCGGCTTCAAGATCTACGTTCAAGACCACATCGTCCAAAGCGGGGATAAGTATTTCCCCTTTTGACCCTTCCACCACGTAGACATCATTGGCTCCGGTATAAATCACCTCTTTCACCCGCCCAAGGTTGAGGCCGTCCTCTGTCCAGACTTCGAGGCCTAAGATCTCGAATTCATAATATTCCCCTTCTCCAAGGGGCATCAACTCTTCAATGGGGATGTGAAGAAGCTGTCCCCTGAGGGCAGAAGCCGCTGCTCGGCTTTCACAGCCTTCCAACTTAAGGATAGCATGATCTTTAAAGAGCCTCGCCTTCGTTACCTTCAGCGGGCGAGCTATCTGGCCGATGTAAACTCTCTCCAGAGAAACAAAGCGTTCAGGGAAGTCAGTAAGGATTTCTACCTTGACTTCGCCTTTGTCCCCCCACGGTTCAAGTATTTTCCCGATCGCTACAAACTTCGGATAGCCTTCTTTAAAAGTAACTTTTCGGCCCGGGTGGGGAGTTTTGGTTTTTTTCCCCATAGATTTAAGGACAATTCCTGCATCCGGACTTGCCAGAAGGAGGTGAAGGGTGGGAGTCCGGATGAGGCCACGTTGAAGGCAGGTTATACGAGTTCGAGCACAACCCTCTTCCCCTGTCGGACGGCCATTACCCTGAGGATAGTGCGCATGGAGTTAATGATTCGTCCGTTGCGGCCGATGATCCGCCCTACGTCCTCAGGGGCTACGTGGAGTTCAAGGATGGTTGAGTTGGGACCAGAAACCTCTTCCACGCGGACTTTGGAAGGATCGTCCACGATAGCCTTGGCGATGTATTCCACAAGCTCACGCATAGAGATGTTCTCTGCTGTCATGGTAGAACCCCCTCCTGACGAGTTTAAGGATTTTAACCCCACCCGGGACCGTTGGGTTCACTTTAAGCTTTAGATTTACGGAACTTTTCCATAATCCCAGCCTTTTCAAGAAGTCTTAGAACTGCTTCGGTAGGCTGGGCCCCAACCCCAAGCCAATATAAAGCCCTTTCTTCGTTTATCTGGATTGTGTCCGGTTCGGTTCGAGGGTTGTAAAAGCCAATGCTTTCTATGTATTTGCCATCTCTCGGAGCCTTTGAATCGCATACCACTATCCTATAACTTGGCTGTTTCTTCATCCCCATCCTTCTAAGCCTTATTCTGACCAACGCTTTACCTCCTTACGTCAGGAATCTGAGGAAGCCGGGAAGCCGGCCTTTCTTCATTTCCTTCATCATCCTCTGAACCTGGCGGAACTGGACTAAAAGCTCATTGACTTCTTGGACGGTAGTGCCTGAGCCTCTGGCTATACGTCTCTTACGGCTGGCATTTATAATTTCCGGATGCCGGCGCTCTTCCGGAGTCATGGAATTTATGATGGCCTCCACCCGCTTGAGCTGGCGATCAGTGAGTTCAAGGGGGATTTCCCTGACCATACTTGAAAAGCCTGGCAGAAGTTCCAGAAGCTGGCTTAGGGGGCCAATTTTCTTCAGTTCTTTTATCTGGGTTAGGAAGTCTTCCAAAGTGAACTCACCCTGAAGGATTTTCTCGCTCGCTTTTAAAGCTTTCTCCTGGTCAATAGCTTCCTGAGCTTTTTCTATTAGGGTGAGAATATCGCCCATGCCCAGGATGCGAGAGGCAAGCCTATCAGGATGGAATTCTTCAAGGGCATTGGGCTTTTCCCCCACTCCGATGAACTTTATCGGGACACCGGTTACAGCCCTTATAGAGATGGCTGCACCGCCCCGAGCATCTCCGTCCATCTTAGTTAGGATAAGTCCAGTGAGGCCCACTCGGCTGTGGAATTCCTGGGCTACTCTCACGGCGTCTTGACCCGTCATAGCATCAGCAACCAAAAGGACTTCAGATGGGGAAGTGGCTCTCTTTATCTCTTCCAGCTCTTTCATCAGATTGTCGTCTATGTGGAGGCGACCAGCTGTGTCCAAAATAACCACTGTGTGGAAGTCCCTACGAGCTTTGTTTACGGCATTAACGCATATCTGAGGTGGGGGAACTGAGGCATCTTCTTTGTACACAGGGATATCCAGTTGCTGCCCGAGAACTTCCAGCTGAGCGATCGCAGCTGGGCGCCTGGTGTCTGCGGCTACCAGAAGGGGGAAATGACCCTCCTTACGGAGCCTAAGGGCTAGCTTGGCCGCGGTTGTGGTCTTGCCGGAGCCATGCAATCCTACAAGCATTATGACATGAGGCGGTTGCCCTGTAAGGCTAAGTTTGCTTCCTTCTCCGAGGACTTTGACTAGTTCTTCATAAACTATTTTCACCACCTGCTGCGCTGGGGTGAGGCTCTTCATGACCTCAGCCCCTACAGCCCTTTCCCTAACTCTGGCTAAGAAATCCTTGACCACTTTATAGTGAACATCAGCCTCCAGGAGGGCAAGGCGAACCTCCCTGAGAGCAGAATCCACATCCGCCTCAGTGAGGTAGCCCTTTCGGGCAAGCTTTTGGAAAATCCCCTGCAATTTCTGAGTTAGGCTTTCAAACATTTCCCCTCTCAAGTGCCTCTTTAGTGTTAGAGATTTTACACAGAAGGGCCTTGAAGGTCAAGTTTGCGAGTTTTAAGGGCGCCTGCATGTTTGTCAGGGAGTTGTTGGGCAAGTTGAGCGGGTGGCTTTCTGGGCAGAAAAAGGCCACCCAATGCCTCTGGAAGTGCTCAGTGGCCCACTGTCTCCCTTTCCAGCAAGAAGATCTC
>JBHOQL010000023.1:0-1607 GCA_042408195.1 Anaerolineae bacterium
ACTCAACTATTAGGGGGCATCACCCATGCATGATTTGTCAGTGAGTTGTTGGACAGGCTGAGAGGGTTGCCTTCTGAGCATAAGAGATGAATGCCAGCCCAATGCCTATGGAGGTGCTCAATGGCCCGCTGCCCACCTTCCAGCGAGAAGATAATGGCTCAACTGTCCCGGCGGATGGGTGGCCGCTCAACCCCGAATGCTAGAGGAAACGGAACAGGAAACCCTCGCTTGGAGGCCTTTCTCACCGGTCTTCTGAGCCTCTGTGTTCCCACTTACCCGGAATCGGCCATCCCCCGCTCGTTCGGCCAGACCACCTATTACCTGTGCCCTTCCTATCACCGCGGCACCCTTCCGCGGGCCTGGATCAGGAGGTCGTGAGGGAAAGGCGAGCAGCCTTAGAGGCCGCCTGGGACCTGGCTGCTCCTCAACTGCCACCCTTGCCTGCACAGGCCCCCGATCGGCTGTACGTCTCCACAGACGGGACAACCGTGCGGACCTGGGAAGAGGGCTGGAAGGAGATGAAAATTGGTGCTCTTTACACCACGGCCACTCCGACCCCTTCCCAACGGACGGATTCTTGGGGAGTGCGGGCCCAGGAAATGAGTTTCTATGCTGATTTTGCGGACCCGGAAGGGTATTGGCGAGGGTTGACCCAGGCGGAAGAGGTGGTGGCTATTGGGATGGAGCGCACCGGATATGGAATCTGGTGGAGGAGCATTTCCCTGGAGCGGTTCAGGTGGTGGACTGGTATCACGCCAGCCAGTACATCTGGTGGGTGGTGAATGCGGTCTGGGGAGAAGGGAGTCCTAAGGCCTGGGAATGGGCGGAGAAGCGACTGGGTGAGAAGTGATTCGGGACTGCCAGGAACAAGGGGCGAATGCGCTACCCGGAATACGGGGAGAAGGGCATTCAGATCAGAAGTGGAACAGTGGGAAGCTGGTGCAAACAAGTGATTGGGTTTCGGTTGAAGGGAAAGGGGATGAGCTGGAGTGTGGGAGGGGCGTGTGCGGTTGCCCATCTGGGACCCGGCTGAAAAGCGGTCGTTGGGAAGAGACAGTTGCCCGACGCCCTCCTCCTTACCTAACCTACACCCGTCATCTGGCGCACCCTTCCCGACAAATCGTGCATGCACTCTTTCTGAAGCGAGTGCCGATATAGTTTGAAGGGGCGGAAGGCCTCGTCCTGTGGTCAGGAGTTTCCTCGCCCTCACGCGCTCCTCCCACCGTAAGCTGCTCTCACTTTCTGCGCTTGCTCAGAATGAGCGAGAGCGCAGCACAGACCAGCAGTGCGGCAATCAGTGCGATGGAGGAAAAACCCAGGCACCGGAGCACGACTTCGGTTTGAACGCTTACGGGGATTGTAACCCCCGGAGTTGCCAGCACAGGCGGGACAGCGTCCACAGGACCCGGAAGCACCGTGGGGGTTCCGGTTGGCGTATGGGTTGGAGAGGGCGTGGGCGATGGAGACAAGGAGGTGTTTGTTGGCGTGGGCATTGGAGACGGAGGGGCAGGTGTGAAGGTTGCGGTGGGTGTAGGGACGAGGAAGGTTAATTCACGGCTTGACAATGCTTGATTGAGGGCGCGATCGTAGGCTATTGCCCGCAATAG
>JBHOQL010000031.1:0-5962 GCA_042408195.1 Anaerolineae bacterium
GTGGGCTGATGAGCTGGACCTAGAGCTCATCCTGACCACAGGTGGTACCGGCTTTGCCCCGAGGGACGTTACCCCGGAAGCGACAAAGGCTGTAATTGAGAAAGAGGCACCCGGTCTGACTGAAGCCATGAGAGCCGCAAGCCTTCAGAAAACACCCCACGCCATGCTCAGCCGAGCTGTAGCCGGAATAAGGGGCAGAACCCTTATCGTAAATCTACCCGGAAGTCCCAAGGGGGCGAGGGAAAACCTTGAGGTTATTTTACCAGCTTTACCCCACGGGATCGATCTGCTTAGAGGGCGGGAGACTCGCCACTGAGAAGTTTGAGGAAAGCCAGAGCTGAATCCCACATGGAGACGTTATTGAAAAGGCAGTAAACCTCACGGAATGGTTCGCATTGGTCCTTCAACCAAAGCAGGTCTTCCTCTGTGAAGCGATAGCTGTAGCCTGTCTTGCCATGTAGCCGGAAATAGGCCAACCCGCTCGTCACAGGCATACCCCGAAAGGGGTCTACGCAGTGGATAAGTTCCAGTTCCTCGCAAAGTTTTTTTACCTCTAAGTCTTTCCATTCTCCTCTTGGCTCCCAAGCAAAAATCAACCCCTTCCTCGGGACCTCCCGGAAGAAGGTTTTTAAGTTGGCTATGTTTTCCTCGGAAGGCGTGAAAGCTGCCGGACACTGAAATACTACTATTTTAGCCTCCAGTGCTTCAGCTATGGCTAAGGTTGTTTCCCAGGCTTGGAAAACCTCAGGAGTTGGGCGGAAAAAGCCGTAAGAAGAAGCCTTTTCTTTGACAATTTTGAGGCCAGCCTTCCGGTACGTGGGGCTCGAAGGGGGATGGGTTATCAATTGCCAGGCCTTAAGGGTGAATTCAAAATCGGGTGGTGCCTCCTGACGCCACTTCCTGGCCGTCTCCACCGTGGGGGGTTTGTAGAAGGTATTCTGCACCTCCACCAGGCGGAAGGTTTCAAAATAGCGAGCCTTGGCCGTTGGAAAGCCACAGCAGCCTACCTTAACTTTCACGGCTCTTATCCCTTTCCATCAGCTCTTCAGCCAAAGCCTTGTAAGCCATAGCACCGATAGACTTGGGAGCATAAACGTTAATAGGCTCCCCGTGGCTCGGAGCCTCGCTGAGCCTTACGCTTCTCGGGATTATAGTCCGGAAAACATAGCCCCTGAAGTGGGAGCGCACATCCTGAACTACTTGCTTAGACAGAGTGGTGTGCGGATCATACATGGTTAGAACAAGGCCTGCGATGCGAAGCCCAGGGTTCAGATTGTCTTTCACTAGGCGTATGGTCTTCATCAACTGAGCGAGACCTTCGAGGGGCAAATATTCGCACTGTACGGGTATTATCACCCCCTGAGACGCGACGAGGGCGTTCACTGTAAGGAGTCCGAGGCTGGGTGGAGTATCAATGAGGATGTAATCGTAGCGTTCTGCTACCGAGGAAAGAGCCCTCTTCAGGCGTTGTTCTCTTGCTATCATTCCCACCATTTCCACTTCGGCGCCTGCCAAAGCAGGGGATGAAGGCACGATATCAAGCCGCAGCCAGCGGGTAAGATTTATGGCTTCAGTGATCGGCAAGCCTTCTATGAGCACATTGTATATGGAAAGGGGCAGAGAATTCTTGTCTATACCCAGGCTTGAAGTGGCATTAGCCTGCGGGTCAACGTCCACCAGTAGGACTTTCTTCCCCGCCTCGGCTATGAAGGCCGCAAGGTTAACAGCTGTAGTAGTTTTACCTACCCCGCCCTTTTGATTGGCAATGGCATATATTACTCCCATTGGTTGCTTGCCATCCAATTTTCAACCGTTCGGCGGTCCGGTATGCCACTTACTCCGTGGGCTTCCACCGAAAAGGAGGCCACAGCATTGGCAAAACGGGTGGCCCTCCGGGGGTCGCCTGTCTCGTAAAGGCGCACCAGAAAAGCCGCCGCAAACACATCTCCTGCACCAGTAGGATCTACCAGCGCGGCAGGCCTGGCGGGGAAACTTTCCTTTTCCCCTCTCCAGTAAAGAGTAGCCCCTCTCTCGGCCTGGGTTAATACAAGTATTTCCACAAATTTTGCGTATTCCTCCACAATTCTGAGGTCACCTTGGACATCTTCTTCGCTCAATATCAGAGCCTTGATTTTGGGCAGAATCCGCGGGGCCTCCTCCCAGACGCGATACCGGACCAAGCCCTTATCGTCCCAACAGCGCATCCAACCCTGAGGGGTTACCCCTATCAGGGATTCAGAAAAGAGGTACACCACTTCTTCTTCCACTTCCATGGCCACAGGTCCTATAAGCACTATTGGGGTTTTGTGCAGAAAGGCAGGAATGTGCGATGGGGTTATTTTCCGGGCCACTTCTCTCACGAATTGAGTCCTAACTCCGCCCGAGTAGATGTTCTGAAAAGTAGTAGTGGATGAGTTGTCGACTCTGAGGATTTCAATTTCCTTAAGGAATTCCTCAAGACGTAAATCATCACCGGCACAGGTAACTACCGCAACCCTTTTCCCAAGCTTCCGAGCTGTTATAGAAGCATATGAAACTGTTCCGCCAACGGTCCACCCCCCATGGACCAAATCTTTGGTGGCGTGGCCTATAACCAGGAAATCGGGAACAAGGGTCTGTCTCATTGGACCTGATTTTTCAGGAAAATGGTCACGCGGCGCTTTTCCCCATCGCCTATGCTTCTGGTGGTAACAGTGGGATGGTTCCTGAGGGCCAGGTGGATTATCCGTCGTTCATTAGGAGGCATGGGTTCTAACACTACAGTCCTATGGGTCCTCTCAACCTTTTCAGCCATCCGTAGGGCAAGACGAGACAGGAACCTCCACCTCCTGGCCCGATAGTTCTCCACATCCACTATTATGTTCACACGATACCCTAGCTTTTTACTCACTATCGCCCTGGTCAAGAGTTGGAGGGCAGAAAGGGTTTCCCCCCTTTTCCCTATGAGCATCCCCAAGTCATGTCCAGTAAGGTTGAGGACAAGTGGGGGTTCCTCTCCTTCTTCCCCAACCATATCGTAGCCAACCCTTGTTATGACCCTTGCTTTGAACCCCATCCTAGTAACGAGACTGGCAAGCGTTTCCTTCGCTATTTCTTCCACGCTGGGCGGTTCTTTTACTGTTATCTTCACTCTTGCAGGCTCACCCTTTACAAAGAGCCACCCCTTTTTACCTTCGGAAATAACCTCTACCTCTACCTCCTCCAGGGTTTTGCCCAGCTCAGCCAGCCCTTTACTTATGGCTTCCTCCACAGTTGAGCCAGTAACCTCAAGACTTTTTAGTGCGCTCGCCATGCGCTCTCCTCCTGGAAGGAGCAGGTTTCTTCCAGCCCTCCATGAAGATATACTGCTGAACCATGGTGAACAAGTTCATGACCACCCAGTACAGGCTCAAGCCTGAGGGTACCTGAAGGGCGAAGAAAAAAAGCATCAAGGGGAAGAAATACATCATCTGGTTCATGAGTGCCTGCTGGGGCTCGGAAGAAGGGGGAGAGCTCATCTTCTGGACCAAGATCTGGGTTATAAGAGTGAGTATAGGGAGAATAAGGTAAGCCGGCATATCAGGCCACTGCCAGACCGAAGGGGGCCAAAGCCAGCCCAGCCCTATAGGTTTGGCAAGGCTTGGGATGAAGAAAAAGCCTTCAGCCAGGACCCCTTCCTGGGCCATCCTATAAAGGGCCTGATAGAGTCCAATCCATATGGGAAGCTGAACAAGGCTTGGGAGACAGCCAGCCAGAGGATTAACCTTCGCCTCTTGATAGAGTTTCATTTGCTCTTGGGCCAGCTTTTCCCTGTCTTTTGCGTATTTCTTCTGAAGCTCTTGGAGTTTGGGTTGAAGTTCCTGCAAGGCCTTTGCTGCGCGCATCTGCTGGATGTTGAGAGGCAGGGTTATGACCTTAATTATCAAGGTGAAAAGGATGATCCCGAAACCGAAGGAATAGGGTATCCCCACCGAAGCGATGGCGTGGCTGAGGAAAGTTATGCTTTCTTTTATAGGCGTTACCACAAGCAGATCCCACATTTCTCCTTTCTCCTATGGCACAGGATCATATCCCCCTGGATTCCAAGGGTGGCAGCGGCTTATACGCTTTATCCCCAACCAACTGCCTCTGAGAAGGCCATAACGAGCTATAGCCTGGTAAGTGTACTCCGAGCAAGAAGGGTAAAAGCGGCAGGTTGGGGGGGTTAAAGGTGAAATGAATTTCTGGTAAAAGCGAATCAAAAGAAGAGCCGCTCTCTTCACTCTCCTTCCTCCTGCCAGAGCTTTGCTCTCTTAAGCACTTCTTTCAAAGCTTCCTGGGCATCCGCGAGAGAAGCTTCCGCCAGGTCTGACCTGGCGATGAACAAGAGATCCCATCCTTTTTTTATATGGTGCTGATTCAACCTAACAGCTTCCCTGAGGAGCCTACGGGCTCGGTTGCGGCGCACTATTTTACCTATCTTACGGCTGGATGAAAAAGCTACCCGCAACTTGCCAGGCTCTCCCGGTAAACCGAGGAGGACTATATACGGGTTGCTCCAAACTTCCCCCTTGCGCCTTATCTCCTCTATCCGTTTGGGGTCTTTAAGACGAAGATGCCAGAGTTTAAACCTCATCAATCAACTGTAAGGCGCCATCGCCCCTTGAGACGCCTGGCTTTCAAAACTTTTCTTCCCCCCTTGGTTCTCATCCGAGCCAGGAATCCATGCACCCGGAAACGGTGCCGAACTTTGGGCTGATAAGTCCTCTTAGGCATTGCTACCCTTCACCCCCTTTCATTCCTGAAGGTGTCGGTTCAGAACTTCCATTATTTTGGATTTTGGCATGTAACCCGTCAACTTTTCAACAGGCCTTCCCTCTTTGAATAAGATGAGGGTTGGTATGCTCATTATGCCATAAGAAACAGCTACCGATGGGTTCAAATCCACATTGACCTTCACCACTTTCAATTTGCCAGCCATCTCTTTGGCAAGCTCTTCTACAATTGGCGCCAACATGCGGCACGGACCACACCATTCGGCCCAGAAATCCACCAAGACTGGCAAATTTTCCTCCAGGACCTCCTGACCAAAGGCTTCGGCGTCTACTTCCATGGGCTTGGCCAATTTTACCACCTCCTGAGGAAGAGTTTAAGGGTTTGTATTAACTTTTCCCGCTCAGCTTTGCGGATGCACTGTTCAATATACTCATCTACCAGATCCACGGCCACACTTTCCAAGGCTGCTCTGGCTGCCATTAGCTGGGTAAGAATTTCACCGCACTCCCGGCCTTCCTCAACCATCTCTTTTATCCCCCTCAGCTGACCTTCCACTCTTGCAATTTTATTGAGAATTTTTTCCATCTTTAGCCTTCTCCAGCGCTTCTTTAAGGGAAGGAGGAATCGGAATCGGTTTGCGGCTCCCTTTCATGTCTACAAAAACTTGGACTGTTCTACCCTGCGCCAGAAGTTGACCTGTCTCGCCGTTGAGCACCTCGTAGGCCAGAACAAAGCTTGAGTTTTTAACTTCTTCCACCCAAGTTCTGATTTTAATCAAATCATCAAAGCGGGCTGGAGCCAGGTAACGGCAAGAGGCCTCAGCTATAACAAAACCTATACCAGCCCTCTCCGCTTCGGCATAACTGAAACCCAGCGACCTCAGAAAATTAACCCTGGCAACCTCAAACCACACAAAGTAATTAGCATAGTAGACAACACCCTGTGCGTCTGTTTCAGCGAACCTTACTCTTAATTCCACCTCTCCCACCATATTCTTCTGGCTTCTCTGGGCAAAATTACCTTCCAATTATAACTTAACGGCCCCCAGAAAGCAAACCAATAAAGCTTCACCTTACCCACACCCTGAAGCAACTGGACAAACAGACTGATTTAAAGTCCCCCATCTCGTCACAGGAGGTCAGTGATGACCCACGCCCTTCGGTGCACTGCCAAGACCTCTTTTCTCATCCCTCTTCCCTCGCCCAACTGGCCCCTTATCTCCAACCCT
>JBHOQL010000034.1:0-31621 GCA_042408195.1 Anaerolineae bacterium
ATGGGGGTAAAATCAAGGAATTACTGCCTTGACAAATCGCCCCAAAGGTGTTACTATTTCTAAAGAAGAATTTAGCACTCTTCCCCTATGAGTGCTAAAAATGGTGGAGAAGCTGAACAAGCGAGCGGAACTGATCCTTTCCCTAGTGGTAAAGGAATATATAGCTACGGCCCAGCCGGTGGGCTCTTTGGCCCTGGTCCAGAAATACAATCTCAATGTAAGCCCGGCCACGGTCCGTAATTATATGGCCATGCTAGAAGCTGGGGGATACTTGACTCATCCTCATACCTCCGCCGGAAGATTGCCCACCGAAAAGGGCTATCGTTACTTTGTGGAAAGGCTCTTGGAAACTTCCCCTCTCCCTCTTTCCGAAAAACTAACTATTCAGCACCAGTTCCATCAAGTGCAAATGGATGTAGAACAATGGGGCCGCTTGGCCGCTTCGGTCCTAGCTAGGTTCACTAGCTACCCTGCTATGGTTACTGCCCCTTCCCCTCCGAGGTACAGACTCAAACACATTGCCCTGATCCCCTACTATGAAAACGGGGTCCTTATGGTCCTTATCTTGAGCGGCGGAGTGATACGCCAGGTATGGCTTTCTATACCTCCTTATATAGGGGAACCCGAACTGGTCCGCATTAACGAGATCCTGGAGGAATTCCTTCATGGGCTCTCGGCTCCTGAAATTGAAAGACTCGCTCCAACTTTGGAGCCTTTCGCTTCAAAAATAGCCCTCAAAGCGGCTGAAGTCATGAACGCTTTAGATCAGAGAGTTGAAGAGCCCATCTACCGCGAGGGCATTGAGGAAATTGCCCAGGAACCGGAATTTTCTTCCCCCAGACGGTTCCGCGAACTGCTCCGTTTCTTCAAGGATGACTCTTGTCTCAGGTCCATTATGGATGAAATCCGTCTGACCAATGGGGTTCAGGTGGTTATAGGCGGAGAAGGAAGATGGGAAGAACTAAGGGATTGCAGCCTGGTCTTGGCCCGCTACGGTGTTAGGGAAAAGGCATCCGGAGTACTAGGAGTCCTCGGCCCCATGCGGATGACTTACGAGAGAGCCATCTCCGTGGTAAGCTACGTAGCAAACCTGATGAGCGAAATGATCGACAGACTTTTCTAAAGGAGGTGCAAGATGGCAGAAGTCGCCGAAGAGATGGGAGGTGAAAATCTGGAAGAAAAGGTCAAGGAGCTTGAAGCCAAGGTCTCCGAACTTCAGAACAAAGTTGAAGAATATCTAGATAATTGGCGGCGCACTGCCGCTGATTTTGCCAATTACCGGAAGCGGGTTGAAAAAGAGCAAGCAGAACAGGCCAAATATGCTAACGCTAACCTTATCGCCAAACTCCTACCAGTTTTAGATGACTTTGAAAGGGCCTTTCAAACCCTCCCCTCTCACCTTACTAAGCTCACCTGGCTTGATGGAATCTTCCTCATCCATCGTAAGTTCCAATACATCCTGGAACAGGAAGGCCTCAAGCCTATACAGACCGAAGGGCAGTTCTTTGATCCTTTTTATCACGAAGCCGTTGCTTATGAAGAGACTGATCATTACGAAGATGGGCAAATCATTGGCGAAATCCAAAGAGGTTACATGTTGCACGATAGGGTCCTGAGGCCAGCTCTGGTAAAAGTAGCCAGGAAGAAACCAACCCCTCAACCTCAGGTCCCTGAAGTAGAAAAGGAAAAAGCGGAGGAGGAGGAAAGCTATGCCGGAGAGGATTCTGGGGATTGATCTGGGGACTACTAACTCGGTAATGGCAGTGATGGAAGGGGGAGAACCAGTTGTAATACCCAACGCTGAAGGCGACAGGCTTACCCCTTCAGTTGTAGCCATAAATCCCAAAACCGGGGAACGCCTGGTGGGTAAACTGGCCAAACGCCAGGCCATTACCAACCCCGAAAACACTATCTTCTCCATCAAGCGACTCATGGGCCGAAAGTTCAACGACCCCGAAGTCCAGAAAGCCCGCCGGGTTCTTCCCTATAAGATCATCGAAAAGCCCAACGGCGATGCCTGGGTAGTTATGGGTGATAGGGAATACTCTCCCCCCGAAATCTCGGCTATGATCCTCCAGAAACTGAAGCAGGATGCCGAGGCTTACTTGGGGGAGAAAATAACCAAAGCAGTAATCACCGTACCTGCTTACTTCAACGATGCCCAGCGCCAGGCCACCAAAGATGCCGGTAGGATAGCCGGTCTTGAAGTCCTGAGGATCATAAACGAACCCACCGCCTCGGCTCTGGCTTACGGTATGGACAAGAAGAAGGAGGGGTTGATCGCTGTCTACGACTTAGGAGGCGGGACCTTTGATATCTCCATCTTGGAGATAGCGGAAGGTGTATTCCAGGTGAGGTCTACTGCGGGAGATACTTTCCTGGGCGGTGACGACATAGACCAGCTCATAATAAACTGGATATGTGAGGAATTCAAGAAGGAACACGGCATTGACCTGCGCCAGGACCGGATGGCTCTCCAACGCCTTAAGGAGGCCGCTGAAAAAGCCAAGATAGAGCTCTCCACCGTCATGGAAACCGAAATAAACCTCCCATTCATAACAGCCGATGCCTCTGGTCCCAAACACCTCCAGATAACCCTCACTAGAGCCAAACTGGAGCAGCTCGCCCACGAACTCATCCAAAGAACCCTGGGACCAGTCAAACAGGCCATTGCTGATGCCAAAATCACCCCAGCCGATATCTCTGAAGTAATCCTGGTGGGCGGACAAACTCGGATGCCAGCCGTCCAGCGCCTGGTGCGGGAATTTTTCGGCAAAGAACCCCACAAAGGCATAAACCCCGACGAAGTCGTAGCTATTGGAGCTGCTATCCAAGCTGGGGTCCTGGCTGGAGAAGTGAAGGACATCCTGCTTCTGGACGTCACTCCACTGACCCTGAGCGTGGAGACCCTGGGAGGCATCGCCACACCCATAATCCCCCGCAACACCACCATACCCGTCCGCAAGAGCCAGATCTTCTCCACTGCAACAGACAACCAGACTCAGGTGGAAATCCACGTAGTGCAGGGAGAGCGCCCTATGGCTGCCGACAACAAAACCCTAGGCCGTTTCATCCTGGACGGTATTCCACCGGCTCCTCGTGGCGTCCCTAAAATAGAAGTAACCTTCGACATTGATGCTGATGGCATCCTCCACGTTTCGGCCAAGGATTTGGCCACCGGAAGGGAGCAGAAGATAACCATTACCGCCAGCTCAGGCCTCACCGAGGATGAAATCCAGCGCATGATAAAGGAAGCCGAGCAATATGCCGAACAGGACCGCCGCAAGAAGGAGTTGGCTGAAGCCCGCAACCAGGCTGATGCCGTAATTTATACTGCTGAGAAGAGCCTCCGAGAGTTCGGAGACCGCATTCCTTCCGACCTCAAAAGCCGGATAGAGTCCAAAATAAACGAAGTCCGTTCGGCAATGCAAGGAACTGAAATCCACACCATCCGCCGTCTGACCCAGGAACTTGGAGAACTCCTCCAACAGATAGGGACAACCATGTACGGCCAGGGACCTGGCGGGACTACTCCACCCAGCGGGGAAGGCGGAGGAGAAACGGTGGAAGGAGAATACCGCCAGGTTTAGGCGGAAATTGCCCCCTCTCTTCCGGTGGAGGAGAGGGGGCTTCTCATTCTTGCCTTCCTCCCCCTTTTGCTTTATAATCCCCCCAAAGCATCAATCTTTGAGGAGGTCCAAAACGATGCCTGTCCTTTCCCTTAAAGGGGTTTTCCCAGCTTTGGTAACGCCTTTTGATAAAGATGAGAAAATAAACGAGGAAGCTCTACGAAACTTAGTGCGGTACTTGATGCCCAATGTGGACGGCTTTGTGCCAGTAGGCACCACCGGTGAGTTTGTCTACATGACCCACGAGGAAAGGAGAAGGGTGCTGGAAATCGTCGTAGACGAAGTAAAGGGGCAAAAGCCTGTCATCGCTGGAACAGGGGCAGCTTCAACACAGGAAGCCATCCTTCTGGCTCGGGAAGCTCAAAGGATTGGTGCCGACGCCTGCCTTGTGGTTACGCCCTATTTCCTGCGGCCATCTGAGAAGGGTATTTTCAAGCATTTTTACGAAGTCGCTAAGGCGGTAGATATACCTATAATCCTCTACAACATCCCCCAGACTACCGATACCTACCTTCCCCGCCGGGTAGTGGAAGACCTGGCCGATATCCCTAACATCGTGGGGATGAAGGATTCCTCTGGCAATCTTGCCTACATGATGGAAATCCTGGAATACTGCGGGGACCGCATCCAAGTGCTGGTCGGGCACGATGAAATAGTAGTGGGAGCCCTTGCCGCCGGAGCTTCAGGGATGATATTAGCGTCAGCTAATGTTTACCCAGAGATATGGAGGGAAATCTACAAAGCCGTGCAGGAAGGGGACCTGGCTAAAGCCAGGGAACTTCAGTTCCGGGTGCAAAAGCTGAGTCGGATCTTCACCCGTTACGGCGGTGCAGTGGCAGTGAAAGCCGCCCTCAACATGATGGGTTTTGATGTGGGCAACCCCCGCCAGCCTCTGAAAGGAGTTGGAGGGTCTCTGATCCACGAAGACAGGGCTGAAATCCGCCTGGAGTTGGAAAAGCTCGGCAAGATAATGCCTGAAGAAGTAGTCTTCCATTTGAACGAAGCCCCACTGAAAGAACGCTTCCGGGAAATAGGCATCGGGCCTGAAGATATAGAACGGGAAAGGCTACGACTGGGGTTTGGAGAAGCAGGGGAAAAGGTGGAAAAAGCCAGAGTTGAACTCATAGCTGGGAAGCGCAATGGCGTCCTGGGTGAAGCTTACGCCTACCAGCTAACTTACCCATTGCCATATCGCGAAGCCCTCACGGCTATCTTGGAACCCAACCTAACCATCCGCCCCCCAACCCTGATAGTGCCCACGGTGGAACTGCGTAACCTTCGCCAAGCTAATATGATCTACGGGCCAACCCAGGCAGCCATAGCCAAAGCTGTAGCTGATTCGCTGGAGGAGGGAATAATCCCACAAGAAGCAGTGGATAATGACCTCATCATCGCCCTTGTTACGATAAACCCTCAAGCCTTAGACCGTCACACCCTCTACCACAACGTTTATAGAGCCGCTAGAGAAGCCATAAAAATGGCCTGGAGGTAAACTTTGGAAACGATAGTGGTTATCCCTACTTATAATGAAGCTGAGAACATACCCAAACTCCTCGGAGAACTGTTTGCCCTGAACATACCGGGCCTGAGCGTCCTTATTGTGGACGACAACTCTCCCGATGGCACCGGTGAGATCGCTGAAGAGATAGCAGCAAGACACCCTGGCTTAGTCAATGTCATCAGGAGACCAAGCAAAATGGGTCTCGGAACAGCCTACGTAACGGGGTTCCGTTATGCCCTGAGCCAGGGTGCGCAACACATAATCCAGATGGATGCTGATTTCTCCCATTCCCCCTCTTATATCCCCGTAATGCTGGAAAAAATCCGAATATACGATGTGATAATAGGCTCCCGCTATGTGCCGGGGGGCAAAGTGGACGAACATTGGGGTCTGAACAGGACCTTCCTGAGCTGGTGGGCTAACAATATCTACGTTCCCCTCATCCTAAGCCTCAAAATCAAAGATGCTACCTCCGGCTTCCGCTGTTACCGCCGGGAAGTTCTGGAAGCCATTGACCTGTCCCAAATCCGCTCTAACGGGTACATTTTTCAGGTAGAAATGGCTTATCTCTGCGAAAAACTTGGTTTCAAAATCTTGGAAATCCCCATCTATTTTGAGGACCGGCGCATTGGAAAATCCAAGATGGATTTCTCAGTGAAACTGGAGGCGGCCCTCAGAGTATGGGAGATAAAGTGGCGCTACCGTAATCTCAAGGCAATCCGAAGGGAGGATGAATGAACTGGTTTGTTTTGGCTCTGGCACTGCTCAGTCTGTCAATAGTAGCCCATGAGCTTGGGCATTTCCTGGCAGCCAAGAGGAACGGTGTGAAAGTTGAAGAGTTCGGAATAGGTCTTCCCCCAAGGCTCTTATCTTTGGCCAGATGGGGGGAGACGGTTTTTTCCCTCAACGCCATACCGTTCGGCGGTTTTGTGAAAGTGGTAGGTGAAGACAACCCATCAATAGAGGGAGGCCTTGCCTCTAAGCCCAAAAAGGTCAGGGCCAAAGTCCTTTTGGCTGGTGCAGGGATGAACCTGCTCTTGGCTTTCCTTCTCTTCACTGGAGCCTCTCTGAGCGGTTATCCGGCACCTGCTTATCAAGTTAAAGTATTTGAAGTAGCCCCGGGCTCTCCAGCCGAAGCCGTCGGAATCAAGCCCGGCGACATAATACTTTCAGCTAATGGAACCGATTTCCACGAACCTGAAGAGCTTTCCGAATACACTGACAAACATCTGGGGCAGGAAATTATCCTTAAGGTCAAAAGAGGAGACGAAACCTTTACCGTTAAATTGGTCCCAAGGCCATCTCCTCCCCCAGGAGAAGGGCCAATGGGCGTGAAAATAGGCATGGCTTATGTCAAAAAATACGCCTCTATTCCCGAGGCCGTGCTGCTGGGGGCCTTAAACGTAATTAGAGCCTTCCTCCTCATCATAGTAATTCCAGTTCAGGTAATTTCCGGCCTTATACCTGCTTCGGCTCTGAGACCTGTGGGACCCGTGGGGGCTGTGCAAATTATGACTAATGTAGCTGAACAGAGCTCCATTATGGGATGGTGGTTCCCCTTCCTTTCCACGTCGGCCCTGTTGAACGTAGCTCTGGCCGCAAGCAACCTCCTGCCCATCCCCGGCCTCGACGGTGGTAGACTCCTCTTTGTAGCCTTTGAGGCCTTACTTAAACGACGGCTTGACCCCCGTCGTGAAAGTTGGGTCCACATGATAGGCATAGCCGTCCTGTTAACTCTCATGCTCGTGATAACTTTCTTTGATATTACAGCCCCTCTCGAAAAAGTGCAATGGGATGTCTTTTGAGCACTGAATTGAGGAAAAGATATGCGTTGCCGGAAGTGTGGGACGAGAATCCCCAGAGGGGTTTCCGTCTGTCCGAAATGTGGCACCCATCGCGCCCCCCAAGCTGACTATATACGATGCCCTTCCTGTCACCAATTTGTGAGCGGTTCTCTCCGTCTTTGTCCCCATTGCGGAGCTGAAGTCCGCGAATCAGACATACGTTGGGGGATGATAACCTTCAGCATCCTTTCAGGCATCCTCGCTGGCCTGCTCCTCTACATCCTGTTACCTCCAGCCATCACCAATCTCATCCGCAGCGATTTCAAGACCGTGGCAGCGAGGCTTGCTCCGCCAACCCCTACTCTAACCCCCTCACCAACTTTCACTTTTACCCCAACTCCTTCCCCCACTTTCACCCCAACTCCAACCCCCACCTCAACCCCTACTCCTACACCAACTCCTTCCCCCACCCCGACAGAAACCCCTGCCTTCACCCCAACACCTACCCCTACCCAATTGCCTACCCCAACTCCGACTGTTCCGCTTGCCTACAATGCTCCTGAACCCATCTTTCCCCCAAACGATGAGTGGTTCCACGGAGCCAATGCGATAGTGGAACTCAAATGGAAACCCCCTGCCGAATTGCCACCGGGACACGTTTACAGGCTGGTGATACGGTATCGCCAGAATGGAATCCCCGTGGAGGTGCCAATTCTGGTGGAAAGGCCTGGTTTCGTTTTGCCCCGCAGTCTCCACGGCGCTGCTGATCAGCCTGACCGAACCTACGAATGGCAAGTTCAGGTTGTTTATGTGACAGAACAGGGAGGGATAGTCCCTCTAAGTCCCTTTAGCGAGCCCAGGACATTCCACTGGCAGTGAGGAGAGACCATGCTCAAAGTTCCTATACGATTCAACAAACTATGGGATGCTTTCAAAAACGTGGCTATAGTCTTTTCCTTCTGCTTTAACCTGATCGCTCTGTGCGTTATCGTAGTATTTCTGGCATTGCTCTTAAAACAAGGGCCACGAGTTCAGCAAGAAATAATGAGCCCCAAAGCGCAGGTAATTCAACAAAGCCTCCACGATTTAGAAAACGCTACTATAAACTTGACGGTCCCCATAAGCGAAACAATGCCTATCAATTTCAACTTGCCTGTCCATACCCGTACCATAGCCACAACCACAAGACCTGTTCCCCTGCGGACTGGTGCAAGTTTCGTCCTCCCGGGCGGAGGCGGGACTATAAGGGGAACCGTAAACCTCGTGCTCCCTGCTGGCCTACAATTGCCGGTGGAACTCCACATATTGGTGCCCGTAAGTCAGACCGTTCCCGTGCAGATGGAAGTCCCTGTCTCCATAGCGCTGAAAGACACAGAACTGGGGGAGATAATACGCAGGCTGAGGGAGGAACTTCTGGAGCCGCTCCTTAAAGTTTTCACCCAATGAGATGGGAAAAAATAGCCAGAGCCAGGGCCACCCTCAAGAGGGAAATTGGTTTCACTATAAAAGACTGGGGAGGTAAAATTTCCATCGCCCTCGTTTACCCCAATACTTATTACGTGGGCATGTCTAGCCTTGGCTTCCAGACCGTTTATCGGCTTTTCAACACTGAGCCTGATGTAGTCTGTGAGAGGGTTTTTGCTGATCCCCTCTTTATGGATGAAGAAGGCCCGATCTCCATAGAATCCCAGCGCCCACTGACAGATTTTTCGGTGGTAGCTTTTTCCATATCTTATGAGCTCGACTACTTTCAGGTAGCTGAAGTGCTGGAGCGCAGCCAAATACCACTTCTTTCCTCAGAACGAGCCGATGGGGATCCCCTCGTTATTGCCGGAGGACCCGCTGTCTCCGCTAATCCGGAGCCCATGGCTTTGCTGATGGACGCTTTCGTCATCGGAGAAGGGGAAGAGGTCATTCCGGAACTGGTGGCGACTCTGCGGGAAAATATCCATGCCTCCAGAAAGCAACTCCTTGAAGCATTGCGTAAAATTCGAGGAGTCTACGTACCTTTACTCCACAGCCCATCCGATCCCCCCGTAGCCAGGCGGTGGGTCCAGAACCTTGACCATTATCCCACTCACTCAGCAGTGCTGACGGAAAGTACGGAATTCGGTGACATGTATCTTGTAGAAATAGAAAGGGGGTGCGGGAGAGGTTGCAGGTTCTGCCTGGCGGGATATACATACCTTCCCATCAGGGAACATTCGGTCGAATCAGTTCTGGCCCAGGCAGAAGAGGGACTGAAATGGCGCAGAATCATTGGCCTTGTAGGATTCGCTGTCTCGGATTACTCCCGAATGGATGAACTCCTGGATGGCCTCCTGACCATGGGAGCCGGCATATCGACCTCTTCCCTGAGAGCCGAATCCGTAAGCGAGAAATTGATCGAAGCGCTGGCTCAAAGTGGAAAAATAAAACGTCACACCCCAACCATCACCTTGGCCCCCGAAGCCGGGAGCTTCCTTCTCCGCAGGATCATTGGCAAACCTATCCCCGAAAAGGACATTATTAGAGTAGCCGAGCTGGCAGCAAAGCATGGAATCCGGCGGCTCAAGTTGTACTTTATGGTGGGAATCCCGCGGGAGACAGAGGAAGATCTAAAAGCCATAGGTCTCTTAGTGGGCGAAATTCTGAAGCGTTTTGAGGGGGAAGTCATAGTTAATGTTTCCCCTTTTGTCCCCAAACCCCATACCCCATTTCAGCGGATTGCCATGGCTCCGGAGAAGGAATTGGAAGAACGCATCAAGCTCCTACGCCGATTCCTTGGAAAACTCAAGATCAAGGTCCGAGTGGAAAGCCCAGCTTGGGCTGCGGTTCAGGCCACACTGAGCCGCGGCGACAGGAATGTAGGACGTGCCCTAGTGGAAGTAGCCATGAGGCGTGAAAGAGTTACCCCCTCACGCTGGAAAAAAGTACTGGCAAAAGTGGGTGCTGAAATGGAGAAATATCTCGGCTCCTGGCCCAAAGGGGAACCTCTACCTTGGGAAAGAGTGATATCGATGTAATGAGGTAAAGAAAGCCGCGTTCCACAGCTTTAAGCAGCGCTTTTCCACCAATTGGTCCGGCATGGCGCTGTTAATGTGTTTCTTTATCGCTTCACGCTTGCCCGCCGCCACCTTCCTAAAAGGCTTACTCCACGGTAACGCTCTTTGCCAAGTTCCTCGGTTGGTCTACATCACAGCCACGCCTCACAGCCATATGATAAGCAAATAGTTGAAGAGGTATAACGTTTACAACAGGGGAGAGCAAGTAGGGGGTGGGAGGCACGTAAATAACATGGTCAGCTTTACGGGCGATTTCCTCATCACCCTTAGTGGCTAAAGCGATTACAATACCTCCACGAGCTTTGACCTGTTCCACTTGGCTCACCATTTTATCGTAAACGTGGTCTTTTGTAACGATAGCCACCACTGGCATTTCTTCATCAATTAGAGCTATGGGGCCATGTTTCATTTCTCCGGCAGGATAGCCTTCGGCATGAATATAGGAGATTTCTTTGAGCTTCAAAGCTCCTTCCAAAGCTACGGGGTAATTTATTGCCCGGCCTAAATAGAGGAAATGCTCTCGGTCGTGGAATTCCTGGGCCAACTCCTCATATTCTCTGCCATGCTTGAGCACCTCGCCCGCCAGAGCTGGCAACCGCATCAGATCTTCAAGGAGAGCCCGCACCTGCTCCCGATTGAGGACCCCCCTTATTTCTCCCATGTGGATTGCTAAGAGGTACTGGTCCACCAGGGAAGCGGTAAAAGCCTTGGTGGAGGCGACTCCTATTTCTGGCCCCACCTGCATGTAGATGACACCATCAGCCAGACGGGCTGCCTGGCTGCCTATGACGTTGACTATCGCGGCGATTTTGGCTCCTTTGCGCCGGGCCTCCTCCATGGCTGCCAGAGTGTCTACCGTTTCCCCAGACTGAGTTATGACCAGAACAAGAGTGTCGGGTCCGATGAGAGGATCGCGGTAACGGAACTCCGAGCCGTAATCAACTTCTACATTGATGCCTGCTAAATTTTCAAATAGGAACTTGCCCACGAGACCTGCGTAATAGGAAGTCCCACAAGCCACTATAGCCATCCGCTTGAAACTTCGCAGTTCTTCAGGAGGAATGCCAAAATCCTCCAGGAGAACTTCACCTCTCTCAAAATCAACCCGGCCGCGTATCGTGTCCACCAGAGTTCTAGCCTGTTCGTAAATTTCCTTCTGCATAAAGTGGCGATACGTTCCCTTCGTGGCAGCTACGGGATCCCAAGGGATAGTATGCACCTCTTTAGTGATAGGAGAGCCATCCAAGGTAAGGTAACGGACCCCAGTAGAGGTCACCACAGCCATTTCCCGGTCTTCCAGAAAAACCATCCGACGAGTGTGTTCAAGGATTGCCGGCATATCGGAAGCTACAAACATTTCCCCTTCCCCGATGCCGACCACGATCCCGCCAGCATTTCCGAGTCGAGCGGCGATTATCTTATCCGGTTCGAGGGAACTTATGAGAACTACAGCCTGAGCTCCCTGGAGTTGAGATAGAGCCTTGCGAGCGGCGGTAACCAGATCATCCCCCTGCTCCACGAAGCTTTCCACCAAATGAGCAATGACTTCGGAGTCAGTTTCAGAAGCGAACTCATGGCCTTTCTCCTGAAGGCGGAGGCGAAGGGCAAGAAAATTCTCTACGATTCCGTTGTGGACCACAACGATCTTTCCGGAGCAGTCGGTATGGGGGTGTGCGTTATACTGAGTAGGCCGGCCGTGGGTTGCCCATCTAGTATGGCCTATCCCTATGTTACCGGAAACGGGTTGCTCCTTGAGGAGCCTCTCCAGGTTGACCAGCTTGCCCACTTCTTTCCGAATAGCAATTTGACCGTTTTTCTCTAATATGGCCAACCCGGCTGAGTCGTAGCCGCGGTATTCCAGGCGTTTCAACCCTTCAAATACTATGATGCTGGCCTCTTTCGGCCCTATATAGCCTACTATTCCGCACATTTTCCCCCCTCTATTCGGTAAATCGGTATTTCAGCAGGGTCCAAAGGGCGCTGAACCCGTCTTTCCAAGAGATTTTCTTACCTTCGTGGAATTCTCTACCCTTGTAGCGTATGGGCACCTCCAGGATTTTGTATCCCCGCTTCAGGATTTTGGCCGTTATTTCCGGCTCAATTTCAAACCGGTTGGAGCGAAGGGGTATGGATTTGATAACGGAAGCTTTGAACACTTTGTAGCAGGTTTCCATGTCGCTGAGAGATGCGCCATAGAGAAGGTTTGTCACTGCGGTGAGGAGCCTGTTCCCCAAGCGGTGCAACGAAATCATGGCAGACCCGGAGCCCCCAAGGAAGCGAGAACCGTAGACTACAGAAGTTTTTCCTTCCAACAAAGGTTTGAGGAGGGCTGGATAATCCTGCGGGTCGTATTCAAGGTCAGCATCTTGAATTATCACGAAGTCCCCTGTGACATGAGCTATGCCGGTCCTCACGGCCGCCCCTTTACCTTTGTTTTTCTCATGATAGATAATTTTCAGATCGCCGCCCTTTTCTTCTTCCCGCAGGATTTCGCGGGTTCCATCCTGAGAGCCATCGTCCACCACAATGATTTCTTTCTCCATACCCACATCAACGGCTCTTACCCGGTTCAGGATTTCCCTTACGGTGGCTTTCTCATTGTAAACAGGCATAACAATCGAAAGCTTCACAATTGCCCCCTCCTTTTAAGCGAAATTTACTCTTAGTATACCAGCTGGCTTAACCTTTGGCAATTTTGCAGCTGTCGGAGGAACAAAACTTCAAGGAAGAGAAGAACGAGGCTGGATGCTAACAATTACTTCTAAAGTTTCGGGGATGATGCTTTCTACCCTTACCCCCTCCGGCACCGAAACCTCAGGTCTAAGCTTGTAAGTTCCAGGCCCAAGTCTTATGAGGTTAACGATAATTCTTACATCTTCGGGCTTCAGTTCAGCCAAAATGGGCAACGGACCTGCCAGGATCACCTTAACTTTTTCAGGAGCTACCGAAGCCTTGTAGCCGGGTTGAAGCCCCTGGATAGTTACCCCCTTTTCCAAGGTTACGCCCCCTTCTATAGGTTTTACTTCTACCAGAGCCAAGACAGTTGAGTCACCAAGAACTGAAACCCCTTCAGGGAGGTTAAGCTTGACCTGCTTTGAGATGCTCTCCTTAGCTCCATTTATGTTGACTGATTCCGTCTCCACGTAGCCAGGTAGTTTATCAATAACAGCCGGGCTTCCTACTACCGTCACAACAGAGGGCGTAACAGAAACGCTGCTTATCCTGTACCCGGCGGCAGGTTGGCCCTCGAGCTTTATCAGCACCGACACATCTCTGAAACCAGCCCTTTGGACTATGTTCACTGTTACCAGCGCGACCGCCGGCTCTACTTTGACTTCCGGGACCTCATCGCCGTTAACATCCACTACTTCGAGGGTTATCCTCCGGGAAAAGCTTTCTTTGCTGCCCCCTATAGCTACTTCCGCTATGACTTCTGCTGCTCTGTCCACGAGGGATTTGGGCCCGTGAAGCTTGACGGTGTGGGGCTCCGCCAAAGGTGTGCCCGATATGTAATAGCCCAGTGGGGGTAAATCTACAATTTTCACTTTCACTGGGAGCTCTTTTTCGGCCCTTTCCTCAATCCTGACTGCTACTTTGCCGGGTCTCGTTTCCAAAATTTTAACCCCCCTTACAGCGCAACTAGCCATAACCTTCAGCTCGTAATGGCCTGGAACTTTGTCTTTCAGGTCCAGCCACGCCCTGAAATCACTGGGGGTCAGAGTATCCCATTTATCAGAAGGAGCCACTACTGTAAGCTCCACTTCTCTGGGCACGCTACCCGCGATCGCGAGATCGGGTGAGAGATTGACTATTTCTAAGGGGATTTTCCGCGGAAAAACGCCTCGGACCACAGGGTTTTCTTCCCTCTCGGCCACTATCCAAATAAAGAGGGCAAGGGATAAAGCCAGGATGAAACTGCCAAGCTCGCTCAACGCTCTCCTCATCTGCTTCCCTCACGTAAGGTCAAGACTTTACCACCGGAAAGAGAGGCTTGCGGTGTACCGTTTGTAGTACCCTGAGAAGGCGTTTTTCGTCCAGGTGCCTGATCATCCGGCCGTTATAGGCTACTGAAATAGTCCCGCTCTCCTCCGAGATCACTACTGCCAGCGCATCGCTCTGCTCTGTAATGCCAATAGCTGCTTTGTGGCGTGTCCCCAGGGAACGATAGAAGGAAGGATTGGAAGACAGAGGCAGTATGCAACCTGCTGCGAGAATTTTGTTTCCACGCACTATTACTGCCCCATCGTGAAGGGCAGTGCCCGGGTAGAATATAGTCATTAGGAGCTCTTTGGACACTTCAGCATCAAGTATAACTCCGGTCTCAGCATAGGGCTGAAGACCCGTTGAACCCTCCAGCACTATGAGGGCTCCATGGCGATACTCAGCGAGAGAACCTGCAGCTTTCACAATTTCGTTCAGGACTTTACCTTCCACGGCCTCCTGAGAAGCCACGTTGAAAAGGGATCCTGCTCTGCCCAACCGCTCCAGAGCCCTGCGGATTTCGGGCTGGAAAATTACCGGCAGAGCTAACAGAAGGGCGGGTATTGAATTGCGGATCAGCCAACGAAAAGCTGTGAAGGGTAGAAGAGTTGAGGCGATTATAGCCCCCAAAGTTATCACCAGTACTCCTCTCAGGAGTTGAACGGCTTGAGTGCCCCGCATCAAACGTAGGATTGCGTAGAAAAGGGCAGCAACCAGCAAAATGTCCAGGACATTGGCCCAGGTCAGGTTATTCAGGACTTCCATCCACTTCCCCATTCAATCACTAACCTCCCAAACGGTCCAGCAGCATTCTGTAAGCCTCTAACTCACGAGGTTGCAAAGCTATTATTTCCTTTATGGTCCTCTTGGCTTCTTCAATCAGCCCAGCATCCAGCTGTATTTCCCCCAGCGCATCGAGTTGCTCCACCGCCTCTTCCTTCAGGCCCATTTCTTTGTAAAGGTTTGCCAAAGTTCTACGTAGGTAAGGGTCCTTCGGGTTTTCTTCCACCAAGCTCTTGAGGAAAGCCTCTACTCCCCGCGTGCCTTCTTTCTCGCGTAGCAACTCAGTTGTTTGGCTTATCTCGCGCATTTCTTCATCCTTCATCCCCAATCGACCGTAGAGATGAATGAGGCGGCGGCGGATTTCCAAGTTATCAGGCTGCACCTCCTTGAGACTTTCTCCCACCTTAATAGCTTCTTTCCAGTGCATTGTTTGGGTGTATAGCTCGAAAAGCTTGGACAAAATTAGCCCCTTATATTTGTTTCCGTCAGGCAATCTGGTGGAAAGGGTCAAGGCATGGCGGTAGCTCTCAATGGCCCCTTTAATGTCAGCCATCTCATATAGGATTTCAGCCAACTGGAGGTTCTGTTCAAGGGCCTCCTCAATTTGCCCGTATCTCACCATGGCATTTATAAGTTTAGCTCGTAGATTTATGTCAATAGGGTTGAGCTTTATCAGCCGCTGTAGGATTTCCACAACCCTGCGGTGGATTCCGTTCAGTTCATAGAGTTGAGCAATGAGCATGTATTTCTGTACAGCTTCCTCTATCCTGTTCTGGCGTATTAGGATCTCGGCCAGCTGGATATGGAGAGGAAGATAGAAGGGGGAATAAACCAGGCCTCGCATGCATTCTTCCGACGCTGCTCTGAGGAGACCTCGCCGGATTAGTTCTTGGCTTAAGACCAGAGTCCGAAAGGTGAACTCAGGCGACGAGGTTTCCAGAATTTCCGCAAGGCTTGGAGCGATGCCTTCTTCCTCCACAGCTTTGATGTATTCCCTTAACTCCCGCACTTTGTCTTCCCAGCCCCTTGAGCTGAAGAAGGAGAGGAGAGAGTTTATGTATTCTAGAGCCCTCTCCTTGTTCCCTTGAACTACGAAACTCTCAGCCAAAGCCTTGTAGATTCTGGTAACCTCATCCGCATTCGCGCGGTCAAGAGTTGAAAGGTCGACAATCTTGAGGGCCTCGAAGAAATGATAAAAGGCTTCTTTTAACTGGCCCTTCAGTCTGAAACATTCTCCCAGGGCTAAGTGCGCTCCCAAAGCTAAAGGCTCATGCTGCAAAGCCTTTTGAAGATGAGCCATGGCTTCATCGAGAAGGAATTTCTCCTTATAGATGAGGCCTAGGTTGAAGTGGATGTCAGGATTATCAACGCCCGCATCGAGGGTCAGTTTGTAGTAATAGAGAGCCTGATCTATTTCCCCTTTACTTTGAGCATCCAGAGCCTTGGCCAAATATCCCCCAGCCTCTGAGAGGGAAGTCTCAAAGAGCATCTCGGCCAACTTCTTCAAGGACTTGTCCTTGGCGATTTCCAGAGGCGTGGCTTCTTTCGCCGTGGTCACATCGATAGGTATGGGAAGCTCCAGGGATGATTTGAAAGCTAAAGCTTGAGGGTTGCCAGGATCAATCTCAAGCGCTTTTTTGCAAAAGTTTGCAGCCTGGGAAAGGTCCCCCTTTTGCTTAAAATAAGAAGCGAGGCCAATGAGGGTTCTAACGGCCAAGTCTTTCTTCCCCAGTTCCAGGTAAAGGTCAGCCAGTCTAATGGCAGGTTCAGGAAGATGAGGCGCAGCCTTGGCTGCTTTCAGTAATGATTCTATCGCTTTCCTGTATTCCTTGCCCTTACGATAAATATTACTAGCCATAATGAAAGCCTGAACCGCTTCTGTTTTCTGATCAGTCCTGAGAAGAGTAGCCCCCAGCTTCTCCCAGAGAGCAGGAGAACCAGGCTCGAGGCGTGTTGCTTTTCGATAAGCCTCTACTGCCTCTTCCCAGAGGCCTAATTCTGTGCACGCAGTACCAATCCCTATTAAGGGTTCGGGGGCATCAGGGTTCATGTAAGCGGCCTGCTTGTAAAGAGACAAAGCTTCCTTCCACTGCCCTTCCCAGGCAAAAGAGTGGGCTTTCTTCAGTACTTCTTCGTAGCGCTGGTGGTTGAAATCCATCTTCGCCAAATTTTTACCGCTCCTTAACCTTTACATTCCTGCCAGGAGATAAGCTAAAATCCCTTTCTGGGCGTGAAGACGATTTTCGGCCTGGTCAAAAATTACGGAGTTAGGTCCATCAGCTACCTCATCAGTTATTTCCTGGCCCCGGTGGGCCGGCAGGCAATGCATCACCATTACGTCAGGTTTGGCTTTAGCGACCAGAGCAGAATTGACCTGATAGGGCGGAAAAACCTTAGCCCTCACCTCAGCCTCAGCCTCTTGCCCCATGCTCGTCCAAACATCGGTGTAGATTATGTCAGCATCCCTGACGGCTTCCACAGGATCATTAGTCACTGTTATTTTGCTTCCGCTTTTGGAGGCAAATTCCAGCGCTTTCTTTACCACTTCAGGACGCGGTTCATACCCTCTGGGTGAAGCAACGGCCATGTCCATCCCCAGTTTGGAGGTAATGAAGAGCAGAGAGTTACAAACGTTGTTGCCGTCTCCGACGAAGGCGAGCTTGAGGCCTTTGATAGTGCCCCGCTTTTCCATAATAGTGAAAATATCTCCCACCGCCTGGCAGGGATGACTGTAATCGGAAAGTCCGTTTATGACTGGAACACTGGAATAACGGGCCAGTTCTTCCAGGTCCCCATGGGAAAATACTCTGGCCATTATGGCATCTACATACCGGGAGAGCACCCTGGCCACGTCGGCAACGCTTTCCCTTTTACCCAACTGTATTTCATCGGGGGAAAGGTAAATGGCGTGGCCTCCAAGGTGGCGCATTGCCATCTCGAAGGAAACCCTGGTCCTTAGGGAGGGCTTTTGAAATATCATGCCCAGGGTTTTGCCCATAAGGATAGGTTTGTTTCCTCCCTTCCTCCACTCTTCCTTAAGCCAAGCAGAGAGGTCCAAGATATGGAGTATTTCCTCTGGCGAAAAATCTGCAATGCAAAGAAAGTGCTTCATCCCGCACCTCCTCAGATAGGTTTAGTGATCAAGGTTTCCCGAAGTTTTTTGATGAAAAGAGTTCGTCCTTCCCCAAGAATTTTCCGAGCTTCCTCCCGCCATGGCCTGTAGAGATTTTGAGGCTCAGCTGGGCTATAGCCAGAAGCTCTGAAGGCCTCCTCCAGCGGACTCCCCGGGTTCAGGGCCACCATTACCACCTCGCACATCAGGGTGGAAGCTTCACCCTCCAAAGCTTTCAGCATAGCTTCCAGCACTGATATGTCTTGGTCTCTTACCTTTATTTCCTCTATTGAGGCTACCAGGTTTTCGGCATTCCACCCAAGCGCCCCTACAGCTTCCCCCTCTTGAAAGGCAATTATGTAACCTTTGTTGAGGAGCTTTTCAAAAGCTTGATCCTCGGGGAGAGAAAAGAGACGAGCGAAAGCCGGGAGGTCTCTGCGGAGAGCTTTTCGGACTTCAATAGGGGCCGGAGGGATTTTTTCTTCCTCAGACTTAAGGGCTGCGATTATCTTTTCCCACTCTGCTTTCACTTTCTCCCAGGTGCGGGACAAGGGACCATCGTTGTGTATGACAACATCGGCCAAGGCTATCTTAGTTTCCTGAGGGGGCTGGGATTTTATGCGGATGAGGGCTTCTTGAAGACTCATGCCCCGTACTTCCACAAGGCGCCGGAGCTGTTCTTCCTCAGAACAGGTTACAACCCACAAGGAATTGTAATGTTTATGCATCCCCGATTCTATCAGCTTTATGGCTTCCACTACTACCACTTGTTCCTCTGCATTCTCTATCAGCCACTGAACAAGCTTTATCACTATGGGATGGATGAGGGATTCCAGCTTTCGAAGGGCTTCTGGATTCCCAAAGACTTTGGCCGCCAGTTTTTTGCGGATTATCCTCCCTTCTTCGTCCAAGATGTCCTTGCCGAATTCCTGTACTATGGCTTCTTGAAGGGTTTTATCGTGGTCCAGGAGCCAATGGACGAGACGATCGGCGTCAATTACATGGGCACCCAGACGCTCCAGCATCTTGGCTACGACACTTTTGCCCGTAGCTATATTTCCGGTAAGACCAATTATGTACTTATTGCCAGAAGTTTGCTTTCCGGTTTTTCCCATCGCGGTAAAACCTTTTTGCTACCCCAAACTTTGGACTTATTGCGGTTGGAACGAGCTTTTAGCTCTTTCTACGTTCGTGTTGCCAACCTCTATGAGCTTTGATCGCCTTTGTTTCTCAAAGAAACGTCCTCCACGCCCCGCATTTCCGCTTATGTGCCTTCCAAGGATCGGCCTAACCCCGATTCAGGGGCCCATTTATAGATTGAGGTAAAAATTCACCCTATGCCCTCTCTTTTGCATAGAGAGGGGCAAAGCTCCCTCCACCCCCTAATTTTGCTCGTTATCGCTTAGAGTAAAGCACACCTTGCCCTTATTTTTTGGAAATGTTCTGGCGCAGGTAAGCCATGATGAATTCGTCCAGATCGCCCTCCAGAACCCGGAAGGGATCAGTTACCTCCACACCAGTGCGAAGGTCCTTGACCAGTTTGTAAGGGTGAAGCACATAGGATCGGATTTGATTGCCCCACTCAGCCTCTACGTGCTCTCCTTTAATCTGGGCTAATTCTCTGGCTTTCTCTTCCTTTTTCTTTTGGTAAAGTTTGGCTTTAAGGATGCGCAAGGCAGCCATTTTGTTGTGATACTGGGAACGCTCACTCTGGCAGGTTACCACGATGCCTGTAGGCAAGTGGGTTATACGGACAGCAGTGGCGTTCTTCTGCATGTGCTGCCCACCCGGGCCAGAGGAACGAAAAGTTTCTATTTTGAGGTCACTGGGCTTTATTTCCACTTCCAATTCCTCTTCAACCTCGGGTAACACTTCCACAAGGGCAAAAGAGGTATGGCGACGGTGAGCCGCATCAAAGGGCGAGATCCTGACAAGCCTGTGAACTCCTTTTTCCGCTTTGAGGTGACCGTAGGCATAAGGGCCTTCCACGGCAACAGTCGCGCTCTTTATTCCAGCTTCTTCTCCGTAGGAAGTATCAAGGATTTCCACGTTGAACCCCTTGCTTTCAGCCCACCGGAGGTACATCCTGAGGAGCATTTCAGCCCAATCCTGTGCGTCAACCCCACCAGCCCCTGCATGGATGGAAAGAATTGCATTCCTAGCATCGTGTTCGCCTGCGAAGAGGAGCTTCCTTTCTTTTTCCTCTATAGAAGCAGCAATGCTTTCAGCTTCAGCTCTGAGTTCCTCCTCATCCAGACCCAGCTGGGCTAGTTCCAGGGCATCCTGGACCCTCCTTTCAAGCTCCCTCCAGCTTTTTACTTCTTCCCGCAGGGAGGCCAACTTACGCATTAGCCTGCCGGCCTCCACCGGGTCTGACCATATCTCCGGAGAAGCCGTCTTTTTCTCCAGTTCCTCAATTTCCCTTTCCATTCCCGGAAGGTCAAAGACGCACCTCGATTTCCTGGATCCGAGCAAGCATTTCTCTGAGGCGATGGAGCAACTCTTCCATTTCTCACTCCTCCTGTTCAAGCAATGCGTTGACAAAGGCTTCAGGATCAAATTCAGCCCAATCCTCCAGTTTTTCCCCAGTCCCCACAAATTTGACAGGTACTCCGAGCTCTTTCACAATAGGGAATATGGAACCTCCCTTAGCTGTTCCATCAAGTTTGGCTAAGATTATGCCCGTTATTTCCACAGCTTCCTTAAAGTGAATGGCCTGAGAGAGAGCATTCTGCCCGAAAGTGGCATCAAGAACAAGAAGGGTCTCATGGGGAGCATCGGGCACAAGCTTGGCAGCAACATTGCGGATCTTTTTAAGTTCCTGCATCAGGTTGTATTTTGTGTGAATCCTTCCCGCCGTATCTACTATCAGGACATCAGCCCCACGGGAACGAGAAGCCTGAATCGCATCGTAAACCACAGCTCCAGGGTCAGCTCCAGGTTGATGGGCTACCACATTGGCCCCTACCTTTTCGCCCCAAATTTTGAGCTGATCAATGGCAGCAGCCCTAAAGGTATCAGCCGCGGCCAGGATCACTTTGTGCCCTCTCTTACGACAGTAGTAAGCCAATTTGGCTATGCTGGTGGTTTTGCCGGAACCATTGACCCCAACTACAAGAAAAACATTTAGAGGACGCTGGTGGTCGAGGTTAAAAGCAGGCTTTCCTCCAAGCATAGCCAAAAGCTCCCTTTTAAGAGCAGGTCTGAGTTCTTCAGGGCGTTGGACTTCCCTGCGTAGTTTCTCCAGGACCTCAGCTGTAACTTTCACCCCCAGGTCAGCCTGAATTAGAACTGCCTCCAATTCTTCCCATGTTTCAGGCGTTATTTTGGGGCCCAAGAAAAGATCCTTAAGCTTTCCCAGCAAACTTTTTCTCGTTTTCTCCAGCCCAATTTTCCACAAATTCATTATACACCTCTCTGATTTCCTCCGGGTTATTTATACCACAAAGGCAATCCTTATGCAATCAGGGGCAAGATTTTTCTTCCAGGACTATATTGCGGAACTGGAGGTCATCCCAAATGAGGTCATCGTGCTGCCAGGGGGGGATACGCTTGGTTATCTTTATTGCTATTTCGTTGCGGCCTTCTCTGAGGACACCAGAAGGGATTTTAACCGGAAATTTAACCCACACTCCCTCCCACGCTTCCGCAGGCAGGGTAGCTACCGTTACACCATTGATTAAAAGGGTGTTTCCAAGTTCATTGCTCTGCATAATCTCCAGGGTCATGAGCCAGCACTTCCCCCGGGGCCGGCGAACGTAAAAAGCCCATTCCCAAGAGGGACTTGGATTGCGCATTAGGTGAAGAGGTTCCCACGGGTAGGGGTATTCGCTATCGCCCAGGTGTATTGGCTGATCCGGGGCAAGGATTAAAATTCGCTGCGGAGAAAGGGGCTCTGGGAGAAGATCGCGATAGAGAAGAGCGGAGGAATGAGCTAAAGCTCTGAGGGATTCCCATGCTGGTTTAGGGGAGCCATCGGGGTTCAGAAGATTGAAGCCCTGGTGAACAGGATCCACCTTCCCCGAGCTCAGGAACCATACGGCCACCATCCCGACCCACGGCCAGCGGAGGGCAACTATCTTCACAGCTTCTACCAGGTAACGGGCTTGCTCCTCGGGGCTCACCTCAGCCCAGGCCCAATCCCCGTGGCCCTGCGTTGTCCAGCCAAGCTCCGTAATCCATACCTCTTTCTCAGTGTCCCCGTAAAGGATCATGATTTCTCTCAAATCTTCAAGCCTGGCCATGTTGAGGCCCCCGTGGGCGCCGCGTGGGTCGTCGGGGGGGTAGGCGAATCCGTAAGGGTGAGCCCCCAGGATATCAAAATACTTGGAAGCACCGGCCTCGTAGAGCCGCCTCAGGTAAAGGCGGTCATCCATGGCCTTTCGGCTCACTTCGTTTGTAGAGGCAAGCCCCGCACTTATTATTAGAGCCTTAGGATCCGATTCCTTTATAGCCTGATTCGCCACTTTGAGGAGCAAGGCATATCCTTCAGGATCAGGCTCAAGGCCTCCCCACTCTCTTGCCAAATTCGGTTCGTTCCAGATTATATAAGCCTTCACCCTTCCCTTGTATCGGGACGATAACTTGCGCAGGAAGTCAGCGTAAAGGGATGGGTCTCTGGGCGGAGAATTGGGTTCTGGAGTAAGGGAGGCCCAAACGGGGGGATGATCCACTCTGAAAACAGGGTTCAGGCGGTAGTATTCTATGGCCTGGAGAGCGAGGTCCAGACTGGCCCAGTTGTATCGGCCTGGATAGGGCTCAATGTCACGCCAAAGGACGGGGTAGACAACCCACGTGGCCCCGAGCTCCCGGGCTTTCTGGAGGGTTTGGTCACTTACATCGAGAATGTGGATGCCGAAGCGCAGTTTGCGGCCCTCAGGTGGCTTGGGCAAAATCAGGGTTATCGTCACGAGCAAGAAGGCAAGGAACCTTCCCATCCTCAATCAGCTTTGTAGATTCCTTTAGGGGTGCGAACGAAAACCTTTCCCTTCGGGTTTACGATAACCTGCCTTATTTCGGACGGCAATCCATCTCCAAAGAACTCCCAGGATTTACCCCCATCCCGACTCCGGAACAGACCCGAATACCTCGTCCCTACGTATATGGTTTCGGGATTTTGCGGATCAAAGGTCACTGCCGAAACAGTGGTATCCTCAAAGCCGATGAGCCGCCATTTAGCGCCGTAGTCGGTGCTTTCGTATAAACCTCCGGTGGTCCCGGCGTAAAGGTAGCCGGGTTTCTCAGGATGTATGGCTACCACCAGGACACTCTGGCCTTGGAAGGGGGTGGGGACTATCTCCCAGAAATCACCCCTGTCGCGGGTCATGTAAAGGTTCTCAGTGGCACCCGCCAAGAGGATGCCAGGGTTATGATGGTCGTAAACGACGCAGAGGACTTCATCGCTCAGTTTCATCCCCTCCCAAATGCTTACGAAGGTTTTCCCCCCGTCAGAACTGCGGTAGAGCCGATCGTAGGAAATGCGAGCGTAGAAAAAGCGAGGGTCATCAGGATCTATTATAAGCTGGGGTACGCTAAGACCGGCCAAAGAAGGACTTATTGGTTCCCACCTTCCTCCCAGCCATATTCCCTGGCCTATAACTCCAATGTAGAAGGTCTGGGGATCGCGCGGGTGAAAGGCTATGCTCTGTACACCCCATCCCTCCAAGAGAGGGGTCCACGTTTCGCCTTCATCAAAAGAAACATATAACCCTTTACCCGTCATAGCATAGAGGGCATCGCCCTGAGTTGCAAGGGCTATCCCGAGGATTAGAGGGTCTCCAGGGCCTGTAGTTATCTCTTCCCATGAGCCGGATTTTCCCACACTCCTGAAGAGCCCTTGGAGGCTACCCGCGTAGAGGGCAGAAGAGCCTTCGGCGAGAGAAAATATGGAGGCTGTCGGAGGGAAACCGGGAAGCCTTGCCCAAGAAATCCCGCCATCTGTGCTTCTGTAAACCCCCGAGTGACCGCGTCCGGGGTCTGGGCTCTGTTCGCCGGCATATAGAACACCGTTGGAAGAGAACATAAGAGCTGCAGGGACGGAAAGGGGTGAAAGAAGCTTTTCCCAGGTCTCGCCTCCATCTCTGGAGGCGAAAAGGCCTTCCTTCGTGCCGGCGAAAAGCTCCTCAGGCTTGAGAGGGTTCACCGTCAGGGCGTAGACGTAGCGCATTCCCGAGCCTTCCGAGGTATTGCGCCAGCGCAATCCTCCATCTGAAGTTTTCCATACCCCGTACCCGGCGGTGCCAGCGTAGAGGGTTAACGGATCGTGAGGGTGGGCGAGCAAGGTGAGAGCCGTGGCTTTCAAAGGTGAAAGTGGTTTCCATTCTTTTCCCTTCAAGCAATGGATTGGAGCTTCATCGGGGGAAGCACAAAGAGCGCCATCGGCGGAAAAGGCCATGGCATAGATCCTGACGGAAGGAAGCTTTTCCCCCACACTGTTACAGGATGGAGGATTGCCCACGCACTTGACCACACCTTTTGATGTTCCTACGTAAATGGCTTCAGAATCAAGAGGGTCAGGCCTGAGCGAGAAGGCGGGTCCAGGAGGAACTCCCTCTTTCACTGGATGCCAAGTTTGCCCTTTGTCGGGAGAAAAGTAAAGGCCAGGGTCTGCGTAGACGGCAGCCCACAATCCTGAGGAGTTTTCGGCTACAGCAAGGATGAAAGCCTGAGGCTTGAGGCCATAGTAGATAGGCTTCCACCGGGGTTGAGGAGCGCAGGCAACGAGTAAGAGTGAAATTATAAAAAGGGGCTGGCAACTTTTCACAAACAGCCAGCCCCTTGACCTCAGGCGGAGAGGGTGGGATTCGAACCCACGAGGCGCCGTTTTAGACGCCCACGCGATTTCCAGTCGCGCCGATTCGGCCACTCTCGCACCTCTCCATCCAGTTTTAAATTATACCCATCAAGAGCACGCCCGTCAAGCCAGCATGCCCGCTCTCGCCCAAGCCGAGGCCCTTCAAAATTGCTACTGCTGTACGGGGAAAGACGAACTTGTTCCCGATCGAGGCCTTTGCCAGCGGCAAAATTTCTCCTTTTGTGGCCTGCAGTCACTTTGATCCCCACTGTTCCTGATGAGGAAGCATCTTTTCAAGAGATGCAATAATGGGTTCAACGACAAGCTCTTCGCTTCTGATCGGGCTACAAGCAATGGAGAAATGGTTTCCGTGGGATAGTCTGGAGAGGACAAGGATACACGGTATCGCAGTCAGTGGCCCCCAAGCATCGGCACGAAAATTACTCCTAGCATGCTGTAAGTGCGGATTTCTCCCCCCACTTTCTCCACGAGCCAGAGGGTCTGATACCCTCCCGGAGGTCCTACTGGGATCACCATCCTACCTCCGTCCTTGAGCTGCTGGACGAGAGGCTGAGGGATGTGGTCGGGGGCACAGGTAACTATTATGGCATCGTAAGGGGCGTGCTCTTCCCAGCCGTAGTAACCATCGGCATTGAGCACCTTAACCTTATCGTACCCAAGGCGCCTGAGCCTCTCCTCGGCCGAACGAGCCAGCTCTGGGATTATCTCTACCGTGTAGACCTCATCGGTTATCTCCGCCAATATGGCCGCCTGGTAACCTGAACCGGTTCCGATTTCCAGAACCTTGTCCCCGGGCTTGAGCCTGAGGAGCTCGGTCATATAGGCTACGATGTAAGGCTGGGATATGGTCTGACCATACCCTATGGGCAAGGGATGATCGTCGTAGGCCTCGTCCAGATACTCCGGGGGGACAAAGAGGTGACGAGGCACTTTCTCCATTACTGCCAGGACCCGCTCATCCTTAACCCCGCGTGCCTTTATCTGGGTTTCCACCATCAAGCGTCGCTTCTCAACAAAGGGGTCCGCTGGGGAGGGAGAAGGCTGCGGAGTCGTAGCTGGGGCGCGGCACGAAAGCGCAAATAAAAGGATGAAAATGGCTAAAAAGGTTTTGGAATGCATTTAACCTCCTTCCAGCACCACAACTTTGCCCCCAGCAGCTCTGAGGAGGCGGTTGTGCACAGCCAGCGCCAGTCCCTCCTGGCCGAAATCCCGGGCATATATCTCTTCCACTCCTAAGGCATCCAGAATGCGCAGAGAGGAGAACAACCTGCGGGCAACGGATTCTGGTTCCTTCAGCGAACCCAGAATTTGAATGGTAACCGGTAAATCGCCCAGAGACTCCCTGTCTTCTTCTGCGATGATGAAGCCCCTCTTTATCCCAAGCGCCTTGCCCTCCAGAGCCTTTTCCCTGAGAAAGCTGCGCACCGCCCTATCCCCACCTATAACGAGGTAGAGATTGGCTCTGGGAGCGTAATGCTTCTCCATTAGCCCCGGTGAGGGCTTGGGCCCGCTTACAGGTTCCGTCACGAGCTCCACCCTACCCAACACCTTCTCAAGGGTTTCCTTGGAAAGACCACCAGGACGCAATATGGTGGGGGTAGGCCTCGTCAGATCCAGAACCGTGGACTCAACCCCGATGAAAGTTGGCCCAGCATCCAGGACAAGCTCAATCCTACCGTCCAGATCCTCCAGGACATGGGAGGAGTGGGTTGGACTTGGCCGGCCGAAGAGGTTGGCACTGGGAGCGGCGATCGGGCATCCAGAAGCCTTTATGAGAGCTAGGGCTACGGGATGGGCTGGCATCCTCACCCCCACCGTAGGAAGGCCAGCCGTAACCAGATTGGGTACAGATGGAGTTTTGGGAAGGACGAGGGTGAGGGGACCGGGCCAGAAAAGATTGGCCAGTTTCTGAGCCATGGGGGGTACCTCCGCCACTACTTGGAGGAGCGATTCCATGGATGCAATGTGCACTATGATGGGGTCATCGGCCGGGCGCTCCTTAGCGGCGAATATTCTGGCCACCGCTCTTTCCTCTAAGGCATTGGCCCCCAGTCCGTAGACAGTTTCCGTAGGGAAAGCCACAAGCCCCCCTTTCTTTATGACCTCTGCCGCCAGCGCAATTACCTCTGGCTCGGGTTCAACGGGATTAACCTTGAGCACTTGTGTTTGCATCTTTTGCCCCCGAGCTTAATTATAAGAAATCTTCGGAGGACGAGCAATGCTCACAAAAATTGAGGGCATGGCTGCAACCATGCCCTCGTTCGGCCAGGGGGTGAACTGGTTTCGTTAAGCTGTAACGATGTTCAAAAGCTTTCCAGGGACGAACACTATTTGCTTTATTTCCTTTCCCTCTATGTGCCGGCGGACCTTAGGGCTCCCCAGGGCCATTTCTCTGGCTTCCTCCTCGGATATATCAGCCGGGACCTGAAGGCGATCCCGCACTTTACCATCCACCTGGATCACTAGAGTGATTATCTCCTCTTTTGCCAGCTTTTCGTCCCATTCGGGCCAGGGTTGCATGTGAATGCTGTAAGGCTTGCCCAGCCTCTCCCACAGCTCTTCGGTTATGTGAGGGGCGATAGGAGCCAGGAGAAGCAGCAGTTTCTCCACCCCCTCCCGGACAGTGGGGGTAATCCCATTTTTCTCCTTGTACTCAAAGAGTTCAGAATTGAGCTCCATTATGGCGCTGAGGGCTGTATTGAAATGGAAGCGCTCTATATCCCTGGTCACCTTCCGGATGGTCCGGTGGATGACTCTGAGGAGCTCCGCACGGTTTTCCTCACTCTCCGGCGAAAATTCCGTGGCTTCAGCTACCTCGAGGGCGAGGCGCCACACCCTGTTGAGGAAACGATAAGCTCCCTCTACTCCCTTTTCACTCCACTCAAAATCCACTTCAGGTGGAGCAACGAAGAGGATGAAAGTCCGGGCGGTATCGGCTCCGTAGGTGCTAGTTATATCATCTACTGAAACTATGTTCCCGAGGGACTTGGACATGGCTTTCCCATCCTTGAGGACCATGCCCTGAGTGAAGAGGGCGGAGAAAGGTTCATCCACGGGGCTGAGACCGATATCCCTCAGGAATTTAGTGAAAAAGCGTGAGTAGAGGAGGTGGAGGATGGCATGTTCAACGCCACCTGTATACTGGTCTACCGGCATCCAATAGGCGGCTTTCTTGGGGTCAAAAGGTAACTCGGTGTTGCGGGGATCGCAGTAACGGAAGTAATACCATGACGAATCCACAAAGGTGTCCATGGTATCGGTTTCGCGCCTGGCGGGACCATTGCACTTGGGACAAGTGGTGTTGACGAATTCGGGAACTGAAGCGAGAGGAGACTCACCGGTTCCAGTGGGGGTGAAATCCACGTTTTCAGGCAGCAGTACCGGAAGCTGGTCTTCCGGCACGGGCACTATTCCGCACTCCTGGCAGTATACGACAGGGATAGGGGTACCCCAATAGCGCTGGCGACTTATCAGCCAATCCCTGAGCCTGTAAGTCACGGCAAATTCTCCGATTCCCCTCTCTTCAAGCCATTCAATGGTGCGCTTGACCGCTATTTCGCCAGGGGTTCCTGTAAGAGGTCCAGAGTTTATCATGGTGCTGTAGCTATCGTGGAAGAGGATATCCCGGTAGAATTCCACTTCCCAGAGCATTTCGGCGACGGTGCGCTTATCCCGCACGGAAGGCTTGAGCTCTCTACACTTCTCCAGTACAGCCCTCTCCTCTGCCATAGAGCCCACGTTCATCACACCATCGGCGAAGACGAACAGCCATCCTGCTCCGATTACCTCTGTCCAGAAGCCAGGCAGGATAAACTCCCGGACAATGTTGATATAGCGCTCTTTGTCCTTTTCGGCCATAGTTACATATAGGGAACCATCCCTTTCCTCAAATGAGAACCCTGCTTCCTTCAGCGCATTGGACAGGCCTTCCCTGTAAGTACCCTTAGCCACAAGGCTCTTGGCCCAGCCATCGGGTGGGGCTATGACGGGAATAACCGGCAGACCGAACTTTAAAGCAAAATGGAAGTCCCTCTCATCGTGAGCGGGCACGCCCATTATTGCCCCCGTCCCATAACCCATGAGGACGTAATCGGAGATCCAGATAGGTATGCGTTCCTGATTGACTGGGTTTATGGCGTAGGCTCCGATGAAGAGGCCGGTTTTCTCTTTTTCGGTGCTCAGACGCTGGATTTCGCTCTGGAGGAAGGCAAATTCACGGTATTCCTCCACTTCCTTCCACTTTTCAGGAGTTGTAATTTTCAACACCAGGGGATGCTCCGGGGCAAGAACCATGAAAGTAGCCCCCCAGAGGGTATCAGGGCGGGTGGTGAAGACCGCTATTTTATCCCCGTTCTCAGTTTTAAAGTAGACCTTTGCCCCCTCACTCCGCCCTATCCAGTTAGTCTGCATGAGCTTGACTTTTTCAGGCCAGCGCTCCAGCTTCTCCAGATCTTTCAAGAGCTCATCGGCATAAGCCGTTATCCTGAGGAACCACTGCTCCATCTCCTTTTTAGTGACAAAGGAACCGCAACGCCAGCATTTCCCCTGTATTACTTGCTCATTGGCCAATATGGTCTTGCAAGAAGGGCACCAGTTGACGGGAGCCTTGGCTTTATAGGCAAGCCCCCTTTCAAACATCTTAATGAAGAACCACTGGTTCCAGCGGTAGTAGTTTGGATCGTAGGAGGTTATTTCCCGGTCCCAGTCGTAGCATACCCCCATCTTGCGGAGTTGTTCTTTCATCCGGATGATGCAATTCTCAGTCCATTCCCTTGGATGGACTCCGTATTTTATGGCTGCGTTTTCCGCAGGCAGACCGAAAGAGTCCCATCCCATGGGGTTCAAAACGTTGTAACCTCGCATTGTCTTGTAGCGGGCTACGAGGTCGCCTATTACGTAGTTCCGGCAGTGACCCATGTGGAGGTCGCCCGAGGGATAGGGATACATCACCAGGTTGTAGAACTTAGGCTTATCGTCCCTTTCGGTGACGTAGTAGAGCCTGTCTTCCTCCCAACGCTTCTGCCATTTGGGTTCTATCTCCTGGGGGATGTATTTATCCACCATAACTCCACCTCCTCAGTTACAGATAAGTTAGCCAACTATAACGGTCCTCTTTCCTCCCTTCCACTATGGCGAAGAATTCCTCTTGAAGCCTTTGAGTAACCGGTCCCCTTTGCCCATTACCTATTGTTATCCCATCCACCGAGCGGATGGGAGTTATTTCAGCAGCGGTGCCTGTGAAGAAGAGTTCGTCGGCTATGTAGAGCATCTCGCGAGGTATCATTTCTTCCTTAACCTGGTAGCCCAGTTCCGTTGCTAGAGTGATAACTACCTTCCTTGTAACTCCCTCCAGGATGGAAGAAGCCAAGGGCGGGGTGTAAATCTTGCCCTTGTAGACCAGGAAGATGTTTTCACCGCTTCCCTCGCTCACGTAACCGTTTACATCCAGAGCAATCCCTTCGGCATAGCCGTGGTCGTGGGCTTCCATGACGATTAGTTGGGAGTTAAGGTACTGTCCTCCCCATTTGGCTATAGCTGGGAAAGTATCGGGAGCCATACGGCGCCAGGAGCTGACTCCTACGTCTACGCCCTTTTCAATGGCTTCGGCTCCGAGGTAGCGGCCCCATTCTATCGTGATTATGGCTACCTCAACAGGACAAGCCCTGGGATCTAAAGCAAACCCTCCGACTCCCCTGTAAACTATTGGACGGATATAACAAGAACGGTGCCCGTTAGCCTTTACTGTATCTAAAATTGCTTTTTTGATCTCTTCAGGGGAATAAGGGATATCCATCCGATAAATCTTGCAGGAGTTAAAGAGGCGATGGACGTGGTCATCGAGGCAGAATACAGCTGTGCCCTTTGCGGTCTCATACGCCCTTATCCCTTCAAAGACGGAAGAACCGTAGTGCAGTACATGAGCAGTAACGTGGACTGTTGCTTGCTCCCAGGGCACAAGCTGGCCATTGAACCATATCCATTGAGACTTTGGCATAGACATTTCAGCACCCCTTCCAATGGTATTAAAAAACCCTTCGTCCCCAGGGACGAAGGGTTTTCCTCCGCGGTACCACCCTGATTGGCGGAAAATAATGATTCTTATTCCGCCCTCTTTGAGCAAGATAACGGTTGCTACCCGACGGCGGCTACTTGGCCTTTCACCGCCGCAGCTCCCGGGCGAGTTCAGCCTAAGGCACTCCCTCAGGTGCCCTTGCCAGGTTCACACCAACCCTGGCTCTCTGGAGGGATGGCTTACTACTCCCGTTCCCAGCTTTTCGTGACTATTAAACTATAAAGTGGAGCTGAGGGGATTCGAACCCCCGACCTCGTGAGTGCGATTCACGCGCTCTCCCAGCTGAGCTACAGCCCCACTTTTAAAAGATAATACACCATAAAAAGGCTTTTGTCAAACGCACAAGAGGTTTTTCAGGACTTTCTGGCTTCCTGGAGCTGAGCCATCCCTGCGCTATAAACGTTGAATTTGCTGAATATCCCTGCTGCAACCCCTGCTCTTATAAGTAAGCCCAGTCGCCTTTTGGTCATATTGACTTCAGCCGTCATCAATGCCTGAAGCTTGCTGCGGGGAATGGGGCTGGAGGCTAAAGCCCTTCCAGAAATAGCACGGAGGCCCCAGTGGCCGGACGATCGTCCCACAAGCTGGCGAATAAATCCCGATGAGGAAGTCCCGCTGGGAAGCGAGTGAAAATTTACCGTCTTCGGCCACGGGCCAGCACAGGGCCAACCGAGGTTAAAATTCCTCCATCAGCTCACTGGCATGAAAAGCCTTTCAAAAAACACCCCACCTCCTTACTTGACTTTACCCACACCTTGGAGCAACTGGACAAACAGACTGATTTAAAGTCCCCCATCTCGTCACAGGAGGTCAGTGATGACCCACGCCCTTCGGTGCACTGCCAAGACCTCTTTTCTCATCCCTCTTCCCTCGCCCAACTGGCCCCTTATCTCCAACCCT
>JBHOQL010000036.1:0-7891 GCA_042408195.1 Anaerolineae bacterium
GGAGTAATCCCAGGAGGCAAACCCCTTGCCCAGTTGGACACTTTTCCTGGCCTTGGGAACTGCCCATTCCGCTGCATACCGCCGAAGAAAGTGGTATGCGATGTTTATCCCTTGCAGATACCCTACAGTGCGGAAGCCCCAATCAGGCTCACCATTGAAATGGGGGTGTACGATTTTCACGAACCAGGACGCCCAGGCTTGAGGGCGGTTGATGAAAGTGGCAACCACATATCCTTGGGCATTGCAGGTTACGCAACATTGGAACCTGACCACTGGCTCTCCATTCCCCCAGAGGCCATCCACCTTGATTACCGCTTTTCCGATGGGATAAGGTTGGCGGGTTTTTCTCTGAGGGGGGTTACCTTGAAACTCTACTGGCTTGCTGAAAGACAGCCTTCTCGGGATTATACGGTCTTTGTTCACCTTTTGGACGAGGAAGGACAATGGGTTGCTGGCTTTGACAGTATGCCCATGAAGGGCGAGTTCCCTACATCTTACTGGCCCGAAGGAGCCTTGGTGGAAGACGAGAGGGAGCTCTCTCTGGAAGGCCTTCCTCCGGGGCAGTATACCCTGAAAGTGGGCCTCTATTTCCTTGAGACCATGGAAAGACTCGGAGTTGAAGGGCCCGAGGGGCCAGTGCCGGATGGAGCTGTAACCCTCGGACGCATCACTTTGCCTTAGGCTAAAACTTTAAAACCAGAGGCAAAAACAGCTTCCACAGGACTTTGGTCATGTAAACGGGGCTTTCGGAAACAAAGCCTGCGCGGTCGGCAATTCGGAACTGAATCTTTCCGGTCGTGTCTTCCGGAACCGGAACGCTAGGAGCTACAACCATCCCCTCCAGTGAATTGGTCAAGATCACAGTAGCTGTGAGCCACTGGCTCCAAGTAGCTCCCTCATCTACAGAATAACGGAAATAGCCGCTTTCGGGGTCAAGGCCTGATAGATCATCGGTCACTCGCACTGCTAAGGTCACGGGAGAACTGGAGGTTATCCAACTTAAGTTGATGAGTTCCGACCAGCCAGAGGGAGGGTTTACATCCGTTGCGGTTATCGTTAAGGTTACATCGGGGGAAACGTTTCCCGCTTTATCAAAGCCCTTAATCCATAAAAGCTTTTCCCCTTCCCCTGGGGTAAGTTTCCAGGCAATTTCTCCGGCGGGAGAAGGGTAAGAAGTCACGAGCACTCTATCCAGGTATATGTCGGCTGTGCCTTTGAAGGCGAGGCGAAACTCAAGCCCTGTGCTTCCGCGGGATCCGTAGTAGAAATCAACGGGAAACTCCTGATAAGTGTCGGGTGCTCTGAAGTCAAACCCACGCAAGCGACGAATGCCCAAGAGTTCAGTTCCAGCATTCTGAACCACGTCCAGAACAGCGACCTCATCAGTAGGAGTTACAAGGTTACTGACTTTGAGGCGGAAAATGGCCCTATAGGGGAAGCCGGGCTCCAGAGCAAAAGTATATGGGCCATACCATACCCCAGGAAGGTCTATATTCGCCCTTGCCCTGAGAGCTTTTCCATCCAGAGCATCGGGGTCATCCACTATCCTGCCGGTTTGAGTGTAGAAATCCCGCTCCTCCCAAAGCCAGCCATTGCTTATCCCCGCTCCTTCTATTTCCCCCGGCACTGCATCACTGACCGTTACTGTCAGGGTTATATCAAGGGAAGTAACAAAGGCATTGCCCACTGAAACAGTCGCCGTCGGTTCAACCCGGTCAATCCCAATCCTGGCCCTGACAGGACCTTCTGAGGAAGAACTATTGCCAAGGCCATCGAAGGCCTTCACCCACAGCTCTGGCCCTTCGCTTAGATCTACATCGGGCAGAAAAGAGACATCCCAAAGATAGCTCCAGCCATCAATCCCCTCCGTATCGGTGATCAGAAGCTCAGTCCCCGAGTAGAACTCCACAGCGCTCACCCCACTGCTTTCATCCGAAGCATTGGCTTGAAGCCATACCCAGTTGGTGTTCACATAGAAACCTGACCAGGGACGGATTACGCTGGAGAGCGGTGGGCCAGAATCTTCGGAGGCGAAGGATTTTCTGACATTAACCCCTGTGTAATAATGAGTTAGAATCTGTTGGTATCCCCAACCGTATATTTCGGCCCACCTCTTAGCCCCATACTGGGACATCCCCCGCCCATGGCCTCTCCTAGGCTTGCCGAAGCTTACCGGGTCGTGCACCGAACTCAGGTATGGATAGTCGGGATCGGGCTCATAAGTGCCAGGCTTGTAGCGAGGTAAAGTCGGGGAACTATTTTCAGCGCTGTATTCGGCCAGGATTGGTAAGCCTTTCCATTCAATGTACTGTTCACGGGTGCTGTCAACCGCTTCATTTGATCGGTAGTGTGTATCCGGGCCCATAACTTGGTAGTCAACCCAGTCGGAAACATCGTAACTGAGGTTTTGGTTTTTCCGGATGAAGAACCAGCCGTAAGTCCTTGCCGCCACGGCCTGAGCCTTCAGGGCTTCCATGGGCCAGGAAGCGGGCATCTCGTAAGGCACCACCTGCTTAACATAGGTCTCAAAGTCAAAGACGTCAATTTGCCAGGGAGGAACATTGGAGCGGTAATAGTTGTTGGGGTTGTGGATAACACGGATGGTTGAAGGAGGGGGAAGGGGAGGGTAAGCTTCAGCCATAGATGTTATGTAAAGAGGATGGCTTGGAGGGGGTAGGATTTTGCCGGTTGATCTTTCAAATTCTACTATTAAAACCTCACCGTTGTGGCGGAAGGCTAAGAAGCGGCCGTTGGGCGAAAAGAGGGGTGAACTGTCCTCGCCTGGCCACTCTACCAAAGGCCTGAGGTTTTTACCATCGGTATCAATAGCCCAGATATCGGCTGCTTCGGAAGTGTTAGCTCCAAGGGGGCAGCGCCCAAAAGCGATGAAGCTCCCATCTGGGTAAATGGAAATACCGTCCAGGACCTCGCCCTCCAACTCCAAAAGCATCTGCGCTCTGGGAGGGGAGACGGTCACAAACCAAAGCTGGGCTCTGAAGGGTTCTGAGGAAGCTATCAACGCTGCTTTTAGGCCATCAGGCGTCCAGGACACGCCACCGCTGTAGCGGGCTTGGAACAAAGGAAATTCTTCCCCATTGGACCTGTCCTTGAGGTAGATGGTAAAGTTTCTTCTAAAAATGACATGACGTCCGTTGGGGGAAGTAGATTCCGCGGGGGTAAAGGGCCAAGAAGCTCTGCCTTTGATCGCAGCCTTGTGGGTTTTCAAGTCTATCTCCTGGAAAACGGCCTCACCGGTACCTAAAAGGCTCACAAAAACAAGCCTTTGCCCATCAGGAGAGAAAGAGGGAAAGAAAGCATTCCCGGAGAGTTTAACGGAAAGCTGCTGCTGTGGGTAGAAGGAGTATATTTCCTGAAGCAGCTGAATTTTTCTCCCAGCCTTTACTTCCTGACCTGGTCTTGCTATAAGGAGGAAAGAACTATCTGGAGCCCAAGCAATTGGATAGCCTGATTCAGCCTGGATAGGCAGGTTATATTGACCTGAAAAGATGAAGGAAAGAAAAGCAACTATTTGAAATAGCCTTTCCTTCATCTTTTGGTACACAAACCCCGACACCGGCCGGGGTCAAGCCATGCCTGTGAGTGCCGGGGCTTGTCCTGTGGTGTTACAGCCTAGGGGTTACAGCTTTACAACGTTAACGGCCTGGGGGCCCTTGGGGGTATCCTGGATGGAAAATTCCACCCTGTCGCCTTCCTCAAGGTTGCGGAAGCCTTCCCCTACAATAGCCGTATAGTGGACGAAAACGTCCTTATCTGAGCCGTCGGGCTTAATGAAGCCGTAGCCCTTGATACGGCTGAACCACTTGACGGTTCCTGTGGTTCTGGTACTCACTGCTGACCTCCCTTTCCTTAAATTTCCTTCGGTTAGTTCCCCCAAGCCCCCCTTAAGGAAAAAACCGCCGGTCCTTTTTTCCGGCGGCTCCCGCTGGAAAAGCAAGAAAGGACCTAACCAATGAATATTTTAATGCATTTTATTTTCCTTGTCAAATTCAGGTTGGTTCGCCTGAAAATTAATCCCCTTTCCTGGAAGTCTGGCTTCCACCGTCCTTATGAAAGAGGCAAAGCACTCTCGCAGTAGGGCAATGTTTCCCCGGGGAAACTACGCGAGAGCGAGCCCCTCGAGTGTGGTCTTCAGCAAGGGGAACCCGAAGCCCACGAGAGTGGGCAAAATCATAGGGTGCGGGGAACTTGCCTCTTGCCAGGGGGTTTGGGGGATGTGCCCCCTGGAAAACAAAAGGGGGCAAGAGCCAAACCATCGCCTCCGCCAACGAGTGGGACCCAAAACCAAGGCGAACCCACAGCCCACGGGGGTGAGCAAAAACGAAGATGCAAGGGGGTGTCCCTGCTGAGAGGTTCTGGAAAGTAGCCCCTTAAAAAACATTTAAGGATATGGCAAAGGGAAAAGCTCTTGCTCCCTCCACGAGTGGGACCATCAGCAATAGAAAATTCGAGAACCCCCATTAACCATTTCTATTTCAGAAAAGGCTGAGCTGCCTGGCCTTGCTCTCGTCTTTCAGTTCAAGCTTATCCAGTTCCTCAAGAATTTGGGGTATGCGCCTGAAATCTTCTTCCAGGGTCTCACGCCACTTGGGCTGGTGCAAGGCTGCAGCAGGGTGGAGGACAGGGTAACAAACTATACTACCCACCCTTATCGGTTGACCCCGCACTTTGGTTATGGAAGCTTTGGGAAGGAATTTGGCCAAGGAATAACGCCCGAGAGTCACAACAAGCTTGGGCTTTATTATCTCCAGTTGACGGTCAAGATAAGGTGCACACGCATCTATCTCGTCTTTAAGGGGATCACGGTTGCCCGGAGGACGGCATTTAATAACATTACAGATGTAAACCTCCTCACGTTTAATACCAATGCTGGCCAACAGTTCATCAAGGAAATGTCCTGCAGCTCCCACGAAGGGCCTTCCCTGCTGGTCCTCGTGGAAGCCGGGGGCTTCCCCTATGAACATTATGCGAGCGCTTTCGGGCCCTTCCCCGGGAACAGCCTTTGTCCGGCTCTGGTGAAGCCGACACTTTGTGCAGTTACGTATTTCCTCGTATAGGCTCTCCAGCTCCTCCATGGCTTACCCCCTTGAGTTTTCTCTCCAGGTTTTCCCTGTTCTTAGCCAAAAATGAGCGGTACCTTGGCGTATTTATGTCAAAAACCGTCATGATTAAAGCATCCTCTCCATCGGAATAATAGCCTTTGCGCTTGCCAACCACTTCAAAACCATATTTACGGTAGAGATTCTGGGCAGGCTTGTTGGATACCCTGACCTCCAAGGTAACGAGCTCTGCTCCGAGACGCAGGGCTAAGTCCATAAGGGAATACAGGGCAAGTTCCCCGATTCCCTTGCCTCTCCAGTCCGGCCTTACGGCAAGAGTGCATATGTGAGCTTCGTCAATTAGGAGCCAGAAACCGCCGTAAGCGATGAGCGGCCCCTCCCCCTTATCAGTCTTGAGCCTCACTACAATGTAGAAACCACGGTCATTGCGGGTGAGCTCATACTGATAGGCCGATTGAGCCCAGGGCATGCGAAAGCTCACCTTCTCAATTTCCATGACCTCGGGCAGGTCGTCCAGAGTCATGCGCCTGATAATGAAGGGAACCTCCATCCCTATGTCCCTTTTAGGTAAATGGGTGAAAGGGAGGCGAGGTCATCTCTGTGGGAAGATAACCATAGTCGGTAAGCCATCTGAGCTAGGAAACCAGCCCTCCTTAAAGAGAAGGCTGGCTCAGCTACCTTAGCCCTACTCCCAAAGGCCTTATCTATGAAATCCTTCCCGTAGCGATCAATTTCACCGCACAAGATAGCGCGACCGTTCCCTACCTTTGAAGGCAACTCCTCCCACGCCAGTGCCATGTAATCGGTAAACCTCCTCCACCCTCTCCCAACTCTTCTGTAGCCAGCGGTGTAAATCCTACCACGTCCTGCCTCCAGGATGCTCCACACCGGTAAGGGCTGGCAGGACAGAGGATACGCCAGAAAATCCAGGGTGGGGATCCCTACTAAGTCAATCCCCAAGGAGAAGGCAAGCCCTTTAGCGACCGCCAGCCCTATCCGCAGTCCCGTAAAGGAGCCAGGCCCAAGGGCCACTCCAATAACTTTCAAGTCCGCAGGCTTTAGGTTTTGGGTTTCCATCATCCTCACAATCCTAGGCATGAGCTGAAGGGTATGGCTTTCCCGGGAAAGCCAGTTTTCCTCCGCCAAGATTTTCTCCCCGTCAAAGAGAGCTATGCCTGAAAACTTTGTAGAAGTATCGATAGCCAGGAGCATACCCTATTACCCTATGCCGAAAGCCGCTTCTTTAAACGCATTTAAAAGATGAACATACCTTTTACCGTTGGCTTCCATTAGGATGCTGCGCTGGTGGGTATCCAGATGATTGAAAGTTATCCACAGCCTTTCCGGTGGGATTATATCCCTGGCCCTATCAGCCCACTCTATGACGCAAACCCCATCACCATAAAACTTTTCTTCGATCCCGATAGCTAGGGCCTCTTTCACAGGTTCAAGGAGGCGGTAAAAATCAATGTGGTAGAGGATGAGGCCGGAGGGGGTCTTGTATTCATTAATTATGATGAAAGAAGGGCTCGTTATGGGCTCTTCTACCCCCATTCCCATTCCTATCCCTTGGACAAAACAGGTCTTTCCGCTACCCAAGGGGCCTTCCAGGCAGATTACATCGCCAGCCTGGAGCAATCTGCCGAGCCTCATCCCGAGCCGCTTGGTCTGCTCCTCGCTCCGACTCACGAAAGAAATAGCTGATCCCCTCAAGATCGGATTCATCCCCCCTCCTTATGAGGTAATTATATACCAGATTCAAGGGGTGGACCAAAAGTTTTGAGGTGGGATATTAACCCTTAATTGTGAGCCTAAATTATGAAGCCGATCAGCATCCCAGCTGCCTCAACTTCCTCTGTACACGCTGGCAGTCACACCCCCTGGCCCGCTGTCTCCCTTTCCAGCGGGAAGATTTCATCCAACAAATGACGGAGCAGATAGCCCCACTGCCCAGCCAATGGCGAACGGGTGGCCACTCAAACCAGAACGCCGGAGGAAATAGAATCGCTCGTCCCTCCTTCGCCAACTGGAGCAGGCCTTTCTCGTGTGGTCAGACCGCCCACTATCAGCGGAAACGGCCAGCGACCTTTCTTACCCTCCTGGGAACGCTCAAGGTGAACCAGCCCATTACCCTTGCCCTTCCTTTCGTCACAGGACTGTACCGCTGGCTCAAGAACTGGGGCTCTGTGCTGGTCCGGCTAACGCCCTGGCAGGTGTTCAACCCCCCTTCAAGAAAGCGGCTCATCTGGTCCATCGTCTGCCCCAACACCGTCCGGGAAGTTACCGAGGATCTGGGTCAGGTAGTTGTGGAAGAAGAGCGAGCAGCCATAGGGACTGGCGGGACCTGGCTTTTCCTCAACTGCCTCCCTCATCTGCGCAGGCCCAGGAACGTGGAACGCTGGTGCGGACCTAAGAGGATATGGAAAACTTGCTCCGCCGCCGTCCCAACGAACCAATTCGCGGGAGGGCCCAGAAGCGTTCGGGCGAGCGCTCTGGCTGGAAAGGTATCGACGAGGAGTGACCCAATGGAAAGAGGTTTGCGGCGATCGGGAATGGGGCGAACTGGATTCAGTATGTCTGGAGAGTTGTTGGGCTGCCTGGGGGTAGGGGAGGCCTCAGGCCCAGGAATGGGCGGGGAAGCACCTGGATGAGTTGTGGGAAGGGAAGGTGACGGAAGTGATTCGGCACTGCCAGGAAAAGACGACAGTAGCAGGAGAGGCGGCTTAGCAGGCGGTGACTTACTAGGGGGCCGGGAGGAGTTGGAGGGTGCTGGCGCGGTTGCCCATCTGCGAGCCTGTTTGAAAAGAGGTTGC
>JBHOQL010000047.1:0-1498 GCA_042408195.1 Anaerolineae bacterium
AATTTTGCTTTTAGGGTTTAGTATAAGCACCTCCCCAGCCCAAGACTCTGCGCAACAGGATCAAGTTATAGTGGTCATGTCTTTTTCATACATTCGCTTTCTCGAACCAGAAAAGTGGCAGATTGAATGGGGATGCTGTCCCAAATATATCAGTAAAGATGAAACTGACGTGAAACTGGTAACTCCGTATGGCAAGTTTAATGTGGTCTTTCCCATAGGTGCAGGTCTTTATGTCTGCGGGAACGCCGTCCACCTCTTCGGATCTTACTGGGGCCAACTCCCTACCATCTACGAAGTGGAGTCTGGCCAGCTATGGGAATTTTGAACGAGGTAGTCACCAGTATACCCTTCGGAGTGTCTTTGCTCTTGCCCCTAAGCTGGGGGGCTTTTTGTGATTATTGGTGGAAGATCGTCCTCCTCACTCTAGGGTTGGCCACTTTTCTCTGGGCGGGGCGCCGTATAACCGGGTGCTTGACCAAGCCGTTCTCTCGGCTCGTGCGGGATGCACTGATATTCGGTGGTTTTTCGTGGACGGGTTTTCACTTTGTCCTTGAGCCAAACTACGGGCACAAAGTTATCGGCCTACCCTGTGCGTATGCGATCGCACATCTGCTCATGTTTTTCATCTTTTTCTTTATTCCGCAACTGGAAAACATTGAAAAAATCCGTAGTAAATTGCTTTCCTTGTGCAAAATCCGCATTACATTGCGTTCCTTATTAAACTTGTTAAAACTGATTCCGACATTTATCCCTTTTATTAAAAGTTTTTTAAAGCCAAACCTCACATTCTTTGTGCGCACAAATGGATCTATGAAATACACGATATTCTTTTCCAAGACTGAGCAAGTGGTGTATTACGCTGTGTTACTCGCTAGCGTATTGATATTATTGAGGTTTAAGCCTCAGGGGTATAAGCCTAATACGCAGTAGCTACGGGTTGGCCTGCTTGTTCGTGTTCTATGCAACAGGGAGCTTGAACAGAAGAACGCTTGGCTATTGAATTATGGGTTAAATTCTGCACCTTTTTCCGCCTCGGCGCCCCCGGGCCTTTTAGCGGTCTTCCTCTACGGATGGAAAGGAAGGGGTGTTTCGCCAAGAACATCATGGTCAGGTGTTCCATACACCCCTTGACTTTGTAACAGTGTGATGTTATAGTGGGGTGGAGGTGACCCAGGATGATGAGCTTGGCAGAGTTCATCGTGTGCGGGGCCTGGCCCGCGGAAGTGCTAGCCAAGGTGGTGGCCCACCCCTTCGGCGAGAACGGCCAGCCTTCGCCCAAGTCCCCGAGGTTGGTTCGGGGTATCGAGTAGCCAGCAGGAACCCAAGAGGAAAATCTCGAACCCTAGGGGCGTACGGGGCAGGCCGGCAGACCCGCCAGCAAATTATGATACAGTGTGATGTTACAATCCTCGGGAGAGGAGGAGAGCCCGTATGCTGAGCCTGGCCTTCGGCTTGCCCTCCCCTTACTGGCCACGGGAAGCCCCGGCTAGACTGGGGA
>JBHOQL010000048.1:0-23621 GCA_042408195.1 Anaerolineae bacterium
GGGTGCCGTCGGCCACTCGCCAGAACCACATTTTGCCGTCTCTCGAAAGCGAGGCTAAAGTCTGACCATCCGGGGAGAAAGCCATATCGATGTACCTGGGCACAACGATCACGTCCCGCCAGATCTTAAGAGATACCAACCATTCCATTAGGTCGATTACGGGCTGCTCGCCATATATGGCATCAGGTTGCTTGCCAACATAAACAGTGACGCTCGGAGGGCTATAGCCGTAAAAGGTTTCCCTGGCAAGGACTTCGCCATCCGGCCAGCTGACGAGACGGGCATGCCAGTCGAGCCTATAGCCCGGTATGTTTCCTGGAGTGTAGGTAGCCACTTGCACTCTCTCCTCTTTTATGCAGACGAGGGTTCTTACCTCAGCCGCGGTTCCAGGGCCATGAGGCAAACTCTGGATTTCCCAGCCCTTCTTTTCGTAATCCTTATAGAGAAGGGCGAGCACACCCGGCGCAGGGGAACCTGCCTTGACCGGCGATTGAAAGGCCGTATTACAGAGCTGCGATGCTCGAGGAAGCAAGGCTTTTGGGGGCACAGGTGTTGGTGTGGGGGTTGGCGTGGGAGTCAGGGTCGGTGTTGGGGTAGGAGTGAGTGTGGGGGTTGGCGTGAAGGTCAGCGTATACGTTGGAGTTAGCGTTGGAGTAGGGGTCGGGGTAGCGAGGCGAGCCTGCACGAAACTGCACCCTACAAGCAATAAAACAAACAGCGCTACCGCGGGGGAATAAAGGGACTTTTCTCGCTTCAGCATAATTACCTCCGGAACGTTAATTTAATGTGGCCTTAAAGACCTGAGTCTGTCCGCAACTGAGGCGAAATCAGGCAGCGCCTTAATAACGCATCAATTGCGGAATGTTTTAGGCTAGGTTCAGTGAAAATTATAGCACGATTTCGGGCCGCGGCAAAGCTCGTCTGCGTTTTAGAGTCTAAAAGGCTCCACTTATGAAGGCTGCCGTATAAGGGCTGGAGGGGGCTGAGAAGAACTTCTCGGTGGGAGCTATTTCTATGAGCTCGCCGTTGAGCAGGAAGGCTATTCTGTGGGCAAGCCTCTTGGCTTGAAAGATGTTGTGGGTCACCAGGACCACCGTGGTGCCCTTGAGGCTGGCTTCGCGGATGAGATCTTCCACCAAGAGCACGCGGTTGGGGTCGAGGTTGGCCGTAGGCTCGTCCAGAAGGAGGACTTCGGGCTCCAGAACGAGGGCCCTGGCCAGAGCGACACGCTGGACCTCTCCGCCGGAAAGTTTCCAAGCTGGGAAATCGCGCACTCCATTGAGGTCCAGTTTCCGGAGCACTTCCTCTACCTTGGCTTCTACTCCTTTTACGCCACGGGCAAGAAGGCCGTAAGCGACGTTGGCTTCCACGCTTCCCCTGAGCAAGAGCGGCTTCTGGAAAACCATGGTTATCTTCCGCATTACCTCTAAGGGGGGCTCACGCCCATTGAAATCCATCCCTTTGAACAAGATGCGGCCCCTAGTTGGCAGCTCCAGGAAGTGCAGCAACCTCAGGAGAGTGCTCTTGCCTGAACCACTCGGCCCCACAATGCCGAAGATCTCCCCAGCAAATATCTCCAGTTCCGGAATCCGCAGCACCTCCTTTCCACCGTAACTCTTTATGACCCCCTCTAGCCGGTAGATCGCCTGTGTCATTTCGATGGCTCCCCCTGGAGCAGGATGAGAGCAGCGTTTATCACGAACACTATGCCCATGAGAACAAGACCAAGGGCGATGGCAAAGGGGAAGTCCCCTTTCTGAGTCTCTAGAAGGATAGCAGTGGTGAGCACGCGGGTGCGGCCCTCTATGTTGCCGCCCACCATCATGACAGCCCCTACCTCTGAGATTATGCTCCCGAAGCCAGCCACAAGAGCAGCCAGTACCCCCTGTCTGGCCTCCTTCAGTATCGTCCAGGAAATCTTCCACTTTGTAGCACCAAGGGAACGGAGTTGGAGGGACAACTCCGGATCTACTCCCATAACTGAAGCCATCACAAAGCCGGCTATAACCGGAAACGAGAGGATCACCTGGGCCAACACCATCGCTCTGGGAGTGAAGAGCCACCCAAGCCACCCAAGAGGGCCACTTCGGGATAAGAGCATGTAGACCACTAACCCCACCACTACAGGAGGGAGCCCCATGCCAGTGTAAATGACGGCTGTTATTACCCGCCTGCCTGGAACCCGATAAAGGCCCAAGAGGGCTCCTGTAGGGATACCCAGAAGAGTACTTATGGCCAAGGCCAGCCCCGATACCTCAAAGGAAAGTCTGATGATCTCCAAAAGCCCCGGATCGCCCCTTATCAGGAGGGCTAGGGCCTGCCCCACTGCTTCAAGGATGCTCATTTCTCCCCCACCGGGCGAAAGTAAGGTTCTCTTCCCCCGAACTGACCGATCTTTCCCTGTACCTCGGGCGATAAGATCCAGCTCACGAAAGCTGCCACCTCCCTCCGCCCTTCCTTTCCGGTTGTCGGCAACAGGCTGTAAACATTAACCAAGGATGGATCCACTCTGATTCCATCCAGCAGGATGGCCAGATCAGGGAGCTTGGCCTCCATAGAGAGGAAAGTTCCCCTGTCGCTAAGTGTGTAAGCCCTATTCTCCTGAGCGATTATGAGGGTCTGGCCCATCCCCATACCTACGGATAAATACCACGGTCCCGAGGGGTTCACCCCTACCTCCTTCCAGATGGCCATCTCCTTGAAGTGCGTTCCGGATTCATCGCCCCTGGAGACGAAAGGAGAACCCGTTTTGGCTATGCGCTGGAAAGCTTCGGCAGCGCTGGACGCTTCCTTTACTCCAGCGGGATCTTCCTGTGGCCCAACGATCACAAAGTCATTCCAGAAGACCTCGTAGCGACCAGCAAAACTCCCTTCCTTTAAGTATTCCATTTCCCTGTGCGGGTCGTGAGTTAGGACCAGGTCCACGTCGCCCCTCCTGCCGAGGGAGAGAGCCTGGCCCGTCCCTACTGGGATCACTTCAACCCTGCAGCGGTGTTTCTCCTCAAAATCGGGCAGAATATAACTGAGAAGCCCGCTGTTCTCCACGCTGGTGGCGGTGGCAAGCCTTATGGTGCAACTTTCGGAGCAAGAGGTCAGGAGGAGAAGCAGGAGGGCGAGGATGCTAAAGCAAGATCTCCCTCCCGATCTCATGGGTTTCGTATCCTCCGAAGCTCTTCACCAACTTGAGGAAATCTTCCGATCGCACTATTTCTACCAGAGCCTGAACAGGGGGCGATTCCCTCACATCCTGAGGTATCACCAGATCATACCGTTCCAAGGTAAGGGGAACGAAATCCAAGCCGAAAGCTAGGGCAGCGGGGTAGATCCCGAGGCCTACGTCGGCCTGACCTTCGGCCACTGCCCTGGCTACTCCGAGATGGGTCAGCTCTTCCCTCTCGTAACCCTTTATGGACTCGGGGTCAATGCCTTCCCCCTTCAAGGCCTCATCCAACCAAACCCTGGTGCCCGAGCCCCTCTGCCGGTTGATGAAGGTTATGTCGGAACGGGCGAGGTCGGTCACGGCCCTCAAACCCTTGGGATTACCTTTTGGCACGAGCAGGCCGAGGTAACGGTGGGCAAGGGTCAGCAAGGAGACCCTGTGGCCGGATAGGATCCTGCGGACGAAGGGGACATTGTAGGAACCGGTAGCCTCATCCCAGAGGTGAACTCCGGCGATATCGGCTTCCTTCCGCACCAAAGCGATCAGGCCTCCCAGGCTTCCGGTGAAGTTGAGCTCGAGGGAGAGGTCACTGTCCTTCGCCTTAAGGAGAAGAGGAAGCTGTTCCACCAGGAGGTCATGGCTTCCGGCGAAGCGTAGCTTGCGAGAGGGAAGTGGTTGGCTTTCTGGTGGAGAAGTTCTGCGCTTTAAATCTTCCCAGCGGGCCAGAGCCAAGGAGAAAGCGGTTTGGACCTCTTGAGGGGAAAAGCCCTCCCGCAGAATTTCCAGGAGGAAACCTTCAGCTTTCTGGACAAGGGAAGCAAAGCGCAAGGTTTGATATTGAGGGTGCAGCAAGCTCAGGGCGACCCTGGTGCCTCCTTTACGGTGGGTAGTTAAAAGGCCCTCGTGGACCAGCTCAGAGTAAGCTCTGGCGACGGTGGCAGGCGTGCACCCCCAGCGTTTAGCCATCTCCCGGACTGGAGGGAGCCTATCGCCCGGCTTCAAATCTCCTGAAGCGATCAGCCTACGAATGGACTCAGCTATTTGGTTGTGTAACATTATGTCTCCTCTTTGTGAGACAATTATAACACAAAGCTGAAGGAGGGCAAGGGCGAAGGGCTCTGGGACTGTTGCAGGCGCGCGACGTAGGCCTTTGGTTTCAGGCAGGCTTACAGGTGGGACTTTGCACCCGTTTAACCCCTAGGTTTTCGCTGAGTTCGGCCAAAGGGGAGTTGAGGCTCCTGTGGTTTGCCCTTTACTAAAAAGCAATTGGTAAACCTACCTGAGCCCAAAAATATGACATACCCTAGGAGCTCCTCGGGTTGACTTAAATCGGCTCGTATTGTATCATGTTGATTAAACCTGAAACTTTCTGGGGGACAACATGAGGGCGCGGTCCATCCTTAACTCCATTTTGAGGTTTCTCTTCCGAATTTTTCTCCGTTGCCATGTGGAGGGTTGGGAAAACTTCCCCAAAGAGGGAAGGGTTATCGTGATGATAAACCACATAAACTTCCTGGACCCGGTCCTAGTAGGTGCGCTCGCCCCAAGAGAAGTGACCATAATGGCCAAAAGGGAAGTGCTGGATTACCCCTTCCTCGGCTTATTCATCCGCCTCTACGGTGTAGTCCCGATCCGAAGGGGAGAGATTGACCGGAAAGCTCTTCAAGCAGCTCTGGAAGCCCTGGCTCGCGAGCAGCCCTTCCTTATGGCTCCTGAAGGAACCAGAAGCCACCACGGCCGTCTCCAGAAGGCCAAAGACGGAATAGCCTACATTGCCCTCAAAACCGATGCCCCCATCTTGCCTGTAGCGATATGGGGCCAGGAAAAATTCTTCCAGAACATAAAAAAACTCCGCCCCACCGAAATTCACATCCGGATAGGCCGGCCCTTCAAGTTCATCTTTCCGCCAAAGATTGAAAGAGGTGACCTGACTAAAATGACCACCGAGGCCATGTATGTGCTGGCCTCCCTTCTGCCCCCAGAATACAGGGGTGTTTACGCCAATCCCGAAAAGGTTAGTTTCCATTATGTGAAATTCCTAGAATGAGAGGTGCACAATGATCACACCCCTTTCACCCGAAGGAAGGGACCTCCAGCCGCTCCTGCGCGGCGTGAGCTCCAAGATTGAGTACGAGTTAGAAGGAGAGACCCGCACCCTTTACCTCCCGGAGGCCGAAGGAGAAGACGAGTTCATCGCCGCCAGAAGGCTTGTTTCCCAGGGCCCCTTCACTATAGTGAGGCTTGAAGTAACAAACAAGAGCCAAAAACCCCTGGCCATAAAGAAGCTCACAGTCCTCGAGGTGGAAAGCAGAGGGTTAAAACTGGAGGGACCTGTTTCATCCTGGCACTTCTACCAGAACGGATGGCAATCCTGGTCTCCGGCTTTCGCCAGACTGGTGGGGGATAGCCTTCACGTGGACCCCGCCACCGATTCCTACTGGAGAATGCATCAACCCCATTTTGACCTTACTGGTGCCAGGAAGTTCAGCAGCGAATGGTTCAGTGTAATTGCTCCGCCGAAAGGCTTATCCCTCCTCATCGGCTTTGTCACCTCGGCACGACAGCTTGGGGAAATATCCCTGGAGTTTTCCGATCGGAAAGAAGTCAGTGAGCTATCGGCTTGTTGCTACGGAGATGGCTTTCTCCTCCACCCTGGGGAAAATATGCTTTCGGAAGAGCTCGCCCTGGCCTGCGGCGATAACCCCTGCGAGCTGGCAGAAGCTTACGCCTCCCTCTGGGGAGAGAGGATGCAAGCTAGAAAAGCCCGCCCCTTCACCGGGTGGTGCACCTGGTATTACTTCTACGGCGAAAACACCGAGGAAGAGGTGCTGAAATGCGTCCGCAGGGCCAAAGAGCTCGCCCTCCCTATCGAATACATCATCGTGGATGACGGTTACCAGCGGGCCATCGGGGATTGGCTTGAGGTAAATGGGGATAAGTTCCCCTCAGGGATGAAGTTCCTGGCCAATGAGATCAAGAAAGCGGGCTTCCGACCCGCTCTTTGGGTTGCCCCTTTCGCTGCCGGCGAAGATTCCCTCCTCTTCTCCGAACACTCCGACTGGATCTTGCGGGACCGAGAAGGCAATCCTGCCTTGGCCTGGGAGCACTGGGGTGTCCCTTGTTACGGCCTGGACCTCTCAATTCCGGAAGTTCAGGCCTGGCTCAAGAAACTGTTCACCACCCTGCACAAGGATTGGGGATATGAGTTCTTCAAGCTGGATTTTCTCTTTGCCGGAGCAATGCCTGGGCAGAGGCGCAACCCTCGCATCACTAGAGCCGAGGCCATCCGCCAGGGCCTCGCAGCCATAAGGGAGAGCGTCGGGGACGAGGTTTACCTCCTTGGCTGTGGAGCTCCTCTGGGACCCTCCATCGGCTTCGTGGATGCGATGCGGATCGGGCCCGACATTCACCCCGATTGGGCCCCCTTCTGGCGAGATCTCTCCTCCGCCTCTGCCGAAAATTCCATCCGCAACACCATGACCCGATATTTCTTCCACGGACGCCTCTGGGCCAACGACCCCGACTGCGTCCTCATCCGCACTCGCGATGACCAATCAAACTTGGTCCTGAACGAAGTGCGCTCCTTAGTCAGCATTGTGGGCCTGAGCGGCGGGGCCGTGGTGGATAGCGACAACTTGGCTTCCCTGAGGTGGGGAAGGCTCAAATACCTGCGCCGCATACTTCCTCCTTCCCTTGAGAGCGCCAGGACTGTGGACCTCTTCCGACGCGAGCAACCTTCGATCATGGTAATGAAGATAGAAAGGCCGTGGGGCACGTGGTGGGTGGCAGGCATCCTGAACTGGCACGACCGCACCGTTACCACCGAAACGACTCTGGAAGAACTGGGGATACCCCCAGGACGCTACCACCTTTACAATTACTGGCGCGGCCGCTACCTGGGCGTAACCGACGGGACCATCACTTTGAAGAGGCACCAGCCCCATGAAACGGTTATCCTATCCATAAGGCCCCTTCTCCCCGAGCCCCAGCTTCTCTCTTCCACTTTCCACATAACCCAGGGAGGAGTAGAGATAAAGCGGGTGGAACGCTTCGCTGTGGGCCAGGATCTCAGGCTCCGTTTCCACATGGAAAAGCCCGGGGTTCAGTTCGGCAAACTGCTCTTCGTGCTTCCGGAAGGATGGAGGGAAACCTGGGCCGTGGTCAACGATCGCCGACAAGCCTTCGTCAGGTTCGGTAAAGGGGTAGTGGGATTGGGCCTTACTTTAGAAGGCGAGGCAGTAGTGGAAGTAAACTTCACCAGAAGGGGGTAAAATGCGCATCCTGATAACCGGAGCAGCGGGCTTCATAGGCTCCCATCTGTGCGATAGGTTCCTCAAAGAGGGCCACGAAGTCATCGCTATGGATAACTTCATCACCGGTACTCCCGATAACATAGCTCACCTTTTCGGGAACGATCGCTTTCTCTTCATAAAGCACGATGTAACCAATTTCATCTACGTGCCAGGGCCGCTCGATGCGGTTCTGCACTTTGCCTCCCCGGCCAGCCCCGTAGACTACATGAAATACCCTATCCAGACCCTGAAGGTGGGGGCGCTGGGAACCCACAAAGCCTTGGGCCTCGCCAAAGCAAAGGGGGCTCGCTTCCTTTTGGCCTCCACCTCCGAAGTCTACGGCGACCCCCTGGTCCATCCCCAGCCCGAAAGTTACTGGGGAAACGTGAACCCGATAGGGCTAAGGGGGGTATACGATGAAGCCAAGCGCTTTGCTGAGGCCCTGACCATGGCTTACCACCGCTACCATGGGCTGGAAACCCGCATAGCCCGCATTTTCAACACTTACGGGCCAAGGATGCGCCTTGACGATGGGCGAGTCATCCCCAATTTCGTAGGCCAAGCCCTGCGGGGCGAGCCCCTGACGGTCTACGGCGATGGGCAGCAGACCAGGAGCTTCTGCTACATAGACGACATGGTGGAAGGCATATGCCGGCTCCTCTTCTCCGACGAAGTGGAGCCTGTGAACCTGGGCAACCCTCAAGAGATACGAGTTATAGACTTGGCTTATCTCATAAACGAAATGGTGGGCAATAAGGCAGGGATAGAGTTCAAACCTTCCCTCCCGGACGACCCCAAGCTTCGCCGGCCAGATATCACTAAAGCCAAGAAGATACTAGGCTGGGAGCCCAAAGTTCCCCTAGAAGAGGGCCTCCGGATCACTATTGAGTGGTTCAGGGAGAGGCTGAGGAAATAAATGTTGGCCAAGGGGCTCAGGGAAGCCACAGGTTATATGGTTTACCTTCTGTTCCGGCTGGCAGCATGGGCCTGCAATCGCCTGCCGCTCTGGGCCAGCTACAGGGCAGCTTTGATCGTGGGCGATGTCCTCTACCTCTTGAGCGTGAGGGTTAGGAATAACTTTATGATAAATGTAAGCCATGTTATAGGGCGACGAGATGGGCGCATAGTCCGGCAGATTTTCCGCCATCTCGCCCTAAACCATGTGGACCTATTCCTGATGCCGCGCTTATCGCCCGAAAGTCTGGAGAAAAGGTTGGACATAGAAGGATTTGAGCATTTTCTGGAAGCCTTCAGCAAAGGTAAAGGAGTCATTTTGGCTTCGATCCACATGGGGTGCCCCGATTTCGTGGGACAAGTGCTGGCCTTCAAGGGTTTCCCCGTTACCATTCCAGCTGAGGTGATTAGCCCCCTAGCTTTCTTCCAGTTTATGACTAGACTTAGGTCATCCCACGGTCTCCGTTTTATACCCGCCAACGGGCCAATGTTGGAATTGGCAAGGGCTCTGCACAGAGGAGAAGCTATAGCCCTGGCACTGGACAGGGATGCTACAGAAAGCGGGGCCAGAGTTGAGTTCTTCGGCAAACCCGCCCGCTTGCCTGATGGGGCCGTTCGATTGGCCTACCGCCTCGGAGCCCCGATAGTTATGGCTTTCTGTATAAGGAAACCCGATAACTCCTTCAAGGTCTGGGTGGAGCCACCCTTCTACGTCACTGGAGAGGGCTCCAAGGAAGAAGTAATCGCCAGGGCACACAGGAAGGTAATTGCCACGATGGAAAAGTACATAAGGGCTTATCCCGAACAGTGGGTGCTTTCCGTACCCCCATGGAGGGAGAGGGATGAAAATAGCCCTGGTTTCTCCTTATGATTTCTCGGTGCCTGGAGGAGTGGTCAAGCATATCCATTATCTGGAAAAACACCTCAGGGAAATGGGGCATCAAGTGAAGATAATAGCCCCGTGCTCTAGGGAAGATGCACCCCTATCGGAATATCTCATTAAGGCTTCAAGCTTAGTGGTGGGGATTCCGTCATCGGGCTCGGTGGCGAGGGTTTCTATTTCACCCCTTGTGTACAAGAAAGCCAAGAAAATCCTGGAACAGGAGAACTTCGACGTGGTCCACATCCACGAACCTCTAACACCCATGTTGCCCATCGCCGTCTTGAGGCATTCTAAGGCCATAAACATAGGCACTTTCCACGCCTATAGGCCTGGCCCCCACCCAGTCCTGGAGTACTCGGATATACTCGCGCGCCGTCTGGCTAAAAAGTTGGATGGAAGGATAGCCGTCTCCAGAGCGGCTCGAGAATACATAAGCCGCTATCTACCTGGTGATTATCGCATAATCCCCAACGGTGTGGACCTGGAACTGTTTGAGGCCAGGGCAAAACCCATCGAACGTTTCTGCGATGGCCGGCCGAATGTGCTCTTCGTTGGGAGGTTGGAGAAGCGCAAGGGATTCAACGTTCTGCTGGAAGCCTTCAAAGTGGTGCGGGAAGAGGTGCCCGAGGCGAGGCTTCTGGTGGTAGGAGCCTTTGACGATGACGATAAAAAGCCTTTCATAGAGTTCATACGCAGGAATCGGATCCACGGAGTCCGCTTCATCGGCCGGGTGCCGGAGGATGAACTCCCCAGGTATTACTACACGTGCGATGTCTTTTGCGCCCCGTCCCTGGGCTACGAGAGCTTTGGCATGGTCCTGGTAGAAGCCATGGCTACTGGGAAACCAGTGGTGGCTTCAGCTATTCCCGGTTACACCGAAGTGGTGAAAAGCGGAGCGGAGGGGATCTTAGTCCCCCCAGGTGACCCCCAAGCCCTGGCCAGAGCGATCGTCCACCTTCTGAAAAACCCCCAATTGAGGGCTATCATGGGTGAGCTGGGCAAGAAAAAGGCCGCTCGTTACTCCTGGCGCCAGGTTGCTTCAGAAGTGGTGGAATACTACCGAGAGGTAGCAGAGCGCAAGGGGGTAAGGCTTCCAGAGTAATGAAGGGGTAGGACAGTGCTGGGAGAACTACTACGGGAAAAGACCCGCCAATTAGTAGGGCAGATTGCCAGGATCATCGGGGCGACAGGGATTAATCCCAATGCCCTCACGTTGATCGGGTTCTTGCTGACACTGCCAGTAGCTTTTTCCCTTGCCCTGGGTAAATGGCAGGTTGGTGGAATCCTCCTCGCCTTGGTTGGCCTCTTTGATGTGGTGGACGGAGCCGTGGCCAGGGCTATGGGCAAAGTAAGCCGGTTCGGCGCATTTCTAGATTCCACTTTGGACCGCTTCGGCGAAGCCACCATCTACTTGGGCCTTGCGGTCCATTACCTTAAAAGCCATGATTTTGCAGGGGGCCTCCTCTGTTACTTGACCCTGATCGGCTCCTTCATGGTTAGCTACACAAGGGCCAGAGCCGAGGGCCTTGGAGTAGAATGCCGAGAGGGCTTTTTCACCCGTTTCGAGAGGCTTGCTGTGCTCATCTTGGGGCTATTGTTGGGCAAACCCTTATGGGCGCTGGGAATTCTGGCCGTCTTCTCAAACTTCACCGCCATCCAGAGGATCTACCTGGTCCGGAAAGCTCTCAGTGGAAAAGATTGTCCAGGACCATCATCACAATGAAGCCTCCCAGAAGTCCGGTAGTTCCAATGCGGGCGTAGCCCTTGCGGTGGGTTTCTGGGATTATTTCCTCGCTTATCACATAGAGCATGGCTCCGGCTGCAAAGCCCATGGCTATCGGAACAAGGGGTCTAGCCAGTGTTACCGCTGCTGCTCCCAAAAAGCCAGCTAAGGGCTCCGCCAACCCCGAAAGGGCAGCGTAGAATATAGAGCGGAGGGGAGAATAGCCTTCACGGACGAGGGGAAGAGCAACAGCCAGGCCTTCGGGCACGTTCTGCAAGCCTATAGCGATAGCCAGAGTGACGGCCGTAGCGATATCGCCACTGCCGAAGCTAACTCCAACTGCCAGCCCTTCTGGGAAATTGTGCAGTGTTATGGCCAGGATCAAGAGCCATATCCTCTTCAACGTGGAAGAAGGCCCCTCAGCTCCACTTATGAAGTGGAAGTGGGGGATAACTCTGTCGGAATAGGCCAGAAAGAGGGCTCCTGCAGCAATTCCCAGAGAGGCTGGCCAAACCCCGCTCAATTCTATAGCCGGAACGAGGAGACTGAAAGCCGTGGCGGCTAGCATAACACCAGCAGCGAAACCCAGGAGAGCGTCCAGAAGCTTGTCCGAAACGTTGCGGAAAATTAAAGTCGGCACTGCTCCCAAACCGGAAGCTAAACCCGTGGCTACGGTGGCTAAAGTGCCGTAAAGGACCAGCTGCCAGCCAAGTATTGCTTCGTTCATGGCCCGTCCTCCTGGGGAAATTATAATAGGGGCAGAATAAATGACCAAAACAATACTGTTAGCTTTAATGCTTTCCCTCATGATAAAAACTGGCAGCCCTATAATAGCCTTCTCTGCTTTCCGGGATGAGAACTGGGACCTCTACGCGTTGGAACCCGATACCGGCAAGCTCTTCAGGCTCACTTTCCATCCGGCGGAAGATTGGTATCCAGCCTTCTCGCCCGACGGGAAAAAACTGGCTTTCACTTCCCGCCGCGATGGGAACTGGGACATATACTTGCTGGACAGGGAAGGCAACATAGCCCGATTGACCTCCGATCCCCACTATGACGGCCGGCCCGCCTGGTCCCCTGATGGCCGATACATAGCCTTCGAATCTTTCAGAGCAGGAGACTTGGACATCTGGATTATGGAGGCCGATGGCTCCAATCCTCGCAACCTCACACCCGATTGCCCTGCTGGCGATGCGGAGCCCGCCTGGTCTCCTGATGGCCGCTTCATAGCTTTCACCTCCTGGCGCTTCGGGGATAAAGACCTTTTCCTCCTGGATCTGCACACTGGGAAGCTGACTCAGCTCACCACCGAAACCACCGATGAATATGCTCCCTCGTGGTCTCCGGATGGAAGCAAGCTGGCTTTTGTCCGGGAGGAAAATGGGCACAAGGCAGTTTGGACTATGGATATGGCCACCGGGAAAGCTAATCGCATCAGCTGGCTTTCATCGGAGGACTCACCGGCCTGGCTCCCTGATGGTCGCCTTGCCTTCATCCACTACCGTTATGATGGGGAAAGGCTGATGCTGGCTGAAACCCCAGGCACCCTCTTCCTTCCCAAATTCCTAACTGGCCCAGCTTTCCTAAAGGGAAACCTCAGCACGGCCAGGGCCCTACTGCTTCCCGCAGAAGAGCTTGTTATCCCTACCTTGAAAAACCCAATCCCTGAGGAGCCAACAGGAAAAAGTACCCTTGAAGAACTCACAGGGGTCAAGGTTTACGACCCCAGGCTGAGCAGTGCAGTGGTGGGATCCTTCAACTCTTTGAGAGAAAGAATCCGCCGCGAAGTAGGTTACGATTTCCTTGGGCAGTTGAGTGAAGCTTTTCGCCCTCTTGACTTCCAGAGCGAGGGGTCTGATTACACTAGCTGGCACAAAGCCGGGAGGGCTTTTGACATCTACCTTAATACGAGCTTAATAGTGGTGGTGAGGGAAGAGGTTGGGGGAGAAACCCGCTGGAGAGTATACCTTCAGTGTACGCGGCAAGATGGTTCCTGTGGAGAACCCCTGCGCCAACACCCTTGGGAACTGAGCTTCCAGTTTGGCGAAGAGGGTCGGCCAGGTCTGATCCCCAACGACTATTATGTAGACTTTACCCAGATGGCACAGGAGTTTGGCTGGGAACGCATCTCTGCCCACCAGGGGGAAATTTTTGATTGGCGTTGGGACTACAGAGCGCTGGAATTTTGGCATTACCAGAAGAGGGATGGGCTCACCTGGTACAGAGCCATGGAGCAGATTCATCCCTCTGAAGAACTGCGTGTTCTTTTCTCCTGGGAAAGAGCTGCCGAGGCAGGGGTACGCCCTTATCTAATGGAAGCCAAAGGCATAGAGATACCTCCGGACAAAGCCCTTTGGCTTAAACTGAAAAAGCAGCCCTGATCAACCCTAAGCAAACGATAGCTAAAAAGGTCAATTAGGGACGAACTTCTGCTAAATGGGGGCAACCCGCCACCTCTAGCAAACCGCCCACGAGAGGGACCCTAAACCAAGGCAAAACTGAAGCCAACGGGGGTGGGCAAAAATGGGGGTGGAGGGGGCTTGCCCCCTCCCGGGGGCCTGGGGGGTGTCCCCCCAGCAAAACAAAATTGGGGGCAAGGGACAAACCCCTGCCCCCGCCTACGAGTGGGACCCGAAACCGAAGCAAACCCGAAGCCCACGGGGGTGGGCAAAACAAGGGGGTCCAGGGGGCTTGCCCTCTGGCAGGGGGCTTGGAGGATGTGCCCCCAAAGAACTTTAAATGGGGGCAACCCGTCACCTCCAGTGATCTGCCCGCGAGTGGGACTCTGAGCCATGGCAAACCCGAAGCCAACGGGGGCGGGCAAAATCAGGGGATCCAGGGGGCTTCGCCCCGGCAAAGGTTTATCCTTGCCTTCCGCTTCCCCTTAAAACTCTTGCCACTTGGAAAGGATCATCAGAAATTACACTTGCCGCGTAAAGCTCCATAGCCCCGAAATCTGCCGTACGATTTGAAGGGTCGCCCCTGTCCACGATTCTCACTATGCAAGGGAACCCTGTCCAATCCTCCGGCACGGGGGCTAAGGGCGGCAAATAGAAGGCTACATTGAAACTTTTTACCCCCATGTGGTCAATAAAAGCCCTCAAAACCCGATAAACAGCCCCTTTGAGCGAGTCTGAAAGCTCTGGAGCCACCAAAAAGGTCTCCTTCTCTTTGATTGGAGTCAAGTAGACCATATAACGTATGTCACCTTCCTCCCAGCCAAGTCCCAAAGCTTCGTGCACACAATAGAGGTCATCGAAGTAATTAGAGCCGAACTTTTCCCTATAACTCAGAGCTGCTCTTCGGAGAGCTTCAACCTTAGCATAGTGCATGCCTTTAGTAAGAGTCATCTGGAGGTGGCCATGAATCACCGAAGCTCCGCTCTTCCAGAGGCAGTTCCACATCGGGAAAAAGTAACGCGCTTCAGGGTCAGCTTGGTGGGCTTTGCGGGCCCAGGCCACGGCTGTATCAATGTAGTCACTTACCTCCTCCAAACTGAAAGACAGCGGATCGTGCTGATCGAAGATGACAAGGCCATGGAAGCCGTCGTATTTGGCCACATTGGAGGCTGTAATTGAATGGCGGCCCCTTATGCGTCCGAAAACGTCGGAAGGGGTAAGCTCAAGAGGGCGGCAGAAAGGATCCCCTTCTTGCGACTTTATGATAGTTTCCACCTCCTCAGAGGAGCGCGCGTACATTGGTCTTTCGGCCCTCAGGCTATTGAACAGAGCTCCCTCCATGGTTACAAGGTTTACCACCTTTATTATCTTCTGCCGCAGGACTTTATCCACAGACCCGAAACGGGCTTCAATCCAAGGGACCATGGAGGGGGGTGGCTCTATGCTTCCCTCTGTGACGAAGACCTTGAAGATGCGATCAAAAAGGGAACGCTTTTCCCCTTTGAGTTGATTTATGTAATCCTCAATTCTGAGAATGCTTTCCCCCAACACCGTACTCCTCCAGCTTTCTGAGCTCCTTTCTGGTAGCTATGGCCCTGTAGTAAAGGTCCTCATACATCTTGGCCGATTTATCCCATGAAAAATCGACTCTCATGCCCTGCAACTGAATGCGGCGCCACTCCTGCGGGTTCCTGTAGCGCTCAAGAGCTCTGACAACGGCCCCGAACAGTGCCCACCGGTCGTACCGCTCGAAAACAAAACCTGTTCCCTCACCCGTTACTGGATTGTAATCTTTCACCGTATCAGCTAGTCCTCCAGTGGCTCTTACGATGGGCACGCTGCCGTAGCGCATGGCAATCATCTGGCTAAGGCCACAGGGCTCAAAACGAGAGGGCATAAGGAACATATCGGTTCCAGCGTAAATCCTCTGAGCCAGAGGAGCGTTAAAGGTCAGGAACAACCCCATATTCTGGGGATAGCGCTGGGCTATACCTCGGAGAACATCATGATAGTGCTGCTCACCGGTTCCAAGGAGCACAAACTGCACTTCAAAGTTGTCGAAAAGGTGGTCCAAGATCTCCACCAGTATATCAAGCCCTTTCTGGTCAGTGAGGCGCGAAATCATCCCTATTACCGGTATCTGAGGATTCTTGGGGAGGCGGGCCTCTTCCTGAAGGGCCAATTTGTTCTGCACCCTTTTATCTAAAGTGCTTATATCGTAATTCACGGCTATATAGGGGTCAGTGGCGGGGTTAAAGGTCTCGTAATCAATTCCGTTGAGGATCCCGAACAGCCGATCCCTTCTATCCCTCAGAAGTGGGTCAAGCCTTTCACCGAATTCTGGTGTGAGGATTTCCTGGGCGTAACGAGGGCTCACAGTGTTTATTATATCGGCATAGTAAATCCCCCTGGCCATGAAATCCACTACTCTGTTGAGGTCTGCCATTTCAGGATGGTAGACGAAACCGTATTCGTTAAGCCCGGCTATTTCCAATACCCTGTAACCAAATATCCCTTGGTAGGCCAAGTTGTGGATAGTGTAAACGGTGGTGATTTCGGAGTAAAAGGGGTCATCCTTGTAGATTGTTTTGAGCCAGTTGGGGACGAGGGCAGTGTGCCAGTCGTTGCAATGGATGACATCAGGCCTGAAATCCAGAGGCTTGAGCATTTCCAAAGCGGCCCTGCTGAAGAGAATGAAGCGCTCCGCGTCATCAGGATACATGTAAATGCTTTCCCGGTCAAAGTAGCGGGCATTGTCTATGAAATAGACGGGCACGCCCTTTGGGAGAGCCCCCTGGAAAATCCGGACTAGCTCTTTCTCCTCGCCCATGGGGACCAAGAGATTGTCAAGGACCAATTGCAGGCCGAACTTTTCAATGCTTATGCGCCCGTAGCGGGGCATCGCTACCCGGATGTCATGTTCGAGGGCCTTTATAGCTTGAGGCAGCGAACCGGCTACATCGGCCAGCCCACCTGTCTTGACAAAGGGTACTACTTCTGCGGCAAGGTAAAGTATTTTCAACCTGCGCTCCATAACACTTCCTCCTTTCCCCCTAAAAGTCAACGCAGTATTTTTAAACTAAAAGTCAGAGAAATGCAAGAAAGCTGCCCCAAAGGAATACGCACGGCGTATGTAGACAGGCCGGGAAATCCATACAGGCGAATTCGGAGCTGACGGAAAATAGTTAAAGTTTAGGCCTCTCGCCAGGGAACTTGTGGGATATGCACCCAAAGAACTTTAAATGGGAGCAACCCGCCATCCCCAGCAAACCGCCCACGAGTGGGACCCTAAACCAAGGCAAACCCTACGCCCACGAGGGCGGGCAGAATCAGGGGGGCCAGGGGGTTTGCCCCCTGGCAGGGGGTTTGAGGGATGTGCCCCCAAACAACTCCAAATGGGAGCAATCCGCCACCCCCAGCAAACCGCCCACGAGGGGGACCCTAAACCAAGGCAAACCCGAAGCCCACGGGGGTGGGCAAAACTGATTGCCCTTTGAGGCGTTAAGACGATTGCTCCCTATTTAAAGCTTAAAGCCAAAAACCTTGCTGCCCACCCATATTGCCTCGGGGACCAGGTCAAAGGCCAGAGACATTTCGGTGTGGGCGGCAAAGCCACATTTATCGCACATTATCCGGTCTCTACCCTTGAGGTAACAGCCAATATGTATTGTGCCATCGGGATCGGCACTGGCTATGAGCCAGTCGTGGCAGCGCCAGGAGTTATCTTTGAGAGCCTCCAAGGTCTTCCGAGAGGCCAGAATGGGGTAACCCCGCTCCTTTAAAGCCGCAAGGCGATTGAGTACCCACTCCCTCTGCTCCGGAGTAAGACTGAGGTCCTCCGATCCAGTGTAGGGATAATAGAACTGAAAGGTTATGCCTTTCACAAGCCCGCTTAGGAACTCTATCAACTCATCTACTTCCCGCCAATTGAAGCAGTTAAAAGTAACATTGGCCAGGATTTTAGGATGAGATGAAGCCCTAATGTTGGCCACTATCCGGTCAAAACTGTTTCCTCGGTTTAGGTTATGGGAATCAGGCAACCCATCAATGCTGACCCAAACCACGTCAGCGGTAGTCTCCAAGGGCAAAGAGCCATTGGTTACAATTGCGGTACAGAAAAAAAGCTTCTTGGCTTCCCGGACCACATCTTCTAGTTCGTAGCCATTGTCTCTCCAAAGGAAGGGTTCGCCTCCCTCAATTATTAAGAGTCTGACCCCCTCCCGGTAAAGCCGACGGAGGGTCTCCAGAGCCAAGCTGTAACTCATTTGGTTCCAATCACGCCGCCAAAAGGGACAGGCCCGACACTTAAGGTTGCACTTGTGGGTTATCTTGAAGCCCGCCAAGAGGGGCCTCTTCCTGCCGAGGAGATGATATTCCAGTTTGCGCCTCAGGAACTCCAGGTAATGGGACCGCATAGCTAAAGGAGTTTTCCAGGGTTCATTATACCATAAGGGTCAAGGAAGCTTTTGAGTGCTCTTAATGCTTCCGTTCCGACCCTCCCATGTTCCTTTTCTATCCAGGGTTTGTGGTCGGTTCCGATGGAATGATGGTGGCTCAGAGTGCCCTTCCCTGCGATGATAGCCTCAGTGGCGGCCCTTTTAACATGTCCCCACTGCTCTATTTCCCTGCCCCACTGCTGGCGGCCAAGGAAAGTATAATAAAGCGAGGCCCCCTCCGGATAGCAGTGGGATATGTGACACATGACGTAAGCTGAACTTCCCGTCTCCTCAATAGCTCTTGCTATCGCTTCTCTTACCGAATTGTAAAGGTTTAGGACATTGCTCCAGAGGGTGGCTGTTTCCAGTGTATCCACCATTATACCCCAGGTTATAAGATCATCTCGGAGGTAAGGTAGGGAGAAGCGTTCCTTATACCAACTTTCCCCGACATTCCTTCCCAAATTCAGGCCCCCATGGCGCCGCGCTATCCTTAAGCACTCTTTAATCGTCCTTTTCACTTCTTTCTCTTCCCCCTCAGCTCCCAAGATCAAGAGGCTCCCTCCCGGCAGATAGCCCCTCTTCCGCAGGAAAGAGATAGCCGTGCGGGTGAGCAGCTCCTTCAGTCCGCCCTTCACTTCCCTTAGATAGAAGAAAGCCTCTGTTTCGGACGGATCCGAAAGCCTGACGGTGGCGGGACGCAATCCCTTTTGAAGGATTTCGCGGATAGCTTCCACCCCTTCAGGAAAGGAAGGGAATATGAGGCCCAGGTGTTCTACCTTCTGAGGCAATGGGTGAATGCGCATCGTTGCCCGGGTTATGATCCCGTAAATTCCTTCGCTTCCTACCAGGAGCTCCTTAAGAGATGGCCCCGAAGCAGAAGCAGGCACAGGAAGCGTTTCCAAAATGCCCACCGGAGTCACAACCCTCAAGCTGATGACCATGTCCTCTATCTTGCCGTAGCCTGTGGACTTCTGGCCTGCGCTACGGGTGGCTATCCACCCGCCGAGGGCGGAAAACTCAAAGGATTGTGGGAAATGACCCAGGGTGAAGCCACGCTCGTTCAGGGCCTTCTCTAAGTCAGGCCCCATGATCCCGGCCTCAAAGGTGGCTGTCCTGGAAACTTCATCGAGGTGGAGAAGCCGCTTCATCCTCCTCAGGTCAAGGCAGATGGTTCCGGAGAAACCCTCAGGGGCCAGCGGAGAAACCCCACCTACTACAGTGGTCCCACCCCCGAAGGGAACGATAGCCAGGCGATAGCGAGTTGCTAGGTCCACCAGCTCCACAATTTCCTCTTCACTACCTGGAAACACCACCGCATCGGGCGCACTATCCACCTGCCTGAGCCGAATGCGAAGGAGGTCAGTGTAGCTTTTGCCCAGGGCGTGGAAAAGGCGCTCCCGGTGGGAGGCGGACCAGTTCTCCTCCCCGACTATCCTGGAGATCTCTTCCTTGATCTCCGGTCCCAGACGCGAAGGCGGAAGCTCAATCTCTTCGGGGTAGGGTACTGAAAGAACCATCTGGGGCTTTACCCCGAGCTTTTCTTCAAGGAAAGGCAGGAAATAGGGCCTTTTCTCCAAGGGGTAGCGAACTTCTTCGTAACCCCATCCCCACCAGCGCACAGCCATTTTACGCCTCCGGCCTCCGCCCCAGCACTTCCATTATCCTGTCCAGAAGCTCATAGGCGAACTTCTGACGGAAACCAGCAAGGCACGCTATAAGGGCCGGGAGCCAACGGAGCTGCTCCTCGTTAAGCCTGGTAACATCGGCCCCCATGGCCAGAAAGCCAGCCGAGGCAATGAGGTATATTATCCCGCCGAGGATTACACCCATTATGGGATGAACTACGTAGTACATCCAGTGGTGTTTGTCGAAGTCCTGCAGCACCGAAACGTGCCAGTGAAGGCTATAGAGGGCTCCCACGACTCCGCCTATCCCTCCCCACAACATAGTAGCCCACATGGGGAAGAGCATGGACATCCCTGTGACCGGGCCTGTGGCCTGCCAAATGGAAGAGATAGCCAAGGCTATGGGCCTCTCAAAAATGAGGAGGACCAGTAATAATACCAGCCAAGCGAGCTCGTAGGCCAAGAGTCTTGCTCCGTAGGTGCTTCCCCACTGCCTCGCATCCCTAACCTTCTGGAGGATAGCCCTGGCCTGGTGGACTTTCAGCTCAGCTATATCGTAATTACGGGGGTCTTCAAGGAGAGTATCCCGGGCTTCCTGGAGAAAGGTCAGGGCTTTTTCGGCCAAGGCTTCCCTGGCGCTGAGTTCCGCGACGACTGCTTTGTAGAGTTCGTCGATCTCGGAAGCCAGCTCAAGGGGGCGCCTCCTTCCAATCCTTTCCAAGACAGCGGCTTCCTCATCGGGCGGGGGAACTGCTTCTGGAACTTCTTCGGGAAGGGGTTTTTCTCCGCTCCCGAACAGGAGCTCTACCCCTTTACCTTTGAGGCTTGCTCTGGATGACATTGAGCACCTCCTCGGCCAGTTTTCTGTAGGCCTCGGCCCCCTCGTGCTGGGGGGCGTATTCCAGAATGGCCTGCTTGGCTACAGGTGCTTCGGCAAATTTAATGCTTTTCCTCACCACAGTGTTAAAGACGAGAGGGCCAAAAATGGAACGTATCTCCTCTAGCACCTCTTTGGAGTGGATGACTCTCGAATCATACATGGTAGGCAGTATCCCCAGGATGCGAAGCCCACGGTTGAGTTTGGCCTTTATTTTCTGGATGGTCTCAAGAAGGATGCGGAGGGCCCTGAAGGCCAAGTATTCACACTGAAGGGGGATTATGACCCCTTTGGCTGCCACTAATGCATTTATTGTAAGGAGCCCGAGGCTTGGAGGAGTATCGATCAGAACGAAATCGTAAAGGGGAAGAACAGGCTTGAGGGAATCCCTGAGGATGTATTCCCTGGCAATGGCCGAAACCAATTCCAGCTCGGCAGCAGAGAGGTCAATGTTGGCAGGTGCTACGAAGATTTTCTCCCTCACCTGGATTATCACATCCTGCATCTTGGTTTTACCATCGGTGAGCACTTGGTAGACGGTTTTGTCCAGGAAGTAGCTATCTATACCAATGCTAGTGGAGAGGCCGCCCTGGGGATCCATATCCACCAGCAGGACCTTATGTCCCCTTTCGGCCAGGGCGGCCCCTAGATTTATGACGGTGGTGGTTTTGCCCACTCCGCCTTTCTGATTGGCAATAGTTATGGTGTAAGACATAGGATTTCCTGTGCCGCTTTGACTCCCGCCCCCTTCTCAAAACGGTAGCCAAGGGAGGCAAGAGCCCGCTCTATTGCCCCCAGAGTGGTCAGGACATCGCCCGGAGTGAGAGTTCCCATGTGACCCACCCTGAAGTATTTGTCCTTTATTTCGGGATGAAGGCCAGCAGCCACCACTACCCCTTCCGCCTTTATGGCCTTTAGGAGTTCGGGCCCAATCCCGTCAGGATAATAGGCGCAGGTGAGAGTCCAAGCCCTGATTTCTTCCCGCAGAGGCACTTGCTTGAGACCGATGGCGTCAATCCCTGCCTGGAAGGCCTTCGCCAAGAGGCGGTGCCGCGCGAAGCGGTTTTCCATCCCTTCTGCCAGGATCTGCTGCAGGCTCACATCCAGAGCGTAGATGAGGTTAACGGCCGGGGTAGCAAAGTAGGCTACCTTCCTGGCTTCGTAAGCTTCCATAACCGGCAACCAGAGACCGAAGTCACCATAATAGTTGAGGACAGGGGAGCGGCGTTTGCGATATGCCTCCATCGCTCGCTGGCTCACCACTAGAAGAGCAAGCCCCGGTGGAACACCGATGGCTTTTTGGGAGGCTGTAAGGTAGACATCAATGCCCCATTCATCCTGGCGGAATTCCATGCCTGCGGTGGCACAGACTCCATCTATTATGGAGAGAGCCCCGTATTTCTGGGCCAATTCGCCCACGGCCTTGACGTCTACAGCTACGCCGGTGGAGGTATCAACGTGGGTGGCCGTTATTGCTTTGAATCCCCCCTGCTTGAGGTGTTTTTCGGCTTCTTCTAAGGAGGGAACTTCACCTATAGGGGCCTTAACCACCACCACTTCGGCCTGGTAGCGCCTGGCAATATCGGCCATACGGTCCCCGAAGAAGCCACCGCTCAAAACCAGGACCCTTTCCCCTGGCTCCACCAAGTTGGCCACGGCCATATCCATCGCCAGGGTTCCGGAGCCGGCCACCACGAAGGGCTGCCCTTTTTCCGTAAGGAATACCTTCCTAAGGTTCTCCAAAGCCCTGCCGAAAATCTCCGCAAACTCCACGGACATGTGGCTCAGGGTCTTGGCCGACATTGCCCTAAGGACAGCAGGGTCAAAGTCGATGGGGCCGGGTATCATCAAAAGGAAGCGCTCTTGCATTTTATCTCCCTCCCTTTAGAATTTTGGCGGAACTCCTCGGCCGAAAGGGTCATTTCAATTCCCGGTACCTCGCCGATCTCCAAGGAAAGGGTCAAACGATTGCTTTCCCGGAAACCGCACTGCGAGAAGCAATGGCGAGCCCGCTTGTTCTTGTCCATCGTGCGGACGCGGACCCTTCTAAGGCCTACTTCGTCAAAAAGATAGCGGAGGAAAGTGATGAGAGCATCCCGCCCGTAGCCTTTCCCCCAAAGCCTCTTCTCCCCGATTAGAATGCCTATCTCCGCCTCTTTCCTGGTTTCATCCAGTCCGTAGCAGGATATCCGACCTATCAGCTCCCCACCCTCATCAATTATCCCGAAAGCCATCTCTGAGCCAAGTTTCCCTATAAAACTGCGGAACCAGGAGGCAAAACCGAGGAAAGAGCTTTTCACAGGCCTGCACCCCATCCAAAACATGATTTCCTGATCTTTGTGCCAGGAGTAAATCCTCCTCAAGTTTTCATCGGTCAGGAGCTCTTTTAGGGGACGCAGAGTTACTTTTTCACCTTTTAGGTGGAGAGCTTCCATGCCTTGAACCTCAGGGGATGACGAGCCTCTGCCCCACGTAAATGAAATTGGGGTTAGGAAGGTTATTGGCCCTCATTATAGCCTCAACGGTGGTGCCGTAGTGGAAAGCGATGGAAGTGAGAGTTTCACCGTATCGGACTATGTGGATTTTGGGCCTGGAGACTTGGGCGGGAACCTGCCCTGGAGCGGGAATAATAAGCTTCTGGCCCACATAAATGAAATTGGGGTTGATGAGCCGGTTGGCGACGGCAATGGCCTCAACAGTGGTGTTGAAGCGGGCAGCGATGCTCCAAATAGTGTCACCAGGCTGGACTATGTATTCGGAAACGGTTGGGGATGGTGGCACAGCTTGGGCAGTGCCAGGCACTTTCAGTATCTGACCAACGTAGATGAAGTTGGGGTTTGCCAGTTGGTTTATCCTGACGAGCTCTTCCACCGTGGTTCCAAACTTGTAGGCTATAGATTCGAGGGTGTCACCCCACTTGACAACGTAGTTGATGTATCCTTGAGGCAGTGGCGAAGGGGTAGGTGGCGGAGTGGGGACTATTGGCTCGGGAGTAGGAGTCGGCATCTGCAGAGGCTCAGCGGGTGTAGGGGTTGGCTGCACGGTGGCTTGAAAGGCAGGCGTAATCTTTGGCGTAGGGGCAGGAGTAGGAGCTGGTTTCGGTCGGGTACATCCCGCGAGGAACAGGGCAAAAATTACTAAAATTACCAAAATTCCTCTCATCTGCTCTCCTCTGCATAAGTTGTCCGGTTTTTTTACATCATAGCACAGGAATATTAGACGGTCAAGCTGAAGCTGCAATTTTTCCCTTTTGGAGGCCTGCCCAACAG
>JBHOQL010000053.1:0-4802 GCA_042408195.1 Anaerolineae bacterium
CCGACCCCCACCGCAACTCCTTCCAAGCCGATGGATGGTCAGTGGTGTGGAACAACTGATCAAAACCAGGCCTGTTCATTCACAGTCAGTGATAACGGCACGCTCATACCTCAGTTCACTTTGAGGATTTACTGGGGCGGGACCTGTGGTGTAGCCTATACTGACGATTATTTCTACGATATACCAATCGTCAATAATACCTTCTCTCGCAGCGAAACCAACAGGAGTTTGACCGGGAATTTCACCAGCCCCTCTACAGCATCAGGGACTTACTGGAAAAAACTGATAGTTGGTTCCTGCACTGCCACTAAATCGGGCACTTGGGCAGCAAATTATCCTTGTCCTACTCCGACTCCTACATGGACACCCACGCCGACACCCACTCCCGGCGGCCCGACAGCGACGCCAACGCCGACACCAACACCAACGCCGCCTTCCAACGTGCTTTATGCTGCGCCAATAGCCTCAGGGAATGGCAATTGTTCCAACTGGGCCAATGCCTGCACATTGCAAACCGCACTGGCAAATGCTACCAGCGGCAAGGAGATTTGGGTCAAGGCAGGTATCCACAAGCCCACAACCAACCCATCCGACCGTGCGGCAACCTTCGCCCTGAAAAGTGGTGTGGCGCTTTACGGCGGCTTCGCGGGATGGGAAACCAGCCGGGAGCAGCGAAACTGGCAGACCAATCTCACCGTTCTCAGTGGAGACATAGACAATAATGATACCACTGACCCCAACGGCGTGGTGACCACAACTGCTCATATCACTGGCACTAACAGTTACCATGTGGTTACTGCTATCAACGTGGACGAAACGGCCATACTGGATGGTTTTATTATCACAGGTGGACGTGCAAACGGCTCTGCCGATTCTGAACGCTCGGGCGGTGGAATGTACACCTATCTTGGTAGCCCCCGGTTAACTAACGTTATCTTCTCCGGCAACTGGGCGTACTGGTATGGAGGCGGGATGTACAATTATTCAAGCAGCCCGGTGCTGAGTGGCGTTACGTTCAGAGCCAATGGAGCTTCGGGACCCGGGGGTGGAATATCAAACGAACACAGTAATCTAACTATAACGAATGGCACCTTTACGGACAACTGGACCTATGCTTCTGGTGGAGGAATTGAAAACTACTACAGCAGCCTGACCCTGATCAGCACCACTCTTAACAGTAACTGGGCTAAATACTCTGGGGCAGGCTTGATCAACTACTATACCAGCACTGCTGTGTTGACCGATGTGGTATTCAGCGACAATTGGGCCGATACCTGGTATGGAGGCGGAATCTACAACGGATCATACAGCGCCCTGACGTTAAATCGGGGAACTTTCCGCAGCAACAGAGCAGGCAATTACGGTGGTGGGATTTTCAATTCCTCTAATGCCAACATAATGAACGCTGTATTCAGTGGCAACTGGGCGGTTCAGAGAGGAGGAGGAATTAGCAACTATTCTGGAGCCTTGACACTCACCAACGTGACTCTTGGAGGCAACAACGCTCAATATGGAGGTGGAATCTACAACTACTCCGCCAGCGGTTCAACTATGCTGCAAAATGTAATCCTGTGGGGCAATAGCGCCCCTAATGGGCCGGAAATATATAACGAATCCAGCACACCATATATCGCCTATAGTGATGTTCGTGGGTGTGGCGGCTCTGGGAACTGGAACTCTGCCTGTGGTACCGATGGTGGAGGAAATATAGATGCCGACCCGCGCTTCCTGGATAGTGTCAGCGGCAATCTCCGCCTGCAATCAGATTCTCCGTGCGTGGATGCAGGAGATAATACAGCCATAGCAAATGTTTCCGCTGATCGGGACGGTAACCCGCGCTTTGTAGATATTCCCAGCGTTCCAGATACAGGCCGGGGCACACCACCCATTGTGGATATGGGAGCATACGAGGTACAGGGTACTACTCCACCTTCCGGCTGGCAGACGATTATGTACACAGATTTTGAGGGGGATTTTCCTGGTTCCTGGGCCGTTGAAGATGGCGATGGCTCTACAAATGGGGAATATTACTGGGGCAAGCGGAACTGCCGACCTTACCAAGGGAGTTACAGCGGCTGGGCTGTCGGCGCAGGTGCCAATGGTGGCGCTCTATCTTGCGGAGCAAATTATCCGAACAACGCCACATCCTGGATGGTTTATGGTCCTTTCAGCCTGGAGAATTCATCTGCTGCAGAACTCCGGTTCAAACTCTGGCTGAACGTTGAATCGGGTTATGACTATCTCTGCAGATTAGCCTCCGTTAACGGCATCCAGTTTTATGGGCAATGCACTACAGGAATGTGGAACGGGTGGATAGATAGGCTTTTAGACTTCTCCAATGTGCCTGGTTTGGGCAATCTTTTGGGGCAACCTCAAGTTTGGGCAGCATTGTACTTTTACAGTGATTCCTCGGTAAATTACCCAGAAGGGGCACATGTAGATGATATTGTTCTGCGCAGGTGTCCATCAGGAGCAACGTGCCCGGTCAGTGGCGTCGCATCTATCTATCAGGTTGATACTCTTAAAGAATTTCCGTTTGCAATATCATTTACTGGAGATTAGGGCTTTGGTGCACAAATCCTAAACATTTGAGCGGGAAATGGTAGAATTGGGGGTATGAAGAGGAAAAGCGCTCTCACCCCCAACCGCGAAAGCATCCGGAAAAGCGAAAGAAGCAACCCAGGAAATCCCGCTATCGGGTGCGGAACTGGCCAGAGCATGACCGGGCCCTGGTTCAGAGGGGCTCGGTGATCCTCTGGGTGTCCGACAACGCCATCGCCAGAGGCGGTATGATGGGCCGACTCACCGGGACGCCCCGTTTGTCTATAGCGATATCGCCATTGAGACCATCTTGACGCTCTGGGAGGTGTTTCACCTGCCCAACCGGGGAGCAGAGGGTTTTGTCCGTTCCCTGTTCCAGAAAATGGGAATCCCCTTGCCGGTCCCTGACCACATCACCCTTTCCCGGCGAGGCCGAACGGTGAAGGTCCGCTTGCTTCGCTTCGCTCGCAATGACATTCTTCCGAAGCGGGCCGAAGGGCCTTTGCATCTGGTTTTGGACAGCAGTGGCCTGAAGGTCTACGGAGAAGGCAAATGGAAAGTACGTCGGCACGGCGTTTCTAAACGGCGCACCTGGCGCAAGATTCACCTGGCGTGGACAGCGAAAGTGGCGAAATCCAGGCCGTGGAACTGACCGAAGCCTGTGTCCACGACGCCAAAGCTGTCTGGCCGATGCTGGAGGAGGTAGAACGCCCGCTGGCCAGTGCGGCGGGGGATGGCAGCCTACGACCGTCGGGAAGTCTATCAGGCCCTGCAGGAGCACAGCCCAAGGGTTCGGGTTGCCATTCCGCCCCGGCGGGATGCGCGCATCTGGTGGCACGGTAATGCCAAAGGGCCACGGCCCGAGGGGCCTCGCCCCGTGGGGCCCCCTCACCCGCGAGATGAGAATCTGCGCTCTACTCGTCGTCACGGCTGCTGCGCCTGGAAGCGGCACTCGGGCTATCATTGTCGCTCGTTGGCCGAGACGGCTGTATTTCGGTTAAAGAAGATTTTTGGCCCTTCGCTGAGCGCTCGTTTACTGGATGTCCAGCGAACTCAAGCCCGAATTCGCTGTCGGGCGCTGAACCGGATGGCCCATCTGGGAATGCCCGATAGTTATGCGGTGACCTGAGTCGGTTGGGAGGAGGGGAAGCCCTCCCCTTTTCTGCCCTGAACGGGCGATTTATGCACCAAAGCCTAAGCGCACTTGAAATATGGAGGTGTGAAATGAGAACATCTCGGTCCATGTCTTTTACCTTTTTGATTGTATTTGTGCTATTCCTATCAGGGCTTTTGTGGTCAACGATCACAACGGCCAGGCCACTATTGCAAAACATCTTTACACCTACGGCTTTCGTATATTTACCTTACGTGGTTAAGGATCATTCTTCTTGACTTTACCCACATCTCAGAGGGCGTCCAGGGCCCGAAGGAGAGAACCCAGTTTATCATATCGTTTCAACACCGCCAGGGTGCTCACGCAGTTCAGAACTCTCCGCATCCCCCTCAGCACCAGATAGGGCCCGTCTCGTTCGCTCTTCAGCCCCAGTTTCCCGCCCAGAACTAAAAGGGTCTGATGCGCTCCTTCATCCACCCACAGGCTCACGTTCAGCAGAAAGCACGCCGCAATCAACACCACCTGGACCAGGCGCCGAATCGCCTCCAGGCTCAACACCCGGAAATCCTCTATCCGCAACCCCCCCTCCTGGAGAAAGCGAAAGGTCTCCTCAATCCGCCACCGCCGGCGGTAGTTCTGCCAAATCTCCCGCGCTCGCTCCGGGCCGGTCACGGGCACGTTGGTCAGCAGCACCCAGCGCTGGTTCAGGCCATATAGCCAATAGGGCCGCTCATTACCCAGTAGCCGGGCCTCGCAATAGCCCAATGTGACCCGGCACCTGCGCCAGCACTCTCTCACCTTGAAGGGGGCCTCAAAGCGCACCGGCCGAGGAAGCGTGCGCACGACCTCTTCCAGAGACCGTTCCACCCATTCCCCGCCCTGATGGACCAGCAGGGTGCGGTCGTGATAAAGCCGAATCACAAACTTCTCTTCCAGGCTGGTCAAAAAGGCGAAGATCTTCTCGTCATCAAAGCCCCGGTCGCAGATGAAGCGCAATCGGCGCCCCAACAGGATGACGTGGCTGTAGCGGATGGCCCGGAAGATTTCCCGGTTGAGGCTTACAAAGTCCGGAGTGTTGTAGGAAATGGTCTTGGCGTAGGTCAGGCCGACCTTTTTCTCCCCCAGGGCTAATCCGACCAACTGGTTG
>JBHOQL010000055.1:0-6278 GCA_042408195.1 Anaerolineae bacterium
CCCTATCTATGGGCTCGCTGTACCCGGCAAGGTAAAAATAAGTCCCGGAGGTGTGGCTAGAAACATAGCCGAAAACCTCGCCCGTCTGGGCGCTAACCCAGTATTGCTGACGGTGGTCGGGAACGATCCGGCTGGCAGGCAGATTTTGGAGCAGGCTAAGGAAAGTGGAATTGATATTTCCCGTGTAGAAGTTATCAAAGGCGAACGCACAGCCTCCTACCTTGCTATCCTGGACCAAAACGGAGCTCCATTGGCCTCAGTCTACGACATGAGGATAATGCAGCACCTTACCCCTCAATATATCCAAAGGAACCGCCGGATAGTAAGCAAAGCCAGTATGGTAATAATTGATGCCAACATCCCCGCTGAAAGCATAGAAGCCATAGTTTCCATAGCTTCAAAGCAATCCATTCCTCTCTGCGCTGATCCCACTTCCTCAGACTTGGCGGAAAAGCTCATCCCCTTCCTCAGGGATTTTTACCTCTTAACACCCAACGAGGCGGAAGCAGAAATCCTCTCGGGTAAGAGAGTGCAGGACAGGGATAGCGCCATTTTGGCTGCTAAGGAATTAGTATCAAAAGGGGTTAAAATTGCCGTCATCACTATGGCTGAGATGGGTGTAAGTTACGCCACTCCTTCCACAAGTGGCCACATTCCGGCCATTAAAGTAGAGGTGGTGGATCTGACAGGGGCAGGTGATGCTTTGACAGCGGGAACGGTTTTCGGTCTGCTACAAGATTTCCCCGTTGATGAAGCGATACGCATAGGGGTAGCCGCCGCCACCATCACCCTGCGCTGTGAGGAAACCGTTTGCCCAGATCTATCTCTGGAGAAAGTCTATGAAGGGCTCATCGTTTGAGATCTTAGTCCCTCCAGAGATAGCATCAAGCCCTCTCCCCAAAGTAGCTCTGGAATCGGTGGTAATAACTTTTGGCCTTCCGTATCCCCACAACCTTGAAATGGCTCTGAGCATGGAAGAAGTCATCCGCGAGGAGGGTTCTCTTCCCCTAACGGTAGCAGTCATCGATGGGAAAATCAAGGCGGGTTTAAGCAGAGATGAGTTGGAATTCCTAGCTAGAGCAGAGGGAATCCTGAAAGTCTCAAGGCGAGAAATTCCCCTTGTAGCCGCCTCCGGAGGCAATGGAGCCACCACCGTTTCAGGTACTGCCTTTGTGGCTGGGAAGTTGGGCATCAAGGTCTTGGCTACGGGAGGGATCGGAGGTGTCCACAGGGGTTCAGCCTTTGATGTTTCAGCGGATTTGCCTACAATAGCGGAAACTCCCGTAGCAGTGGTGTGCTCGGGAGCTAAATCCATCCTGGACTTGAAAGCAACCCTGGAATGGCTTGAAACATGGGGGGTGCCTGTAATAGGCCTTGGAACTCAAGAACTCCCCGCCTTCTACACTCGCCACTCGGGCCTTCCCTTGGAGTACTCAGTTTCCTCGGTGGAAGAAATCGCAAAGCTTTTAAAAGCACACTGGAGTCTGCGCCCCGGATGCGGGGCCATAGTGGCTGTTCCCGTCCCAAAAGAGAAGGAGGTTGAGGGGAAAGAGCTCGAGGAAATGATTGAAAGAGCACACAGAGAAGCCGAAGAGAGAGGGATAAGGGGGAAAGAATTAACGCCTTTCCTGCTCAAGCGATTGACTGAACTGAGTGAGGGCAAAACTCTGGAGGCCAATAAGGCCCTGCTTTTGAACAATGCCAGAACAGCTGCACAGCTGGCCAGAGCCTTAGAAGAATGAACTCATCCTTTTCTCCGACCCTGAAAAAGGCGGCTTCCACTTTGGGCAAACTAACGGAGCAAAATCGCTATAATAACTGTTATCCATGTAGTTATCTGAAGGCCTATGAGCCAGCGGAACCTGTTGGAGAGGTCACGCCTCAAAGCCTCAATTTTAGCATCAAATTCCTGCCCTACTGTTCCTATTTTAGCGTCAAGCTCCCTTCTTGTGGCCAAAAGCTTTTGCCTGACGGATTCTATCTTGGCGTCAAGCTCATGCCTCGTGATCTCAAATTTCTCGTCCAGCAAAGTAAGCCTTGAGTTTATAGCATCGAAGAGCCTGGATTGTTTTTCCATTCGGCCTTCAACTCCGGAAACTCTTTGCTCTATAGCGAGCTCAACCACCATTGCCCTCCGGTGAAGTTATTTAACAGTTTAAACGATTTTTCTCACAAAGGCAAATTCTTTGTCAAGCCTTCGGGATAATGATATAATGAATTCAAATCAGAGGGAGGTGGGAAAAGTGGCGAGGGATATTAGCATTGAGGAAGCCCCAAAATTTGTAGGTGAAGAGGTCAGGATAAAGGGATGGCTCTACGGAAAGGTAGACAAAGGCAAGCTTCAGTTCCTCCAAGTAAGGGATGGCACCGGAATAATCCAGGCCGTGGTTTTTCACAAGAACGTTTCCCCGGAGGCTTTCGAAGCTGCCCACCGGCTGGGTCAAGAATCATCCCTTATCATTGAAGGTGTCCTGAAAGTTGAACCAAAGGCTCCTGGTATACCCGGTGGGTATGAAATTGAGGTTAAGGACCTGAGGGTGCTCCAGTTCGTGCAGGATTATCCGATAACTCCGAAAGAGCATGGGATAGATTTCCTCATGGATCACCGACACCTTTGGCTCCGCTCTACCCGCCAGTGGGCTATAATGCGCATAAGGGCTACGGTCATAAAAGCCATAAGGGATTGGCTTGATTCCCACGGTTTTATAAACATCGACGCCCCCATTTTGACGCCGGCCGCTTGCGAGGGCACTACAACCCTTTTCGCCACCGATTACTTTGGCCAGCCGGCGTACCTGAGCCAGAGTGGCCAGCTTTACAACGAGGCTACAATAATGGCCTTTGGAAAAGTTTACTGCTTTGGCCCCACCTTCAGAGCTGAGAAATCCCGAACCCGCCGCCATCTCATGGAATTCTGGATGGTGGAACCCGAAATGGCTTTCGCCGATTTAGATGACTGCATGCGGGTTGAGGAAGAACTGGTAACCTACATTGTTCAAACAGTTCTGAAAGAAAGGGCAAAGGAACTTAAAGTGCTGGAAAGGGACATTTCACTCCTGGAGAAAGTAGAGCCACCGTTCCCTCGCATCTCTTATGATGAAGCCCTGGAAATCCTCAGAGAAGCTGGAGAACCGCTGGAGTGGGGGGAAGATTTCGGAGCACCCCATGAGACAATAATCTCCATGAAATTTGAGAAGCCTGTGTTTGTCCACCATTACCCCACTAAAGCCAAGGCCTTCTACATGGAGCCAGAACCGGATCGCCCTGAGGTTTGCCGCTCAGTGGACCTCTTAGCTCCGGAAGGGTATGGAGAGATAATAGGAGGTGGGCAAAGGATTTCGGATCCCCAGTTGTTAGAACAGCGCATAAAGGAACATAACCTGCCAAGAGAAGCTTATCGGTGGTACATTGACCTGAGAAGGTTCGGCTCAGTTCCCCACTCCGGCTTCGGTTTGGGAGTAGAAAGGACAGTGGCGTGGATCTGCGGGTTGCAACACATTCGAGAGACAATACCTTTCCCGAGAACTCTGGGGAAGATTTACCCCTGAAAACCGTGGCTTTGCTGTGATAAGGAGGATTCAGTGCGCGCTTTTATAACTGGCATAGGGGGGTTCGCTGGGAGCTATCTGGCGGAGTTCTTGCTGGAAAACACCGATTGGGAAATTTCAGGCCTCATCCGCCGATCGCCGGAAAATGTTGCGCACCTTCAGGACAAAATTCTCCTAATTCAGGGCGATCTGGGAAATTATAAGCACACAGAGGAAATCTTGGCTCAAGTTCGTCCTCACTATATTTTCCACCTGGCTGCTACGGCTTTCGTCCCCGACTCCTGGAGAGACCCTTGGGGTGTGTTTGAAAATAATGTCCGGAGCCAGCTTAACATCCTGCAAGCGGTGGTGAACCTCCGACTGGATTCCCGAGTGTTGGTTGTAGGATCCAACGAGGAATACGGAGCAGTCAGGGAAGAGGAACTTCCCGTCCGCGAGGACACCCCCCTTCGCCCTAATAACCCCTATGGTGTAAGCAAAGTGGCGCAGGATTTCCTCGGCCTTCAATTCTACCTCTCTCACGGCCTCCACGTGGTTCGGGTTCGGCCCTTCAATCACACCGGACCACGCCAGAAGCCCAATTTCGTAATACCAGCTTTCGCCAAACAACTGGCAGAAGCCGAGGCCGGCCTTCGCCCGCCTCTCATAAAAGTGGGGAACTTATACCCAAAGCGAGATTTTACCGACGTTCGGGACACCGTGCGGGCATACTACTTGGCCCTCACGAGGGGTAGACCCGGGGAAGTTTACAATATAGGCTCCGGAAAGGCTTACTCCATTGGGGAAGTGCTTGATATGCTCCTGAAAATGTGCCAGATAGAAGTCAGCGTGGAGCAGGACCCCTCCCTTATGCGCCCAAGCGATGTTCCGGTGACTCTTTGCGATTACTCCAAAATCCATCGGGATACCGGTTGGACACCAACGATACCCCTGGAAAAAACGCTGGAGGATGTCATGGATTACTGGCGAAAAAAAGTTAAGGAGGCAAAATGAGTCCCTACAAACGCCCCCCGGAGATTTCCAATTTGTCATCCGAGGAGTTCATCCGGGTAATTGTAAGATACAGTTCCGCTTCCCTCTTGGCTGCAGGCCTCGTAGAAGGCCTCGCCCTCAGGCCAGAAGCCCTGGCTCGATTTGCCGAGGAAATCCTCAAACCTTGGCGAGAAGCCATCTTCCGCCACTTTCGCCTCATCCCCGCCACCGCCCTCAAGTTAAGGGCTGAAGAACTCAAGACCCTCGAAGAAGACCCTAGAATTGAATCCATATGGCTTGACAAGCCTGTCTACGCCCTGCTGGACGTTTCCGTCCCTCTCATAAGAGCACCTCAGGTCTGGGAAAGGGGATTCACAGGGCGAGGGATAAAGGTGGCAGTTTTGGATACAGGCATTGATTATCAGCACCCGGATTTCGCCGGGAGAATTCTGGCTTTCACCAGTTTCGTAGGAGGAGATGGGAGGGACGACCACGGCCATGGGACCCATGTAGCCGGGATAATAGCAGGGAGTGGTGAGGCTTCGGGGGGCAGATACCGTGGGGTAGCTCCAGAAGCCCTCCTGTTGAGTGCCAAGGTCCTGAAAGCCGATGGCTCAGGGTTAATGAGCGATGTAATGGCAGGAATTGAATGGGCGGTGGAACAAGGGGCAAAGATCATAAATCTTTCCCTTGGCTCTCCAGGTCCATGCGATGGAACTGATGCCCTATCAGCTATGTGCGATGCAGCCGTAAAATTGGGGGTTGTGGTGTGCGCTGCCGCTGGCAACGATGGACCAGCCTCAGGAACCATCGGAAGCCCTGGGTGTGCTCGAGAAGTGATCACTGTGGGAGCCTCGGATGACAACGATCAGGTAGCTTCTTTCTCCTCCCGTGGCCCTACTGCCGACGGTAGGGTCAAACCGGACATCCTTTTCCCTGGCGTTGGAATTGTTTCCTGCCGTGCAAGTGGAACTTCCATGGGAAACCCCTTAGATAATTTCTACACTTCAGCCAGCGGAACAAGTATGGCTACACCTCACGCTTCGGGCGTTGCTGCTCTTCTGCTCCAAGCCTACCCGAGCCTCACCCCAGCACAGATCAAGGAAAGGATGATGGCCTCTGCTTTAAGCCTCAACCTGGACCCGAACACTCAAGGAGCGGGGCGAGGAGACGCCTTGGCCGCTATGGAAAAGGAGGTGCCTCAGCCTGCCCCTAAACCCAAGGGTTGCCTCTACCTCCTCAGGGCAATCCTTGAAGGGAAAAGGTGAGTTTGCCAGTGAGGAGGATGTTCCTTCCCTTCGCTTTTGGCCTCACCCTAGTCTTACTATTGTTCAAGCTTGTAAAAGCCGACTCCACTGCAGGCGTCGGGAAGATCGTTGTGAAATTCCGCCCTAGCGTCTCCGAAGCATACCTTCGGATCTTCTTGGGCAAAAGAGCCAAAGTAATTGGGGAAATTCCGCCCCTCAGAGTAAAAGTGTTAACGGTCCCACCAGATAGAGAAAAAGAATTAATTGCTCACCTCAAGGCAAGCCCTATTGTGGAGTATGCCGAACCCGCCCAGCCCATGAAAGCCCTCTTAATACCCAACGATTACTACTGGTCCTACCAATGGAACATGAGGCTTATCGGAGCTCACCAAGCCTGGGATGTCATCACGGGAACTTCCACTGTAACCGTGGCCATAATAGACACCGGGGTTGACCTTGACCATCCAGAATTCTCCGGAAGAATTACCTGGGGCTGGGACTTTGTCAACAG
>JBHOQL010000062.1:0-7789 GCA_042408195.1 Anaerolineae bacterium
GAGAGGGGGGCATAGTCCCCGCCGAAGTAGGCCCCAAAGACCTGGGTCACGATGTTCCGGTCGCCGGTGACGATGATGCTGCGGTCCAGGTTGCCCGTGACCTGGACGTAGCGGCTGGCCTCAGCCAGGGCGCGGGGCCAGACCTCCTCCAGTTCCTGGCGGATGGCTTCGGTATTCTCGGCGATGCGCTCCAGGGCGCGGGAATCCCAGAGGGGCTGGAGGGCGGGCTGGCGGGCCAGTTCTTCCTCCAGCCAGGTGAGGAAGTCGGCGGCGGCGCGGGTGGCCTCGGCCAGGTATGGGCAGCGGTTGGGGTCGGAGTAGCCCAGGTGCTGAGCCCAGCGGCGGGCCAGTTCGGCGGGATCGGGGCGGCCGCGGCGGGTGAGGAGTTGGGCCAGGAGCGGCGCAGCTTCCTTTTTCAGGAAACTTTCGTCAAAGAGGGAGGTAGTCAGGTGGGGGTACTGACGGGCGAAGGCGGCGTAGGCTCGGGCCAGCGCGGTTTGGAAGGCGCGGTGCTTTGGATCCAGGCCAAGGATGGTTTGCACCTGATTGGCCAAGCCTGACTCTCGAAGTAGGCAATTGAAAACTTCTTCGGCAACGCTCGCAAGGATTTTTTCCAGCATGGCTATTCCCCACCTTTGTAGATTATCGGGTCGCTCGCGGCCCGCGGCAGGGCGGTAAGCGCGCTGACCCGATGCCGAGTTACTGAATTAAGCTGCAAAAAGTTTCCGTTGGCGGGAGCAAATCGCTAACACTAAACAGGTTATGGAGGCCGATGGGTGGCACGGCCAGGCGGCGTGGGGCTCCGACCGGAGCCAGGAGTTCCAAGCGGCCAGCAGGGGAATGGCTTGCAAGTTCTCCAACAATATAAGGCATCCGCTCACCGACGGTCGGTTGTGCTAACAGTTGGCTGCCGATCGTGTTCCACTGTCTTTCGCCAGTTCGGGCCAGCCAACCGTTGAAAATCTGAGGTTCGCCTTCAGGACGGGCAATGGAAGTCTGACCATCAGTTGGAGCAGGAAGCTGGTAGAAGAATAAAGTTCTGACAGCTGCTGCCCAAACCTTCGCCGGAGTCGGCATGACAAAGCAATCGGGAAAGGAATAAACCCGCCAACGTTTGGTCAGCAGGGCTTCGGTGGTGGCGCAGTCCTCCTTTTCTCGGAACCAGGATTTTACTTGCCGGATTTCCAAGTTTGCTCGGGGAGTCCTTCCAAAGGTTTTCACCATAAGTATAACTTATGGGTTTCAATCCGGCAAGCGGGCCGAGGATTTTGGGGTGAAAAATCAAAATGGGCCGGGCGGGATTTGAACCCGCACGGGGATCACCCAGAGGATTTTAAGTCCCCCGCGTCTGCCATTCCGCCACCGGCCCAATAAAATTATATACCAACACAGATTTCGGGGCAAGGGAAGCTTTCAAACCCCCTGGCAGGGGGAAAGCCCCCTACACCCCCCCTTTTGCCCACCCCCGTGGGCTTCGGGTTTGCTTTGGTTTAGGGTCCCACTCGTGGGCGGAGGCAGGGGTTTGGCCTCTGCCCCTGATTTTGTTTTCTGGGGGCACATCCCCCAATCCCCCTGGCAGGGGGAAAGCCCCCTGCACCCCCATTTTGCCCACCCCCGTGGGCTTCAGGTTCGCTTTGGTTTAGGGTCCCACTCGTGGGCTGGGGCAGGGGTTTGGCCCTTGCCCCCGATTTTGTTTCTTTGGGGGCACATCCCCCAATCACCCTGGCAGGGGGAAAGCCCCTGCACTCCCAATTTTGCCCACCCCCGTGGGCTTTGGGTTCGCCTTGGCTTATGGTCCCACTCGTGGGCTGGGGCGGAATAGTGTGCCTGCTGCCCCTCTCTCATCTTTCTTGAATAGCAGAAATTACTTCTGCATCCTCTCAACCGCCTCCACCAGGGCGGAGAGGATGCGGCCCAGGGCTTCCTGCTCCCGCCCGTAACAGGCCCAGTCGGCGCGGCGGAGGCATTCCTGCGCGGCTTCGTAGTGGGCCTGGGCAGCCCGCGCCAGTGCAGCGACATCAGCAGGGATTTCCTCGCCGGGGGAGAGGGGCTCCGTCTCCACAGGAGGCGGGGCTTCCGCAACCCCCAGGGCCTGCAGGAGTGCCGCCTCCAGGCTCTCCCCCATCGCCACCTTGTCGCCATAGGCGAGCAGGACCCGCTTCAGTTCGGGAAACCGCCCTGTCTCGGCCTGGAGGTAGAGCGGCTCCACGTAGATAAGCGTGTCGTCCACCGGGATCACCATAAGGTTGCCTCGGATGACCTGGGAGCCCCGCTGATTCCAAAGGGTCAGTTGCTGAGAAATGTAGGGGTCCTGGTCAAAGCGGGCCTCTATTTGCATCGGGCCGTAGATCAATTCCTGCTTGGGGAACTTGAAGACTCCCAGCAGGCCGTAGTCTTCTCCGTCTGAATCGGCGTAGAGCCAGGCGATCATGTTCCGCCGTCCATTGGGGACGTACGGCCGGATAAGCAGGAACTCTACCTCATCTTCCCCCGGCACCTGCATCACCACATAGTACGGGTCCATCTCCTCCTCTCCCTGCGGGCCGATCTCCGTGGGAGCAGCCCAGAGGTCCTCTTTGTTGTAGAAGACCTGGGGGTCCTCCATATGGTAAGCTGCGTAAGCAGCAGCCTGGATGTGGAAGAGGCGTTCTGGATACCGCCAGTGGTCCCGCAGGACCTGGGGCATCTGGTCGCCGGGGGTGAAGAGTTCGGGGAAAATGGACTGGTAGACCCGGATGATGGGGTCCGTCGGGTCCACCACGTAAAAGGTCGTCTCCCCGGTGTAGGCGTCTATAGCGACTTTGACGCTGTTGCGGATATAGTTGACCCCGGAGAAAGGTTCGGAGTAGGGGAATCGGTTACTCCAGGTGTAGGCGTCCCAGAGCCAGACGATGCGCCCATCAGCGATGACGGCGTAAGGGTCCGGGTCGTACCAGAGGAAGGGGGCCAGCATTTGGACCCGTTCGCCAATGGCCCGGTGATAGAGGATGCGGCTTTCGGGCCGGAGCGCGGTGGAGAAGAGGATCTGGGAATGGCCGAAGCGGAGGGCGAAGATGAGCCGACGGAAGAGCCCTCCCAGGGGCACCCCTGCCGGTCCCTCGTAGCGGGTGTAGACATTCTGGTCGCCGCTGGGGTAGTCAAACTCCGGCTCCGCGGTGTTGACGATGGCGTAATCCCTTGTCACTTCCCCGAAGTAGATCTCCGGTCGGGTTACCTCCAGGGCAGGGTCGGCAGCCTCCGGGGGGATGTCTCGCACCAACAGCCGGGGAAGTCCCTCGGGGGTGAACTCGTTGACCGGGCTGACCACGACGCCGTAGCCGTGGGTGTAGATCAGGTGGCGGTTGATCCAGGTCTGAGCCTGTTCGGGGAGTTGTTCCGTATCCAGTTCTCGGACCGCCAGCATTACCTGTCGGAGTTGTCCGCCGAGGATGTAGCGGTCTACGTCCACATCGTTGAAAGTGTAGTAGAGGCGAATCTCCTGGAGTTGGCCGTAGGTCGTCAAAAGGGGACGCCAGTCCCAAAGGCGGATGTTCTGAATCGTGGCCTGATTGGCTCTCAGGATCTCCGGGGTGAGGGCACCGCGGGCGGGGAAATCTTGCTCGCGGACGTTTTCCAGGCCGAAAGCGTAACGGGTGAACGCGATAGCATTGGCAATGTAGGGGCGCTCCGCGGCCAGTTCGTTGGGGGCGACGACAAGGCGCTGGACAGCGGCGGGATAGAGCTCGCCCAGGAGAGCTGGGACCAGCCACAGTACAACGGCTACGGCTAAAAGCCTCCACCGGCGCAAGAACGAGTTGGCGAGGGCGAGAATCGCCGCAGCGAAGACCATGCCCGCCAGAAAGTTATGGAGAGGAATGCGGGCGTGAACGTCAGTGTAACCCGCCCCGAAGACGGTGCCGCGAGCGGAGGTCAAGAGGTTGAAGCGTGCCAAATAGTATTGAAAAGCTATGAGCCCCAACACAACAGCGCTTAAAACAGAGATGTGGGTGACGGCTACGTTCTTTTTCCGCAATGTGCCCGTTAGCCCATAAATGACCAGAGAACCCAAAAGGCCCATGATGGAAAGAGCCAAGAGCCATCTAGCGAGCAGCTGGTAAACGGGCAACCGGAAAACATAGAAGCCCACGTCCAGGCCGAAGATGGGCTCGTTTAGTCCGAATGGAACGGCATGGAGAAAGACCAGAAAATCCATCCAATAGAAAACAATACCAGAACGAAGCCCAAGGCCGCAAGAGCAGCGATATATTTGAGGGCACGCAAGGTAATCCCGAGTGCAGTAGCACGGGAAAGCCCTCGGGAAAGGTAACGGAAGGGTATAAGCCAGTTGACAGCTAGCACCGTGGCGGCCATTAGGAATCCTGCTAAGAAAGCGGAAACCTGAACTAATAGGCGAGTGCGGTAGACCGGGAGATATCCCAGTTCCTCAAACCAGAGCCAATTGGGGTAGATTCTCACAAAGATATGGATCAGCACGACAAGGGACAATGCACACAAAACGCTGGCGATCAATCCAGTTCGCATGCGAAAAGACATCTCTCCTCCCTTGCAAAGCTTTTAAGCATTGTAATGCAGCAGTGCCCGCGGAGCAAAGTCATCCCCTTTTTGAATGTTGGCTTCCGGCCAAATTGGGGCAACCGTTCGCCGTAGCACGGGTCTCTTCGGCAAAAGCCTCACCTTTCAAGTCCGGTCCCTCAGGGCGGAATCCGCAGCCCCTACCCGGGTAGCGCCGGAGGTAATTTGACCATCCAGTTTTTTTGTGGTAAAGTTTTAGTACCTGAATTCAGGAGGGCAGCCGTGAGCGAGCCTTTGATTTTTGAACTGAGTTCACCAGGCCGAAAGGCTTTTACTTTGCCCCCTCTGGATGTTCCTCCATCGGACTTGCCTATGGAGTACTTGAGGGATGAGGTTCCCTTGCCCGAAGTCTCGGAAGTGGATGTGATACGCCATTACCTGCGACTTTCCCAGCTCAATTTCGCCGTGGACAAAGGGTTTTACCCCTTGGGAAGCTGTACCATGAAGTACAACCCCAAGGTGAACGAAGAAGCTGCCTCCCTGCCAGGTTTCACCCGAATCCATCCCTACCAGGATGAATCCACGGTCCAGGGGGCTCTGAGGCTTATGTACGAGCTTCAGGAATACCTTAAGGAAATTGGGGGGTTTGCCGGTGTAAGTTTGCAGCCGGCTGCGGGGGCCCACGGTGAGTTCAGCGGCGTCCTTATGATGAGGGCCTACCATTGGGCCAGGGGCGACACGAAGCGCCACAAAGTCCTTATACCCGACTCTGCCCATGGGACCAACCCTGCTTCTTCAGCTATGAGCGGCTGCACCGTGGTGGAGATAAAGTCCGACGAAAGAGGAAACATTGACCTGGAAGAGCTCAAGCGCCACTGCGATGAGACTCTTATAGGGCTGATGCTCACTAACCCAAATACTTTGGGCCTCTTTGAGGAGCAGGTCCTGGAAGTAGCAAGGGTAGTCCACGAGGCGGGAGGTCTCCTCTACGGCGATGGGGCGAACCTCAATGCCATGGTAGGGATAACAAAGCCTGGGGATCTGGGCTTTGACGTCCTTCACTTCAATCTCCACAAGACTTTCTCCACTCCCCACGGAGGCGGCGGTCCCGGGGCAGGCCCGGTAGGGGCATCGGAGAAGCTGGTGGACTTCCTCCCTGGCCCTATAGTGGCAAAAGAAGGGGACAAATACAAGCTAGTCTGGCCGCCCAAGTCTATTGGCCGTGTCAAAGCTTTCTACGGGAACTTCTTGGTCTTCATTAAGGCCTATGTTTACATCCGAATGCTGGGAGCCGAAGGGCTGAAAGAAGTAGCCGAAACGGCTGTCATTAACGCCAACTACCTGAGGGAGCGCCTCAAGAAGGTCTACCCGCTGCCCTATGACCGCCTGTGCAAGCACGAGTTCGTCCTCTCCGGAAGGTTGCGCGATGCTCCGGGTGTCCGAACAGTGGACATCGCCAAACGGCTTATAGACTATGGCTTCCATCCACCTACGGTTTACTTCCCCCTCATAGTTCCCGAAGCTATCATGATTGAGCCCACTGAGACTGAAAGCAAGGAAACTCTGGATGCTTTCGTGGATGCTCTGCTCAAGATCGCCCAAGAAGCCAGGGAGAACCCTGAAATCCTACACCAGGCCCCTCATACCGCTCCGGTCCGGAGGCTTGATGAGGTTAGGGCAGCTCGCCAGCTCAAGCTTCGGTGGATGGGCTGAGCCCTACAGGAAGCCAAATAGGTGAATAACAGAAACCAAAACCACCAGGATAACGAACCGGCGCACCCAGACCGCGCCCCACTCAACGCTGAAACGGGTCGCCACCCAAGCTCCTATCATGCTTCCCACGGCCAGGACCAGTCCTGATTTCCATTCAACTTGATTGTTCCCGGCGAATATCAGCAGGGCCGCAATGGTATAGATCATGACGATGGCCATCTTTACAGCGTTAGCTCTCACAAGGTCGTAACCCACTCCCAGGACTAGCCCTGCCAGCAGGAAGATGCCGACTCCCGCCTGGATGAAGCCTCCGTATATGCCGATGGCGAAAAATATAAGGAGCTCCTTCCAGCCGGGATTTTTCTCCATCCTCTGAACTTTCCCCTTTATCCATTGCTCGGGCTTGAAGATGAGGGAACCCAGCATCGCCAACATAACCAGCCCTATGACCTTCCGCATAATGTCCTCGGGCACTGAGACGGCAATCTGAGCCCCTGCGATGGCTCCCAGAGTGGCCGGAAGCCCAAGGTAGAGGGACCCTTTCAGGTCCAGAACCCGGAGCCTCCTGAACTCTCCCGAACTGGTGAGGCTCTGAAGGAGAATGGAAATTCGGTTTGTGCCATTGGCTACGTTAGCTGGTAGACCCGCCAGCATGAGAGCAGGAAGGGATATGAGCGAACCGCTCCCAGCCAGCGTGTTCACGAATCCGGCGGCAAAACCAGCCACCATCAAAAGCAAAAAAATCCCCACGCTCACGATCTCCTCCGGAGTTGAGAAATTCAACCTATTCTACCCCTATCCGATCGTTTCCTCAAGTTTTCCAGGCGTGCTTAAATTCTCCCCGCGTGCAGGATTGAAAGACTAAAGACTTTTGCCCATGTGGTTACACGCCGGTTTTCAGGATTGACAGATCGCGTTTGCATCCTCCCAAACTTTGGGCTTTTATAAAATTGCCTGTTATCGGAAAATTTCACAAGCTCTTGCAATTTTAAAATAGGGGCCGAAAAGTGGCTGTTAAAGCGGTAAAAGTTGGGTTACCTCTAATGTCCTGCCAGAGCCACCAATTCCAAAAAGGGACCATAAGCTCTATTGGCGTAGTTTTCGTAACCCAGCCCCAACTCGGGAGCAGTAGTTATACGAACGAAGTTAGTTAAAGGTTGCCCGAGCGAGGATGCAATTATGCCCAGTTTCTTAATCCAACGCTTCACCTTTTACGAGGCCTTTAGTGGACTGCGCCAGTTCCTTGGCGAAGGGAAAACCCCCATGGCAACCCAGCCGAGCGAATACTTGTAGTGAGGGCTCTGAAGCACAAATCCCACGCTCTCCCTCTTTACTGCTTTAAAACCTCCCGCCAGTAAAACAAAATCGGGGGCAAAGGCCGAACCCTTGCCTCTGCCCACGAGTGGGACCATAAACCAAGGCGAACCCAAAGCCCACGGGGTGGGCAAAATTGAGGGTGCAGGGGGCTTTCCCCCTGCCAGGGGGATTGGGGGATGTGCCCCCAGAAAACAAAATTGGGGCAAAGGCCAAACCCCTGCCTCCGCCCACGAGTGGGACCCTGAGC
>JBHOQL010000070.1:0-1320 GCA_042408195.1 Anaerolineae bacterium
CTATGGATGAATTCCACCGCAGTGGCCGGCAATGAAGCTCTCTCCGAGGCTTTTAGCGTCTGGTCTCTCAGCACGGAGTAACCTCGCAGGGCTGCAGCCAGAAGGGCCAGGACGAGAATCAATGCATTGATGGCATTTCCCTTAGCCGAGGTTCGTATTGAGCCGAGTTGGTGCAGAATTGCTTCCCCGTGCCGGGTGAGAACCGTTCCTGCCACCATGGAGTAAAAAGCTACGTTGCGGACAGCTATAAGGTAGAGGTAAAAGAAAGCCAAAAAGGCACCAACTCCGCCCACTTGGCGGGCGCTCTGGAAAAAACTATGGCCAGAACGACTGTCACAGTTATCCAGATGGCCGGGTGATTCGACAAGAGATGGAAATCGGGGGAGGCCTATTCTTGTATATAGGCCTGGAGGGCTTTAATCCTCAGAGTTCTAATGGGATAAAGCAGCGATTCCGGGCCCCAGGGGTTGAAGCAAACAGCCAAAAACGAGAGAACCAATGTCAGGCCCAGAAGCCTTGCCCTTTTACCGGCCTCTGGTTCATGGTGCAGTAAAAAATCAGCCATGTTCCCTACGATTGAAAGGAAAAGGAGCAAGAGGCCTGCCACATACCCACCGTGCAGATTAGCCCAGAGCGCAAAAGTTAGCGGCAAGAGGAAAAGGTCTGTTTTGGCCCTCAGCCCTTCAAGGCGCTTTAATACAATAGCGAAAGCTAAGTAGGAAAAAAGGTGAGGACGAGGAGTCCTTGCTGGTGAAAAGGCTAAGGCCGCCAACAACAACGAGAAACCTTTTACATCAAGGATTTCCCCGGCCTATGTAAAGGATAAAAAAAAGTTAAAGTCACTATGAAAGCCTCCATCAAAGCTACGGCTCGGAGTCCTCCAAGCTTATAAAGGCCATAGAAGAAATGCTGAGAAAGCCAACTGTGATTCAACCAAGGATGCCCGTCGACAGTGTGAGAGAAAAGGTCTAATTTGAGAGGTCTCAGAGGGTGAGAATGTCGTCCTGCTGCTAAATGCCACCATATATCCATGTCAACCAGGGCTGTGAGAGCCATGACAAATAGAGCAAGGAAAAAGAGTAACTCAAATTAATCAACTGGTCTCAAGCGCTTCATGGTCCTTATCTGGGCAAAATCTATTCATAACAATTATACAAAAGCCTTACCGAAACCCGTAAAAGCCCCTCCAAGTGCTTTCCTTCTTTTAGCAGCTTAGGCTCCAGTGCAATTATACCAGCCTTTAGGAGACGATTTTTGACCTTGGGATTTCGAGCTGGTATGATAATATCTGCAATCAAAAGGGCTTGGAAGCTAAATGTT
>JBHOQL010000071.1:0-18255 GCA_042408195.1 Anaerolineae bacterium
GGCCCGAAGCCGAGAGTCCGCCTCCTCTTACTTCTTGGCTGCCGAATAAACCCGCTGGAATTCTGTCAGGAAAGCCTTGGCTATGGTCGGATCTTCTATGATAACGACATTTTCATCGTTGGACTCATCGGCACTGGCCGAGAAGTTGAAAGAGCCGGTAATAACGATTTTTTCATCAATTATGAAGACTTTGTGGTGCATCAGGTAAGGGTTGCCATCCTGGCGGACGTCAATGCCAGCTTTGAGTAAAGCTCCGAATTCGCTGTATTTGGTTTGAGAGCCTGTAGTTTCAAAAACTCCCCTGACTAATACCCCCTCTCTGGCTCTTTCCCGTAAGGCTTTGCCCATACGGTCATCGGTAAAGGAAAAAGCCATGAAATAGACGGAAGAGGTGGCTTTCTCAAGTTTCTCCGCTATTTTCGCACCAACACCGTCTTCAGGAGCAAAGTAGTTTTCCACAGGGACACCGTTTACCACAAGATGCGGGGTTGTGCCCCCTGCTTCACGGCCCGGCCCGAATTTCTTCTCCTCAAACATTTTGTTGAAGGTCACCTGATAATTACGGGCAAGCTCCGGGGAATAAATCAAAATTGCGTTGTTGTCATAACGGTTGGTGTCATTTACAGTGAAATTCCAGGAGCCAGTCCAAACAGCTCTGCCGTCCACTATCACGAACTTGTTGTGCATTATTCCCGAAGTATTTCCGCCCACTACTGGGATCCCGTGGCGCTCGAGCTCCAAGAAAGCCTTACTTTCTTCGGGATGCTTGAGCACATCATCAATGTCCGTTACCACACGTACTTTCACCCCTCTCTGGGAGACTTCTAGGAGAGCCTGCACTATTGCTGGCAGATCCAGTTGGTAAATGGCCATATCAACGGAGTAGCGGGCTGATTTTATGAACTCTTCAAGACCCTTATCAATTGGCTCCGAACCAGGTGCGGTAAAATATACCTTGTACCAGGTTTCTACCTTCCCAACTTCTGGTGTAGGCGTGGGAGTTACAAGGGGAGGCGCTGGAGGAGGCTGTAGCGCCTTTTCCCGCCGAGTTTCTTCAGAAATCATCCAGAAAAGAACGGCTGTTATAGCCAGAAGGAGGGCAAAGATTAAAAGGGTATAAACTGGGCTTACTTGGCGCCTTCTCTTCTTTCCCATATTATCTCAGCCAAAGCCGTCATAAATTCCAGGATTTCCCTTGTGGAAAAGGGTCTGCCTTCGTTGAGGTGCTTTTCCGCAAGCCCCATAGCCAGCGCCAAAGAAGGAGAACGGGTATAGAGGAGCATGTTGTTCAAAGCGCTCAGGAGATTTTTAACCCTTTCCTTCTCCCGAGCGGCTGTTTCTTCCACGCTCTCCTCAGGGGCTGCCATGATTTTCTTTTCGAACCAGCGATTAGCCCACCTTAAAAGTATTTCTGCTTCATAATCGGTTAAGTTGGAGCGAAGTCTCTCGTCTTCCATCAGGCTTTCCACAACTCTTCGGAGTATTTCTTCATGCCTGCTCATGTTATCTCTCTCCGAGATAAGCTTTGCGAACCCTTTCATCTTTAATGAGTTCGTGGGAAGGACCCCACAAGACTATTTTGCCTGTCTCCATGACGTAAGCTCGATGGGCAAGCTTGAGGGCAGCCCTGGCGTTTTGTTCCACAAGGAGGATGGTTACACCCTGCCGGTTTATCTCTTTTATGGTCTCAAAGATGGCTCTGACCAGCATGGGAGCTAGACCAAGGGAGGGCTCATCTAGCAGCAGGAGGCGGGGCCTAGACATCAATGCTCTTCCTATGGCTAGCATTTGTTGCTCACCGCCGGAGAGGGTTCCGGCCAGCTGCCGCCTCCTCTCAGCTAAGCGGGGGAAGAGAGCAAAGACTCTCTCTTTGTTTGCCTCAATTGCCTTGCGGTCATTCCCGAGACTGTAAGCCCCTAGCAGAAGGTTCTCTTCTACGGTGAGGGTGGGGAAAATTTTCCTCCCTTCTGGGGCGTGGGATATTCCCATGTACACGATTTTGTGGGCTGGCACTTTGTTGAGCTCGTGGCCGTCAAAAACAATTCTACCTTCCCTCGGCCTCACGAGCCCTGAGATAGTCCTAAGAGTAGTGGTTTTGCCTGCACCATTGGCCCCTATAAGGGTTACAATTTCGCCTTCTTCCACTGTAAGGGATATACCCTTAAGAGCATGGACGTTTCCGTAATAGGTGTGGACGTTCTCCAGAACCAGTAGGGGCATTCTCACTCCTCCTTGCCCAAGTAGGCTTCAATAACACGGGGGTTGTTCTGGATTTCCTCAGGCGTTCCTTCGGCGATCTTGTAGCCGTTATCCAGCACTATTATGCGCTCTGATATGCCCATCACTACTTTCATATCGTGCTCGATGAGGAATATGGTAATGCCTTTATCCCTCAACTGGAGGATGAGGTCCATCAGTTCCGATGTTTCCTGCTCGTTTAGGCCAGCAGCGGGTTCATCCAGCATAAGGACTTGAGGATTCGTCGCTAGAGCGCGAGCTATCTCCAGGCGTTTCTGAAGCCCGTAGGGTAAGTTTTTTGCCAGCTCAAATTCCAGCCCCGCAAGGCCCATGAAGCGGATATGCTCCATAGCTTTCTCATAAATGAACCGTTCCTCCTCTTGCTGGGCCCTGGTACGGAATAGAGAGGCCCACAGGCCTGCTTTGGTCCGGCAGTGAAGTCCGGCCATGACGTTTTCGATCACCGTCAGGTTAGGGAACAACCTTATCGTCTGGAAAGTCCTGGCTATCCCCAGCTCTGTTATCTGATGAGGACGAAGGCCCACAAGGTTTTGACCGTTGAAACGGATTTCCCCTCTATCGGGAGGTAATATACCGGTAATGAGGTTGAATACAGTAGTCTTGCCCGCACCGTTTGGGCCTATCATGCCCAGGATTTCTCCCTCATTCAGGTAGAAGCTCAGGTCGTTGACAGCCACAAGCCCACCGAAGCTTTTAGTCAGGTTCCTGACCTCCAGTAAAGCCATCATCACCTCCACGCATTAGATAGAGAATCTCACTCCTCCCGGCGCAATTCAAGGCGGTAACGACGGTGAGGCCAGAGCCCTTCAGGACGGAAGATCATCATGACAACCATGGCTATACCGAACACTAAGAGCCTCCACTCTAATATAGCTGAAAGCACATTTCTAAGCAATTCTGGAAGAACAATCATTCCAAGGGTTCCAACAAAAACGCCTGGTATAGAACCGGTGCCTCCAAGAACTACAATGCAGAACATCACCACAGAGTTCCAGAAACTGAAGGTTTCAGGAGCGATGACAGTATAACGGCTGGCGTAGATGTTGCCAGCAACTCCTGCCCAGGCTGCCCCCATGGCAAAAGCCAGAAGTTTTACATTTACCGTATTAATCCCCATAGCCTCAGCAGCGATCTCATCTTCTCTGACGTAGTTCCAGGCCCGCCCGAGCCTTGAGTTCTCCAGCCTCCGCATAGCTAAGATGGTGAGGATCACGAAGAAAAGCACATAGTAATAATAGGCCGTCGGGGTGCTTATCTCCAGCCCAAAGATGGAAGGTCTATCAATCCCCCTCAGGCCGTTGACCCCACCCGTTATTTTGAAAGGGTCATTGTAGAGGAAAAGCCGGACTATCTCCCCAAAGCCTATGGTAACTATGCAGAGGTAGTCCCCCCTCAAGTGGAGGATGGGTCTTGATATGATAATGGCAAAAAAAGCGGCCACAATGGCGCTTATGGGCAGGCAGACGAGTATAGGCACTTTTAGGTAAATATTAAGGATAGCGGTAGTATAGGCACCCACCGCCCAAAAAGCAGCGTGGCCAAGCTGGAAAAGCCCGGCGTATCCTACGATTACGTTAAGGCTCAGTCCGAGGATGGCCCATATCCCGAACAACACCCAGGCGGAAATCCAATAGTCGTTCCTCACAACAATCGGGAAAAGGAGGACGACGGCCAGAAGTGCCCCGTATTGGATGCGGCGGTCAAGGTTCTTGAGATAAGTCCACAGGGCTTTCATCATACCACCTCTTTCAGAGTTTTTCGGCCACCCTCTCACCGAGGAGGCCCCTTGGACGGATTATGAGGATGAGGATCAAAATAAAGAAGACGATGGCTTCTTTCCAAGCTCCTCCCTGGGGAATGAAACCGGCCGCCAGAGTCTCAAATATTCCCAGAAGCAACCCCCCCAACATTGCTCCTGGAATATTGCCGATTCCCCCCAGAATGGCGGCAGTGAAGGCTTTAAGGCCGTAGCCCCACCCCAGGGTGAAGTTTATGCGTCCATAATAGAGGCCCACCATTATTCCACCGGCTGCCCCAAGGGCCGGCCCAATAATGAATATAATCCGCACTATACTGTCAACATCTATACCCATAAGCCGAGCAACATCGTGATCCAGTGCTGTGGCTCTCACGGCGGTTCCAAGCCTCGTATAGTGGATGAAGTAATAGAGCGAGGCCATCAAGAGTATGGATAGGACAAGGACGAAAACCTGGAGCAGGCTTATTTGAGCTCCACCAATTTGCCAATAAATAGGTGGTATTATACCCCGAGGGTACACCCTGTAACGAGGCCCATAGATTAACATGACGGCATTCTGGAGAGCTATAGCAACTCCCAGAGCCGATACTACTGGAGCAAGCCTGCCAGCTCTACGCAGAGGACGATAGGCAACCCTTTCAATCCCAACCCCAAGCCCCGCCACTATTAGCATTACCACAATAAAGACACCTGCCAGTGCCCAGAGGAGGGACTCGTTTCCAAGCCCTGCTCCGATGAGCATCGAGATGATGGTTAGGCCCAGGTATGAGCCGGTCATGAATAGGTCACCGTGGGCAAAGTTTATCAGTTTGAGGACCCCATAAACCATTGTGTAGCCGAGAGCGATGAGAGCATAGAAGGAGCCAATAGTTATGCCGTTAATAAATTGCTGGAGGAATATGTCCATTTTCTACCCCCGCACTCAAATCCTCCCTTAATTACCCTAAAAAGGGGGAGAAGGCTCTCCCCCTCTGCATTTTTGCCCTTTTGCCAGAAGGGGGAGGGTCTCACGCCCTCCCCCTTGGAACCCCTTACTCGTAAGGAACGAACTTACCGTCCTTGATAATGTAGAACTTGTGGATGGTACCGAGGCGATCGCCCTTCTCATCAAAGCCGATGATGGGTCCAGTAAGGCCAGGGAAGTCCTTGAACTTGGTGTGGAGGTATTCGGCCATCTTGTTGGTATCGGTGGAGTTGGTAGCCTTTATGGCTTCCACGATGACTTTGAAGGCGTCGCCAGCCATAATCCACCAAATGCTGGCAGGTTCCTCTCCGTATTCTTTCTTGAAGTCCTCAATGAATTTCTTGGCCTCGGGGTAAGGGAGGTCGCCGGGCAATGGCTCGGTGCTCACCAGCACACCTTCTGCTGCCTCTTTGCCAGCAATTTCAATGAACTCGGGGTTGTTGCAGGCATTCCCAGCGGTAAATTGGATCTGGGGGAAGACACCCTGCTCATAACCTTGCTTGAGGAGCAGTCCGCCATCAGGATGGTAACCAGTAAAGTAAACCACATCGGGGGCAGCAGCCTTGATCTTAGTCAGCATTGGGGTAAAGTCCTGCTCGCCCTGGGTTATGGCGTCAAAGAGGACAGTAGTTCCACCCCGCTCTTCGTAATACTTCTTGGCCCACTCGGCAAGGCCTTTAGCGTAAGTAGAGTTATCGTGGATGAAGGCAGCCTTCTTCCATCCTTTCTTGATGAAGAATTCGGCAGCGAAGAGGCCCTGTTTGTCGTCCAGGAAGCAGGTGCGGAAGAACTGCTTATAACCTTTTTCAGTCAGCACAGTAGCGGTGGAAGAGGGGGTAATCTGCAGGATGTTCTTCTCGTTGAGGACCTTGGAAAGGGGCTCGGTGCAGGTGGAAGCATAGCTTCCGATGACAGCTACCACCTTCTCGGCAGCCAGTTTGTCACCACAGAGGGCAGCTTCGCTGGCTTCTCCTTTATCGTCGCAAGGGACGATTTCAATCTTCCGGCCACCCAGAAGGCCTCCTTGCTCGTTCACTTGCTTGGCAAGGAGTTTGACAACCTTGAGCATGCCCTCGCCCTCGTATGCCCACTTACCGGTGATGGGGCCGACAAACCCGATCTTGATGGGTTCAACAGCCCTGGGCTTACAGGCAGCAAGGACCATAGTGAGAGCAAGGACCAGCGTTAGGACTAAATACAACTTTTTGCCCATAACTTTCCTCCTTAAAGGGGTTTAGCCTCGGCGATAGGTGCTTTGATGTTTTATATTATAGCACAATTGAACGGATATCGCAAAACAGGGAAGGGAATGTGGTTGGCTAAATGAGCTTTACGAAGTCTTCTACTGCTACACTTCACTCTACCTGCAACCCTCTCGCTTACCTTTGCTGCTTTAGATCCTCTCACGGCTCTTTATTTCCGTGACAGTTTCCCCTTCCCGCTAGGTTACGTTTTTTAGCGTCCCTTAGAGCTAACCAACAAAATTCCAAACGCAGGCAAGATGGGTTTCCTGGTCGTTTTAAGGGCTTTGCAAGCAGTTTCTCTCTAAACCTTAACCCCGGCTGGCTCTTAAAGGTTCAATTAGCCCCGGAACAGCGGCGGAATCGATTTTCCCAAACGTCCAAAAGCAGCGTGTTGCACAGTGGGATTAGTAACAGCCTCCGCGAAGGCTAATGTTTGCTTCTGGGGAAAAGGTGGGGTAAAATATAAAGTTGGCGGCCGTGCTAAGCGGGGAGCTGGCGGTGCCCTGTACCCGCAATCCGCCATAGCGGGGCTTAATTCCCTCCTCGAGGGCCCGGGTTGGGAAACTGGCCGGGCTTGAAAGCGTTGAGGGTTGGGTCCTGCGCAACGGGAGCCCACGAACCCCGCCAGGCCCGGAAGGGAGCAACGGTAAGTGGTCTACTCCCGGGTGCCGCAGGGGCGCCTGACCGGAGCCTAAAGTTCGGTTAAGCCCTGGGCTTGGGGCTCGACAGGGGGGTGCACGGCCGCTTTACGTTGGCCTCTTCAACCCCAGTGCACTTTCTTCCCGCCTGCACCGAGGACAAAGACTTTTCCAAGATGGTTCGCCACCGAGAATTCTGGAAATCTTGGGCAGAACAAAGGCCATCTCTTCCTCTGTGGCAAAAGGCTTGCCACATCGGATGCAGGGAATAAGGTTGAACTCCAAGGTCACAGCTGGGCCAGGCTTTTCCTCAAAAGCTATGGCTCCAGTGGGGCAGACTTTAAGACACAGGTCACAATCTTCCTCGCAGGAAGGCGGAAAGGCGATCATCCTTCGGTTCCCATCATCGGTTATTGTTATGTAAAAGGGTGGACAGGCTGAGGAACAGGCCCTGCACCCTATGCACTTTTCCCTGGCTACCTTGATCGCCCTCATTTTACCCTCCTCTCATATCCCATGGCCCAGCTTAGGCCGGCAATCTCCCTCTTTCGGGAAGAGAAATCGGCTGTGCACGAGAAGACTATGGCTCCAGCGGGACATGTGACGGCGCAGGCAGGTAGAAGTCCCCCTTTACGCCGGTTATAGCACAGATCACATTTGCTGGCTTTCTTCCCTTCAAGGATCACGGCTCCGAAGGGACAGGCCAGGAGACAGAGTTCGCAACCAGTGCATTTTTCCCTGTGGAAGAAAACTTCGCCATCCTTCTGGACGAGAGCATTAGGATAACACACTTCAGTACACGGAGCATTTTCGCAGTGGCGGCAGGAAATCGGAACTCCGGGCAGTGTCACCCAAATACCGCTCAGGCCATCGTGCTCCAAAGCACAAGCCGCCTCGCACGCATAGCAAGAAATGCACCTCTCGGGACGAACCAGGATTTCGTACCCCATGGCCTCACGCTCCTTTCTCCACACGGCACGAACCAACTTTATAGGCGGGAGTGCGAGCTTCCGGATCCAGTTCCTTGAGAGTGAGGAAATTAACCCCTGGGAAGTGGAAGGGCAAAAAGACAAGGCCGGGAAGGATTTCTTCGCTCACTTTGACTTTGGCCTCCACTTCTCCTCTGGGCGAGACCACTTTGACCACATCGCCCTCGGCGAGGCCCAGTTTTTCGGCATCGTGTGGGTTTATTTCAACCCAAAGGGCTGGGGCATAACGGGAGAGGGATGGGATATTTCGACTCATGGCTCCAGAGTTGTAGTGCACAACTCTGCGGCCGGTAGTCATCGTGAATGGGAATTCAGGGCTGGGCTTTTCTTTCGGAGGTTGATAGGTTACAGGGTAAAAGCTTGCTTTGCCGTCCGGGGTGAGGAAATTTTCCTGAAACAGGATCGGAGTCCCGGGGTGGGAAATGTCCGGGCAGGGCCAGAACAAGCCCTCGGAGGCCGATCTGAGGCGTTCCGGAGTTATGCCTCCGTAGGAAGGAATCGCCTCGTTTATCTCCCTCAAAACTTCCTCCGGAGCCGGGACTTTATCCCAAAGCCCCAGTTTTTTCCCCACGATTCCCACTATTTCCAAATCGGAAAGTACTCCCTCAGGCTCTACTGCCTTCTCTGACCACTGGACCCGGCGCTCAGTAGAGGTGTAAGAGCCGGATTTCTCGGCCCAACAGGCTACAGGGAGAACCAGGTGGGCCATCTGAGTTGTTTCGGTCATGAAGAGGTCCTGGACTACCAGGAACTCTAATTTCTCCAGGGCCTTTACCGTGTCCCCTGCTTTCGGGTCTGAGACCACGCAGTTCTCTCCCATGATATACATTGCCTTGATTTTGCCATCAAGAGCTGCGTCCATCATTTCCACCACGGTTAAGCCAGGCTTATCAGGCAGATCCTCACGGCCCCACAGGCGAGCAAGCCGCCGGCGTTCCTTTTCATCATCTACGGGAACATAACCCGGGAGGAGGCCAGCAAGGGCCCCCATGTCCGAAGCTCCCTGAACGTTGTTCTGACCCCGCAGCGGGAAAAGCCCGGTCCCCGAACGGCCCACATGCCCACACATTAGAGCTAAATTAGCACAGGCCAGAACGTTATCGGTCCCTGTAGCATGCTGGGTAACACCCATGCAGTAGATTAAGGCCGAAGCTTCAGAGCGGGCGTAAGCTCTGGCTGCGGCAACGATGTCAGCAGGATTGACGCCAGTGATCCGAGCAGCTTCTTCGGGAGAAAAGTCGGCCAGGGAAGCCCTCAGGGATTCAAAGTTTTTGGTCCTCTGGGCGATAAATTGATAGTTTGCCAATCCTTCTCGCAAGATTACCGCCATCATGCCGCTGAGGAGGGCGATGTCCGTGCCTGGGCGAAGGGGGAGGTAAAGATCAGCCAGTTGAGCGGTGGGAGTGTAACGGGGATCGGCGACAATAATGAAGGCTCCCTGGTCCTTTGCTTCCAGGACCCATCGGGATACTATGGGATGGTTTTCGGCGAAGTTGGATCCCAAAATGAAGATGCAGCGGGAGTTAACAAGATCGGGGATGGGGTTAGTCATAGTACCGGTGCCGAGGGCTTTCCTGAGCCCTACCACGGAGGGAGCATGGCAGAGGCGAGCGCAGTGGTCTACGTTGTTAGTCCCCAAGAGGCGAGCCATTTTCTGGAAGAGATAGTTTTCCTCGTTGGTGACTTTAGCCGAAGAGAGAAATCCCAGAGCATCAGGACCATATCTTTCCCTGATTTCCAGCAATCGCTTGGTTACCATATCCAAAGCTTCATCCCACCCGATCTCTTTCCACCCTCCATTTACCCGAATCAGAGGAGTCCGGAGACGATTGGGATGATAGAGGATTTCCAGGACAGCGTTCCCCTTGGGGCAAAGGGAACCAAGGGTCAAGGGGTGGTCAGTTATGTATTCTATACCTACAGCTTTTCCATTGGAAACCTTAATGCCCACGGGACAGCCTGCACCACAGTATGGGCAAATCGTGGGGACTACTTTCATTTTCCCCTCCCTGTCTTTAATGGAGAGTTAGAGGCCCGCGAGTTGTTTCCGGAGCCAGTCTCCCAGGAACCAGTACCGGAAATCAAGCCCCTGGTTGCACTGGATTCCACCTATGATTCCGTAAACGAGAGCACCGATGGGTATCAGGCTGAGGATCACAGCGATGGGCGAGCAAAGACAGCCCACGAGGACTACCCCAAAGCCGATGGTTATACCCCATGCGATGCCAGCAAGAATTCCACCTCCAAGCCAAGCAACGAGCTGAAAGATAAAGGCCTGCAGGCTCTGGAAAGCCACATAGGGGGAACGGTCTTTGAAGATGAGGTGGATGACCAAGGGAACAAAAACTCCCACAGAACCGGTTAATAAGTTGAGAAGGATGCTAAGGTGAGACCACATGGCCCAACGTCTTTCTTCTTCAGGGCTCAAGGGTGCCGGTAGCAATTTCTCTTCCATGGCTCCACTCCTCAAATAAACTGTGAAAAGAGCAGTCTTTCCCCTCCACTGGAAAGACTGCCCTCTCCTCTTACCTGGGCTCAAATTCCTTTAACCTCACGGGAGTATGGCAAAAACTCTGGCCGGAAAGCCAGAGCCATCCTTAGGCTTAGGAAAGGCCACCACTACTAGAGCACCGTATTCAGGTACCTTGTCCAGGTTGGTGAGAAGTTCTATCTGGTAGCGGTTCAAGCTCAGGACGTAGGATTCTAAGGAGTAATCGCCCTTGCTGGTGGCGATACCTGGGTCGGTATCTGTTGGCTCATGGCCGATGGCAGTCACTTTTCTTTCCTCAAAGAGGTACTTGAGGACTTCCATACTCCATCCGGGATAATGAGCGATGCCCTGGGCATCCTCGTTGCGCATAGCTTTCATGTCCGGCCAGCGCTTGGACCAATCGGTACGCATGGCCACGAAGGCTCCCTCCGGGATAGGGCCGTATTTCTTCTCCCAGGCCTTTACGTCTTCCATGGTGATGGTGTAATCGGGGTTCTGAGCCACCTTTTCGTGAACGTCGATCACCACTAAGGGCAATATCATCTCTTTTACATCAATTTGGTCAATGGTTCGGAGCCCTTTGTGGAAGTGAGCCGGTGGATCCACATGTGTCCCCCACTGGCCCACGTGACAGAATTCCTCGGCAAAGAACCCGGAGCCCAGGGTTCCAACGCCTTCTTCATACCAGTAAAGGACAGTTCTTTTCTCATCTGGGAAACCAGGCCAGTGAGGAATGCCTGGGTGAAAGGCATGGGTGAGATCCACAAACTGTTTCTTTTTGAGGATGGAATAGATCTCCCAAAGGGTAGGCTCCTTCTTGGGTGCGCAGCTTGAAAGTATGAGCGCTGCAATAAGTACAAAGAGAACGTAATAGATAGCCTGCCTTTTCATGGCTTCCTCCTTTAATGTAGCCCCCTCACCGGTCTTTCTCCGGCGAGGGGGCAGAGCTTTCAGCCAGCTATTCTGTAGCTTTTCGCCACCTCTTCCGCTGCCTCAAGGCGGGTTAAGCGGGCAAACTCTTCTTCTTCCATGAAGACCAGGGCTCTGGTGGGGCAAGCTTCTACACAGGCAGGGATTTCCCGGTCCGGGCAGCGGTCGCATTTGAGTGCAATGCGGCGCTCCCACTCCCGCCCAATTACCCCATAGGGACAGACCATGGTGCACATCCAGCAGCCAATGCACTTATCAGGGTTGTGAGTTACGATACGGGTGACGGGGTCCTGGGTGAGAGCGCCTGTGCGGCAGGCTCGCACGCAGGGGGCATCCTCGCAGTGGCGGCAGAGGAAGGGCATCTTGCGGGCTATGACATATTCCACGTAGAGCCTTCGGCGGGGGCGCGGGGCTTCGTGGATGGCTTCAAAGAGGTTTTTGGAGCGGGAATGCTCCACGGCACAGGCCAGCTCGCAGGAATGACATCCAACGCAACGGTCCAGCCGGACGAAAATCTCTTTCATGGCCCACCCCCTCAGATTCCCAGCCCTTTCCGCCGTTCGCGGATGGCCTCCAGAAGCTTCTCAGCGGCCTTCTTAGGATCCGTCTCCACAATGAAGTAGCCACCGAAGAGCTCCTTGATGTCCTGGGTGAGGACTTTGGCAACGAAGGGGCTTCCCAGGACTGGAGGCACAACGCCCACATGGGTGGGAAGGCCCGCCGTTACGGCCCAAGTCCCGATAGCTATGGCCTTCTCAGTGGTAGCTTCGGGAGCGCTGGCCACTACCGGTAGCTTATCGATATCCACCCCGAGTTTATTGGCCACGGCCACTGCTACATCCGCAGCCCGGGTGTTATCCACGCAGGAGCCCATGTGTAAGACGAGGGGAAGGGGCCCTTCCAATCCAGCTGCCTTGCCGACGGCTGTCAGGACAGCCTTTAGGCCATCTCCGGCGTATTCCTCGGTGGCTTCGGGGGTGAGGAGGCCGTGACGGGCAAAGGCCCCAGCTCCACATCCTGTTGCCAGGAGCAGGACATTGTTGCGGGCCAGCTCCTTTAGTATAGTGAGGAAACCCGAATCTTGCGGGACTTTGACGTTGTTGCAGCCAGCAAAGAGACATACCCCAAGGATATTGCCAGCCACAATGTTATCGATGAGAGGCTTGAGAGGATCCTCTTTGTTCACCTGGGAGAGGGCCTCCACTATAGCCTCGGTGGAGAAGCCTGCGTAGGTCTTATGGACGTAATTGGGGATACGGATTTTGGCTGGGTCCCGTTTCTTGAAGGCCTCAATCCCCATTCGGATTATCTGGCGAGCTGTCTCCCGGGCACTATCCTCCCGGAATTCAATATGGGTGGCTCCAGGGATCTTGGCGATAGGCATAGTGGTAATCAACTTGGTATGGAAGCATTCGGCCACTGTGGCCAGGGAAGGCATCAGGCACTGGTAATCCACCACCATCGCATCCAGAGCCCCGGTCATGATTACCAGTTCCTGGCTTACGGAATGAGTGACCGGAGGAATTCCGTGGCGCATGAGGACTTCGTTGCCGGTGCAGCAGATGCCCACCAGGTTTATACCACTGGCCCCGGCAGCCTTCGCTTCCTCCTCCATCTCTTTCGCTACCTGCACGATTATGTCGGAAAGGAGCGGATTGTGGCCGTGGAGAGCGATGTTCACGGCTTCTGGCTTCAGAGCTCCCATGTTGGCGACCGTAACAAGGGGTTTGGGGGTGCCGAAGAGGACATCGGCCAGGTCTGTGGCCATGTGGCAGCCGGCAAAGTCGGCCAGAGCACATTTCACACCACCGAGGAGGATATTCAAGGGGTCAGCGTCAACGCCGTAGGAAGTTCGGTGCATTATCTCGGAGATGGCGGAATCAATCCCTGTGGGCACCACGCCATACTGGAGGGCTTTCTCTACCCTACCTTTGGTAACCGTGGTAGCAAGCCAGGCTACGGGGGTCTCCTTCTCGGAGAAGTCTTCCAAGGCTTTCTCAGCGACCTCTTTGGCTATCTGGGGGATATCCTTGCCTTCTATAGGGATGCCAAGGCGTACAGCCACGGCCTTCAGCTTGGCCTCATCTTTAACTGGGTAATCAGGAGCTTTCCCTTCGGCCCAGAGGAGCAGAGTATGGGCAAGGTGCTTGGCGTGGCCGGAATGGGCGGCTGTTCCACCGGCGATGGCACGGGCAAGGTTGCGAGCAACGATCGTATCAGCCGTGGCACCGCAAACACCTTTTTGAGGCCCCTCACCGAAGGGGTCAATGCGGCAAGGCCCTTGCATGCAGTTGCGGCAGCAGGTCCCAAGCTCACCGAAACCGCACTGGGGAAGCTGTTCCTCGTAGCGACACCAGGCAGTTTCAATCCCGAGTTTATCCGCTTGGCGGAGCATCTCCTGCGCCGCAGGGCACCAGGTGTATTCTTTCACTGCCTTCATGGCATAGCCCTCCTTCGGGTTTTAGCCCCTTCATAGGGCTGAATTTATTTTACTACAAAAAGGGCGAAAAGTGAATCTCAGATCCTATAGCCTACAAGGCCGAGGGTTCCGGGACCAAAGTGAACGGCCAGGGATGTAGCGAGGTCGGTAAGGAAAATCTCCCGGTAGTTGAAGAGGCTCTTCACCCGCTCCATAAGCTTCAGGCCTTCATCGGGTGCCTGGGCGTGGACCACTGCCAAATTCACGGGAGCATCAGTCCCTAATCTCTCCACGAGCATTTCAATCATGCGTTCCAGAGCTCTTGCAGTGGTGCGGACCTTCTCTTTGAGCTCCAAGAGCCCTTCTTCCGCTGTAACGATAACCTTTATATTAAGAAGAGAAGCCAGAGCACTCTGGAGCTTGCCCACTCTTCCACTCATTTGAGCGAAGCGCAGGTCCACCATAAGGATGATGACATTCATCCTTTCTCTAAGGACTTTGAGCCTTTCCAGGATTTGCTCTACGGAGGCTCCGGCCCGCGCCATCCTGGCCGCTTCCAGGACCATGTAGCCAAGCCCCGCTGAGCCCGAAAGGCTGTCGAAGACGTGTACCCTTACCTTATCGGCAACTTCTTGCGCTGCCATCTCTGCTGACTGGCAGGTCCCGCTCAGTTTACCGGTCACGTGGATGGAGATGATATCGGTTGCCTCCCTGGCCAGCCTTTCGTATACCTCCAAGAATTGCCCCACCGAAGGCTGCGATGTGGCGGGTATAATGCCCGTCTCCTCAATTTTCCGGTAGAAAGTTTCCCGGTCGATATCAACTCCGTCCAAGTAAGTTTCGGTGCCGAACTGGATGTTTATCGGCACCACGGTCACATCCAGCTCTTTGTAATAGTCAGACGGAAGATCGCAGGTTGAATCGGTCACTATTTTGATCATATCTCCCTCCTCTAAATTATGGCTGGACTGTAAACGACGCCTATGAGGCCGGGTCCCCCATGGACAGCTATAACCGAGGTTATTTCACCCACGAAGATCCGGTTGGGCTGGACTCTTCTCTCAAGGTGTTCTTTGAGCGCGAGGGCCTCTTCATGGCAATCGGCGTGCAGGACAGCGAGGTCAACTCGTCCCAGCCTCTCTGCCGCCTTGACCACATGCGAGACAATTTGCTCCAGGGAGCGAGAGCGGGTCCTTGTCTGCCCGATGACCACGACCTCGCCCTCCTTCATGGAAAGGATGGGTTTAACGTCCAAGAGGGAAGCCATAAGTGTCTTAACTGCTCCGACTCTTCCACTCGCATGGAGGTACTTGAGAGTGGCTACTGTGGCCACCAAGTTGATCTTTTCGCGAAGCTGATAGATTAAATTGAGGATTTCCTCTTTTGTTTTGCCCTCTTTAGCTGCTCTCGCGGCCGCCTCGGCCAAGAAACCTGTACCGGTGGCTACAGATAGAGAGTCCACCACTTCTATGTCCAGCTCCGGCAGGGCCTCTTTAGCTATCAAGGCTGAATTGTAAGTTCCACTGTGCTTTGATGTGATGAGAATTGCGATTATGGAGTCATACTTCTGAGCCATTTTCCTGAAGGCTTCCTCAAATTTCCCTGGGGGAGGCTGGGAAGTCTGGGGCAAAATGCCCTCTCGCATCTTGCGGCACAGCTCGGTTGTAGTTATGTCAAACTCCTCATAGGTCTCGGTGCCTATGTGGACGTAAAGGGGGATAATTTCAATGCCCAGCTCTTCAATAATTTCCTTAGGCAAGTTACAAGAGCTATCGGTCAGTATGCCAATCATAGCTTTTCTCCTTAATTGGGATAAAGGGCCCAAAGCAGTTAAAAGGTTCTAAACTTCGTCCTGGAGCTTTTCGCGAAGGGCTACAAGAGCGCGGTGGTAAAGGGCTTTGATAGCGCTTTCGGTTTTGCCCATTATGATAGCTATCTCCTGGTTGGAGAGCCTCTCCACGAACTTGAGGTAGATAATTTCCTGTTTATCGGGAGGCAGCGCCCTTACTGCAGCCATTACTTTCCTGAGGCGCTCTTCCTTCTCCAGGGAGGACAGGGGATCTGTATCTTCTCGGGAAGATAAAGGGAGCTCTCCGAGAGGGATAACCTTACGGCGGGAGTGATCTCTGTGCCAGTTGGCCACCAAGTTGTGGGCAATACGATGAAGCCACGCGAAGAAGGGGAGCCCTCGGTTTTCGTAATTTTTAATGTGGCTCAAAGCCCTGAGGAAGACCTTTGCAGTCAAATCCTCTGCGTCCTCGTGGTTCCCCACTTTGTAATAGATGTAACTGTAAATCTTGTCCACGTAGCGCTGATAAAGAATGCCAAAAGCTTCAGGGTCTTCCTGGGCTTTCTCTATGAGAATGCTTTCATCGCTGAATTCTTTATTCAAGAGAACCCCCTTAATGGCTCATCGTTTCGCCCTCTAATGGAGGCGAGGCTTAGCGATTATCTCTAGAATGCGGAGGTCAAAGAACGATTGGGCATTGGCTGGTAGCACTACTATAGCTGTATCGGCTCCGCGCCCGGTGCCAGCTATTGCTATTGCTTCTCGGTCAGTCCTTATGAGGCCAGCGTCCGCCGCCATCAGGGTGATTTCCACAGCCACTTTCATCCCCTCCCCAAAAATGCGGAGAGTATAAGCGATTATTTCCTCCAGCTGATAAGTGTTAAGCTTTCGCCTCACGGCCCTCCCAATCCCCCCGAAAGCGTGAGTGCAAGTCAGGATTTTACCCCCGAGGGCTTCTATGGCCTGGCGGTTTTCCTCCGTAAATTCCTGAAAATTGGGTTTGCGGAAACCGGTAGAGTGGGTCACTACAATAAGGTTGTAACCCTGGAAAATTTTGGCCGCTAACAAGCCAGTCTCACCAGTGGTGGAGGCAACGACAATGTCCTTAATGTTTAACTCCTGGGCCCTTTTCATAGCCACCTCAAGGGTGGGGATGGTGTTCTGAGGGCCTGGCTCATCAAAGTAAATCGTTTCGGCCATCTCACTCCCCCCTTTTGCGGAAAATAAACTTCAGAGGCGTGCCCATGAAAGGGTAGTGCTTGCGGATGGTGTTTTCTAAATAGCGTTCGTAGGAAAAGTGGACAAGTTCTGGGTCATTCACGAAAAAGACAAATGTGGGAGGAGCCACAGAAACCTGAGTTGCGTAGTAAATCTTCAGGCTCTTGCCGGCTTTTGAGGGCGGGGTGTGAGCTTGCACTGCCTCTTGGATTATGCGGTTCAACTTGCCAGTAGATATACGTACAAGTCTTTCCTCTTGCACTTTCAACGCTAGGGGTATTATCTGGTCGATTCCTTCCCCTGTCTTTGCCGAAACAAAGAGAATGGGAACGTAATCCAAGAAGCGCAAAGCAGCTCTCACGGCTTTCTCGTATTCCGCCCTTATACCTGAGCGTTTGGGGACCAAATCCCATTTATTCACCACCACGATGACGCTTTTGGCTTCCTCCAGGATATAGCCAGCTATATGGGCATCCTGCGACGTTACACCCTCGGCCCCATCTATTACCAAAAGGGAAACGTCGGAGCGGCTTATAGCTCTTAAGGCTCTGAGGACGCTGTATTTCTCCAGGCCCGGTTCCACTTTGCCCTTGCGGCGGATTCCAGCGGTGTCTATGAGGATTAGGGGATGACCTTCCCATTCAACGTAGGTGTCTATGGCATCTCTAGTTGTCCCCGGTATTTCGCTGACGATGACCCTCTCCTCTCCAAGCAAACGGTTCAGGATTGAAGATTTCCCAACGTTAGGCCTTCCGACGATAGCGATTTTCACTGCTTCGGGCTCAGGCTCTGCCTCGGTCTTGGGCAAAAACTTGATGACTTCATCCATCAGCTGCCCTATTCCGAGGCCATGAATGGCAGAGATAGGTATGGGGTCTCCAAGGCCAAGCTCGTAAAATTCAACGACTGCTTCTTCTCGCTTCTCGTTGTCAACTTTGTTTACCACGAGGAGGACTGGTTTGCGGGAACGCCGGAGGATATCAGCAACGTCCTTATCAGCAGCGGTAGGGCCGTCCAGAACATCCACGACGAAGAGGATCAAGTCTGCCTCTTCAATCGCTTTCTGGGCCTGTTTCCTTATCAGGTCAATATATTGAGCGGAGGCTACCGCCAGAGGTTCCCTCTCCTTGGCTATTTCAAATCCCCCTGTGTCCACCAAAGTGAAAGGAACCCCATTCCATTCGGCGTCGGCATAGAGCCTGTCTCTTGTAGTCCCTGGAATGTCCTCCACAATGGCAATTTTCCTGCCGGTGAGTCTGTTGAAGAGGGTAGACTTCCCTACATTGGGCCTTCCAACTATGGCCACCACCGGTTTGCGCACCAGGTCCTCCAGAGCTTTAAGTTACAACGTATTTTAGCATTAGGGTCCGAGGAGTGCAAAGCTTTTGCTGACCCGTGCACTTTGAAGGACCCATATACCAACTTGACTTATCCGCAGAAATTTGGTCGGATTTTTTAGCCTGTTACCAGACGTGGCAGGCCAGAAGTCCAACTTGCGTTCGGTTTTGTCCTCCATGGGCTTAGGATTTACTACAGCCGAAAGCCCCTCCATAGG
>JBHOQL010000080.1:0-20320 GCA_042408195.1 Anaerolineae bacterium
GGTTCTATCTTCACTGCACAAATTTTGAGCTCGGGTATGCGGGCTACAGGGTCAAGGGCAGAGTTGGTGAGAACATTGGCTGCAGCTTCCGCATAGTGGAACGGGATGAAAATTACTCCGGGCCTTATTCTGTCGGTTACCCGGACGGCCAATTCTATGGAACCACGCCGGCTTGATACCCTCACCTTCTTGGCCCCGTTGAGCCCTATCTTCTCTGCATCGGCAGGGTTTATTTCCACAAAAGGCTCTGGCGCTTCCTGTTCCAGTCTGCGCGAACGGCGGGTCATGGTCCCAGTGTGATACTGGAACATGATACGACCGGTGGTAAGGATGAAGGGGTATTCTTCGTCGGGAAGTTCCGCTGGTTCCCTGAAGTGGACGGGATGGAATTTCCCCAGACCTCGGGTAAATTTTTCTTTGTGGAGGTAAGGCGTTCCAGGGTGATCCACCGAAGGGACAGGCCATTGGAGACTGCCTTCTCTGTCCAGCCTCTCATAAGTTACACCGCCGTAGCTAGGCGCAACCCGGTTGATTTCGGCCATGATTTCTTCAGGGGAAGCGAAATCAAACCCCCTTGCTCCCAGTTTGTGGGCTAACTCACAGATTATCTCCCAATCGGCTTTTGCCTCCCCCGGCGGGCTTATCGCTTTACGTACCCTCTGAATACGCCGATCCGTTCCAGTGAAAGTACCATCCTTTTCGGCAAAGGATGCTCCGGGAAGGACCACGTGCGCCAGTTCAGCGGTCTCAGTCATAAAGATATCCTGCACCACCAGGAGGTCCAGTTTCTCTAGGCATTCCCTTGTATGGTGAAGGTCGGGGTCAGAAAGCATTGGGTTTTCGGCCATTATGTAAAGGGCACGGATGCGGCCCTCCCCGGCGGCATTAACCATTTCCATTATAGTGAGGCCTGGCTGATCGGAAAGGCCTTCCACACCCCAGGCGGCTTCAAATTTGGCTTTGGCTTCGGGGGAGGAAACGGGCTGATAGGCAGGGTAAACATTGGGGAGGCCTCCCATGTCGCAAGCACCTTGCACGTTGTTCTGGCCTCGGAGGGGATTAACTCCACCGCCGGGGATGCCAATGTTGCCGGTTAGCATGGCCAGGTTAGCTATGCTTTTCACGTTATCGGTGCCAGTGATGTGCTGAGTGATGCCCATGGTGTAGAGGATAGCGGCCGGCTTGTTCTGAGCGTACATCCGGGCAGCAGCCCGCAAATCATCGGCTGGAATGCCGGTTATTTCCTCCACCCGCTCCGGGGTGTACTCCTTTACGACCTCCCACGTCTCCTCAAATCCTTCTGTCCGCTTTTCTATGAATTCCCTATCAGCCAATCCCTCAGTTACAATTACGTACATGAATCCGTTGAGCCAGGCTACATCAGTGCCAGGGCGCGGACGGAGGTAGATGTCGGCCAAACGTCCGATCTGGATTTCCCTCGGGTCGACGACGATTATTTTAGCTCCCCGTTCCTTTGCCTCCAGCACATGGCTAGCAATGAGGGGATGGGCTTCAGTGGTGTTGGAGCCGGTGATGAGAAAGCAACGAGTGTACCGGCTAAACTCAGGGATAGAGTTAGTCATAGCTCCGCTACCGAAAGCGGCGGCCAGACCGGCCACCGTGGGGCTGTGTCAGAGGCGAGCGCAGTGGTCAACGTTGTTGGTCTTGAAGAAAGAGCGAGCCAGCTTTTGGAGGAGGTAATTCTCCTCATTAGTGCACTTGGCCGAGCAAAAGAATCCTATAGCTTGGGGACCATAAGTATCGCGGATTTGGAGCATTCTCTGGGCTACAAAACTGAGGGCTTCATCCCACGAGGCTTCCCGGAAGCGTTCTCCCTCACGGATCAAAGGCTTCTTCAGCCTTTCGGGATGATTGACGAAAGCAGTGGCGTTCCAGCCCTTTATGCAGAGCTTGCCCCGGCTTACAGGATGTTCTTTAACTGGAAGGACACCGACAATTTTCCCGTCCAGAACCTGGATGTAAAGGCCACAGCCAGCTCCACAATATGGGCAAACAGTAAGCACGTTCCTGTATTCCATCTTTTCACCCCCTAAATTTCTTTCCTGATGGGCGCATCAGACATAGTGAGGGAAAGGGGCGGAGCCGATCCCAGTTCAGCTCCAGGCTCGTAACCCAACATTTCTTTCACATCCTGCCGGATGAGTTCATACAGAACGGTAAGGGGGATGTGGGCAGGACAAGCGAGCTCGCACTGCCGGCAGAGCACGCACCGGGTAGCCATATGCATGGCCCGGATTAAGTGAAACATGGGGAAAGGTGGTGCCAGTACCCCTGGCTCAACCCAAAGCGGATCCTCCAGGGCGCAGGCTTCGCAGAAACATTCCGGGCAAAAGTTGCGGCAGCCGTAACACTTTATGCATTTAGCGAATTGCTTCCACCAGAATTTCCTCCTCTCTTCCAGGGACATCTTTTCGTATTCGGCCAGCAAAGGATGAGGGGAACCTGCAGGGGCCCCATCCCCAAAAACCCTTCCCTGAGGCCAGTCCTTCAAGCGCGGGAATGGTTCCCCGCAGTGGCACTCTTCGGCCTCTTCAGCGGTACAGGCGACCCCTAAGATGTATAGCGTATTGGGATTTACCTGCTGCCTTTTCGCCATTTCCACCAAAGCGCGGAGGTCACATCCTCTGGCTACTATTCCAAAGCGAGCTTCGGGGTAGTGTTTCTGGAGCAAAGAGACTATGGGCGCAAGCGGATAGCGCGGTTCCAACACCAGCTCCGAAAGGTCATCCCCCTGACGGAAGAGGTACGGGGCAGTGCCTTCAATTGTCCTACGCAATCCAATAACCCCATTTAATTCTGGGAGTTTTTCCGCCACATGGGCCCTGATAGCTTCCAGAACTTCATTGTTCTCAACCATGGCTTTACCTCTCTTAGAAGGTTAAGTTGAAATATTCCTTGTGCTTGCGCAACCACTGCCTGTAAACCTTAGCCATTCGCTCCGCTTCTCCAAGGAGGTGAGCACAAAATTCATAGAGCCCCTCGGGCGTAAAATCTCTACCCAATCCTCAACTTCTTTTGTCCTGCTCCCGAAAGCGTAGAGAATATCCACCCCAAACCCCTGGCAGAGCCCGGCTAAGGCCTTGGCTCTTCCCTCCATTCTTTTATCTCCCTTTCAATAGGTCCGAGGGCCCTTATTGTTTCAATAAATTCTTTCGTGACCTTTACAAACTTTGGGGCCTCCGCTGAAGAAACCCAATCAAGATGCAGCCGATTGGGATTGATGCCTACATAAGACAGGATTTTGCGGAGGATTGGGATGCGTTTGGCTGTGCGGTGGTTTCCGTTGATGTAATGGCATTCACCTATGTGGCAGCCCAGGACTAAGACCCCATCGGCGCCAGCACGGAAGGCTCTCAAAATCATTTCAGGCGATACCCGGCCTGAGCACATGACCCTTATAGGTAGAATATTGTGGGGAGATTCCATCCTGGCTATGCCAGCGTTATCGGCTCCGGCGTAAGAACACCAATTGCAGAGGAAGGCCACAATTTTGGGCTCAAAATTCTCAACCATGTCCTCTCTCCCGGGAAGGTGGAAGATTTCACACGATAAGTTTACCACAATTAGCTGGAATTAGTCAATAAAACCCTACGCCAGGTTTGCCCGTTTAAGTCCCGTGTTAGGGCAGTGCACATTGGGGATTTCCTGTGGTCCATTGCTTCTTTTTAGCTATTTCTCGAAAGCAGAGGCTTAGAGTGTGTCCCGATTTTGTCGATGAGGGAAAACAGGGAGCAGGAGAATGCGAGATGGAAAAGGAAGAGATGCAAGGGACTTTAGCCGAAATCGCTCGGTCTGCAGAAGAATTGCTGCAGCGGGCTCAGAGCCATCCCCACAGCACACCGGAGGAGCGGGTTCAGCAACGGGAAACCCGCACGGCAGCCCAACGCCTGGAGGCGACTGTGAGGAAACAGGGGGTGGGAACACTATCCGAGGAGACCTGCTCCTGCGGAGGCTGCCGGGTGTTTCAAGGATATCGGGAGCAGGCAGTGATGACCTCTCAGGGCCTCCTTCGGCCGAAGCGGGCCTAATTCACCCGCGAGCGTGGGAGCAAGGATTTTCCCTCCCGGACCGGGAGAAGGGGATTCGGAGCGATTGGAGTGAGAAGGGGCTGGAGCAGGTTTTGGGAGGCCGCCCAGGCGCTCAGTTCCTATTGTTTTGAGTTTGGCCCTGGGAAGGATGGAGAGGTAGAAGCTCGCCAGAGCGGATACTGGGCCTCTTATAATTTTAGGACACGCTCGATGCCCACAGGGATTTTGCGGAACAAGCTTTTCTGCAGTATAATCTTTAAAACTTCCTCTGAGGAGGTGAATTATGGGTAGCCTTAAGCGTTTCGTGCTGCCGCTTTTGGTCCTTGCAATCCTGGCAGCATGCGCCACCCCGGTTCCAACCCCTACACCCACTCCAGTTCCTCCGACCCCTACACCCGTGCCCCCAACCCCTACTCCGGCTCCGAGAAAGATAATTGTCGCCACCGATGCCACCTGGCCCCCCGCAGAGTTCATAGACGAAAAAACCAAAGAAATCGTGGGCTTTGACATTGACCTTATGAGAGCCATAGCTAAAGAGGTGGGGCTTGAGGTGGAATTCAAGAACGTCGCTTGGGATGGTATCTTCGCTGGCCTTGAGGCAGGTGAATACGATGCCATTATTTCTTCCGTCACTATAACCGAAGAGCGCAAGCAGAAGTATGACTTCTCCGATCCTTACTTCAATGCTGGTCAGCTTATAGCTGTCCGTATTGACAATCAGGATATCAAAGGACCTGCCGACCTCAAAGGCAAGGTAGCAGGAGCTCAGATCGGTACTACGGGGGCTTTTGAAATCCAGAAGATTGAAGGAGCTACCCTCAAAGAATACGATACCATTGACCTGGCCTTTATGGACCTTCTGGAGGGCCGCGTTGACGCTGTGGTAGCCGATAGCCCCCTGACCATGGCCTTCGTCGCCAAATATCCTGACAAACTCAAGTGGGTGGGCGAGCCCTTCACTGAAGAATACTATGGGATCGTGGTAAAGAAGGGCAACAAAGAGCTCCTAGACCTCATCAACAAAGGCCTCAAGGCCGTGAAGGAGAAAGGCATCTTGGACGAACTAGTCAAGAAGTGGTACGGCGGAAAGTAAACTTTTAGGGCAGGGGTTGCCGGAGGGCAACTTCTGCCCCATAACCCTGAGTTAGCACAATTAATTTGGTAAATTTTTGGCCTTGGCATGCAATTGCAATTTCGCTAATTTGGGGTATAATAGTTTAAAAAACTCATAAGGAGGTGGATGATGGGTAGCTTGAAGCGCATTGTGTTGCCGTTTGTGGCGCTGGCGCTTCTGGTAGCAGCGTGCGCTACCCCGGCCCCTACACCCACACCTGTCCCCCCAACCCCAACACCTGTGCCGCCCACCCCAACTCCAGTTCCACCCACTCCGACACCCACACCTATCAAGGTTCCTCCACCCAACCCTGAAGCTAAAAGCCTCTTCCGTTACATTGAGAAAGTAGACGACTATACCGTTAAGTTCTACCTGAACCGGATGGACGTGGCTTTCCTCCAGAAGATGGCCTTTAACGCTTTCGGCATCGCCAGCCCGGAGAACATCAAGAAGTTCGGAGGCGGCGGAGACCTCTTTAAGAATCCGGTGGGCACTGGCCCATACAAATTCGTGCAGTGGGTCCCCGAAGACCGCATTGTTCTGGAGCGCTTTGAGGATTACTGGGGTCCGAAAGCCAAGACCAAGACCGTAATCTTCAGGGTGATAAAGGAAGCCTCTGCTCGCTTCCTGGAGCTCCAGGCCGGAACCGTGGACGGGATTGACAACATGGCCCCAGACGATATCCCTGTAGCTCAGAAAGATCCCAACCTCCAGGTCTTCTTCCGGCCCAAGTTCAACATCGGTTACCTGGGCATAAACCGGGCCCACAAACCCTTTGACGATGTTAGGGTCCGCCAAGCCATAGGCTATGCCATCAACAAGGAAGCTATCGTGAAGTCCTTCTACCCGCCCACGGCCGAAGTGGCAACCCAGTTCATACCGCCCGGCATCTTCGGCCACTCCAAAGATGTGCCAACCTTTACATATGACCCCGAGAAAGCTAAGAAGCTCCTGGCCGAAGCCGGCTATCCCAAAGGCTTCAAGACCACCCTATGGGTGATGCCTGTTTCCCGCGGATATTACCCCGTTCCTGATAAGATTGGAGAGGCTATCCAAGCTCAGCTGAAAGCCGTGGGCATTGATGCTGAGATCGTCACCTACGACTGGGGCACTTACCTGGACAAGGTCGCCGCTGGCGAGGCCGACCTGTTCATGCTCGGTTGGATGGCTGACTATGCCGATGCCACCAACTTCCTGGACGTCTTCTTCGGCAAGGGCGCTGATATGAGCTTTGGCGATCCCAAAGACTTCCCTGACCTCCTGAAGTTGCTCGACAAGGCCGCTTCCACCCTTGACCCTGTCGAGCGCCAGAAGCTCTATGACGAGGCCAACAAGTTCATCTTTGAGAAAGCCATTGCCATCCCTATTGTCCACAACAGCTCTGCTATCGCTTTCCGGAAAGAGTGGACGGGCATCTACCCCGATCCCTTCAGCAATGAGGCCATTTGGCTCATGGAGGCGCCCGGCAAGGATACCTTGGTCTTCGCTCGCAGCGGGGACTCGGTGGGATTGGACTGCGCCGATGAGACCGACGGCGAGTCCTACTGGGTCTGCAAGCAGATCTTTGAGCAGCTTGTTGCCTTCAAGCCCGGGACCACTGAGGTCATCCCTGGCCTTGCTGAGCGCTGGGAGGTCTCCCCCGATGGCCTGGAGTGGACCTTCTACCTCCGCAAGGGCGTGAAGTTCCACGATGGCACTGACTTCAACGCCGACGCTGTCATCTTCAACTTTGAACGCTGGTGGGACAAGAACAATCCGTACCATAAAGGCCACACTGGTGACTTCTTCTACTGGGCCTACTTCTTCGGAGGTTTCAAGGGAGAGTGAGGCCAGAGGGGTGGTAGGCAAATTAGCCTGCAGTGGGGGCTTGTCCCCTGCTGCAGGCTATTTGATTAAAGGAGGGGGCCGTGCTGCGTTATATAGCTCAGCGCCTTGTTATGTTAATACCTGTCCTTATCGGCATATCAATTGTAACTTTTGCCCTCCTGCGCTTCATCCCCGGGGACCCGGCCCGGGTGATGCTGGGAGAACATGCTACCGCCGAGCAAATAGCCGAGTTCCGCAAGAGGATGGGCCTTGATGACCCACTTCCTGTCCAGTATATCCGCTATCTTGGAAGGATAATTCGTGGCGACCTAGGCAGGGCCATCCGCACCAATGAGCTTGTGACCACTGAACTGGCTCAGAGGTTGCCAGCCACAATAGAATTGACTATGGGAGCCATGTTCGTGGCTTGCCTGTTTGGGATAACGGCGGGCATTATTGCTGCTTATTACCACAACTCTTTGTTTGACCTGGCTACCATGGTGGGAGCCCTCATCGGAGTATCAATGCCTGTTTTCTGGCTTGGCCTCATCCTCATGTATGTGTTTGGGTTCAAGCTGAAGTGGCTCCCTCCTTCCGGCCGCATAACCCCTGGCATCCCCATGCCCTCCATCCCCGAAGTTTACAATATAAATCTCACAGGCCCTGTAGGCGAGAAAGTCATGTGGTTCCTCTATTTCCTGTCCAACTTTTATATCCTGAACAGCCTAGTCACAGGCAATTGGCAGGCCTTTGTGGATTGCCTCAAGCACCTCATCCTTCCCTCCTTCGCCCTTGGGACAATCCCTATGTCTATAATAGCTAGGATGACCCGCTCCAGCCTTCTGGAGGTCCTCCATCAGGATTATATCCGGACAGCCAGGGCCAAGGGCTTGAGGGAGAGGGTGGTAATTTTCCGGCACGCTCTCAAAAATGCTTTCCTTCCCGTGATAACGATTATAGGCCTTGAACTTGGCTACCTATTAGCAGGAGCGATCCTCACCGAGACCATATTCTCCTGGCCTGGTATGGGCAGGCTCGTGGTAGACCGCATCCTGGCCAGAGATTATCCGGCAGTCCAGGGAAGCGTCCTGGTAATCGCTGTCCTGTTCGTGTTCATAAACCTGGCTGTGGATATATCCTACGCCTACCTTGATCCCCGCATAAGGTATGAGTGAACTTCGGAGGAAAGGGAAAGCTATGGAGAGGAGAATCCCTGCCCAAACGACTCTCTTAAGAGACGCTTTTAGGCGTCTCTTCCGCAATAAACTAGCGATACTGGGGATGGTCCTGCTGGGCATCTTCGTTTTCTGTGCCCTCTTCGCACCATGGATAGCACCATACGACCCCACAGCTCAGGATATCACCAGACGCAGGGAACCCCCTTCCCGGGAGCACCCCTTCGGGTTAGATGAAGTTGGGAGGGACCTGTTGAGCCGAGTGATTTACGGAGCAAGAGTTTCCCTATATGTCGGAGTAGCTTCTGTTTCGTTAGCCATAATAGCTGGCACTCTGATAGGGGCGATATCGGGATATGCAGGGGGCTGGGTTGACAATGTGGTTATGAGGATCATGGACATAATGTTGGCTTTCCCAAGCCTGCTCCTGGCCATCGCCATCGTCGCGATTCTGGGGCCAGGCCTTTTGAACATGCTTTACGCCATTGCCTTCGTGTCCATCCCAGTTTACGCGAGACTTGTGAGGGCTTCAGTGCTGGCTGCCAGGGAAACCGATTATGTCCTCGCTGCCAGAGCCATAGGATGCTCCTCAGCTCGCATCCTCTTCCGCCACATAATGCCCAACTGTCTGACCCCAATTATAGTTCAAGGAACCTTGGGCATAGCCACAGCCATCCTGGATGCTGCCGGGTTGAGCTTCCTGGGCCTTGGGGCTCAACCTCCTACCCCGGAATGGGGAGCGATGCTCGGCCAAGGGCGTGGGTCCGTGTTTACAGCCCCCCACGTTGTAATTTTCCCAGGCCTTGCTATAATGCTTACTGTGTTGGGCTTTAACCTCCTGGGGGATGGCCTCCGGGATGCCCTTGACCCGAGACTTAGAGTGTAGAAGGAGGGCTGATGAGGGAGATAGCTGTCATCGGAACGGGCTATGTCGGTCTTGTAACGGGGGCTTGCTTCGCCGACCTTGGAAATAAAGTATGGTGTGTGGACATAGATGAAGCTAAAATTGAAAGCCTCAAAAGAGGCAAGGTCCCCTTTTTCGAGCCAGGCCTTGAGGAAATAGTTATACGGAATCTGAAGGCTGGCCGTCTGGCTTTCACCACCTCTTACCCCGAAGCCCTCAAGAATGCCCAATTCGTCTTCATCGCTGTCAACACCCCGGAAGGAAAAGAAGGAGAAGCCGACCTTTCCTACGTGGAGGCCGCTGCTAAAGAAATTGCCCGGTGCATGGATCACCCGATGATTATCGTGAACAAGAGCACTGTGCCTATTGGCACCGGAGACTTTGTGACAGATATTATTAAGGAAAACATGCCCGACCCCTCTATACCCTTCTGGGTGGTCTCTAACCCCGAGTTTCTCCGCGAAGGTTCTGCCGTTCACGATTTCATGAATCCGGACCGAATAGTTCTGGGCTCCACGAATGAAGAAGCGGCAAAGAAGGTGGTTGAGTTGTATGCACCTCTCCAAGCCCCCATCATCATAACCGATATCCGCACTGCTGAGATGATAAAGTATGCCTCTAACGCTTTCCTGGCCACCAAGATCTCTTTCATAAACGAAATCGCCAACATATGCGAAGCCTTAGGAGCCGATGTAAAGGTGGTAGCCTACGGAATGGGCCTTGACCACAGGATAGGTTCTGAGTTCCTGGGAGCCGGCATCGGATGGGGCGGTAGCTGCTTCCCCAAGGACGTGAGGGCCCTGGCCTACATGGCCGCCACCCACGGATGTCACCCGCAGCTTCTCCGCTCGGTAATTGAAATAAACCAGGACCAGCGCCGGAGACTCGTCTATAAGCTGCGGGGCCTCCTCGGCGGCAGCCTCCGAAACAAGGTTATTGGAATCCTTGGCCTCGCCTTCAAGCCCAATACCGATGACATGAGAGAAGCTCCCTCCGTGGAAATAATCCATATGCTTCAGCATGAAGGAGCCAAGATCAAAGCCTACGATCCCGCCGCTATGGAGAACGCTAAAGCCATCCTCAACGGAGTAGAATTTAAGGAAAACCCATACCAAGTGGCCGAGGGAGCCGATGCCCTAATCCTGGTAACCGAATGGAACGAATTTAAGCAGCTTGACATGGAGCGCGTAAGGGACCTGATGCGCCAGCCTATCCTGATAGACGGCCGTAACATTTACGATCCTGAAAAGATGAAGGCGCTGGGTTTCATATACAGAGGGATAGGAAGGGGTTTTGACGGCGCAGGCGTTACTGGTGGGAGTTGATTTTATAGAAATAGCCAGGATGGAGAGGGCCTGCCGGCGCTGGGGTGAAAGGTTCAGAACAAGGGTTTTCACCCCGGCAGAATTGGAACTGTGCAGCGGAGAACTCCCTTGCCTGGCTGCCCGTTTCGCTGCTAAAGAAGCGGTGGCCAAAGCCCTTGGCACGGGCATAGGGCCTATAAGCTGGAGGGAAATAGAAGTTCTTCGGGATGGATGCGGAAGGCCTTTTCTGAAGCTTTCAGGAAAAGCTATGGCCAGAGCCGAAGAGCTTAGGGTAAAGGGTTGGAGCGTAAGTCTGGCCCACTCCAGAACTATGGCCATAGCTTTTGTGGTGGGGTGGAGCGGATGAAAAGATTTCTCCCCCACGTTGTCCTTTCTCTGCTTATTGTCCTTTACCTTATCTCTATTGGCAGCTTTTCCCTTGCCCGGCACTGGTCTTTCCAGACCGCCAAGTTTGACCTGGGAATTAACCACCAGGCTGTTTGGTCAACCCTCCAAGGTCGTCCTTTCGGCCTAACTGAAGGATCTATCTTGGCTTACCACCTTACACCCATCATGCTTCTGCTCGCCCCCTTCCTGCTTATATGGGACAAGGCTGAAACTCTTTTAATATTAAAGACTCTTCTATTGGCCTTAGGGGCCATTCCTGTCTTTTTGATAGCACGGGATAAACTCAAGAACGACTTCGTTGCCTTAGCTTTTTCCCTGGTTTACCTTTTATCCCCAGCCCTTCAAGCAGCCAACCTGGCTGATTTTCAAACGGTCCCTCTGGCTGTTCCCCTTTTCCTCTTGGCCTTCTATTTCGCCTACCGTCGCCAGATCACTCCCTTTTTAATTTTTGCGGTAATCACCCTCTCAGTTCGGGAAGACATGTTCTACCTGACCTTTCTTCTGGGACTGTACTCATACTTCAAGCTGTCTCGCAAGGTGGGGGTTTCCCTCATAGTTCTGAGCATCCTTTACGCCGTCTGTGCCTTTTGCCTCATCATCCCTCCCTATGCAAGAGCAACCTTCGAAGAAAATTACCTCTTCATCGCCCGTTACCGAGAATTGCGAAGCTTAGAGGAAGCCCTTGGTTTAATCCTATCCAGGGGGTTAAAATACAGTGCTTTCCTTCTGGCTCATACGGGTTTCCTCTCCCTCCTCGCCCCTGAAATACTCATCTTATCCGCACCTTTCTTCCTGCTCAATGTTCTCAGCAATTACCCTCCTACCTACACAGGAGAGCAACATTACTCGGCCATTTTCCTCCCCTTTTTGATCCTATCCACCATTTTGGGGATGGCCAGGCTCAGGAAAGAGTTATGGCCAGCTCTGACAGCCTGGATGATCGTAACCGCCCTGGGGTTGCATTTCCTAAGGGGTTTTACCCCTTTGGCCTGGAACATCCCCTTTCCGAAGGTAACCCCTCATCATCAATTGCTTTCCCGCTTTACAATGCAGATACCGGATAGTGCACCTCTCGCTACTACTACTGGCCTTTTCCCTCACTTTACCGACAGGGCTAAGCTTTATTCATTGCCCTCCGTTGGCGATGCCGAGTTTGTCCTCATAGACGTAACCTCCACCAGTGATATGCACCCTAACGACTTTTACCGGAAATTCCTTGAACTTATGGATGAAGGTTTCGGCATAGTAGAGGCTTCCGACGGCTACATCCTTCTGCAGAAAGGCAAGGGTGGCAGAGAACTTCCCGATGAGTTCTTTGATTTTGCCAGGGTAAAAGGCTCTAAAATCGCTTACCCTGTTGAAATCTGTTTTGAAGGCAAGCTTCTCCTCAAGGGGCTAGAGCTGCTCAGGTATCGAGAGGGCAAGCTCTTTACAGTCCGAACCTACTGGGAACCCCTTGTCCCTCTGCCTGAAGGAATCCAGATACGCATTCTGATTCTGAACGAAAAGGGTTACCCCTTTGCCGGTTCACCCTTCCACCCCTTGCCGACTCTCCTTTGGTATCCACCGCACCTCTGGAAGCCCGGGGAAACCGTAATTGTGGACACTATCCCGTGGGACCTGGGTCAGTATTTTGTGGTAGCTGTAGAAGTTCTGGCTCAAGACAAATGGCGGGTAAGTAGTTTCAGAGCCGAAAGTCCTCCGGTGCTTCTGTACTGGGATACCCTTGCCCAAATCGCCGCCTTTAGGCGCAGTTCGTCTTTCCTCTGCCGTCTTACCCTTCCCGAGCGTTGCCCCTTTGAACCCTCGGGGGAAAGGGGACTTACTCCGCAGAGGCTTGCTGAAGTCAACTTTGGGGGTACAATAAGCCTAAAAGGGTATGATTTGAAGCCCGGGAAGCCTTTGCGCCTCACCTTATACTGGCAAGCCATTAACCCAATACCAGAAGATTATTCCATTTTTGTCCACGTTCTGGATGAAAAGGGTCAAAAGGTGGCCCAAAGCGACGGTCCTCCCTTCTGGCTAACGGAAATGGGCACCTCTTCCTGGGTCCCCGGCCGCACTTACCGGGACGAGAGGTTACTATATGTGCCCGATGGCAAATATACGCTAATGGTTGGCATCTACCGCTGGCAGGATTTATCCCGTCTCCCCGCTGGTGAAAAGGATTACTTTATCATTGAACCGTAAAAGTTACATCCGACGAGGCATTGGGAACCCTCTACCAAGGCTTCACTTGGGGTATAAGCATGCTTTGCTTTTGTGAGTGGTGCGTTGAATCATACCGAAATCCCTTGAGGGGCTTACATTAAGGGGGCACAGTATTAAACGGCAAAAGCGAGTTGGGTTTTGCAGCGGTGCGGTGATATAATTCCTGTGCAATCTACAGAGGGAGGCCGAGAGCATGGAGTTTATTTGTTCTTCCTGCGAACGCCTCTACCCTTTGTCTACGATGCAGTGGCGTTGCTCGTGCGGAGGGTATTTCAATGTCCACCGCACAAGAGCCTTCAACCCCGCTCGAATACACCGGGAAATTTTCTCTCTTTGGCGATACCGGGAAATGCTTCCCGAAATCAGGGAAGTTGTTTCCATGGGAGAAGGGTTGACACCCCTTGTGGAAGCTGAATGGGAAGGGATGCCCGTTCATTTCAAGCTGGAGTACCTTGCACCCACGGGGTCCTTTAAGGACAGGGGAACCGCAGTGCTGGTGAGCTTCCTCAAAAGTATGGGGGTTAAGGAGGTGGTGGAGGACTCCTCGGGAAATGCAGGGGCTTCTCTTGCTGCTTATGCCGCTAGGGCCGGCATAAGGGCCCGTATCTTCGTCCCGTCCCACGCTTCTCCGGCCAAGAAGATCCAGATTGCCCTCTACGGAGCCGAATTGGTGGAAGTTGAAGGGCCCAGGGAGGGGTCAGCAAGAGCTGTCCAGGAAGAAGCGGAGAAAGGCTATTATTATGCCAGCCATTATTACAACCCTCTCATACTGGAAGGGATGAAAACCGCAGCTTACGAAATCTGGGAGCAGCTCGGCAGAGCCCCCGACGCCATAGTGCTACCGGTGGGCCACGGGACTTTGCTACTGGGGCTTTACCGGGGATTTCGAGATCTTCTGGAAGCGGGGCTTATAAGCTCTATGCCAGCTCTTTACGGAGCGCAGGCCAGAAATTGTTCCCCCCTCTTTGAAGCCTTCCGCCTCGGCCTAGAAAGCGTGCCTGAGTATATTCCCACCCCCACCGTGGCCGAAGGCATCAGTATAGCCAGGCCACTGCGAGCCAAGGAGATACTGAAGGCAGTTAGGGAAACAGGCGGGGGAATCCTCACAGTGGATGAAGATGAAATCCTCAGGGCCAGGAAAGAGCTTGCCCTTAAGGGTTTCTTCGCAGAGCCGACCTCGGCAGTAGCCGCGGCGGCTCTGGCCTACCTCTGTCACCTTTCAGGCAAAACCATTGTGGTCCCTCTCACGGGAAATGGCCTCAAGAGTCTGATATGAGATGTAAAGGCATTCTTCTATCTCATCCATAGCCTTCATGACCACCAGTGCTGCCCTGCTTTTCAACTCCTCAAGGGGTGGACTGCCACTCCGAAGGGCTAAGGTCAGAATGCCGGACAATAAAATCTAGGCACGCATTGAAGACCTCATGCTGGGCAATGTCTTCGGTTATAACGTGCCCGCTTCTCTCTATCCATAGGATGGATTTCTCAGTGGAGCTGATGCGCTGGATGAGGTAAATAGGATTATCCGGTGGAACGGATTTATCTGTTCGGGAATGGATGAAGAGCACGGGGGCTTTGACCAGATGGAGTTCACTCCGGAGGTGAGCGAGAAATTGCAGCAATTGCTCAATGGATTTTGTGGGGTAAGCCGGGTAATCCAGATGCCGCTGGGAGACGGTGGGATCAAAGAAGTCTGGCGGGCCCTTCTTGACGAAGCGGATAAAGTGCTTGAGCAGAGGGAGGAAAATTAGACGCGGGTCCTTTATGAAGGCCGGGGCCGAAAGGGCTACAACTCCGTCAATTTCGTGATGGATTGCCAGGTGAAGGGCAAGAGCCGCCCCCAGGGAAAGGCCGATGGGGAAAATTTTGCGAGCTCTTCCCTGAAGTTCTCGGTAACCCTCCAGCACTGAGTCAAACCAGTCCTTCCAGGTTGTTTTCTCCATGTCCGAAAGCGATGTTCCGTGGCCGGCCAGGCGAACACCCATTACCGTAAAGCCCTTGTTTGCCAGAAATTCTCCCAGCCCTCGCATCTCGTTCGGGGTTCCAGTAAAGCCGTGGATTAAAAGGCAACCGATTTCATTGCCCAGAAAGAAAAAGGGCTCAGCACCCTTCATGGTTCTGCCCTCTTATCATTGATATGCAAGAGCATTATAGCTTCGGCGCTCAACTTTAACAAGTGAGTGCGCTTGCGGCTTTGTGTAGGGTGCATATAATTCAAAAAAACGAGAGGGATGCACCTATGAACTTTTCCTTCAGAGAGAGGGAAAATAACCTGGAACGCTTGAGCCGAGAAGAGTTTGACATCCTGGTGATCGGCGGGGGCATAACGGGAGCAGGTATAGCCTGGGATGCAGCGATGCGAGGTTTCAGCACCGCTCTCATTGAAAAGGGTGATTTTGGAAGCGGCACCAGTTCCCGCTCATCCCGCCTCATCCACGGGGGCCTCCGCTACCTCCGCTACTTCCAGCTGGACCTGGTCTATGAAGCCTGCCAGGAACGCTTCCTCCTTCTGCGCTACATTGCCCCCAATATGGTTAGGCCATTGCCTTTCGTTTATCCTGCCTACAGGGGACGGGGAGTGGGACTTGCAATGCTGAGGGTGGGGATGTGGCTGTATCACCTGATAGCTCTATCCCACCGCATCGGACGATATCAGATTCTGAACTCCGCCGAGGCCTTAGAAGTGGAACCAGCACTGGAAAAGGCCGGCTTGCGGGGAGCTGCTTTCTTCTACGACTGCCTGGGCGAAGACAGCCAAATCAACATGGCCACAATTAAAGCCGCGCACCAATATGGAGCAGCGTGCGCCAATTACGTGGAGGCCATTGGTGTGTTCAAAAGTGGGGGAAAAGTGCGAGGCGTAATCGCTCGAGATGTCCTATCGGGTAAAGAGATTGAGGTGAAAGCTCGGATAGTGGTGAACGCCGCAGGCCCATGGGCTGACCGAATCCTCGCCATGGATTCGCCCGGATTCACCGAGAGTCTCCGCCTCACCAAGGGAATCCACCTCGTAGTACAGCGGAGTAGGGTCGGCAACCGGAACGCTGTTGTCCTTTCTTCCCCACGCGATGGGCGCTTCATATTCCTCATCCCCTGGTGGCAGTTCACCCTGATAGGCACCACCGACACCGATTTCCAAGGAAATCCGGATGAAGTCTGGGCCGATCCCGAAGACGTTGAATACTTATTGGAAGCCGTCAATTACAATTTGCCTGACGTTGCTCTGACAAAAGAAGACGTGATAAGCACTTTCGCCGCCTTAAGACCCTTGGCTTTCAGGGGAGGGGAATCGCCCTACGAGGTCTCCCGCCAGCACCGTATCTTTGAAACCCCGGGAGGCATGCTGTGCATTGCCGGCGGCAAGTACACCACTTTCCGCAAAATGGCGTGCGATCTTGTAAACAGAGCTGCTCAGAAGTTGGCGCAAGAGTTCTCCCGCTATCCGAGAGAACGATGCCGCACTGCCCACACCCCCCTGTCCGGTAACGAGCGTCCACCCGAGGACGATATCCTTTCGGTCCTGGAACAGACTGCGGGCCTGGATCGGGAAACTATTGATTACTTGGCTTTCTCCCATGGCTCTGGAATAGCTGGCTTGCTCCAGCTCATCCGAGAGGATCCATCCCTGGCCGAGCCCATTGTCCCCGGCTTGCCATACATTAAGGCCAAGGTACTCTATGCAGTCCGCCACGAAATGGCCATGACCCTACGGGATTTCATGATGCGTCGCACCCGCCTCCTTTACGAAGCCCGCGACGGAGGCCTCAGCGCAGCCCCCGAAATAGCTCGCTTCATGGCCGCTGAAATGGGCTGGGACCAGACCAGAATTCAAGAAGAACTCAGCGCCTGCCGGAAAGAATGGGAAATGACCCAACGCTTCCGGGAGGGCCGTTAACTCCTGAAAAGAGGCCAGTAATCCGTGAACTTACTACTAACTGGGAAGCCAGGCGTAGGTAAGACTACGGTAATAAAACGGGTGCTGGAAGAGCTCTGCATCCCAGCTACCGGCTTCTACACAAGGGAAATCCGCGGTCCCACAGGGCGTCTGGGCTTTGAGGCGATAACTTTAGCAGGCGATCGGTGCATTCTGGCCCATATCAACTTCAAAAGCCCCCACAGGGTGAGCAAGTACGGGGTTGATGTATCCACCTTTGAGCAGATTATTGTCCCCTCCATAGATCCCGATCTCCATCCGCAGGCCGCTCTCATCGTTATCGATGAAATTGGCAAAATGGAGTGCTTTTCCTCACGTTTCTGTCAAGTGGTTCTGAAGGCATTGAGTTCGGGCAAACCAGTGTTGGGGACCATCACGATGGGAGGGGGGCCTTTCATCGAGGGTGTAAAGCGTCGCCCCGATGTGGAAATAATCGTAGTAACCCCGTACAACAGGGACTCCCTTCCCCGGACGATCTTGGGCAGGTTGGCCGAAGTTATACCAAATTTGGGGACTATTTGAGGTAATAAGTCAGTCGCCGCAGGTTCACAATGGGGTCTATGTACTGAACCTTTACATGGGGCGGAACCTTTAGGTTAACGGGGGCATAGCTGAGTATGGCCTCCACTCCGGCCGAAACCAGAGCATCAGCTACTTTCTGGGCCTCTTGGGGGGGCACAGCTATTATGGCTATTTTTATCCCCCTTTCGGGTATCAGGTTGGGAATGAGAGCGCTGTCCATGATCTCCAGCTCATCAATCTTCGTCCCGATTTTCTGGGGGTTGTTGTCAAAGAGCAGAGCGATCCGAAAACCTTTATCCTTGAAACCCTGGTAATGAACCAAAGCTCTTCCCAAATCGCCGATCCCTACCAAGGCTATCTCCCATTCCTTTTCCACATTGAGGATGCGCCGGAGTTCTGAGACGAGCTTGCTCACGCTGTAGCCTTTTCCTTGCTTGCCGAACCCTCCAAAGTAGGATAGATCTTTCCGGATTTGAGCCGAACCGAGGTTGAGCCTTTCGGCCAATTCGGAAGAAGTGACAAATTCTTTCCCTTCAAGGGCCAAGATTTCCAAGGCCCTTAGGTAGACAGGGAGTCTGCCCACCACTATATCGGGCACTTTTGTCTCTTTCATAGCCCTCCATCACCTCCACCGGATTCTAAGCCCGTCCGAACTCTTTTGCCAGCCTCTCCATGCTTATCCGCACCACAGTCGGACGGCCGTGGGGGCAGGTTTGCATTACATCAAGGGCCTCTATTTCCTGCACCAAACTCCTCATTTCTTCCATGGAAAGGGGGTCACCGGCCCTTACCGCACAATGGCAAGCAAGGGTAGCTAAGACCTTGTCCCCTTCCAAATGATCCGTCCCTCCCGAAGCCAGGGCTTCCGCGAAATCCCGCACAGCTTTGCGGACATCTCCCCTGGCCAAGGGAGCCGGGACAGCCCTCACAAGCCACGTGTTCGGGCCAAATTCCTCCAGCTCAAATCCTATATCTCTGAGGGAAGGGAGCAAGAACTCCATCAAGTCGCTCTGGTAGGGAGTAAACTCCACTGTTATCGGCTCCAAAAGGCACTGGGAAGGGAGGGCTTTTCCCTTTTCCCTCTTGAGCTTCTCATAAATGACCCTCTCGTGGGCGCTGTGTTGGTCGATTAGGTAGAGGCCATCGGGTCCCTCGGCTACTATGTAGGTCAGACTCACTTGACCCAGAACTCGCAAGAGGGGCAGAGTTTTGGTTAGGGGGAGAGCCGGCTCCGGAGGAGCTGCAGGTTTAGGTTGAGGAATTGGGAGGGCCTTCTGTTCGGCCTCGCCTTTAGGAGAGCTGACGGGGCGAGACGATATAGCAAAGGAACTTTGCGTGCTGAGGAGGAGCCGTCGGACAGCCTTCTGAAAAGCTTGGAAAATTTCTTCGGGGTTGCTGAAGCGCACTTCCCGCTTGGTGGGGTGAACATTCACATCCACCAAGGAAGGATCCATCTCCAAGCTTATTGCGGCCACCGGGTAGCGCCCTGAAGGGAGAAAGCCGTGGTAAGCTTCCACCAAAGCTTTGCTCAGCATCGTATCCTGAACCCAGCGCCTGTTTACGAAGAAAGTGTGGGAACGTTGAGGCCTATGGAGGAAGGGGGGGCCAATGTAACCATAGAGCTTCAGAGGTCCTTCAACGACTTTTAACTCCAGCAGAACTCCTGCTACCTCCGGACCATAAATCCTCGCCAATACCTCCCTCATGTCTCCCGAGCCTGGCGATTGGAAGGAAAGTTGGCCTTCTTTGAACAAGGTGAACTTCACTTCAGGATAAGCCAAAGCGTAATGGACCACTACTTCCGTTATGTGAGCAGTTTCAGTAGCGGGATGCCTCAGGAATTTGCGGCGAGCCGGCACGTTGTAGAAAAGGCTTTCCACCGATACAGTTGTTCCGACCGGAGCCCCTTTTGGCTCCTTCCGCACAACTTTCCCTCCCTCCACCCTGATCATAACCCCGATGGGCTCTTCCGGAGGCCGAGTTATCAAGGTAACTTTGGAGACGGCAGCGATGCTGGCCAGGGCTTCCCCTCTGAACCCCAGCGTCCTTATCCCGAAGAGATCTTTCAGCGAGGAAATCTTGCTGGTGGCATAGCGAGCGAAAGCTAGCTCAACTTCTTGAGGTGGGATGCCGCAGCCGTTATCGGTCACTTTTATGAGGCTCGTTCCCCCCTTGAAAACTTCCACCCTTATTTCGGTAGCACTGGCGTCAAGGGAATTTTCAACCAGCTCCTTGACCACTGAAGCCGGCCTCTCAACCACTTCACCAGCCGCTATTTTGCTGATCACCTCGGGAGGAAGGACTTTTATGGGCATAAATTTGCTCTCCACCGTTTTGTACGGCAAAATTTTATCACATTCACTTTCGCATGGCAAAGGAGGAACGATGGCCCTTTTCACATTCCCACGCACCTACACAATCGAGATATCTCCGTTGGGCTCCGGCCTCACAGGAGTCCACTGCACCCTGCTGGACCCATTCCACCACCTTGAGATGGATTTGGTTCTGGATGCATCAAACCCTGAAGCTATGGTCGTAAAGGAAGCCAAAGCTTCTATGGCGCGAGTGCCCTATCCTGTGTGCCGGGAACCTCTTGAGAGGGTGAAAGAGCTGGAGGGGCTCAAAATTGAACGGGGCATAAGGCGCACTGTCACCAAACTCCTCGGCGGGCCAAAGGGGTGCGTCCATCTGGTGGATATGTTCATGGAGGGGGTTCGTTTGGCCATTCAAGCGGTTGTGGTGGTCTGGAGTGAGAAGCTCCCCCCCGAGGAGGGTGAGAGGCTCCGGGGTAAAATTCTGGGGGGAGTGTGCATAGCTTATCCCCTGCCCGAGTCTAACTTATGAGTTGTCTCTTCCGAACCTTCTATTTTGGCGATCCTAAAAGCCTTCATTA
>JBHOQL010000098.1:0-2226 GCA_042408195.1 Anaerolineae bacterium
ATCGGCTTGCTCCTGGGCATATTCCGCCATCTTTTCAGGGTTCGCCACGGTTTCGGGCAAACTCATAAGCTCATTCAGTTCCTCGTAACGCCTTTCAGCTTTCTCCAGCTTGTCAAGCAATTTTTCAACCATTTCCCAAAACCTCCCTGCCCAGTTGTTAAATGCAAATAATTCTACCATGGAAGGCCCTGATCCCAAAAGGGCTAACCCTTTCTTGCTTTAAGCACTTATTGTAAGATATCATTCGTTAAAAGGGAGGGAGGATTGCAAATGAGCACATTGCGCCCCAATAAAATTCTCAAATTGTGGCTGATGCTGAGCGTTTTATGGATTATATTGTGGGGCTTTCACCTAATAAGTGCAAGAGATGTTCCCAAAGGGTTTCACCACGATGAGGCTTTCAATGCTGTTGATGCCCTCCACCTTGGTAAGCAAGGTTGGCCTGTTTTTTTCCCCAGCAATTCAGGGCGTGAGCCTCTTCATATATACTTGATGGCTGCCTCCATGCGCCTGTTTGGTCCCGATGTCTGGACAGCTCGCCTGCCCATGGCAATAGTCTGGGGGCTTACCGCACCTGCACTTTTATGGTTAATAAAAGAGCTTTTCCAAGAACGAGAAGGTTTCAACTGGATCGCCATCACCGCTTTGCTGCTCCTGATTACTAGCCCTTGGTATGCTATAATATCTCACTTCGCTGTCCGGGCTAACTTATTTGTTCTTTTGGAGATCCTATTTTTCGCCGCCCTCTGGCGGGCCTGGAGGTTGAACAGCATTAAATGGGGAATAACAAGCGGGCTATTTTGGGGCCTGAGCTTTTACACCTACCTAGCCAATCGGTTCATACCCTTAATTCTTTTGCCCATGTTTCTCTGGCTGTGGTTTCGCCAACGGGATGCTCTTAGCAAACGATGGCGTTTGCTTTTGACAATTATCGTGACCGCTGCCATAATCATGACTCCTCTTTTGATTTACTTCGCCCACAACCCTACTTTCTTTTTCTTAAGAGCGTCCCAGGTTACTCTGATAGGCTTCGAAGGCCAGGGAGAGATCTCAACCCTTAAAAATTTAACAGAAAATGTTAACCGGATTGCCGGGATGTTCTTCCTTTCCGGAGACACTAATCCGCGTCACAACCTTCCAGGGCGTCCGGTTTTCACCTGGTGGGTTTTCCCCTTATTCGCTTTTGGCTTTATAAGTCTGCTATTGGAACGCCGGGGGGTTCAGTGGTTTTTCTTGCTCTGGCTGGTCGTAATGATATTGCCCACTTTAATTACCGGGCAAGCACCCAATTTTCTGCGAGCGTGTGGGGCTCTTCCCCCTCTTTTGATCTTCATGGGCTTAGGGGCGGAAAAGTTGATCAAACTCTGCAAGACCAAATTGGTTTCTGTGATTGTAGCTATTTTATTGGTGGCTGAAAGCATCAATGGCTTGGGCGCTTTCTACCGGTGGATTCACTCCCCAGATGTTTTTTATGCCTTTGACGAGGGCTTGACGCAGGTTGCCCGGTACATATCGGCTAATCCCCCTGCTAATGATATCATTTACATTACCCCTAGAGATCTCAGTCATCCAACGCTTCGTTTCTTCCTTGAGACAAGAGGGATGGATAACCGGGTTCGCTCTTTCGATGCGCGACAGGTTCTAGTCGTTTACCCCGATAAAGACGCTCGCTACGTAGTCATCACCTATGAAGATTTCCGCTTTAAACTGATGGCTCCCTGGCTTTGGCCGGAAGGAGGTTACAGGGCCGGAGAATTATTCTTTGATAAGTTTGGAAACCCTTATGCTCAAATTTTCTACGTTCCCGCAGGGACACCTCTCCGTCACCCCTTCTGGACGAAGCAGATTCGCTGGCAAGATAACATATTGCTCCTCGGAGCTGATCCCATAGCCTGCTGTAATTATCGGCCTGGAGCTATTATATACTTGGAGCTTTGGTGGACAGCGGACAAAGTTTCTCCCACCAATAGCTGGACCATTTTCACCCATTTATTGGATTCACAAGGGCGATTAGTGGTAGGAGATGATGCTGAACCCGGCAGAGGGAGCTATCCCACCATTCGCTGGCAGCCCGGGGAGATCATCATAACCGAGTATCAACTTTTTATCCCTGAAGATGCACCTTCAGGCGAATATACAATTGAAATTGGATTTTACGACTGGCGAAGCGGTAAGCGCCTCCCTCTGGCCGATCAGTCCGGGGATGCAGTCTTGCTGGGGAAAGTT
>JBHOQL010000099.1:0-1150 GCA_042408195.1 Anaerolineae bacterium
ATCGGCTTGCTCCTGGGCATATTCCGCCATCTTTTCAGGGTTCGCCACGGTTTCGGGCAAACTCATAAGCTCATTCAGTTCCTCGTAACGCCTTTCAGCTTTCTCCAGCTTGTCAAGCAATTTTTCAACCATTTCCCAAAAACCTCCCTGCCCAGTTGTTAAATGCAAATAATTCTACCACGGAAGGCCCTAATCCCAAAAGGGGCTAACCCTTTCTTGCCTTAAGCACTTATTGTAAGATATCATTCGTTAAAAGGGAGGATTGCAAATGAGCACATTGCGCCCCAATAAAATTCTCAAATTGTGGCTGATGCTGAGCGTTTTATGGATTATATTGTGGGGCTTTCACCTAATAAGTGCAAGAGATGTTCCCAAAGGTTTTCACCACGATGAGGCTTTCAATGCTGTTGATGCCCTCCACCTTGGTAAGCAAGGTTGGCCTGTTTTTTTTCCCCAGCAATTCAGGGCGTGAGCCTCTTCATATATACTTGCTGGCTGCCTCCATGCGCCTGTTCGGTCCCGATGTCTGGACAGCTCGCCTGCCCATGGCAATAGTCTGGGGGCTTACCACACCCGCACTTTTATGGTTAATAAAAGAGCTTTTCCAAGAACGAGAGGGTTCCAATTCAAACTGATGGCTCCCTGGCTTTGGCCATAAGGAGGTTACAGGGCCGGAGAATTATTCTTTGATAGGTTTGGAAACCCTTATGCTCAAATTTTCTACGTTCCCGCAGGGACATCTCTCCCTCACCCCTTCTGGACGAAGCAGATTCGCTGGCAAGATAACGCATTGCTCCTCGGAGCCGATCCCATAGCCTGCGGTAATTATCGGCCTGGAGCTATTATATACTTGGAGCTTTGGTGGACAGCGGACAAAGTTTCTCCTACCAATAGCTGGACCATTTTCACCCATTTATTGGATTCACAAGGGCGATTAGTGGTAGGAGATGATGCTGAACCCGGCAGAGGGAGCTATCCCACCATTCACTGGCAGCCCGGGGAGATCATTATAACCGAGTATCAACTTTTTATCCCTGAAGATGCACCTTCAGGCGAATATACAATTGAAATTGGATTTTACGACTGGCGAAGCGGTAAGCGCCTCCCTCTGGCCGATCAGTCCGGGGATGCAGTCTTGCTGGGGAAAGTT
>JBHOQL010000090.1:0-1937 GCA_042408195.1 Anaerolineae bacterium
GAGATAAGGCTTCCTGAGGGTGTGGAGATGGCAATGCCTGGGGACAATCTCAGGCTGAGGGTTAAGCTCATAGTTCCGGTGGCCTTGGAGCCTGGCTCAAGGTTTGCCATTCGTGAAGGAGGCAAAACCATAGGCGCAGGCGTAATAACTAAGATAATTGAGTAAATAATTCGCCTTCCGTAAATTTCCAGGAGGTGAGGCCTTTATGGCCAGGCAGAAGATCAGGATAAAGCTTAAAGCTTACGACCACAGGGTGCTGGACGAATCAGCAAAACAGATAGTGGAAGCGGCGGAGCGGACAGGGGCAAGGGTTGTGGGCCCTGTGCCCCTCCCCACTAAAATTGAACGCTTCTCTGTAATCCGCTCCCCATTTATTGACAAGCGTTCAATGGAGCAATTTGAGATAAGGACTCACAAACGCCTTATCGACGTGCTGGATCCAACTTCCAAAACCATTGACACCCTGATGAGGTTAAACCTTCCTGCGGGTGTTGACATTGAAATCAAACTTTAACCCAGTTAGGCGGAGTTGTTGAAAATGAAAGGAATCATTGGCAAGAAGCTTGGCATGACTCGCATTTTTACCGAGACAGGTGAAGTTGTGCCCGTGACGGTTATTCAGGCTGGGCCTTGCTTTGTAACCCAAGTTAAGACCGAGGAAAAGGATGGCTATAAAGCCATCCAACTCGGGTTTGAGGAAGTGAAGCCCAAGAGCCTGACAAGGCCGGAATTGATGAGGCTTAAGAAGAACCACCTCCCACCTCTCCGTTACCTGAAGGAGATAAGGGTTGATAACCCTGAGGACTATCATGTGGGCCAGAAAATAACCGTAAGCATCTTTGAGGTGGGAGAGAAGGTGGACGTTACGGGCTGGACCAAAGGGCGAGGATTTGCGGGAGTGATAAAACGCTGGGGCTTCAGCGGTGGTCCCAGGACCCATGGCCAATCTGACCGCACCAGAGCCCCCGGGTCAATAGGGGCTGGTACTGACCCGGGTCGGGTTATCAAGGGGTTGCGGATGGCTGGAAGGATGGGCAATGAGAGGAGGACTGTTCAGAACCTTGAGGTGGTTTTTGTGGACCTTCAGCGCAATCTGCTGGGGGTTAAGGGAGCAGTGCCTGGGGCGAGGAATAGCTTGGTGATAATCAAACAGGCCAGGAAAACTGAAGAAAAGAGGAAAAAGTATGTCTAAAAAGTTGGAGGAGCTTATGCCGCAGGTTCCCGTTTATAATATGGAAGGGCAGGTTGTGGGAGAAATCAATCTCAGAGATGATATCTTTGGCATAGAGCCTCACGTGCCGGTTATGCACCAGGCTCTGGTGAGGCAGCTGGCCAACGCTCGTCTCGGCACCCACAGCACCAAAACCAGGGGTGAGGTGAGCGGCGGCGGAAGGAAGCCCTGGCCCCAGAAGCATACAGGGAGGGCTCGTCAGGGTTCCATAAGGGCTCCTCAGTGGGTTGGGGGTGGCATCGTATTTGGCCCCAAGCCCAGGAGCTATTACCAGAAGATGCCCAAAAAGATGCGTCACTTGGCTTACAAATCCGCTCTTTCGGTCAAGGCCAGGCAAGACCAAATAGTCGTTTTGGATGAGTTGCATTTTGATGTGCCCAAGACTAAAGCCTTGAAGGAGATGCTCTCAAGGTTGCCAATCAACGGCAGCGTGCTTATCCTTCTGCCCTCGAAAGATGAAAACATCCAGAAATCGGCCAACAACTTGCCTAACGTCAAGACCCTACTGGCTAATTACCTTAACGTGAAGGACCTTCTTGGCTACGATTATCTGGTTATGCCCAGGAAGTCGGTGGAAATTATAGAATCAATTTTGGGCGGGTGATGGGAGGGCGGTTATGCACATCTACGAAATTATCCGCAGACCCATTGACACTGAAAAGACGAGGATTCTGGCAGAGCAGGGACAATATGTCTTTGAAGTAGA
>JBHOQL010000091.1:0-2142 GCA_042408195.1 Anaerolineae bacterium
GAAGGAATCAAGAGGTTCATCTTCCACCACTGCATCATAGATTTCAACCTCGTAACCGGCCTTGAGTAGAGAGCCCGCCAAATATCCGAGCCCCATGTGGATGTGCTTGCGGGAATTCCAAACCTTTGAGATCGGACTCACCAGCAAAATCCTCATGTAAACTACCTCGTCGGCAAATTTTCAAAAGCATTATACCATTAGGAGGCCCTGAAGCCAAGCCTCTGTTCGCTACCCCGCTGTGGAACTCCTTAACCAGTAGAGCCACTACGCGCGACCGAACGCGCCCCACGCAAACTCCAGTAGAGGGATGAGGTTTACGTCTCATCCGATAAGGCCAAGGGCAGCGTACGGTAAAACTTTATCTGTGCTAGGGATGCAGTTATAATTAAGTAGCTCACCGGAGGCATAGGTCCCATGGTAAAAAATTGCTTCTTAGGTGGCAAGGTCTGGCTGAGGCGAGTAGTGGAAATTTCCCAGAGGAAAGGCCTTGTGGTAATCCTTGGAGCCTTTGTATCCCTTGCCCTCCTCTATAGTTGGGTCAATCCTATTCTGGAGTCTCCCGATGCTATCTGGCACTTTGAGTATATCCTCCACATAGCCCAGGGAAAGGGGTTCCCCCATTACACAGGCGCGCCTCTACCCATGCATCAGGAAGCGAGTCAGCCCCCTCTTTACTATATATTAGCAGCTCCTCTCACCTCGCTTATCAGCGTAGGAGATAAAGCGAAGATAATGGATCTCAACCCCCATGCAGCTATAGGCTTGCCCTTTTACCCCTATGGCAACAAAAATTTGTTGGCCCATTGCCCCGATGAAAAGGTTTCTCTTTCGGGGACGGTGTTGGCAGTGCGGCTGGCTACGCTTATCTCGGTTCTCCTCGGTGCCATCACGGTATATTTCTCATATCGGGCAGCCTGCCTTCTTTTCGGTCAGGGGAACGTGCTTGCCTTTGTAAGCACAGCTATCGTAGCTTTTAACCCTCAATTCATATTCCTGAGCGCGTCCATCAATAACGACAACTTGGTTACAGCTTTAGCCGCTATCATTTTTTACCTGGCTCTCTATTTCCTTTCCCATCCACCCTCCCGAAACAAGCTTTTCCTGGCCGGTGTTCTCGTTGGCCTCATAGCCATTGCCAAGCTCAATGGACTTGCAGCGGTGCCCCCGTTGCTTCTGAGTTTGGCGATCGTGGCTCTGAGGAACCGCAGGCCCAAAGAGTTCATACGTTGGACTCTTTTCTTGAGTGGGGTGGCATTGATAACTGGAGGGTGGTGGTATGCCCGAAACTTTTTATTATATAACGATCCCACTGGTTTAAAGGTGATGTTCGCAATATTTCACCCTAGGGAGCGTCCTCCAGATTGGCAGGAGACTCTATCCCTCTTTGAGGGAGTGCGTAAATCCTTTTGGGCCGTCTTCGGCTGGTTCAATGTAACCGTGCATCCGTGGATTTATTCGGTCTTGGATTGGTGGATGCTCATCGGCCTCGTGGGATTTGCCATTTTCCTCGCTATGATCTTTCTGGACAACAGGGCAGAAAAGCATTGCCACTGGCTTATAACCCTTTTCTGGGCAGCCGTATACCTTTTGGCTTTATGGTTCTGGCTTTACAGAAGCAATCCACAGGGACGTTTGCTTTTCCCTGCATTGGCCGCTTTCGCGGCTATGTGGACAAAGGGATGGGATGCAATTCTGCCGAGGCCTCTTGGGAAGTTCACCCTTTTCCTTTCAATCCTCGCGCTGATGGCCTTGGCTATTTATGCTCCGTGGGGATACATATGGCCTGCCTATGCTACACCTCCGCTGCTGGAAGAGTCAGGTATCCCCACAAGCTTGCACAGGCTCAACTGGACCTACGCCAATTCCGTGAAGCTACTCGGAGTTGAGATATGGCCCCGGGCTGTGAAGCCTGGCCAGACTTTGAACGTAAGAGCCTGCTGGCAGGCCCTGAAGCCGATGACTAAGAACTACAGCGTTTTCGTCCACGTGTGGGGAAAAGGAGGAGTAATCCCAGGAGGCAAACCCCTTGCCCAGTTGGACACTTTTCCTGGCCTTGGGAACTGCCCATTCCGCTGCATACCGCCGAAGAAAGTGGTATGCGATGTTTATCCCTTGCAGATACCCTACAGTGCGGAAGCCCCA
>JBHOQL010000109.1:0-4381 GCA_042408195.1 Anaerolineae bacterium
GGATGGCCAGCTTGTTAAAGATGTTGTAGAAACTGTAGGTGAGGCCAGCCCCGAGGCCCAAGAGGATCCCGTAGAGGTTAAACCTCAATGTCTCCGGCCTGTAAACCTTGACCACTAACGCACTTCCGGTGAAAGTAAGAAGTATGGCCACGATTTTGAATACCGTGAGTTTCTCATTGAAGAAGAAGTTGGAAAACACAGCCACCCAAGCCGGAGCGGTATACATCAAGATGGCAGCCATCCCTACCCCAATGGCATCTATTGCATAAGCGTAAATGGTGTAAAAAAGGGCGATCCCTATAAAGGCGTAGCTAAGGAAAAGAGGCCAATCAACCTTTACTGAAGATAGTTGCCCTTTCAGAGCCTTGGCCAAAAATACGATGATGGCAGTAAAAGCAGTGCGGAAAAACACAATGTTGAGCGGAGTAAAGCGTGGCTCCAGGGTCAGAATAGTCTTGTAGAAAGGACCAAGGGTGGCCCAGAGAAGAGCAGCTGCAACCACAAGGGCAAATCCTGCAATGTCCTGTCTCAATTTGTCCTCCTCCAAAGAGTTTAATATAATTTTAACGGTGAACTCAATTTCAAAGGAGAAAGCCATCCTGATGGAGCTTTTCCTGAGGCTGCTCCTCGCTCACATGCTGGGCGACTTCGTGTTCCAATCATCAAGGCTTGTGGAGTTAAAGAAGCGGGGACTCAAAGGCCTTGCCATCCATTTCAGTGTGGTTTCCTTCTGGACTTTCATCCTCGTTTGGAATTACTCCAAATACGGTTGGGCTATAGCCCTTTTACTTTCAGTAATGCATTTCGCTGCCGATTGGGCCCGTTACTATTGGCGTCCCCGCCATCCCCTTGAAGAGCTTGCCTCTTTTCTCGGCGATCAACTTCTGCACATCGGACTCATAATGGGAGCGCTGGCGGCTTTCGGCTTCACCATTCCCTGGGAAGAATTCAGCCGCCCGGCTCTTCTCGAATGGCACCTCAAAATCATCCTCGCCTTGCTTTTGTTCATATTTCTGTTGTGGGTGGTACCCTTGTTGGAGAAAATGGTGGCAGAAATAAGTCCGAGTTGCTCTCATTCCCGCAGCCAGATAAAGGTGGAGCCGACCCAGAAGTTGACAGGGGCAGTGGAAAGGTTTATGGCAGTGCTGATCTTCGTAAAGGTGAGCCCTATCCTTTCCCTCTTAGCGTTTATCCCCCGCTTTTTTATAGGTCCAAAAAGGCTGTGCGCCTTCTACCGCGCAGCCGTGAGCTTGGCCACTACTCTGCCCATAGCTTTTTACCTGGCGAAGTTTTAGCTTTCCTCAACAATGGTGTAAGAGGAATAGATGGGTGCGGCCTTTTCCAGCATAGCGCCAACAGAGCAGTATTTCTCATGGGAAAGCTGAATAGCTCTCTGGAGGCTTTCCTCTGAGATGCCTTGGCCTTTCACAATGTATTCCAGGTGAAATTCAGTGTAGACTTTGGGGTGCTCCTGCGCTCTTTCTGCCCTGACCTTCACTTGGAAGGAGGTGACTTTCTGCCGCTGTTTCTTCAAGATGCTTATCACATCCATGGCGGTGCAGCCGGCCAGGGCGATGAGGACCAGCTCCATAGGCGTCGGCCCCAGCTCTGAGCCTCCCACCTCCTTCCGGCCATCTATGACCAAGGCTTTCTCTGACGGAGTCCGCCCGACAAAGAGCAAACCATCAACCCAAGTTACCTCAGCTTCTACCATGGCTAACCTCCTTCAAGCTATTCTAAGCGACGAAATGGCTTCCCTCACTGCTTTGATTTCGGGTTCCACAATTACAGGGCTGCCAGCAGCCTTCATCGCAGCACCCACATCTTTGAGACCATTGCCCGTGATAAGGACTACTACCTTTTCCTCGGGAGCGATGAGGCCTTCCTGCAAGGCTTTGAGGAGGCCAGCGAATGGGGCTGCTCCAGCCGGCTCGGCAAATATACCCGCCTCACGACCGAGAACCCGCATGGCTTCAAGGATTTCCTCATCGCTCACGGTGATGAAGGCTCCATTGGTGTAGCGGACGGCCCTAAGGGCCTTTATCCTGTCTCTCGGCATACCAACGGATATAGAATCGGCTATGGTGTGGGGTTCCACAGGCCTCACTTCCTCTACCCCTTCCTTCCAGGCGTTATAGAGCGCCGCAGAACCCTCTGCCTGAACGCCCAGGAGCCTGGGAAGCTTCTCAATCCACCCAAGGGCTGCAAGGTCCCTGAGCCCCTTCCCCAATCCACCGATTATGCACCCATCCCCGACACCCACGATTATCCAGTCAGGGGCTTTCCAGCCGAGTTGCTCGCATATTTCGTAAGCGGCCGTTTTCTTTCCTTCAGACATGTAAGGATTGTAGGCTGTGTTCCGGATATACCACCCGTATTCCTTGGAGGCCACAAGGCAGAGGTCAAAAGCTTGGTCGTAAGTGCCGTCAACGGCCAGAACGGTAGCCCCGTAGATTAGGAGCTGGGCTATTTTCCCTTGAGGCGCATCCTTCGGCACAAATATAACGCACTTCAGCCCCACGCTGGCAGCGAGGCCTGCCAGGGAGGAGGCAGCATTCCCAGTGCTGGCTGCAGCCACGACCTCCTTACCGAGTTCCATCGCTTTCACAATGGCAATAGCGCTTGCTCGGTCTTTCAAGGAAGCCGTGGGTTGCCTCCCCTCGTCCTTAATGTAAAGGTTAGGCATGCCTAGCTTTTCCCTGAGCCTTTCAGCACGGTAAAGGGGAGTCCACCCCACAGTAAGGGGAGGAACTGGACTTTCAGGTCTTACCGGAAGGAGAGGTTTGTACCGCCATATGGTGAAATCTGAACTTGAAGCTAACTTTGCAGGCTCTATGTGGCGGGCTACTTCCTGATAATCGTAGATTACATCCAGAATGCCCTCATCTCCGTGGTGGGGGCACACGTAGAGAACCTCATCAACGGCATATTCCTGCCCGCAGAGGACGCACCTCAGACCCAGCACGTGCTTCATCTTTCACCTCCGCAGGATTCTATAAAGGCCTCAAAGATTTTGGCCATCGGGTAATTTGGGAAGTTCTCTGGATGCCATTGAACACCGAGCGTAAAGGGGCTTTCTCCTTCCCTTTCAATGGCCTCCACGAGGCCGTCCTCGGCCCAGGCGACGGCTCTGAATCCAGGGGCTACTTCCTTAACCGCCTGGTGGTGGCGGCTGTTAACTCCCAGGAATGAGCACCCCAGTATTGAAGCTAGAGTGGAATTAGGGCTTATGCTGACACTGTGGGCCACGTAATCGGGTGGATAATGAGGAGGCATGAAGCTGTGGCGTGTGGAATTTGGCCTCTGGTGAGATATATCCTGAAATAGTGTGCCCCCGGCAGCCACGTTAAGGACCTGCAGGCCACGGCATATTCCCAAGATGGGTTTACCAAATTCCAGGAACTTACGGGTTAGGTAAATCTCCAACCTGTCCCTTTCCAGCTCCACCCGCACAAGCCAATCATCCACGGGTTCCTCACCGTAGAAAGCCGGATGGATATCTCCACCGCCACACAATAGGAGACCATCGGCCAACTCAGCTATCCGGATAAGCTCCGCCTCCTCTATAGGGGGGATTATGAGGGGAATACCTCCTGCTCTCCTCACCGCCTCAAAGTAAGGAACCAACTGACCCCATAGGCTGACCCTGTAACCCGGGAAAAATTCAGCCTCGTATGAAGCGGCTGGCAGAGCTATGAGGGGCTTCTTCATCGCACAGCCACCACCAGCAAAATTGAAGCCAGTCCGGCCATAAACGCACCGAAGTAGAAAGGGGCTGCAGGGGAGAAGACCTGCCAAAGGATCCCAGCGATGAAGCTTGAAGGGAAAGCCATAATACCTACCGCACTGTGGTATAGCCCGTAGGCACTTGCTCTTTGGCGAGAAGGAACCAGGTCAGCTACTAGAGCTCTTGCTACCCCTTCCGTAAGGCCATAGTAGAGGCCATAAACGACGTAAAGAGCCAAGATGTGCCAGTCCCTGAAAGCCAGCGCAAACCCCAGGTAGATTAGAGCATAAGTCATCCATCCGGCCATTATTACCTTCCTTCGGCCAATGCGGTCGGAGATCTCCCCCGCTGGAATAGAAACAAGGGAATAGAGGATGTTGAATCCCACCAGCATCAACGTGATCTGAAGCACATTCAACCCCACATTCTGGGCCCGGAGGATGAGGAAAGCATCGCTGGAATTGCCCAAGGTGAAGAGAACCACGGAGAGGAGGAAAAAGAGGAACCTCCTGCCAAACCCCCTGAGGGAGAGGGAGAAGGGCTTTGAGGCCTCTCTTTTTGACGGTCTGATTTCTGTAACGAAAAAGAAGGCCAGGGCTGCAGCGAGGAAACCCGGTATCATGGCCAGTAGGACTATGGTCCGGTAAGTAGAAA
>JBHOQL010000114.1:0-2376 GCA_042408195.1 Anaerolineae bacterium
AAGGAAGTTTGTTTTGGCAGATGTGAAACCGAAAGACGATACCGGGCCCAACGGCATCGCTTGTATGAGATCGGGCGAAACGATCAAATGCTATCCCTCTACACCGACAACAGTAACTCTGCAGCGTTTGTCCGCTTCCTCTTCTCCGACAGGCAAAGCTCTGGTCGCTACCGTGGGAGTTGCCTTGCTAGCTGTGCTGGCCATGAGACTTTAGCGGCGTAAGGCATGCGCATAAGCGTGCTGAATCTCCAGGGATCCACTACATTATGCAATGGGTAGATCTCTTGGGCAATGAGTGGACGGGACCACTGAGAGTGCGGGTGCGCGGGAAGAGCATGTATCCTACCCTCCGCCCCGGCGATGTGGTGATCGTGGAACCTGCTGAGCTGGATGACCTCCGTCCTGGCGATGTGGTGCTCTGCCGGGATGGAAGCAGAGCGCTGCTCCATCGTTTAATGGGGCGCACCCCGGAGGGGTGGCTCATCACTCAGGGGGATGCTCACAGCTCTCCCGACCCACCCTGGCCCCAAGAGGCTCTGCTGGGGAAAGCGGTGGGGGTCGTACGTGGCAAACGGGTAGCGCCAATCCCATACCGCCCTTTCCTCCTTGCTATCTTCCGGGGCTTTCGCCGCGCTGTCCGGCTCTTCCGCCACCCTTGGCTCACGCTGGTTATCTTCCTCCTGACCTTACTGTTGCCGGCCTTGGTTCTGGCTGCTGTCACTCTGGTTTCCTTCAACGCCATCCCTCAGGGCCAGGCTGTGCTTGTCCAGTGGGAGACGGCCAGCGAAGTGAACATGCTGGGTTTCATTGTCTGGCGAGCCGAGTCGGAAGAAGGAGGCCGGACCCCCATATCCGACCTAATCCCCGCTACGGGAGATATTATCGGCGCTTCCTATCAGTTCACCGATACCAGCGTGGAGCCGGGGAAAACATATTTCTACTGGCTAGAGGCCAAGGAAGTAACCGGCGCCAGCGAGTTCCACGGGCCTGTATCGGTGATAGTGCCCCTTCCGGGTCCCTCGACGCCCACCCCTTCTTTCACCCCCACGCCGACGTCCACTCCTCCAGCTACCCCGACACCCACGCGCACTCCCACTGCTACTCCAACCTTTACTCCTTCACCGACGCACACCCCAACAGTTACCCCAACCTTTACTCCTTCCCCCTCGCCCACATTGTCCCCTTCGCCCTCCCCCACGATGACCAGGACGCCTTTCGCCACTCCCTCGCCGAAATCCGCACCATCACCCAGCCCGACCGTCAAACCTCCTGCAGTGTCCACACCAGTCCCACCTCCATCGCCAACGTTTACTTCAGTGCCCTCTCCTACTCGTGAGTTCGTCCCGTCAAATTGGTTATCTCCGTTGGGTTCTCCTACTACCCGTTTCTCTGGACCTGTTACGACTTCGCCCCCGCTGGTCCAGACGCCCAGGCCTGCTGGGGTTGCTCCAGCGGGCTCCCTGCCTACGGGGCTGGTATGGGTGCTGCTGGGGGCAGGAGTGGCCGTCGGAAGCGGGATGGTCCTCTGGGGTATTTTGATTATCTTACAGCATCGCAGGCTGAGTTGAGGCGCTGGATAGCTCTTCTGGTGCTGTTGGCAGGGCTATCCGCTTGCGCACCCGCTGTTCCATCGAGAGAGTCCACTGTATGGTTCTTGGAGGTTGAGCGGGAAGGCGGGTATTGGCTTGGTCCTGATGCTCTCTCCCGCATAGGTCTGGACCCAAAAGCTGCTTCCTTTCCAGTCTTTTCCCTCTCAATAGGCGAGCACGAAATCCCCGTTCTCCCTGTGGAAACCCCCGATGGCTGGGGGGTCTTTTTTTTCGCAGCCCATCACCCGACCCGATACGCAGTCAGGACAGCCTTGCGTTTGGAGAAAGGCCGGGAGAGCACACAGATGTCCTGCGACGAAAATGAAAACGAGGGTGCCTTTGCTTCCGCAGGCAGCGGCCTTTTCTCCCTCCATCTGGAGGAGGATCACCGCTACCTCCCTCAGGCCGAAACTGAAATCCCTTGGTTCTGGGTGCCCCTCTATGCCCCCGGCACACTCACGTTCACCATCCGTTTGACCGATGCCGTTCCCGGACCTGTCTCGGTGACGCTTCATCTCTGGAGCCACACCGACTTCCCCCCTGATCCCGACCATTGCCTCCGTCTGTGGTGGGATGGCCGTCTGGTTGGAGAATGGGGATGGGATGGCGTTGGGATGCAACACCTTTCAGTGCAATGGGAAGAGGGGAATGCCTCGGAGGAGCACCAGTTGGTCCTGGAATCTCTGCTGCTGCCGGGGGTGGAAGCTTCCTTAGTCTGGGTGGACAGTCTGGACATTGCTTACCTTCGGGCGGTCAGGCCAGTGGGGGAAGTGTGGAGGGCCGAGGG
>JBHOQL010000116.1:0-2173 GCA_042408195.1 Anaerolineae bacterium
AGCCCGCCCTGTGGCCTAGTCCAGGTAACTCCATCTGGGAAAAACTCCTCCATGGCCTGGAGCATCACATCCCTTCTTTCTTTGTAGACCCTGCGGATCTTACGGACATGCTCTTTGAGGAGCCCTCGCCCCAGTATATCGGCCGCTATGAACTGAGGGAAAGTAGCGGTATGGAGATCTGCTCCCTGTTTAGCCAAGACCAACTTGTTTATAACCCGGCTAGGAGCTGTCACCCATCCTATCCTGAGGCCCGGAGCCAAGGTTTTGGAAAGGGTGCACAGGTAGATCACGTTTTCCTTGTGGAGGGTGATGAGAGGCACCAGATCTTTCCCCTCAAAGCGAAGTTCCCCATAAGGGTCATCTTCTAAGATGAAGGTGCCGTAGCGGGCTGCCAGTTCTATGAGTTTATACCTTCGCTCCTCGCTTATAGTAACCCCTGCAGGGTTGTGGAAGTTGGGGAGAACATAGATGAATTTGACTTTGTGTTTCTGGAGCAATTTCTCCACTGGCTCAATAAGGATTCCGTCATCGTCCATAGGAACGGTGAGGAAGCGAGCCCCGTAGGCACTCCAGGCCTGTATCGCACCAACATAAGTGGGTTCGGTGGTGAGGATGTAGTCGCCGGGGTCTATGAATACCTTGCCCACCAGGTCAAGAGCCTGTTGGGAACCTGTAGTGATAAGGATGTTCTCTTCCTCCGCAGGGACTCCGTACTTCTGCATTTTCTCAGCGAGAAGGCGCCGCAGTTCTGGATGCCCTTCCGTCGGACCATACTGGAGGGCAGCAGGGCCATAGTTGGCCAAAATGTATTCGCAAGCCTCCCTAACCTCCCTTATGGGGAAGAGCTCTGGAGCAGGCAATCCGCCGGCAAAGGATATTACATCAGGGTGAACAGTGAACTTGAGAAGCTCTCTTATTATTGAACTGGCCATCTTATGGGTTCGGGAGGCAAAAGCTTCCTCCCAATTGGTGGTATACTTGCCATCAAAGACCGACACGGGCACCTTTATTTCGGTAATAAGGTCTACTTCCATCTCCATTCCTCCTGAAGAAAATTAAAAAACCGCCTGTATAAAACTACAGGCGGCCTACCTGCCTAGCTCTAAAGCCTATAATTACCATAAATAGTCCCACTACCCAAATTATCTGGAGTCGCACCATATACCTCAAGCTCCTTCGCTCTCGGTTATTACATTATAGCACGTTTTCCCCCATGGGTCAAATCAACCTGTAAGGCGGCGCATGCATGATTTGCCAGTAAGTTGCTGGGCAAGTCGAGCGGATTGCCTCCTGGGCCGAAAGGGGCACGATAAAGACCAACCCAATGCCTCTAGAGGTGCTCAATCGCTTGCTGTCCACCCTTACAGCAAGAAGATTTCATCTAACAAATGACGGAGCAGATAGCCCCGCTGGCCCAGCCGATGGCCGAATGGGTGGCCGCTCAACCCCGAACACTGGAGGAAATAGAAAAGGAATCGCTCTCTTTCGCAAACTGGAGCAGGCCTTTCTCGTGTGGTCAGACCGCCCACTAACCGCCCACTATCAGCGAAAACGGCCAGCGACCTTTCTGCCCTTCCTGGAAACGCTTAAGGTGAACCGGTCCTATTACCTTTGCCCTACCTTTCATCACAGAGCTGTACCGCTGGGTCAAGAACTGGGGCTCTGTGCTGGCCCGACTAACGCCCCGGCAGGTGTTCAACTCCCTTTTGAGGAAGCGGCTCATTCGGTCTGCCCCGATACCATTCGGAAAGCCACCAAGGGTCTGGGTCAGGTAGCTGTAGAAGGAGAGCACGGCAATTTTGATCGCTTTGGTCTAAGGGCATGCGAAGGATATTCCACTTGCCCACTGCAGAGCGATTTTGAAGATTTTCCCGGATCATGCTATAATTTTTACGGGCGGTTAGCTCAGCTGGTCAGAGCGCCTCCCTTACAAGGAGGAGGTCACAGGTTCGACTCCTGTACCGCCCACTTAACAAAGAATGCAAGAGTGAAAGCAAAACGCTCATCCAACCGTAACTCTGCGGAGGTTCGAAGCATAAAGGTCCCTCGAAAAGACTTCCCACTGACTCCCCCGGGTGCCAGCAGCCAGTATAATGGTGTTGTTTCCTCAAGAATAGCTGAGACGGTTGATTTCAGGAACCGAGACTAACCTCGGAAGGGCCATTGATTTAGC
>JBHOQL010000118.1:0-93165 GCA_042408195.1 Anaerolineae bacterium
ACCCCCAGGCCTTCCGACCATACCTGGCCAGGAGCCTCGACGACCTGGGCAATCGGCTTTCCGCACTGGGCCGGAGGGAGGAGGCTTTGGAGGCAACAGAGGAGGCGTTGGGCATTTACCGGGAACTGGCCCGGTCCAACCCCCAGGCCTTCCTTCCGGAACTGGCCTGGAGCCTCAACAACCTGGGCAATCAGCTTTCCGACCTGGGCCGGTGGAAGGAAGCTTTGGCGGCAACAGAGGAGGCAGTGGGGATCTACCGGGAACTGGCCCAGGAAAATCCCCAGGCCTTCCGACCATACCTGGCCAGGAGCCTAAACAACCTGGGCAATCGGCTTTCCGCCCTGGGCCGTAGAAAGGAAGCTTTGGAGGCAACAGAGGAGGCAGTGGGGATCTACCGGGAACTGGCCCAGGAAAATCCCCAGGCCTTCCTTCCGGACCTGGCCAGGAGCCTCAACAACCTGGGCAATCGGCTTTCCGCCCTGGGCCGTAGGAAGGAAGCTTTGGAGGCAACAGAGGAGGCAGTGGGCATTTACCGTGAGCTGGCCCGGTCCAACCCCCAGGCCTTCCTTCCGGCCCTGGCCAGGAGCCTAAACAACCTGGGCACTCGGCTTTCCGCCCTGGGCCGTAGGAAGGAAGCTTTGGAGGCAACAGAGGAGGCAGTGGGGATCTACCGAGAACTGGCCCAGGAAAACCCCCAGGCCTTCCTCCCAGAACTGGCAATGAGCCTCAACAACCTGGGCGCAATGCTTTCCAAGCTGGGCCGTAGGGAGGAGGCTTTGGAGGCGACAGAGGAGGCGGTGGGGATCTGCCGTGAGCTGGCCCGGTCCAACCCCCAGGCCTTCCTTCCCTATCTTGCCACGAGCCTCACCAACCTGGGCAATATGCTTTCCAACCTGGGCCGTAGGGAGGAGGCTTTGGAGGCGACAGAGGAGGCGGTGGGGATCTGCCGTGAGCTAGCCCGGTCCAACCCCCAGGCCTTCCTTCCCTATCTTGCCACGAGCCTCACCAACCTGGGCGCAATGCTTTCCGAGCTGGGCCGTAGGGAGGAGGCTTTGAAGGCGACAGAGGAGGCATTGGAGATTCGCCGTGAGCTGGCCCGGTCCAACCCCCAGGCCTTCCTTCCCTATCTTGCCACGAGCCTCACCAACCTGGGCGCAATGCTTTCCGAGCTGGGCCGAAGGGAGGAGGCTTTGAAGGCAACAGAGGAGGCGGTGGAAATCTACCGAAAACTGGCCCAGGAAAACACAAAGGCCTTCCTCCCTTACCTGGCCGCAAGCCTCACCAACCTGGGCTTGATGCTTTCCGCCTTGGGCCAAAGGGAGGAGGCTCTGAAGGCAACAGAGGAGGCAGTCGGGATCTACAGGGAACTGGCCCAGGAAAACCCTAAGGCCTTCCTCCCAGACCTCGCCAGGAGCCTCACCAACCTGGGCGCAATGCTTTTCGCCCTGGGCCGAAGGGAGGAGGCGCTGAAGGCAACAGAGAAGGCGGTGGAAATCTACAAAAAACTGGCCCAGGAAAACCCCCAGGCCTTCCTCCCAGAACTGGCCGGGAGCCTCACCAACCTGGGCAATGTGCTTTCCGACCTGGGCCGTAGGGAGGAGGCTTTGGAGGCGACGCGGGAGGCAGTCGGAATCTACCGGGAACTGGCCCAGGAAAACCCCCAGGCCTTCCTCCCAGACCTCGCCAGGAGCCTGGGCGCGCACGGAAGCGTTCTTCTGGGCCTGGGCCGGGCCCGGGAAGCAATGGAGGCCTTCGCCGAAGGGCTGCGCGTTCTCCTCCCCTTCGCCGAAGCCCTCCCCGCTGCCTTTGGCGAGCTGGCCTCCGCGCTGCGGCGGTATTACCTCCAGGCCTGCGGGGAGGCGGGGGAGGCGCCGGAGGCAGAACTGGTGGAGAAGGCCCTCCAGTCCGTCGGGCGACCAGAGGCTATCCATCCGCCGTCGTCGGGTTAGTGCCGCTTCTGCTGACGGTGGCACCGTGGCGCGGGGCGAGGCTCCTCCAGAAATCGCACAGGCGGTGGAGGGCGCTCAGGTCCGGAGGTAACGGAACACGCAACACGCAACACACCTCACAGAGGGCCAATGAAACCCTGGCTTCGCGGACTGCTCATCGCTCTGGGAATCCTGCTGTCCATTCTGCTGGTCGGCCCGTTCCTGGTGCCAGTGCCCCCGCTGAAAGGGACCGTCCCACCGGAAAGGCTGGCCGACCCCGATAGCCGGTTTATAGAAGTGAACGGCCTCACCGTCCATTACAAGATGGCCGGGTCCGGACGTCCGGCCTTTTTACTGCTCCACGGCTTTGCTGCCAGCACCTTCTCCTGGCGGGAGGTGATGGAGCCGATGGCGAAGTGGGGGACCGTCGTCGCCTTTGACCGGCCCGGTTTTGGCCTCACGGAGCGGCCTATGCCCGGCGAGTGGACGGGGCGCAGCCCCTACAGTCCGGAGGCCCAGGCCGACCTGACGGTGGGCCTTATGGACGCGCTGGGGATAGAGCGGGCGGTTCTGGTGGGCAATTCCGCCGGCGGGGCGATGGCTCTCCTGACCGCGCTGACTTACCCGGAGCGTGTGGAGGCGCTGGTACTGGTCTCCCCGGCGGTCTACGTGGGCGGCGGAGCGCCGGGCTGGGTGCGGCCGCTTCTGAACACACCTCAGATGCGCCGCCTGGGGCCGCTCTTTGTCCGCTCCATCCGGGATTGGGGCGAGGACTTCGGCCGTTCCGCCTGGCATGACCCGTCCAAACTCACGCCCAAAATCTGGGAGGGGTACACTAAACCGCTGCAGGCGGAAAACTGGGACCGGGCCCTCTGGGAGGTCACCCGCGCCAGCCGTCCCCTGGGGCTGGAGAAGCGGCTGGGGGAAATCCGCGCTCCCGTCCTCGTCATCACCGGCGACGATGACCGCATCGTCCCCACCGAACAGAGCATCCGCCTGGCGAGGGAAATCCCCGGGGCCCAACTCGTCGTCATCCCAGAATGCAGGCACGTCCCGCAGGAAGAATGCCCAAGGCCGTTCCTGGAAGCGGCGGAGGCCTTCCTGTTGAACAACCATTTGCGGGTCAGCAGGGGCCGCCCTGGGCGACTCCCTTCCCCAGGAATGCATGGCTTGCCCCACCAGTGGACCGGCGGTGGTAAGTCCTGAGGTCCCACGGAAAATTGGCCAGAGCCCGCTTGCCTCAACGGTGCATTTACCTTAAAATTTCCTAAAAGGGGATGAAGACGGCTGAGTTTGACTATTACCTTCCACCCGAACTCATAGCTCAAAGCCCCGTAGAGCCGAGGGATTCATCGCGCTTGATGGTCCTCCACAGGGCTACTGGTACAATTGAGCACAGGATTTTCAGGGAGATAGTTGATTACATACAACTGGGCGATATTTTAGTGGCTAACCAGAGCCGCGTGATCCCGGCGCGCCTTTATGGTTGCAAGCTCCCAACCGGTGGCAAGGTGGAGATATTGCTTCTCTCCCGCAGAGGAGAGAAACTCTGGGAAACTCTGGTGCGAGGGAAAAAGATAAAAGAGGGGACCAAGCTTTGGGTGGGAAAGGGCGATAAAGGTGTGGAAGGAGTAGTAGTGGGCGTGACCGAAGCAGGGAGCAGGCTTGTGGAGTTCGAGGAACCCCTCGAACCCCTGGTCCGGGAAATTGGCTCGGTCCCCCTCCCCCCTTACATCCATCAGCCCCTCTCGGACCCCGAACGCTACCAGACGGTTTTCGCCAGAGTTGAGGGCTCGGTGGCTGCCCCTACGGCCGGGCTCCACTTTACCCCCGAACTCATGCGCCGCATTGAGGATAAAGGAGCCAAGTTCCTTTTCGTAACCCTCCACATAGGCCTTGACACCTTCAAGCCTGTCAAAGAAGAAAACATTGAAGAGCACAAAATGCACTCCGAATACTGTGAACTCAGCGAAGAGGTAGCGGTCGAGATAAACAAAGCTCGACGTGAGGGCCGGAGGATAATCGCGGTGGGCACTACTTCTGTCCGGGTATTGGAGACAGCCGCCACCGAAGAGGGGGTACGACCTTTCAAGGGGCAGACGGACCTTTTCATATACCCAGGCTATCGCTTCAAAGTGGTAGATGCCCTCATCACAAACTTTCACCTTCCCCGTTCAACCCTGATAATGCTGGTTTCGGCCTTTGCGGGAAAGGACTTCATAATGAGGGCTTACCAAGAGGCCATAAGGCTTCGCTACAGATTCTACAGCTTCGGCGATGCCATGCTCATACTTTGACTCAAAGTTCCTCGGCTATTGCAAACCTATAACGCCGAAATACCGACAATCCGATCACTAAAAACAGGAAAGAAGTAACCGCCGTGCGAGCTAAGAAATCAAGCCCCACCATTTTCCCCCAGTAAAGGAGATCCCGGTAGGCAGCGATAATTGAAGCCATGGGGTTTAAGATCTGCATCCAGCGCCAGAGGTCTATTGTCACGCCCAGGAAATTGTAATTGCGAGGGAGGATATCCAACGGGTAAAAGATCGGCGTCAGGAAGAACCAGCCCAGAAGGAGCACTTCCAGAAGGTGTTGGACATCCCTGTAGAAAACATTGAACACTGAAAGGGCCAACCCAAGCCCAGCGACGAAAGCCGTCTGAATTAGGATTATAAAGGGCACAAAAATTGCCCAAATTGTCAAACGTATGTGGAAAATGGGCATAAGGGCAAGCAGGACAACCAGAGCTATCAAGAAGTGGACAAGGTGGGAGAGGACAGCGCTCAGGGGCAGGACTTCTCTGGGGAAATAGACCTTCTTGACGAGGCTGGCGTTGGCCACCAGGCTTCCGGTGCTGGCCACAAGCCCACCGGTAAAGTATTGCCAGGGCAACAAGCCGCATAGGAAGAATATGGGGAAAGCCCTGATGGAGCGGTTCGGCACCAGGGCAGTGAAAACCCAGGTGAAAATGAACATCATCAGGAGGGGGTTGAGGAGCGACCACACAATCCCTATCACCGAATTTTTGTAGCGAGCTTTCAGGTCCCTAACCACCAGCATGTAGAGGAGGAACCGGTACTGCCAGAGCTCCCTGACTAACTCCATACTCTACCTTAATCCAACCCTTCTGTAAATCTGTAGGAGAATCTCCCCAACTTTCTCCCACCGGTAATTTTCCACTGCTTTCATCCTGAGGCTTTCCCCTATTCTTTTGAGGCCCGGCAAATTCCTAAGAGCATTCCCGAGGGCCTCTGCCAGGGCATAGGGGTCACCAGGCGCAGCGTATATGCCCAAATCTCCTAAGTATTCCCTGTTGACGGGGCGGTCAAAAGCGACCACGGGGAGGCCAGTGGCCATGTAAACAAGGAGCTTACCATTGCCTTCGGAGGCAGAGAGCTTGGGCGCAACGGCTATATCACCAAGCCGGAGGTAGCTGGGGGCCTGGAAGTACGGGATCCTACCGGTAAAAGTAACAAATCGGCCTATGCCCATAGCCTCAGCCATGGCCCTGTAGTTGGCTTCGCCCGGGAAACCCATTATTAAAAAGTGGGCTTTTGCCCCATTGCTGAGCAGTATGGAAGCAGCTCTGAGCAGGAGGTCTATTCCCTGGTAACTGGACAGAAGCCCCAAGTAAACCACCACCGGAAGGTCTTGGGGGATGCCCAGAGTTTCCTTCAGGGCTCTGATTTCACTTTCATCGGCGGGGGTCCTCGGACGGAAAGCCTCAACATTGACGCAATCGGGAAGCGTGAAGACCTTTTCGGGATTGCAGCCAAATTTTTCCACCAGAAGCCTTGCTCCGTGGAAAGAGCTGGTGAGGATGGCGTCCGGAAGACGATCTATCAGCCTTTCTACTTGCCAAAACACCTTGAAAAGCAAACCATTGGGTTTGAGAAGGCCATGCTGGCTCATTTCATCCGTCAGGCTTCCCTGGAAGTCAAAGATCAGGGGGACCCTGAGAGCTCGAGCAGCAAAGAAACCGATCAGAGCACCCTCGTGAAGGTTAGCGTGCACTAGGTCAAACTTTTCCTTTAGCGAAGCCGCGAAAACCTTGGAAGCCAGTAACAAATCAAAGACGATCTTTATCCAAGAAGCGCCCAGCTCGTACCGGTTATCTCCGGGGATAGAAGGTATCCTCCTCACCTCAACGCCTGGGACTTCCCCGCCCTTCCTGTAAGCGTAAACTGTGACCCTGAAGCCGTTGTTCTGCAGGAACTTTATCTCCTCATAGATCCTTATGTGGCACCCATAGTCAGAGAAAAAGGAAGTGGGAGCCACCATCAGGATTCTGCCCATATCCTTATACCTCTGTAAAGGATTGCCCAAGGCATAAACCTATTATACTCGGAAATCCGAGGGCACAAAGACGGCGCTTGAGTCCATTGTTGCGGGGAGGGCGCCTTCCGCGCCTTTTGGGTTCAGGTTTTACCCCTTAAGCCCCAGGCCTTAAGGACCGGAAAGACGAAGAGGAAACCTGAGTCGGGTTCAGTGAGGGGCCCCGTGATTTTTTCCGTCTCCTCTACCAGCCTTTCTACGTCAAACTCATCCGGAACTACCGTGAAAATAGCGCGGTGGCAGAAAGTCAATTCTTCTGATTGTAGAATAGAGCGCATTGAGGGAATGAGGGGAACATCTTCCCTGCCGACCCAAGTTCTCAGGGAAGCCATACCCATAGTATCAACCATGGTAAGACCGGGTATCCCAAGGCTTTCCCAAGCCCGGAGGACATCGTAAAGCCTATCAAGTTTAGTCAGGATAAGCACCACGCACTTGGGCATAAATTATCCCTCCGAAGCAATTTTTTCTTCAATTTTGGGCCTTGCGAAAATCCTCTTAAGGGAAACAGGAGGCTCAAAGGCCAGCCTGAGCAGGATGGGGGTCAGAAGCACGGTGGTCAGAATAACCATAATTATTGTCACGAACTCTTTAGTTCCTATGTAGCCCGCAGTGAGGCCAAAGGAGGCCAAAATTAAAGCAACTTCTCCCTGAGGCATCATTCCTATTCCCAGTTTAAAGGCTTCGGAAGGGGAGAAGCCTCCAACCCAGGCCCCGAATCCGCACCCCAAAATCTTGGCGCTCATTACCCCCAAGGCGAGGAACAAGTAGAGGAGGACCAGTTCCGATGAAAAGCCGCGGAAGTCAGCCCTCAAGCCTATGCTGATGAAGAAGATGGGGGTTAGGAAGCCGTATGCGAGGGGGCGGAGTTTTTCCACCACTAAGTGCCTTATGGGGGATGCTCCAAACCCTAAACCAGCTATAAAAGCTCCCGTGATAGCTGCCAAACCTCCCCACTCTTCTGCCGCACCAGAGAATAGGAAAAATGTGACAAAAGCCAGAGAAGCGATGCTTTCTCCTATGGGCTGGCGCTGAACCCAATTGGAAATGGAGGGTATAAGCCAGCGAGCCAAAAGGAAAGCAATGGCAATGTAAAACAGGGCCTTGACAAGAGATAAGACAACGCCTATGTCGGCGCTGGCGCGGACAATGAAACTGGTGAAAACAGCCAACGTGAGCAGAGCCAGTATGTCGTCCACTACTGCAGAGCCCAGGAGGCCCATGCCCTCCCGAGTATTAAGCCTTCTAAGTTCCAGCAAGGTCTGTGCAGATATGCCGACACTAGTAACGCTTAGGATAAGCCCTATATAGAGAGAGGTGACGAAATTATAGTGGAAAAGATATGCTACTGCTGCTCCCGTGGCCATGGTGAGGAGAAACCCTGTTGTTCCGGCCAGGAGAGCCACCTTTCTGGTCTTCAGGAATTCTTCAAGCTCAATTTCCACCCCAGCTATGCCCATTAGGAATATAACTCCCAGCTCAGCCAGAGTTATTACAATGGGGAAAATTTCTTCGTGGCTGAAAAAAGGCCAGTGGAGCAAGTTCAGCACTCCGGGGCCCAGGATTATGCCAGCTATAAGCTCACCCAGGATGGCAGGAAGACGGAACCTTATGAAGAGCCAACTCATGAACTTGGCCATAAGGATGAACAACGCCAGAAGGAAAAGAAGAGCTGGCAGCTTCTCCATTTCAGCACCTCTCCCTTTGATTTTGTTTAGAGTATATCACAAAGTTACCCAGGCTCCAATCCCAGGACCTTTTCCCTATTTTGCTGCCGCAATCAAAAGAGGTATACTTTACTTGCAATGAGTGTAATTGTGGAAGCGGAAGGGCTCACCAAACATTTCAATTCCCTGGTGGCGGTGGAAGGGGTAACCTTCCAGCTTCAGGAAGGGGAAATCCTGGCCCTGCTTGGGCCGAACGGAGCCGGAAAAACTACTACCGTCCGCATGCTTGCTTCAGTCCTGGCTCCCACCGCTGGAACCGCCAGAGTGGCCGGATACGATGTAGTGAAACAAGCCCAGGACGTCCGGCGTTCCGTAGGATTGCTGACTGAATTTCCCGCTCTTTACCTCAGAATGTCGGCTGATGAATACCTGGATTTTTTCGGCAAGCTCTACAGAGTTCCACCGGATAAACTCAGCAGAAGGAAGAACCAACTGCTAGAGCAGTTCGGGCTTGCGGAGGCAAGGAAGAGGCGCATCGGAGAATATTCCAAGGGCATGCGCCAGAAGCTGGCTTTGGTCAGAGCCATGCTACACGACCCCTTGGTCCTGTTCCTGGATGAGCCCACTTCAGCCATGGACCCCCACAGTGCCAAGATCGTTAGAGAGGCTATAATGGAACTCCGGAAAGAAAGGCGCACTGCTATCATCTGCACCCATAACCTCTTCGAAGCCCAGTCCATCGCCGACCGAATAGCTATAATCAGCGAAGGAAGGATCGTAGCCACTGGAACTTTTGATGAGCTCTGCAGGCTTTATTTCGGTTCCCCCCTCATGGAGCTGAGACTCGCCCATCCTTACAAAGGAGCAGTGGCCATAGTTGAGCGTTTCGCCAAAGTGGAAGAAGCAGGCGATGATTTCGTGCGTTACAGAACTGATGAACCGGAATTGGTGAATCCTTCCATAGTGAGGGCCCTGACGGAAGCGGGCGCAGATATCCTCTACCTCAAAGAGGTGCCGGTAACGCTGGAGGAGGTTTATTTGAGGATTATACGATGAGTTCTTTATCACCCGTTCTAACCCTTGTTTCCAAAGAGCTAAAGGATTCGCTGCGGGATTGGCGGATTGTTTCGCCTATTGCAATCCTGACCTTTTTCTTCCCCTGGCTTATGGAAATGACAGCCCAGCTGGCCAGGGATTTTGTGGCCCGCTACGGTGCCATCATCATTGCCGAAAGGATGTATCCTTTCCTGTTAATGGTAGTGGGCTTTTTCCCCATATCCTTTTCCCTGGTGATAGCCCTGGAGTCCTTTGTGGGGGAGAAAGAAAGGCTTACCTTGGAACCTCTTCTGGCTTCGCCCCTTTCGGACCTTGAGCTCTTTCTGGGGAAATTTCTGGCTTCGCTCCTCTTGCCCCTCAGCGCAAGTTCACTTAGTATTGCTATTTACCTGATTGGCCTTTACTTCTCCACTGGCTACTTTCCTCCCCTCACCCTTCTCATTCAAGTTCTAGCCCTTACCTTGTGTGAAGCTCTGGTCATGGTAGCAGGGGCAGTGGTTGTTTCCCACAACGCTACCAGTGTCAGGGCAGCCAACCTTCTGGCAAGTTTCATCATCGTACCCATGACCATAATAATTCAGGGTATCAGCATCGCCATGTTTTGGGCCAACTACAACATTCTCTGGCTGTCTGTGGCCGGGATGCTTGTGGTTACAGTGCTCCTCATAAGGATGGGGTTGGCCCTGTTCAATCGGGAACACTTGCTCACAACGCAGCTGGAAAGGTTTAATCTTAAGGGTTGGACCGAAGCTTTCCTCTCTCTGCTCCTGAGACGTCCAGGAAGCGGGGGAGAACGCTTCTCTTTAGGGAGCTTTTACCAAAAGGAGCTGAGGCTTATCCTGGCCGAACTCAGGCTTCCCCTGGCCTTCGTGGGGTTAATGGCTTTGGCCAGTCTATTGGGAGGGCTCGGAGTTGCCTTCCTTTATCCACATCCTGAAGCGATCTTACCTGAAAATATCGACCTAAGCAAGCTCAAGAGCGTTTCCTGGGGTTTTTTCCCTCCGCTGCAAACTCAGGCGATCTTCCTCTACAACCTGCGAGCTCTAACCCTTTCCTCCCTCCTCTCCCTTATGACCCTGGGAACTATGCCCTCGCTGGTGATAGTCATTAATATGGGCCTTGTAGGTTTCATAGGGACGGAAATCGCGATCCTGGGACAGAAACCCTTGCTCTTTGCAGCTTTCATCCTACCTCACGGCATCTTCGAAATTCCAGCAGTCTTTCTGACAGTGGCTACTGCCTTGAGGATAGGGGCTGTGCCCGTATCACCCGGAGTGAAGGGACGGTTCAGAGAGTCGCTCCTTTTAGCAATTGCCGATTGGGTCAAGGTGCTGATTTTCGTCACCGTACCATTGCTTTTGATAGCGGCCTTTGTGGAAGCTAATGTAACCCCCCTCATCGTGAAGTGGGTCTATGAATGGAAGGGCTAAGCTTGTATTTTTGGGCTCGGCAGCCTCCCTGCCCTCGGCCAAGGTGGATAGTTGCTACATGGCTCTGGTCGAGCCGAGCGGTGGGTCCTTTCTGCTGGATTGCGGCGGGAGCCCATTGCACAGACTCATGAAATTCGGCCTTGACCCCTCCCAGTTGCAAGGTGTCTTTCTCTCTCACCACCACCCCGATCACCTATACGGCCTGCCGTACCTTGTGCAAGGCCTCTGGCTTCTCGGCCGCAGGGAACCTCTTCCCATCTGGGCCTTACCCGAAGGATGTGAGACCGTCAGGAAGCTGATGGATGCGTGGGATTGGTCTCACTTCAAGGATTTTCCCGGCGTCAAATGTTGTTCCGTTGAAGCCAAGGAGATGGTACTGGTTTTTGAGGACGAATTCTTTGAAGTTAGAGCTTCCCCTGCCGATCACCTAATCCCCACACTGGCTTTCAGGATCCGGTCAAAACTTTCGGGGAGGGCTGTGGTGTACTCTGGAGATACAGCGCCGAGCGAAAAGGTGATTCGGCTGGCGGAAGGGGCTTTCATTTTGGTACATGAGAGCACCGGGCTCTACCCCGGCCACTCCTCGGCCTATCAGGCTGGAGAGGTAGCCAGGAAAAGCGGCGTTTCCCTCTTAATCCTGGCCCATTTCAATCCTTTCATTGATCCAAGAGAAATTGTGGAAGAAGCAAGGAAAGCATTCGGTGGTCCAGTCAAGCTGGCTGCTGATGGAGATGTGTACGAGTTCTGATGCTCACGGTCCCCACCAATCCAACACATGCTCGCTGACGAAATCGTAGCGAAATTCTAACCTTCCTAAGATTTCCGGCATCAGGGGCTTTTGTTCAGAGCCATCGGCTTTCATTACGTAGATCTCCCATTTACCCCTGCGATCGGTGAGAAAAGCGATGTATTTGCCATCAGGGGACCAAGCGGGAGCCACGTTGTTGTAGGGTTTTTCCAAAAGGTTGGGGGCTGTAAGCCTCGTCCTTCCGGTGCCGTCCGCGTTGATGACGTAGATATCCCAATGGTCGTGTTGACGATGCATGAAGGCCAGGCGCGTCCCGTCCGGGGACCAGACGGGATAAGTGTCGCCCGGATTGTCAGTGAGCTTGTAAGCTGCCGTGCCATCGGCTGCAATGATATTGATGCCTCTGTCCCCGTCATAAGCGATGAATCGGCCATGAGGAGACCATGAGGGGGAAAAGCTGTGGTCATCGCAGGGCAATTCGTAAAAGTACCCGGAGATTGGCTCCACTATTCCGAGCTTCCAGAAATAATCTGGTGGGATAGTGAAGCAGCGGCCCATAAAACATCTCGTTTCTTCGGGCCTGCCCCCGTGCTGTCGAGTAAAGACCACCTTCTTTCCATCAGGGGACCAATCGGGAGATTTGGCATGGGGGTGTATGAAGATGGGCCACTCCTGAAGGGTTTCCGTATCAAGAACCCATATGCCTTTGAGGTCCCCCTCCCATCGGGCGAAGGCAATGTACCTGCCATCGGGAGAAAAGGCAGGATCCATGCCTGTGGTGATTTTTGTTAGCACGGCCTTGGACAAATCAAGGAGGTAAATATCGCCTCCGCTGTAGAGCTGAAAGACTAATTTACCGGCGAAAGCTGCAGAAGGTGTTGCGGTGGGTGTGGGGGAAGGAATGGGCGGTGTGACTTCAATGACGGGAACAATCTCCATGGGGCCAGGGAAATCCAAGTAATAGGCGGCGGCCCAACCTTCCAGTCCTTCTTCGGTAACAACCCTGAGCCAAAAGCCTTTTTCATCTCTGCCCGTCACCTTAACTTTCTGCTGGTATTCCAGTCCCGCCAAGATCGGGTAAAAGGTGTCAGGTCCTGCCCGGAGAGCTAAACTCTTAACTTTAACAACTGCTATCGGTTCAGGCGTAGGAGTGTAAGTGGGAGTTGGAGTCGAAGTTGGAGCAAGTGTGGGGGTAAAAGTAGGGGTAAACGTAGGAGTAGGTGAAGGCAACGGGGTGGGCGTGGAAGTAGGGAGGGGGGTGGGAGTTGGAGTGCAGCCCCAGAGAAGCAATAACAGGGCAAAAACTGCGGGTAACTGTCTCATCTCATCCTCCATCTGTATTCTAACGGCAGAAGGTGAAGAAGTTGTAAAGGGAATGTGCCGGCCGTATTTTAGCTCCTCTCGGGCCTTTTAGCAAGGAAAACGGAACTCCATTTTGTCGAATTTTTGCGCCAAACTCCTGGAACTTTTATAATTAACTTTGTGGAGGTAGTCCATGGAAGGGGACATAAAGACTCGAAGGGTCCAGATCTCCGAAGCTCGCTTTTATGCCGTCTTGGAGCCGGGCACCTTGCTCCAGGGACGCTATGAGATTTTGGAGATCTTGGGCATTGGAGGGATGGGAGCTGTATACAAGGCCAGGGACAGGCGCTTTGAGGGAGTTGAGAGGCTCTGCGCCGTTAAGGAAATCTTTTCCGACCTTTCCCCAGCCGCCCACCAGGAAAGCGTGGACAGTTTCAACCGGGAAGCCCAGATCTTAGTCAGCCTGAACCACCCTGCAATCCCCAAAGTTTACGATTACTTCACCGAAGGACAACGCAGCTACCTTGTAATGGAGTTCGTGGAAGGAAAAGACTTAGAGACAATTCTGCGGGAAACACCTTCCTTCATCCCAGTCGAGGTTGTAGTAGGTTGGGCTCTACAGTTGTGCGATGTCCTACATTATTTGCACAACCATAAGCCCAACCCGATCGTCTTCAGGGATCTTAAGCCCTCTAACATAATGCTTACAAATGATGGAAGGATTATGCTGGTTGATTTTGGGATCGCCAGAGTCTTCCAAAGGGGCCTCAAAGGGACTATGGTAGGGACCGAAGGCTATGCTCCTCCCGAGCAATACCGAGGAGTTATGGATCCGAGGAGTGATATCTATTCCCTGGGTGCTACCTTGCACCACATCCTGACGAGGGTAGACCCGAGAGCCGAGCCTCCTTTCTCCTTCCACGAGCGGCCCATAAGGGCTATAAATCCTTCCGTTCCTCCTGCTCTGGAAGCAGTCATAATGAAAGCCCTGGAATACGATATGGAAAAGCGCTTTTCCTCTGTCGCGGAGATGAAAGCCGCTATACTGAAAGCCTTCAGCGGCAGGCCCTCGCTCACAGTGCCAATGCTCCAGAGGGAAGAAATCCAGGAAATAAAGCCCCTGTGGGTTTTCACCTGTGAAGATGAAATCCGCTCTTCTCCAACGGTAGCCTCTGGCATTGTTTACATTGGCGCATACGATTACAACCTTTACGCCTTGGATGCTCAAACGGGAAAAATGCTCTGGAAGTACCCCACAAAAGGCGGTGTAGTTTCTACCCCCTTTGTCTGGCGGAGGGTCGTGTTCTTCGGTTCAGAAGACGGCAACCTTTACGCCGTTGATGCTTTTACAGGGCGGACGCTGTGGGTCTTTACGACCGGCGGTAAAATCCGCTCTTCCCCCAAGATCTATGGAGATGCAGTGTTTTTTGGTGCGGACGATGGCAATTTCTATGCGGTAGATGCGGAATCGGGCAGGCTGAAGTGGCTCTTCATTACTGGCGGGGCCGTTAGGTCTTCTCCTGCCCTGTTTCAGGATAGGGTAATTTTCGGCTCAGATGATGGATTCATCTATGCTTTGAAGATTTCCGATGGCCACCCCCTCTGGCGTCACTATTGCGGCAGAAGGGTGGTTTCATCGCCCGCTGTTTGGGAAAATTATTTCTTCATCGGAAGCTTTGACTTTTACGTTTATGCCTTCAATGTCTTTTCAGGCTGGATAATTTGGCGATATAAAACAGGCAAACCGGTTGTTTCTTCACCCGCCGTAGTTGAGCGCATTGTTTACATCGGCTCAGCCGATGGAAACATGTACGCTTTCAGGGCCGAAGATGGTAAGCTCCTCTGGAAATACGCTACCGGAGATCAAGTGATCTCATCCCCCAGGGTGGAAGAAGAAAGGGTTTACTTTGGCTCAGTAGATGGCTTCGTCTATTGTCTTGATGCTATAAAAGGGGAACTCCTCTGGCGGTTCCGAACTGGGGGGCCTGTGGTCTCTTCGGCAGCCCTAGCCGGAGGGGTTGTATACATAGGCTCTTGCGATAACAGGCTCTACGCTTTGCCCTCCATCCCTTCGTGAACATAGACAATAAGGGATCAAGCTATGGAGGAGAGGTTCAGGCCCGATTACTACCAGCTTTTAGAAGTCTCACCCTTTGCCTCAGCGGAGGAAATAGAAAGGGCCTACAGGCGACTGGTGAAGGAATACCATCCTGACGTCCTGAGAGCCTTTAAAACTGCTTTTCTGTTCCGCCAGCTTCAAGAGGCTTACGAGGTTCTCAGAAACCCTGAACAACGCAGAGCCTACGATGAATGGCTTAAATCCCAGGGCCTCTACCCTGAGAGAGCTTTCTGGGTCAAGGTTCTCCCAAGCCACAGGGCTTTGCCCCCTCTTCCCGAACCCCAGGCTTTTTACGTTCTCTTTACTCTGCACGCCGAGCGTGACCATGCCATCCCACCCAAGCCTCTGAACCTCTGTCTGGTAATAGATACGAGCACATCAATGAAAGGGGATAGGTTGGAAAGCGCAATAAAAGCTTCGGAACTGGTCCTATGGAACCTCAAAGAAGAAGATACCCTGGCAGTGGTGAGTTTCAGCGACAGGGCCAAAGTGGTGCTCCCCGCTTCTCGCCGGCACGAAATTAAGGCAACCTTGAGCCTCTTGAAGAAGATGAAGGCTGAAGGTGGAACCGAGATGTCCTATGGAATATCCGCTGGACTTTCGGAGTTCTCCAAACTCGCTAACCTACGGGAAAGCATAAATCACATGATCTTGCTCACTGACGGGAAAACCTACGGTGACGAAGAAGAATGTATAAGGCTAGCTAGGGAAGCCAAGAACAAGGGCATATCGATAACAGCCGTCGGCCTTGGAACGGATTGGAACGAGGAGCTCCTGGAAGGCATAGCCCAGGAAAGTGGTGGGATAAGCCTTTACATACCCAAACCAAAGGAGCTTCCGAAGGCCTTTAGGGAAAGGGTAGAGGCTATAGCCAGAGCTGCTTCTTCCTTTCTCGGGAAAATTGAACTAAAGGAAGGTGTAAAGTTAAGGGGATTATTTAGGCTGAACCCACAGATCGGCAGGATCACGGAAGAAGATGGCTCCTTTTTCTTGGGCCCCTTCAGCGGTTCAATCAGCTTGCTGGCAGAGCTGGTGATCCCACCCCTCCCGGCCGGGCAACATCCTGTCCTTGGGTGGGAGTTTAGAGATTTAAAAGGGGAGCTTGTTACCCGTGGTGAACTTTCCTTGGCCATAGTAGAAGGAGCCAGTGACCAGATTATACCCAGGGAAATCCTTGCAGCAGCCGGGCAGGTGGCGATCTTCAAGTTGAGGGAAAGGGCATGGGAGGAGATAAGAGCAGGGAGGAGGAGCAAAGCGAGCGGGAGCCTCTTGCTTTTGGCAAGGAGATTGGAAGAGATAGGAGAAAAAGATCTAGCCCTTTTGGCTCGCAAGGAGGCTATGTTGCTCCCCGAGGCCGGAGACCTTTCGGCGGAAGGCCGCAAGAGGCTTTACTACGGGACGAAGCTTCTCGCACTGAAGCCACCGGAGGAGAAATGATTCGTTGCCCAACCTGTGGAACAGAGAATCTGCCCAACACCCTCTTCTGTGAAGAATGCGGCGAGCCTCTCTTTTACGGAGAGGAAATAACTGTTAGACTAGTTTCTATGAGCGATGGCTGGGAAGTGAGAGTGCCTTTGGAAGTTGAGGTGATAATCGGCAGGGCGGATCCCTCTTCGGGCTTTAGGCCTCACTTAGATTTAACTGATAAGGGTGGATTTGAAAAGGGCATTTCCAGAAGACACCTCCGTCTGTTCCGCCAGGGTAAAAGGGTTTATGCTGAGGACTTAGGCAGTTCAAACGGCTCTTTCATAAACAACCGACCCCTCATACCTTTTGCCCCTGAACCAGTAGCCTCGGGGGATGAAATCCGCTTAGGCGGGGAAGTCTTAAAAATCTACTTGGAGGAGAGGTAGAAACTATGGCTTACACAGTGGTAATTCACTTGGTCGGGGAAGAGCCTGTAATAGCAGAAATGGAGAGATTGCCCAATCCCACGGATAATTGTGTTATCTGCACCGGAGTTCGCAGGAAGGATGGAAAGCCTGTAGAGTATGTGGATGCCAACGCGGATGTGATCATATTTCCCTGGCACAGGATAAGCATCATAGAGGTTTTCCCTTCAGTGGCAGAGGAGGTGGTGGAATTTTTCAGGGAATAGAGAGGCGGAAACCGTGCCCTCTCACTGTTTCAATGAACTTTGTTTCGGGGTCAACGGAGGCGAGGCGTTCTCTAAGCCTATGAATTAGGGCATCAATTGCTTGATCGGTCACCCCTCCCCTGGCTTCTGGCCAGAGGGTTTGAACTATTTCTTCGCGAGTTACAACGCGCCCTGAAGAATCGTAAAGTAATTCCAGCAGACGGAACTGAAGGGGTGAAAGGGGAGGGATTAATTCCCTTCCCTTCACCCACACTTTGCGGGAGGTTCTATCAAGCTTGATTGGCAATTCATTTTCAGCCGTAATAGGCGCGGTTGAGCCTGCATCTACGAATAGGAATTTAAAGGCAAAAGCTATAGCTATTTCATCTCCATCCCTGAGGGTATGCGGGGTCAGGACAGGTATGCCATTGACGAAGGTGCCGTTCTTGCTCCCTAGGTCTTCCAAGACAAAATTTTTGCCCTGGCGGGTTATGCGGGCATGGAAGCGTGATACCCTGCGGTCGGGAAGGGGGATATCACAGGAGCTGTGGCGACCGATAGTTAAGGTATCCTGCTTCAATTCCCAACGTTTCCCCCGTCCCGGCCCTTCGGTTAAAATTAAAATTGGCCCTTCCCAATGGGCAGGAGGTTCATAGTTTTCGGTCATGCTGGAGCTGGCCAAACCCCTTACCCCAGAAACCATCCTGCGCTCCCGCTATAAGATAGTAGAACTGGTCGGGAGAGGAGGGATGGGCTCGGTCTATAGGGCCGAGGATCTCCTCCTAAAAGGGCGTTTTTGCGCCATTAAAGAAATAATCCCCCACTTGGCCCACGATCCTAAAGCCATTGAAGGGCTCAAGCGGCAGTTCTACCAGGAAGCGAGCATCCTGGCCCGCCTTGACCATCCCAATCTACCCAAAGTTTCCGATTATTTTTCCGAGGGTGACAGAGAATACCTTGTAATGGACTTTGTCCCAGGCAAGGACCTCAAAACCATTGTAAACGAAGCCAAGGCTGCGGGCAAATTCCTGGACGAGGGAGTGGTTCTCAAGTGGGCAGAACAACTCTGTTCAGCCCTGGAATACCTCCACAGTCAGAATCCGCCCATCCTCCACCGCGATATAAAGCCTTCCAACATAAAACTAACCCCTGCAGGGACTGTGAAACTTGTGGATTTTGGCCTGGTAAAGCTCCTTTATTCCGATGAAGAAAGGACTATAACAGTGCTGGAAGGCCGTGGTACTCTTCCCTACACACCCCTCGAGCAGTATGCCGGAGAACCGAGCACAACGGATATGCGTTCGGATATATATTCTTTAGGCGCAACCCTTTACCACCTGCTCACTGGTCAGCCTCCCCCCGATGCCAAAACCCGCTTCTTAAACCCAGGTTCCCTTATCCCACCGAGGAAGCTAAACCCCTCTGTTTCACCCCATGTGGAAAAAGCCATTCTCTGGGCAATGGAGCTCCACCCTGACAACCGCCCACCCGATGTCCGCACCTTTGCCATGGCTCTTTTGGGCTCCTACGGGGTGGAGACTGTTGGTAAAGAGGAAAGCTGGACTGAAGCAGTTTTAGCCAATTGGCCTTTAATACTGCTGGCCCTCATCTTGGCTTTCGTAGCTTTATCCCTAAGTCTCTCCCGCTGATCATGCTCCCACCTATAGCTACTAAACCCAGTAGGAACATAGCGGTCCTTATCCCCAAGAGGTCAGCTATGCCCCCACTGAATAGGGTTGTACCAACGGAAAAGAAGTTCACCATCAGATATTGGGTGGAGAAGACCCTACCCCTTAGGTAAGCCGGAGGCCTTTCCTGAAGCAGAGTCTTGGCGGAGATGAAAACCAAGGCTAGCCCAGCGCCGCCCATTACAGCCGACAGGCTCAATAAGCCGGGGACTCTCCCACTTAAAAGGGCAATGGCCGAGATAGAAACCCCTAGCCCGAGAAGGCCATAACAAATCCAATTTTCGTAGAGCAACTGGCAAGAATAACGGTTCAAGATAAAAGTTCCCGCCAAGAATCCAGCTCCGATTGGTATTATCGTAAGCGGAAACCGCGAAACATCCCATCCCATTGTTCTGTAGACAAATCCCGGCAGGAGGGTGGAAAGGGAAAGCATTATCAGGGTGGCAAGGGTAAGTTGAAATAACGCCGTTTTAGTAAGTTTATCTCCTGCTATCCATTCCCAGCCACGCCTGAGTTCCTTCCAGAAATTTAGCCCGTTGGCCTTGACAGATGATACGTTTGCAGAAGCCGAGCGTTGCTCCGTCCTTACGTTGGGCAAGAAGAAGGCGTTAAGGGTAGCCAGAGCTGAGAAAAAGAGAGCTACCAAAGGGACATAGTGAAGGCCCAGGAACCCCACGAGCAGGGGACCCAACAAGATTGCCCCGGCACCTTGAGCTATAAACGAACTCATCTGAAAAACCGAGTTAGCGCGAATGAGCTCCTCCCGCCTGACAAGGGATGGGAGTATAGCTGCCTCGGTGGGAGAGGTGAACTGGTTCAAACAAGATAGGGAAACGTTGACTAGGTAAGCGGATAGCAAGAGCGAAGATCCCTTCAGGAAACGCAGGGCCAAGAAGAACAACCCCGCTACAATGCCCCTGATCGTGTGGACGAGGATGAGCATCGCTCGCCGGTTGAATCTGTCCACCAAAGGGCCAGCCACCAGACTGGCTATCGTTCCGGGAACAGTTATCGTAAGTATGACGATTCCGGTTTGGACACTAGAACGGGTTTCAAGTTCTACAAGGACCACAGTGCTCAGGTTGAGAGCGTAAACGGCTGAAAGGGCAAGAAACTGGGCAGCCAGCAGACGTGTGAAAGGGCGACTTTTAAAGAGCGCCAATCTCGTTGCCATTGCTCAATTCCTCCGGGGTAATGATAACATCTCATGCTTACTGAAGTCAACTTGTGGAAAGAGGCCCGGAGAAGCCCCGTCTGCTTGACAATCCTTTGGGGGGTAATTATAATTTAATGGAAACCACAAGCTTTTCCGGCTCTTTCATAATCTAAAGCAATCCGTAATCTAGGCTGATGCTCCACTTTTGCTCCAATTGCGGACAGCTTCAGGGCATAAGCAGTTACATTGAAGCCATCAACTAAAAACACATTTGGGCGCAGTCCAGGCCCAAAGACTCCAGAAAAAGGTGTATGCTATGTACAGGCAATAGCCCTTCGTTTTAGTTGTTTGTTTAAGTCCGCTGGCAACCAACGGAGTGCCGACCAATGCCGGGCTCGCTCAGGCCTTGCCTTCCGTAACGGATCACAGGCCCCCTTACCAGGAAAGCCCACCAACCGCTATCGATTGGGTCATTCACAGCAACGCATTACCCCTACTCGAAGACGCCATTGCCATCACCACAGGCACACCTGCGCCTTGACGGAGAGCGGTGGGCTCGAGCGCTAGGCTGGGATGAATATGGCCATTTGAGGACCGGCGCTCCCTTCTAACGGACAACACCGGTGGTGTGGTGACGCCCTGAACCTGAAGGGTTTCACGCCGCTGGTCGTCAAAGGCTAGCGATGCCCTGGGCAGCAAGTAGGACAAAGGCTTGCTTGCTGTCAAGTCAAAGAGGATGGGGCCAACCGGTGCATAAGGCCAAAGCCTCCTTCAGCAGGAATTATGCGCTACTCGTTGAGTGGCAACGGAAAGGTCCAATAACCATGTGGTAACGTGCAAGATTGACCACAGGCTAATTGGCACATCGGCCATAGGCGGTGGTCAATCGTAAGACAAAAGGAGCAATAGAATTAAAGGGCCACTGCCCAAGGCAGGGTTCGGCCACTGTGTGTTCAAAGACGAACGGCATTGCGTTCAACCTTTCCAATGTACGACCTGTCCGCGCTATTTTGGAAATGGTTGTGGACAAATTAAGCACCCCAAATTTTTACCGTCTTGGGATGCCGCAAAGGGCTACGGCGTGATATTGAAAATATCCCAGCGGTGTTCTTTTAGAAACCAACCGGAGGCTTCGGCTCACACCAAAGCTGGTGAGACAGAGCCACGACAAGAGTTTTGTCTCCAGTTTAAAACAAAGAATTAACGGAGGACAAAAATGAGTGGGAAATCTTTGGTAGCCTTAGCTATTCTTTCGGTGCTGATGTGGGCGACGACGGCCTGCGCAATTCTTCCTGCCCCTACACCTACCTCCACTCCCACAGCGACACCCACCCATACTCCCACCGCAACACCTACTTTCACGCCCACCCTAACGCCTACTTTCACCCCAACTCCAACGCCCACCTCTACACCGACACCAACTCTGACACCCTCGCCCACTCCTACCCCCACTTATACCAGGAGGCCTACCCCTACACCAACAAAACCTCCCACACCAACTCCTCAACCTACTCCCTTACAATCTTCTAAAGGGTGTTATCTCATTCAGAACTTCATGGGAGTGGAATTGACTTTCACTTTCACCCGGCAGGGAGATCAATGGACCGATACCTTCAAAGTCCCAGCTGGAAAAGAGTATATCTACTGCCTCGACCCAGGGCGTTACACCTACACAATTGATGCTCCCCCACCTTGGGCCTCGGTCAATGGAGAACTAATCGTAAACCCGGGTGACCGTTACCGCTGGCCAGTTGTCGGGAAACATTGAGGCCATTAAAGCGAGCATATGCAGGTGCCTTCTTAGCCCTTAACTCAACCTGCTGCGCTCATCTTTTGTTCGAACTGCAAGGTAGCTCAGCTCAACAAGTCTGCGGAGTGAACCAGAACTAAATTGCTGGGGTTGATAATTGTTTTCTTGCCCGAGATCTCAACTCTCTCGGTGCAAGGATTGAATGTTTTTGCCTGTTAGGGAGGTATTGTGTATAATTTAAACGCTAAAATTCCTAAGGCTAAACTGTGGGAGTAGGATGGCGAGCGTAACTTTTGAGCACGTCACCAAGCGCTTCGGAAAAGTAGTAGCTGTTCGTGAACTCACGCTGCATATAGAGGACAAAGAATTTCTGGTTTTCGTCGGCCCTTCAGGCTGCGGCAAGTCCACCATCCTCCGGCTTATCGCAGGTCTTGAGGAGCCTACAGAGGGCAAAATCTACATCGGCGACCGCTTGGTTAACAACGTGCCCCCCAAGGATAGAGATGTGGCCATGGTCTTTCAGAGCTACGCCCTTTATCCCCATATGAACGTCTTTGACAATATGGCCTTCGGCCTAAAGCTGCGCAAGTTCCCCAAACACGAGATCGAGCGCAGGGTCAGGCAGGCAGCCAGGATTCTGGAAATAGAAGATTTGCTCTACCGCAAGCCGAGGGAGCTTTCAGGTGGCCAGCGGCAGCGGGTGGCCCTTGGTCGGGCTATTGTCAGAGAGCCTAAAGTATTCCTACTGGATGAGCCTCTTTCCAACTTAGATGCCAAACTCAGGGTTCAGACCAGAGCCGAGCTCATAAAGCTGCACCAGCGCCTCCAGACCACTTTCGTTTACGTGACTCACGACCAGATGGAAGCCATGACTATGGGCACTCGCATAGCCGTCCTCAAAGACGGGGTTCTCCAGCAGGTGGATACCCCTCAGAAGCTTTACAGGGAACCCGCTAACCTATTTGTGGCTGGCTTCATCGGCAGCCCCTCTATGAACTTCTTTGAGGCAGTGGTAGCCGAGGAAAATGGCACGCTTGTAGTAGACACAGGCTCTTTCCGCGTTACCATTCCAGATTCCAAAAGAGGAAAAGCCTTACCCCTCAAAGGCCGGAAGGTGATCTTCGGCATAAGGCCTGAACATATTTACACGCCTCCCTATGTTCCTCCAGGCATAAGTGCTGCTTCAATCAAAGCTGAAGTCGATATAACCGAGCTTATGGGAAATGAAATCTTCCTCTACCTTCTGAGCGGCAAGAACCGGTTCCTCGCCCGAGTTGACCCCAGGGTTCAGGTACGGCCAGGGGATGTGATTGAAGTTGTTATGGATATGGAGAACATGCATCTCTTTGATGCCGTAACAGAGATAGCCCTTTTGCATTAAAAGGAGGGGTACAAAGCAAAGGTTTTTTTAAAATCAATTCCTCTGAGGAGGAAAAGCATGAAGCGGCATACTTACGCAATACTCGCAAGTCTGGCAGTTCTGGCCGTGGTGCTGGGTGCTTGCGCCCCAAAACCGACTCCAACCCCCGTTCCGCCTACACCTGTCCCGGCTACCCCGACCCCTCTCCCGGCGACGCCAACCCCCACAGTTCCTCCAGCACCGGTTCTCAAGGGCACCGTAACCCTTTGGCACGCCTGGAAGGAAAAGGAAATTGAGAGCCTCAACGAAGTGATAAAGGCTTTCCAGGCCAAGTATCCCGATGTGAAATTTGAAGTCCTCTATGTCCCCTTCGATGATCTGCGCGGCAAGTACGAAACTGCAGCTTCCACCGGCGGCGGTCCAGCTGTCCTCATCGGTGCTGCGGACTGGGGTCCGCCCTTCTACGAAGCCAAGCTCGTGGCTGATCTCACACCGTTCCTGACCAAAGAGTTCCTGGACACCATCCAGGAGGCAGCCCTGGGCGCCGTCAAATACAAAGGAGCCATCATCGGTTTGCCCCAGACCATAAAGGGAGTGCTCATGTTCCGCAACAAGACCATCATCCCCGAAGCTCCAAAAACCTGGGAGGAGCTAGTTGCTGCAGCGAAGGCTGCTACCAAAGGTGACGTGGTGGGCGCTAACCTGGAGCGGGGCTTCTTCTTCTCCGCTGCTCACCTCCACGGCATCGGCGGCAAACTGATGGAGGAGAATGGCGACCCGGCCTTCAACAACGAAAAGGGCGTGGAATGGGTCAAACTCCTCGTCGCTTTCAAAGAAGCCGGCCCAGCCGAGTACTACACCGATAACGACGTCAACCTCTTCAAGGCGGGCAAGGCCGGCATAATCATTGACGGTTCCTGGAACCTGAGCGCCCTGGCCGAAGCTATCGGACCCGACAACCTGGCCATCGACCCGTGGCCCAAGTACAAGGACGGCCACCTCTCCGGTTACGTCCAGACCGAGAACATCTACCTCAACCCCAACGTGACTGGGGATGACCAAAAGGCGGCCATAGCCTTCATCCTGTTCTTCCTTTCACCAGAGGCTCAGGCTATCCTGGCTGACCCCGCCAAAGCTGCCCATATCCCGGCCGTTAAGGGTGTTGAGGTAAAGGACCCGTTGATGAAGCAGGCCATCGAAGCCTTCGCTCTCGGTACCCCATTCCCTGTCATCCCGGAGATGAGCGCTTACTGGGCTCCGATGGACACCGCTCTTAAGTCTGTCTTCGACGAAGGAGCAGATCCGGCTGCGGCTCTCCAGAAGGCCTACGAGAGCATCGTGGCCAAGATCAAGGAGATAAGGGGTGGCCAGTAACAGGTCCACGTTGGGCTGAACTGCCAGGCGACGCGGGTGGAGATGGGTAATCCCTTCTCCACCCGCATATTTTTAGTTGGAGAGTGAAGCTATGAAAGTGGGTGTTGTATCTAACTGGTGGGGGAATTTTCGGAGTAAGTTGAAGGCATCCTTTATACCCTGGCTTTACGTGGCCCCGGCGGGGCTGGTCATGCTCGTCATCACTTTTTTCCCCCAGATTTTCCAGGTGTGGATGGCTTTCACCGATTTCCGAATCAAACACCTCCGCTTCAACCTGTTCGATCCTTTAACGTGGACCCAGTATGCCCCGCCTTTCGTCGGGTTCGCCAATTTCTACAAAATCCTCACCAACCAGCTGGCGATAGAGAACTATGATTTCTGGCGGCTTCTCCTGTTCAACATAACCTGGACAGTGACCAATGTGTTCTTCCACGTGGTTATAGGGGTGGGCATTGCCTTGGCTTTGAACAGTAAAGGCCTGATAGGCCGAAGGCTCTACAGGGCTATCTTCGTCTTGCCCTGGGCCCTTCCGGGATACATCACTGCCCTGACCTGGAGGAACATGTATGACCCTCGTTTTGGGGCCATCAATCAGCTAATTGGTGTCATCAACAATTACCTGGGTACCAATTTCCCTACCGATACCCGCTGGCTGGAGGTTGCCAAACCACCCATAGGTGGACCTCTCAGTTTCTTACCCCTTGCTTTCTACTGTGTGCTCCTGGCCAACATATGGCTGGGATGGCCTTTCATGACGGTGGTAGCGACCGGAGCCCTTCAGGCCATCCCCGCGGAACTTTACGAGGCCGCGTCCATTGACGGTGCCAGTGGTTGGCAGAAGTTCTGGCACATAACCGTCCCGCTGATCCGCCCGGCCATGGTGCCAGCTATAATGTTGGGAACGATATGGACTTTTAACCAGTTCAATGTGATCTACTTCATCAGCGGCGGAGGTCCTTTCGGGCGGACCGAGATACTCGTGACCCAGGCCTTCAAGCTGGTCTACGAGCAGAGGCTCTACGGAGTGGCTGCGGCCTTCAGCTTGGTGGTTTTCTTCATCCTGCTCATCATCACCCTTATAAACAACCGCATAACGAGGGCAACGGAGGCTTACTATGCTTAGGGGAATACTGCGTCAGATAGCCCTGCAACTCTTCCTCCTGGCTGTCACCGCTTTTGTAATGTTCCCCATTCTCTGGATAGCGTCCCTGGCTCTTGACCCTCGCAACATTGACAAGCCCCTGGAACTGCGCATAATCCCTCCCGGCGCCTCCTTCCACGCTTTTCGCAAGATACTCTTTGAACCCTTCCGCCTCCTGTGCAGGAACCCATCCGATGTCTCCACCTGCATGACCTTTTCCAGGCTCCTATTGAACAGCCTGCTTGTTTCCCTCGGGACGAGTGTGATTGCGGTCGTGCTGGGGGCATCGGCCGCTTATGCTTTCTCCCGGTTCGAGTTCGTGGGGCGGCGAACGGGCATGCTGGGGTTCATTGTGCTCCTTATGCTGCCCTCAGCGGCTACCCTGGCTCCTTTGTACGTCCTCCTCAGCCAGATCAAATTCGGCGGGGAACCACTGCGGTCCACCCTGCCCGGCCTGATGATCGCTTATGGCTCAGGGGCCCTTCCCTTCTCCATCTGGAACCTGAAAGGCTACTTTGACACAGTGCCGCGGGAACTTGAAGAAGCCGCCCTAATAGACGGAGCCAACAGGCTGCAGGTCTTCCGCTACATCATTATACCCCTCTCAACCCCCGCCATTGCTGTGACTATCCTCTTCGGCTTCATGAGCGGGTGGACAGAATTCGTCCTGGCTTGGACTTTTCTCGAGAACCCGAGCCGCTTCACTCTGGCCATGGCCCTCAGGGCTATGCAGGGTCAATTTGCCACCCCGTGGTCAGAGTTCGCCGCCCTTTCCATTCTGATGAGCATCCCTGTGGTCCTGCTTTTCTTTGGCCTGCAGAGATACATAGTCTCCGGCCTGTCCATGGGAGCGGTCAAAGGTTAAGGAGGAAGACCATGAAGCAAAAAGCTCTTTTCCTGGTCCTTCTGGCTTTCACGTTGGCCAGCTGTGTTCCCACTCCAATTCCTTCGCCAGTCCCTTCAACCCCCACGCCTACCGCCCAGCCAGAGGAGCACCCTCTCTACTTGGCTCTTATCTGGCATCAGCATCAACCTCTCTACTACAAAGACCCCGCAACAGGCCTTTACACTCGTCCCTGGGTCAGGGTGCACGCCACTAAGGATTATTATGACATGGTAGCCATCCTGGAACAGTATCCGGAGGTTAAGGTTACCTTTAACCTCACCCCGAGCTTGATCCGCCAGCTTGAGGATTTTGCCAACGGCGCCAAAGACATATACTGGGCCCTTGCGGAAAAGCCTGCTGAAGAACTCACTGAGGAAGAGAAAAAGTTCATTTTAGAGCGATTCTTTGACGCTAATTGGGATCACGTAATCCCGCGCTTTCCACGTTACAGGGAACTTCTAGACAAACGAGGTCGCTCCACCAGCAGAGATGCAATTGAAAAGGCCCTCGCCGCTTTCACCACGCAAGACTTCCGCGACCTCCAAGTCCTCTTTAATCTGGCCTGGTTTGACCCCGATTTTTTGGCTCAAGAGCCTCTGAAGAGCCTGGTGGAGAAAGGGCGGGATTTCAGCGAAGAGGATAAGAAAGCGCTCTTTGAGAAAGCCAGAGAGGTAATAAAAGCCGTAATCCCCAAACACAGGGAACTTCAGGATAAGGGTCAAATCGAAGTTATAACTTCTCCCTATGCCCATCCGATTCTCCCCCTCCTTTACGATTCTGGCTTGGCTGCGGTGGGCAATCCTTCCTCCAGGCTGCCCTTCCATTTCTCATTTCCTGAAGATGCTGTCGCCCAACTCGAGAAAGCAATAGAAATTTACGAAAAGCACTTCGGGCGCAAGCCTAAAGGCCTTTGGCCTTCTGAGGGGGCAGTGGCCTATGGAATTGTAGGCCTTGTAGCCGATGCCGGCTTCCTCTGGATGGCATCCGGTGAGGATGTATTAGCAGCAACCCTGGAGCTGGGCTCTTTTGCGCGGGATGGTAAGGAAACAGTAAAAGAGGCGGATCTGCTCTACCGGCCCTATTACATACGGTTCCGGGGCGGCAAGCCTTTGGGCATCATCTTCAGAGATAGGCTCATATCGGATAAAATCGCTTTCGTCTACTCCGGCATGCCTGGTGAAGAAGCAGCCAGGGATTTCATCCAGAGGCTGAGAGACATCCGTAAGCGCCTAAAAGAAATTGGAGCCAAGGGTCCGCACTTGGTAAGCGTTATCCTTGACGGCGAAAATGCCTGGGAGTGGTACGAAAACGACGGCAAGGAATTCCTCCACGCCCTCTACCGGAGCCTATCCGAGGCCAAAGACCTAAAGACCGTAACGCCTTCAGAATACCTGGAACTTTTCCCAGAGCAGCGGGAGCTCAACCGCCTCTGGCCCGGCTGCTGGTTCAGCCCTGATTTCGATACCTGGATAGGTGAACCCGAGGAGAACAACGCTTGGGATTATCTATTTAAAGTCCGCACCTTCCTGGCCGAATACGATCTTCGCAAACGGCGTAGTGCTCCCCCCGAAGCCATCGCCAGAGCGCAAGACTTCATTTACCTGGCAGAAGGGTCCGATTGGTTCTGGTGGTACGGCTCGGACCAGGATTCGGGTCAGGATGAGTACTTTGATTATTCCTTCCGGTCCCTCCTGAAGGAAGTTTACAAGTCCCTCGGGGAAGCGCCTCCTCCCTTTTTGGATGCCCCCATAATACCGCCTAGGCCCGTAGCTCCCACCAGGAGCATGGAGAACACCTTCACCCCGGTCCTGGATGGACAAGCTCCTCCGGAAGAATGGGCTCAGGCAGGCTATTATCGGGAAGAGGGGAAGTTCCTCAGAGAAATTTACTACGGCTTCAATGGAAGCAACCTTTACTTAAGGGTAGAGGGAGTTCTGCCCTGGAGCGATCTTGGACCGGAAGCCATTGTGGGTATTTATCTCTCGAGCCCTTACATCACAACGGCCAATCCCTTTTCCCGCTTGGGTTTCCTGAAGGAACCTCGCACCTATCTGGGCTTTCGCTCCACCCACTTGGCCGAAATTTCCCTATCCAGTGGCAAGCCTGTTTCAGCCACCCTTGTCCGCGCTGACGGTTGGAACAATTGGGTTGACTCCCAGCCTATAGAAGTGGGGGTTGGAGAAAGGACACTGGAGCTGGCTGTACCTCTGGCTCCTTTCGGCGAGCTCACCGCTGGCGATGCGATAAACCTCAGGGTAGTGCTCAGCGTGGAGGGGAGGGACGTGGAAGTCTACCCCCTTTACGGGCCTCTGCGCATTACGGCGCCGGAGCTAAAGCCTGTAACCATCATCCTTGACGTCCTGGACCCTGAAGGTGACGATCATGGGCCTGGCTCCTACGTCTACCCCTTAGATGCGGTTTTTCAGCCCAAAGTCTTTGACTTAAAGCGCTTTACCGTAGGTGAGGACGAACGGGATTTGGTCTTCACCTTCACTTTCTATGGACCCGTACCTAACCCGTGGAATTCGCCTATAAACCTCTCTCTTCAAACTTTGGACATTTACATTGATATTGACCCTGGGGCAGGGACAGGAAGACGTCTGCTCCTTCCTGGTCGCAACGCTTCCCTGGCAAAAGGTTACGGCTGGGAGTATGCCATCTGGGTAGAAGGGTGGCTCCAGCAAATATGGACAGTGAACCCCGCAGGTGAACTTGCTCAATTCAAGGCCTCCTTCAAGACCGTGGTCAACCCTGATAGACAAACGGTCGTTGTGCGCGTGCCCAAGGAAATTTTTGGCAAAAGTGTTGACCTCCGAAGGTGGGCATACTTAGCAGCGGTGCTAAGCCAGGAAGGCTATCCCTCTCCGGGAGTCTGGCGGGTGAGGGATGTGGAAAAAGAGCCAAGGCAGTGGCGCATGGGAGGCGCCCCTGATGACACTAATCACACCCGCATCGTTGATCTGGCCTGGCCGGAAGGAGTCTCCCCCTCCCAGGAGGAAATCTTGGGTAAATATCCGCCTTCCAAGGAAACCGACCTGGAAAAACTTGCTCCAGATGATTTCTGCCAGATCCCACCGTTAAAACCGGGAGAGTGAAGTTCTGCTGAGGAGATTCAGTTCAGAAACCTGGGCAGAGAACCCTGCGCTTCCCAGGGTACCTCCCTGCAAATCTGAGCCAGGAGTGAACTTTTACTCCTCCAGTAGAAAACCTGGACCAGTGGGATGGGCAAAAACGAATGTGGGATAGGCTGAAAAGGCCTAAAACCCTCCCAGAAGTGGGCGAACCAGGAAATCTGGAGCCACAGACCCTTCCGAGAAAACTTCAAATCGCTTCAAAGCAATTTGACAAAGCTCTCAAGTGCGCTTACAATGTAAGCAAAATTACCTTAAGGAGGGGGCTATGAACAAGAAACTTTACATCTTTATTGCCTTGCTTACGGTCATAGCGATGGCCGTAGCGGGATGCAGGCCAACCCCCACCCCTGCCCCCAAGATCAAGATCGCCGTTGTTTCCGACATCGGCGGAAGAGGTGACTTGAGCTTCAACGACATGGCCTTTAAGGGCGGGGATGAAGCCGAAAGGGACTTCGGCGTGGAAATGGTTGAACTCGTAAGCAAAGTGGAAGCCGACTATGTCCCCAACCTCACTACCGCCGCTAAGGATCCTGACGTCAAACTGATCGTCGGCGTTGGATTCCTCCTCAGCGACGCTCTAGCCGAAGTGGCCCAGAAATACCCCGATAAAAACTTCGTGGGTATTGATACCTATGCCCAGTCTATCATCAAGGAGAAGTACCCCGATAAGTATCCTCTCCCCAACCTCATGGACATCGTCTATGAGGAGCACAAGGGCAGTGCTATGGTAGGTGCCCTGGCCGCCCTTCTGGCTGCCGTCTACGACAAGCCTCACATTGGCGCCGTCCTGGGAATTGAGATCCCGGTCCTCTGGAAGTTTGAAATCGGCTACAAGTGGGGCGCCCGCTGGGCTACTGAGTGGCTGAAGAAGAACGTGCCCAACGAGGCCTTTGACTACACCAAAGACTTTGTCCTCTGGACCTACACCGGAACCTTCAGCGACATCACTAAGGGCTACGAGGCAGCCAAAGCTATGTATGCCAAGGATGCCGTGGCCGTATACAACATAGGTGGTCCTCTGGGTCTGGGCATCAACCAGGCTGTCTCTGAGATTGCCGAACAGAAGAAGCTGGACTACGGCCCGCCATTCTGGATCGGTGTGGATGCCAACCAGGACTGGATCAACCCTGGCTTCGTTATCGCCAGCATGATGAAGAGGGTTGACAAAGGCGTCTACTACGCCACCAAACTCATGCTAGACGGCAAGTTCAGGGACATTGTCAAGGAGAACAATGGTGTCCTCGTCCTGGGCATCGGAACCAAAGTGGCTGGTGAGCTAATGGAAGGGATCTCCGTCAGCACTCTGGCCGATCTGGATGAGTTCATCCAGATGGGTATCAATGCCGAGAAGCTCACCGGTAAGAAAGTTCTCCCCATGGACCCAGAAAAGATCCGCGAGAAGGTCAAGAAGATGAGGGACGATCAGCCCGAGTGGGTCTGGCGCGCCATCAAGGAACTTGAAGAGCAGATCCGCACCGGAGCCGTTGAGGTCCCGGCTGTCACCACTGACGAACTTATCAAGAAGTGGCGCGACGAGCTCGGGTAAATGGGCGAAAGGGGGGAGGGGATGTTCCCTCCCCCTTATGTTACTTGGCAAAATGGGGGAAAGGCAAGCAGTGGCTTGCCTTTATTTTTAGATAGAACGGTGGTGGATAATGACTGACCTCCGAACCAGAATTTTGGACCTAAAAGGGCCTGTTGGGGTAAATTCGCCAAACCTTAATACGCTCTTGACGGAAGACTGCCCTTGGGTTCTCGGACGTTGGGTAAATCATCAAGGTCCATCCCATTTAAGGAGGAAAATAGAACATGAGCTCCAGGCCCTTGGTTGAGATGAAGTCTATCCACAAAGTTTACCCCGATGGTACCGTTGCCCTGAGAGGGGTTGATTTTGAGATAAGCCGTGGTGAGATAGTGGGCCTCCTGGGAGAGAACGGTGCCGGGAAGACTACCCTTATGAAAATCCTATCGGGCCTCCTTCCTCCGACCTCTGGAGAAATCTACTACGAGGGAAGAAAAGTGCACTTCCGCAACCCATCTGATGCCCTCAAATTAGGCATAGGTATGGTTCACCAGTATTTTGCCCTTGTTCCACCCTTCACCGCGCTGGAGAACATCCTCCTGGGCCAGGAAAATGCAGGGAGGCTATTCCCTCCGGATTTGAACGGAGTTAGGGAAAAGGTAAAGGCTCTTATAGAGGAAACAGGTCTCTCTGTTCCCCTCGACACCCCGGTGGAGATGCTTTCGGCTGGTGTCCAGCAGAGGGTGGAAATCCTCAAGGTCCTCTACCGCGGGACCGAAGTCCTGATTTTGGACGAGCCCACCTCTTACCTGACCCCGTTGGAAGTGGAGGAACTCTTCAAAGTTATGCGCAGGCTAAAGGAGCAGGGTAAAGCCATCATTTTCATAACCCACAAACTTCGAGAAGTGATGGAAATAAGCGACAGAATTCAAGTCCTGAGGAACGGAGTTGTGACCGGCAAGTTGCCCACCTCTGAGGCCACTTTTGAGAAGTTAGCTGTTATGATGGTGGGAAAAGAGATCATCCCTCAGGCTGCCCGCTCCGAAGCTGAGCCAGGTGAGCCTGTTCTCAAGGTCCGTGACCTCCATGTTATGAGTGACTTTGGAACTATGGCGGTTAAGGGGGTTTCTTTTGAGGTCAGGGCCGGGGAGATATTTGGGATAGCAGGGGTTGAGGGAAACGGCCAGAGCGAACTGGTCCAAGCTATAACCGGCCTCAGACAGCCTCTGAAAGGAGAGATATGGCTCAAAGATAAGCGTGTAACAGCTTTCAGCCCACGTGAGCTTTATAGCCTTGGCCTTTCCCACATCCCTGAGGACAAGAGCAAGTTCGGCTTGGCAATGAACTTCGACCTATCTGAGAACAGCATATTGAGCAGGCAATGGGAACCGCAGTTCGCAGGAGTTTTAGGCAGGTTGAAAAAGAACGACATCCTGAGATTTGCCGAATACTTAGTCAAGTCCTTCAATGTAGTGGCTCCCAGCCTCAGGTCGCCGGTAAAGAGTTTGAGCGGAGGAAACCAGCAGAGGCTACTGGTGGGAAGGGAGCTCAGCAAGGAACCCGCCCTTGTGGTGGCCGCCCACCCCACTCGCGGTTTGGATATAGCTTCAACAGTCTACATAAGGGAGCTTCTTGTTAAAATGCGGGATGCCGGTAAAGCTGTGCTCCTGGTTTCGGCAGACCTGGACGAGGTGCTTGAGCTCAGTGACAGGATCGCTGTGATGTACGAAGGGGAGTTCCTCGGTGAGGGCGATATCAGGGAATTTACCCGCGAAGAGATAGGGATGATGATGGGCGGAATAAAGGTCAAAAAATGAATTCGGAGGTCAACGATGAGGCTGCTGCAAGGGCTGCGCCCCATCTTGGAATCAGTGGTGGCAATTTTCGTAGGGTTAATTATAGGCTCAATCCTCATGATAGTTTTCAAGTATCAGCCCATAAAGGCTTACATTGCCCTTTTCAGGGGCTCTTTCGGCACCCCGGCGGACCTCTTGGAGACCTTAGCTTTTGCTGTTCCCTTAATGCTTACGGCCGTAACTTTTGCCCTGGGAGTCCGCTCAGGGCTCTTCAACATAGGGGCGGAAGGCCAAATGTATCTGGGAGCTATAGGAGCTATAGCAGTGGCAGGACTCCTGAACCTACCGCCAGTGATCCATGTTCTGGCAGCCACCCTGGCTGGAATGCTCGCAGGAGCCCTCTGGTCTCTCATCCCAGCCCTTCTCAAGGTTTGGCGAGGAGTGCATGAGGTCATATCTACTATAATGTTCAACTGGATAGCCTATCATCTTTCCATTTACCTGGCCATTTACTATCTCGCCCAACCGGGCAGGGCTGAACGGACGGTTCCCGCTCTCCCAACAGCAAGGTATCCTGTCCTTGTAGAAGGTTCAACCCTGACGGCTGTAATTTTCGTAGCCTTGGCTTTCTGCTTGTTCGTTTATTATTACCTGTGGGGGACAAGGGCTGGCTACGAATTGAGGCTTGTGGGTGAGAATCCCCATGCTGCCCGTTACGCTGGGGTTTCGGCCAAAAAGATGCTCCTCATTAGCTTTATTCTGGGTGGAATGGCAGCAGGACTTGCTGGAGCAAGTCAGATCATAGGTCGACCACCTGCTTGGTCCCTCTATGCCACCCTGGGAAACGTTTCTTCGCTGGGTTTTGACGGCATTGGGGTGGCTCTCATAGGCCGCAACCACCCGCTTGGGGGCATATTGGCAGCTATCCTGTACGGCGCTCTCCAGCACGGTGGCCGTTATATGGAATACCACGCAGGCGTGGACTCAGAAATGGTCAGAGCTATAAACGGAATCATAATTGTGGCCCTTTCTGTTCCAGAAATTTGGGCAATAATAAGGAGGAGACTTAAGCGATGAGCCAGCAGAAATTGCTCTGGACTACTGGCATAATCGTAATGGCTTTGCTCGCTTTCTACGGAATAGAGGTAGCTGGCCTCAAGCCTCTTTCTATTTTAGAGGCCACCTTCTTGGCCATGACGCCCTTGACCCTGGCAGCCGTTGGGGAATGCATAAATCAAAAGGCGGGTGTAGTGAACATTGGGCTGGAAGGGATATTGCTCTTAACGTCAGTCTTGGGAGTTTACGGGGCCGAAATTTTAGGAAGTGGCTGGGGAGGATTGCTTTTCGGCATGTTTATCGGTGCATTGATCGGTCTTTTCATTGGCCTTATAAGTGTATACGCCAGAGCAGCCCAGGTAGTGGCAGGCATAGGGATAAACGTTTTTGCCTTGGGCTTCGTGCCTTTCCTCCTCAGGTCCATTTGGGCTTTTCCAGGAATTCACCTCTTCCCTCGTTCCCTAATGGTTCAGCCCCTTTACACCCCTATGGGAAGAGTAAATCCCGTAACCCTCATAGCCATAGCTCTTGCCATCCTCGGGCATCTCTTTCTCCACAGAACCGTCCTCGGTTTCCGGATAAAGGCCTGTGGTGAGAGACCTGAGTCCGCAGATGTGGCCGGGATAAGGGTAGACCTCATAAGAGTGTTTACTGCTACCCTGGGTGGAGCTCTGTGTGGCCTTGGAGGAGCCTTCATGCCCCTGGGCTGGTTCGGGGGAGTCGTGAAGGAGATCTCAGCAGGACGGGGGTTCATCGCTTTAGCTTGTGTGGTTTTCTCAGGCCTTGAGCCCCTTTTAGCCTTGGCTGCAGCCTTTATCTTCGGCTTCGCTGAGGGTTTCGCCTATGCCGTAGCCATTACCCCGGGTGTTAAAGAGATTATCCCCTTCTACTTTGTGCAAATGCTTCCTTATATAACCACTTTGCTCGTAGTTACGGTAGCCATAGGGCAGAGGAGGTTCCCAGCCGCTCTGGGTTTGCCTTACGGCCGTGAGTAATACTGAAGGATTAGGACATGGGCACAATCCTTGGCCTTATAGGCTCAGCAAGACGGTGGGGCAATTCTGAGGTCCTGATAAGGCATGCCTTGGATGCAGCTCAGGAAGCCGGAGCCTCAGTAGCAGTCCTCAGGGTGAGCGACTTACACATTGAGCCCTGCACAGGATGCATGCGGTGTGCTTTCCGCAATGAGGATTGCCCCCTTCAGGACGATATGAAATTCTTCCTGGACACGGTGCTCCAGGCCGATGGTCTCATCCTGGCGGCACCGGTCTATTTCCTCAACGTCCCTGGCCCCCTGAAGAGCATATTTGACCGCCTCCTTATGCTCGCCCCAAAGTGGGATGTGCGTAAAGATGAAGATTTAAAGTCTGGAGGGGTTATAACGGTGGCAGGCCTTTACCCGTGGAGAGGTGTAGCCAGGCCGCTTTTCAATGCATTCCTCTATGTCCTGGGATTTGTGCCTATCGAAAACCTGGCCGTCTTTTACCCTGGTCCAGGCGAGAGCCTCCTGGACGATGAGACTTTAAATATGGTCAGGGAACTCGGTCGCCGGGTAGCAAGGGGGGAAAGGAGGACTTTCTCCCCGGAAGGGAACAGGTGCCCTGTCTGTGATTCCGATTTCTTCCGCCTGGAGGGAGCCGAAGCTGAGTGTCCTATCTGCGGGACAAAGGCCAGGATCGTAGTGGAGGGTGGGAAAGTGGGCTTGGATTTCTCCGGGGGAATATCAGACCGCTGGACTTCAGAGGGGCTGAGAAAGCACTTGAACGAATGGATAAGGGAAACGGGAGTTAGGTTCATGGCCGTGAGGCAGCAGGTCAAGGAACGCCGTCAAACTCTGGAGGGTAAGGAACTTGTATGGGTGAAGCCTCCGGGAAGGGGGCAGAGCGATGGCGGGAACGAAAAGGGGACTGGGAAAGGGACTTGAGGCTCTCATCCCTTCCCTAGGGTTGGAAGAAAGTGGGGCCATAAAAGAAATATCTGTGAATGAAATCGTACCCAACCCTTATCAACCCAGGCGCAATCTCCATGAGGAATCTCTGGAGGAGCTGGCTCAGTCCATAAAAGAGCACGGGCTAATTCAGCCTCTCATAGTCACCAGGGATGAGGAGAGCGGCAAGTACCAGTTAATAGCTGGAGAAAGGCGCTGGCGTGCGGCCATGATGGCCGGCTTGAGCACCGTGCCTGTTATTGTAAAAGAAGTAAGCCCGAGGCAGATGCTAGAAATAGCCTTGGTGGAGAACATCCAGAGGGCCGACCTGAATCCGCTGGAGGAGGCCGAAGCTTACAGGTTTTTAATAGAAGAGTTTGGCCTGACTCAGGAGGAAGTAGCGAAGCGGGTAGGGAAGAGTAGGACAGCGGTGGCTAATACTGTCCGGCTCCTAAGGCTTCCGATCGAGGTGAAGAAAGCCCTAGCTGAAGGACTCATAACGGAGGGCCATGCCAGAGCTCTGCTTGCCCTTCCCTCGCCGGAGCTCCAAGTCAGGGCCATGGAGAGAATCATAAGGGGTGGTCTTAACGTCCGCCAAACGGAAGAGTTGGTGAAGAAATTGCAGGAGCCTGGGGAAACTCCAAAGAGAGAAGTCCTACCGGAGATCAGGGAACTGGAAGAAAGGCTGCGGGTGAATCTGGGGACTAAAGTTAGGCTCTTCAAAGGACGCAAGGGCGGCAGACTTGTCATTTTCTTCTATTCGGACGAAGACTTCAGATTGATTTGCGAACGAATCTTGGGAACACAACTTTAGAGAGCAAAGAGTTAACAGTGTACCCCCCCGAAGAACAAATTATGCTTTCCCTTTTCCGAGTGAGATAATGATGCCTCTCGCGAGCTGGGTGCTGGTTCAGGACAGAGGACTTTCATCTTAGCGTGCTGTTTGGGCCGGACTATTCAGAACCATAGGATGCACTATCGGTTTTATTCTGATCTACTGGCTCGGTGCAAAAGAGAGACGCCCTCACCTCCTGCGCTGCGGTAAGCATATTTTTAAGAGCATGACATTTACCCGACGGACAGGTGTTTTGAGAAACACGGGGAATCCACGGCGTTCTTCTCTAAGCTAATGCCAATAATCCGAACCTTTATCTCCATTCTGGCAGGCATTGTTCAGATGAATTTCCCCCTCCTTGTAATCCTAATTTTCACTGGCTACTTCCCCTGGTGCTGGGTGCTGGCCTATGCCGGCTATGTTTTGGGGGAGCATTAATGCACCCCTTTAATATCCCCGTAGCCATTGCTATCATGGCCCTGGCCGCCTGGTATGTTTACCGCTATGTGAGGCGGTATAACGAGGCGAAAAAAGAGCAATTCACTGTCTCCAGTCCTTGCACTGGGGTAAGCTGAGGTTTGCCCTCACAACTGCTCCGCAATCTCTCGGACCAAGGGAAAGGTGTTCGGGTCTTTACTATTCCAGACAGCCTGAAAAGGCCATCCTACAGCCGAAGATTCTCCTCGCTGACGGGCTGTAAGAGATGACCATTCCCCTTCAGCGTCACCAATTTTCCACAGCCATTTGAAGGATGCGCACCACCATTTCGGTGTAAGTGTAGCCAGCAGCCCTAGCTGCCCTATAAAATCCGGCATCGGGTGAAAGATCGGGGTTACAGTTTACTTCTACTACGTAGGGATTCCCATCGGGGTCAACCCTCATGTCAACCCTGGCGTATCCGCGGCAACCTATGGCGTGCCACGCCCTTCTGGCTATGTCTTCAATCTTAGCCTTTAGTTCAGGCTCTACAGGGGCAGGGCAGAGGACGGGAGTATTTTTGTATTCAAACGAGTCCGGCTCCCACTTGGCTGCAAAAGACACAATCCTTTCCAGAGGGTTAGGGAATGCCATGAAATCCACCTCCGCCAGGGGGAGAACTTCGGGTTCGCTTCCCCATAGGGAGACGTTGAATTCCCGCCCGGCAATGAATTTTTCGGCTAAAGCTGCCTGGCGGTAACGGTTCAGAATGTAGGCAACACGTTCTTTGAGTTTTGACGGGCTGGTTATCACGGCCTCGGAGTCAATGCCTATGCTGGCATCTTCTGAAACCGGTTTAACGATGACAGGGCCATCAATTTGCCAACCATCCACTTCAGCGGGATCCCGCAGCAGCTTCCACGGTGGAGTCGGGATGCCAGCTTCAGCCAGGATGGCCTTTGCTCTGGCTTTGTGAGTCGAACGGGCAATGGCCTCCCCTGAAGAGCCTGTAAAGCGATATCCCATAGCTTCCAGAGCCCAGGCTATGCGAGCCTCTTCAAAGAGCCGGCCTTCAAGGCCTTCACCCAAATTGAATATAACCCATTCCTTCGGAGGGTAAGGGGCAAGGGCAGCTTCTATATCGGTGCTAAAAGCCACGATTTCCACGGTGTAGCCAGCTTCGGTCAGGGCCTTGGCTACAGCTTGGGCACAGGCTATCACCCCTCGCTCGGCAAGAATATCCCTGGGTTCACCTTTAACCAGGGTTTGGCTGTAATTGTAAAGGACCAGGACTTTTCCAGCCCCCATTCCTCCTCCTTATGCGATCCCGTATCTCCTCAGCGCCAGGTTGAGGATTTCATTGATCAGCCACTGATAAGATATTCCTTCGGCTTTGGCCACCAAGACCATGTCACTGTAGTGAGGATTAAGGCCTGGCAAAGTATTTATCTCCATAAGATAAGGTTTGCCGTCGGCACCCAGGCGTATGTCAACCCTGGCTAAGTCGAGGGCACCTATCGCCTCAAAAGCGGCTATCGCCAGCCTCCTTAACTCCCGGTCCAGTTCCTCATCAATGTGGGCTGGGCAAATATACCGAGGAGCCAAGGGCATTTCCATCTTCACATGACTAGTGTAAAGGCCTCCAGCTTCGGTTATGGGGCTCAGGTCCACCTCCATCGGTGGAAAAACGTGGAAGCCTCTTTCGTTATAGAAATCCGAAGGAGGAGGTGTACCTGGAGGCAGAGTGTTACCCAAGAGACCTACGGTGAATTCGCGACCCGGCAGATATTCTTCCACTAAAGCGGGCTGGCGATAAGTCCTTATAAGCCACTGGACTTGCTCCCTCAATTCTTTTTCATCATGGAGTATCGAGCGCACACTTATCCCCATCCCCGATCCCTCTCGTGAGGGTTTGGCGAAGAGGGGGAAGCGAAGGGATGGGTCGAGAGGCTCATCCCCTCTAACGAAAACCTGAAAGGGAGCCGTAGGGAGGCCACAGTCCCTCCATACCCTTTTGGCCATGGCTTTATCCAGGGAAAGGGCGTGAGCTAGAACCTTTGACCCTGTGTAGGGTATCCCGAGCATTTCCAGGAGAGCTGGGACTTGGGATTCACGAGCGTCACCCCTGTGGCCTTCGCAGAGGTTAAAGCATATATCAGGCTTGACCTGGCGGATGGTATCCAACAGGGTAACATCACCTTCTAAGGGTATGACTTCGTGGCCACCCGCTTCCAGGGCCTCAATCAGAGCCTCCACCGTCTCCTCGGTGTCGTATTCGGCCAGAGCGTCAGGAGGGGCATCAGGGGGGAGAGGAACGTTGCGCTTCAGGTTAAAGAGGAGAGCAACCCTCAGCCTTCTCATCCTCCCACCTCTATGCTTTAGGATTTAATTGGAATTTCCAGATGGCGGCGGTGGACTTCCTGCCAGCCCTGAGGAGCCAGAGAATTTCTCTTCCCGGCCAGGAGCCCAAAAATTCCCTCTTGCCCACTTTCTTTTGCGCTCTGACAATATGGACAGTTCTGGGGATCGTGAGACCTGTAGGAGGAAGGCTGGGTATAGCTCCCGATAAAGCCTTCGTAGTTTCGGAGCACCACTTTACTTTCAGACATGCTCAGGAGGTAATTGGGCGATAGGGGCACCTTCCCCCCTCCTCCGGGCAAGTCAATGGCGTAAACTGGCACAGCGAAGCCAGAGGTGTGGCCTCTCAAGGCCTCCATGATCTCAATCCCTTTGGCTATAGGTGTGCGGAAGTGAGAGGTCCCAGGAACAAGGTCGCACTGGTAAAGGTAATAGGGACGAACCCGATTTTTGACGAGCTTGCGGACAAGGGCCAGCATAATGTTGGGGCAGTCGTTTATTCCCGCAAGGAGCACCGACTGGCTTCCCAGGGGTATTCCAGCATCGGCCAGAAGGGCAAGGGCTTTTTCCACTTCCGGAGTTATCTCTTTGGGATGGTTGAAGTGGATGTTCATCCAGAGGGGGTGGTAGCGCCGGAGCACATTCACCAGTTCTTCATCCACGCGTTGGGGCAGGAAAACGGGGACCCTTGTCCCGATACGGATTATTTCCACATGGGGGATTTCCCGGAGTTTCCGGAGCAACGCCTCCAGAATGTGCAGGGGCAGGATCAGGGGATCGCCCCCAGATATGAGGACATCCCTGACTTGAGGGTTTGCGGCTATATAAGCTATCTGGCGTTCGTAGTCGGCCAGGGAGAACTGAGCATGGGGATTACCTACCATGCGGCTCCTAGTGCAGTACCGGCAATAGCTGGCACACTGGGTAGTTACCAACATAAGGACACGGTCGGGATAACGGTGGACGAGACCCGGAACTGGGGAGTGAGAGTCTTCGGCCAGGGGGTCTTCCATTTCCTCGGGGGATAAGAGGAATTCCCTTGCAGTCGGAATAACCTGCCGCCTTATGGGGCAATTGGGGTCATCAGGATCTATAAGGCTTGCTAAATACGGAGTTACTGCAACTCTGAGGCGGGTTGGGGCTGAAAGGGCTTCCTCCTCTTCAGGTGTAAGGTTGATTATCCTGGAGAAGTCTTCCTTGGAACTCAGGCGATGGGTCAGTTGCCATCGCCAGTCGTTCCACTTATCAGGAGGCACCTCCTCCCAGGGGTGAGGAGGCCTCCTACGTCCTGGGGGCTCCTCAATCTCCCTTTGCATTTTTCCCCTCCTTTACCATTCTTCTTCCTCTTCACCTTCTTCCCATTCTTCCTCCCACTCTTCCTCTTCCTCAAAAATGAAATCTAGCTCGAGGGGTCTGACGCTCACCACTTCAAGCTCTGTGCCGCAGCTTGGGCAAGTCACGACCTGCCCGAGGCGGGGGTTTTGCAAGGTAATTTCCTCATCGCAATTTGGACAAAAGGCTGTAGGCATTTCTAAACCTCCTGAAAATTTTAATCAGTGTTTTATAATAGCTCTACGCTGTGGAAAAGCTGTTGAAAAAGGGTGACAAAGTTGTGCAAAATCGGCGGTGGACATCCGAATTTTTGTACACCCTCACTCCACTGGGTTGAAGGAGTAGCCAACTCCCGGGACGGTGTGGATGTAGCGAGGGTTATGGGGGTCGGGTTCTATCTTCGCCCTAAGCCTGCTTATAAGACCTCTTACCAGCTCCTTATCTCCCTTCCCGCTGTAGCCCCAGACCTTCTCCACTATGGTTTCAATGGGAAGCACCTGGCCATTGTGGAGCATGAGGGCATGGAGGAGACGAAACTCCAGGTGAGTCAGGCGAACCGGAGCCTTCCCCTCGATCTCCACGGTCCTGCTGACAGGATCGAGAGTAAGGCCAGCTGTGCTCCAAATGGGCACTTTGGGCAAAGCTGCTCCGGAAGCCCGGCGTACAAGTGCTTTCAACTGGGCGATAAGGACCGGTATGCTGAAAGGCCTGATAATTACCAGATCCGTTCCTGCATCCAGAAGAGCGCAATGGAGGCTATCATTTATGGGGTCAAGGATGAGGGCGAGAGGGACTTCTGTTTCCGAACGTATCTGACGAACGTAAGGGAGAGGATCTCCTTCAGGAGGAGCAAGGAGTATAAGGTCGGCAGGCCGTTCGAGCCAGGATTGCAAAGCTTTTGCCAGATCCCTGGCCTGGATGACCATGAAACCAGCCCTCTGAAGGGCCAGAGCCAGCACTGCACCTTCGTCAGGATCGCGGGGCACTAGAAGCGCGAACATCTATTTCCTTTAGAAGTTCCCAGACGAATTGTTCAGTTTTTTCTACAACTTTTGGATCCAGGTTTTCCAATTTGTCGGTCGGACGATGCCAGCCGGGAAGAAAACCATCCCTCCTGAGGCCCACCAGGGTCAGGACCCGAAAGCCATGTTTTGCACCGATAGCACCCTCGGTATAAGCGCCCCGGAAAGATTTGGAATAAGCCCCGAGCTCGGGATGGGCCGATGCCACTTTCTCGGCTATAGCCAGAAGTTCTCTATCACTGCGGGAGGTCAGCAGGAAAGTCTCTCTGGTAATGTAAACAGGGCCAGCCTCTTTACCTCCCACGCTGTCTATGACAAGCCAGATAGCTTTCCCCAACTCTCGCTTGTGAGCCCTGGCGAAAGCCTCTGCACCGTAGCATCCAACCTCCTCACACCCGGAAAGCACTGCCCATACTTCAGTGTTCTCCAGCGGCGATTGGGCCAACTTGGCAGCGATGCTTAGGACCACTCCAGCCCCACTTGCGTTGTCGTTGGCTCCAGGAGAATAGGGGGTAAAATCAGCCTGCAGGGTTATGAGGAAAATGCCCAGGATTACAAGGGCTAGAGGGATGGAGGCAAGCTTAAGGGAGAGAAACGGGAAGACCGCTCCAGCCAGGAAAAGACCAGTGAGAGCCACAGCCGAGGTAAGCCCAAGGGGTACAAGGATCGTGAAGAGCTTGAGCCACCTGACCGAAGAGAAAACGAAAGGAGTTCGATGTGTATCAAGGTGGGCCATGAGAACAACCTTCTCGCGGCTTTCCCCTTTCGGGGCTATCCGAGCCACCACGTTCTGACTCTGACCTTTGGGTAGGATGAAACGGATGAGGTTAGGTCTGAAAGCCAGCTCCAACAGGACGGAGACCATAGCTAAGGCCGAGAGGAGGAAGGCCAAGACAGCTCCCCATTTCCCCGCTGTGAGGAACAGGAATTCACTGATCAGGGCAAGGAATGAGAACAAGGCATAGGGATGCCAGGCAGACCGCGCGCTCCTAAAGGGTTCAATTACGGGGTTTAGGCCCTCTCTCCTGAGAACCTCAAAGGCATAACGGGCAGCTTCAGCTTCTTTGGAGGTAGTGGACCCCCTTGGACCGATGTTCTCTGCAAGGTAGCGCACATGTTCCATAGCCGGCATGTATAGACCTCCCACTATTTAAACCAAAGTTAGTTTAGCATCAAGCCCCCCGGAAGTCAATATTCCCAGATGATTTAGAGCTTAAGAAGGAACACGTTCCACTATTGCTCCTTTCCCAGATTGGGGATCCGTCTTTCATGGGTCTTCTATCGAAGATCAGGTTCACTATGGGAGACCTAAGATAATCCCAGCAAACCTAAACAGGACTTTCACCCAGGGCGAGCTTTATGGGGGTTGCCTTTTGATGACAGCATTGTATAATTAAGGCCTGGAGGAATGCTCTATGCTCTTTTCCAGGTTAACCCATAGAAAAATCCAGTTTTTGACGCTAGCGATCATATTGCTTGCCGGATTATGCCTTTTCTTGGTGGCAGGGTACTACGGTCTGAAGCATGGGACTGAGGGAGTTTTCCGCTCCCTGCAGCAGCGCTCTTGGGAGCACTACAAGCGAGGAGAAGCGCACCTGCGGGAGGGTAATCTGGAACTGGCCTTAGCTGAATTTGAAGAAGCCCTGCGTCTATATCCCCAAAACGAAGAGGCCCTCCGCAAAATCCAAGAGCTTAAACCCTTGCTTCAGCAGGCTTCGATTACCCCTTCTCAGCAGTTAACCGAAAACACTCTGGAAAACTACTTCCAGGAGGCCCAGAACCTGTACCAGCAAGGAAAATGGGAAGAAGCTGCTCTAGCTCTGGAAAACCTCCGTATCCTGGCCCCTGATTACCGCAAAACAGCCGTGGCAGACCTTATGAGCCAAGCCTTTTACCAGGCAGGCCTTGCCAAGGTTCAGGAAAACGAGTTAGAAATTGCCATTCAATACTTCGATAAAGCCCTGGCATTGAATCCCGATGACCCGAGAACAAACGAGGAAAGGGAAAAAGCCGCACTCTATTTTGAAGCCCTTACTTTCTGGGGGGCTAACTGGGAAAAAACCGTTAAAGCCCTGGAAACCCTCGTCGAGAAATACCCTGATTACAAGGACTCCAAGAACAAGCTCAGAGAAGCCCGGATCGAATATGCCAAAGCTCTCGCTTGGAAGGGCGACTGGTGTGGGGCAGAAGCTCAGCTCAAGCTCGTCCCTGAACCTGACTCTGCAGTCAAAGCCGAGCTTTACAAAGCTTACAACTTCTGTCATGTAGCAACCCCTACCCCTTCTCCGGCTCCATCCTCGGCCACTGCTCAGATACCCTCTCCGACGCCTGCAGGGATGTGCTCCGGGCGGATCGCCTGGGCTGACTATGACCCTGTTAAGTCCATCTTTGTCCTTTACTCTATGGATGTAAGCAGGGGGCAGATCAATAAAATCGCTGAGAAAGCCATCAGTCCTGCCTTTTCCCCCGATGGGAATTTCATCCTTTTCCGTTCCCTCCAGGAAGATATGGTGGGCCTGGCCCGTATGCCCTCTTCGGGAGGAGATAAGGTCAGAGTTACCACCTATGCCGAGGACACCTTCCCTGCATGGGCTCCTGATGGCAAGCAGATGGCCTTTGCTTCCCGCCGAGAGGGGGACAGGAAGTGGAGAATTTACACTGGCTGGGTAATGGGGCTGGAAGTAACCCGCGAACAAGCCTTTGGCACGAGACCCACTTGGTCCCCTGATGGCAAGAGCATAGTGTTCCAAGGGTGCGTCCCCGCTACAACCCACTGCGGCCTAATTCTAATGGGCTCAGATGGCTCAAGCGTTCGCCTTCTGACCAATTTTCCGGGTGATACCGCTCCCACTTTTTCACCGGACGGGACAAAACTTGCCTTCATGTCGGCTGAAAGGGACGGGAACTGGGAAATTTACTTGTTGGAAATGAAAACTGGCGAAGTGCTCCGCCTTACTTCTAACCCCCACATAGATGGCCTCCCGGCCTGGTCTCCCGATGGACGCTGCCTAGCCTTTCTTTCCTACAGGGACGACAAGTGGGGCCTTTACACAATGCGAGCCGATGGTTCAAATGTGCACTTACTTATAACCCTCTCGGACTCAATCGGAAATTGGATGGACCACAATATCTCTTGGGGGCCCTGATATGCCTTTGTACGTGGCTTTCATTTGGCACATGCATCAGCCATATTACAAAGATCCAATATCGGGTAAGTACCTGCTGCCTTGGCTTCGCCTCCACGCTGTTAAAGATTACCTGCATATGGTGGAAGTGTTGAGCCGCTACCCCCGCATAAAGGCCACCATAAACCTTGTCCCATCCCTGCTTTCCCAACTCTTAGAATACCTAAGTGAGGGAGCAGTTGACCCTGCCATGGAACTAGGCTTTAAAGGCGAGTGGTCTAAAGAGGAAAAGGAATATATCCTCGCCCACTTCTTCAGCATAAATCATGAACGTTTCCTCAACCGTTACCCACCCTACCGCTTGCTCTTGGACCTCAGCCCCTACGTTCGCCAAGCCCCTCACCTCTTTTCCGATGCTTATTTTAGGGACCTTGTGACTTGGTTTAACCTGGCCTGGACCGATCCTAATAAGATAGAAGAGGACGCCTTCCTCAGCGGACTTGTGAAAAAGGGAAGCAATTTTTCCGCCGAAGATTTCGCAGGACTCATCGAAAAGCATCGGGAGATAATGGCAAGCATAATCCCCCTTTACCGGGAACTGGAAGCAAAGGGGCAACTTGAACTGGCCACTTCGCCCTTTTACCATCCTATCCTCCCTCTCCTCATAGATATAGAAACCGCTCGTCGGGCAAGCCCCGGACTTCAGCTGCCTGCCGTAGCCTTTACCCATCCTGAAGATGCTGAGGAGCAAATCCGGAAAGCCATCGAATTTCACCGGAGCCTTTTCGGCCATGAACCGACAGGCCTCTGGCCCCCCGAAGGAGCCGTATGCCCTGAACTTGTCCCAATCCTGGCGCGAAGAGGCTTCAACTGGTTCGCCACCGATGAAGCTATCCTCGCCTGCACTTTGAATGTTAGCCTGGACAGAGACCACGAAGGTCACCTCAGAGACCCCGAAGTGCTTTATCAACCTTACAGGGTTCAAATTGAAGGCAAAAGCCTGGTCGTTCTCTTCAGAGATCGCTTCCTTTCCGACCGCATCGGCTTTGTCTATCAACATATGGACGGATACAATGCGGCGCGGGATCTAGTAAATAGGTTGCTGACCATAAGGGATCGCCTGCCCCGCGGGAAGCCTTACCTTGTTACCATAATCCTTGATGGCGAAAATTGCTGGGAGCACTACGAGCACAACGGGGACGTCTTCCTCCATAATTTGTATCGAATGCTTTCAGAAGAGCCCGAGATAGAATGTGTGAGAGTGAAGGATTTCCTGGAAAGGTTCCCGCCAAGGGAAACCCTGACAGCCCTGGCAACGGGCTCTTGGATAAACGGCAATTTAGAAACATGGGTAGGGGAAGAGACTCAGAACCGTGCTTGGGAAGCCCTGGCTCAAGTCCGGGAAGATCTGGTGAATTGGCAGAGAAACTATCCCTTGGCCGACCTTGAGACGCTGGAAATAGCCTGGGAATGTATCTACAGGGCTGAAGGAAGCGATTGGTTCTGGTGGTATTACAGCCGGAACGTTTCGGAACAGGAGCATATATTTGACCAGGCTTTCAGGGGCCACCTAGCTGGGGTTTATACAGCCATTGGTCTACCTGTCCCTGAGTGGCTCTCCTACCCGATAATGAAACCTATAGCGGTAGTGGAACGAGTCCCTTCTCACTTTATATCTCCCAGGCTTGAGGCTTCGCCTCAGGCCCCTTCCGACTGGGGAAGGGCTGGATACTTGAAGGGAGGTCCGGTAGGGAGCGCCATGCGCCCCTCCAGTCAGATTTTAAAAGGGCTTTATTACGGTTACGATCCCGGAACCCTTTACTTACGTATAGAGAGCAACGAACCAGTGGATTCCATCGCCCTGTCTATTTACTTCATAAGTCCATCGGCTGGGAAGATGAACTGGCGATTTCGTCGCCCTGGTGAAAAGGCTGAAGCTATTAATGGGGTCGGGCTGGCTTGGGCTCTGGAAATAATACCCAGAGAACCGAGAGCCCTGCTTTTCAAAGCGGAAGGGCAAGAAGTGTGGAGCTTGGCCAGGGAGCTTGTAAATCTGGCTCGTTCCGAAAAGGTCTTAGAGTTGGCAATACCTTTGAGTTACCTTGGCCTCAAGGTAGGAGACACCCTCGGGCTCATAGTTGTTGGCGAAAAGGAAGGGGTTCTGGAAAAAGTCCCGCCCTTTGGACCTTTGCTCTTTACCCTAAAGGACAGGTTTTGAGGCAGGCCATGCCACTGGACATCCACCTGGATGATGAGGTCCGATTGCGAAAGCCTCACCCCTGTGGAGCCAATCATTGGCTCGTAGTCAGGGTGGGGGCTGATATTGGCCTCAGGTGCACGAAGTGCGGCCGAAAGGTCCTCCTTCCTCGCTCAGTCTTTGAAAAGCGCTTCAAGGGCTTCATAAAGCGCAGTCGCCCATCCTTGGATGATATCGCTGCAGGACTTGCCGGGAAAATTTCCGAGTAATTCGTTTGACAGGCAAAAGAGCTTGAATATAATTTAGAAAAATCTGTGATAGGGAAAGGATGATGGCCTTCAAGTTTGTGGTTTGAACCCTCTGAGGCCGGGAAGGAGGCCGGGCGCACGTGATGCGCCGGGATTCCCGGCTTTATAATTTAGCCCGCCCGGACGGGTTTGTGGTCCGGGGAGGTAGTAACCCCTTTTAGCCCCGAAACCTCCCCAGGCCCGAAGGGCGGGTAACTCCAGGGCTTGGGGAGGAAAGATGAGCCTTATTTACCTTGATAATGCTGCTACATCCTTCCCCAAACCACCCCAGGTGGTGGAAGCTATAGTTCACTTTCTCACCAGAATCGGAGCCAATGCCGGTCGATCCGGCCACCGTTTATCTGTAGAAGCTGGCCGGATCGTCTACGAGACAAGGGAAGCCTTAGCCGAGCTCTTCCGCATACCCGATCCTCTCCGTATAGTCTTCGGCCACAACGTAACTGAGATGATAAACCTGGTCCTGAGGGGTTTCCTTCGGCCTGGGGATCACGTGGTAACGAGCTCAATGGAACATAATTCTGTAATGCGTCCTTTGCGGGCCCTGGAGAAAGAAGGGGTTGAGGTTTCAGTGGTCCCCTGCTCGCCCGAAGGCTTGCTTGACCCAACCGAAATAGAGAGAGCTATACGCTCTAACACCCGCCTCATCGTCCTGAATCATGCTTCCAACGTCACTGGTACAATCCTTCCTGTGAGGGAGGCGGGCCAGATCGCTCGCCGGTATGGCATATTCCTTCTGGTGGATGCAGCTCAGACGGCTGGAACTTACCCTATCGACGCCGAAGCCGATATGATTGATTTTCTAGCTTTCACCGGACACAAGGGCTTAATGGGTCCTACTGGGACCGGAGGTCTGTACATCGGGCCAAGAGTCCCTCTGGAGGAACTCAAGCCCTTGAAGCTGGGAGGAACCGGTTCCCGGAGCGAGCTGGAAGAGCAGCCAGGTTTTATGCCTGATAAATACGAAAGTGGCACTCAAAACGCAGCAGGTCTCGCAGGTCTCAAGGCAGGGGTCGGGTTCATTTTGGAAACGGGCCTTGAAGAAATCCGTCGCCATAAAATGGAGCTCACCGCCCTACTTGTAGAAGGGCTTTCCCGCATCGAAAGAGTCATACTTTATGGCTCTCAAGACCTTTCCAGGCGAGTGGGGATTGTTTCCTTCAACATCGAAGGAATGGAGCCTTCTGAGGTGGCCTTAAGGCTGGATGAAGAGTTTGGGATACTGTGCAGGCCAGGACTTCACTGTGCGCCGTCCGCCCACAGGACCATCGGAACTTTCCCAAAGGGCACGGTCCGGTTTTCCCTAGGTTTTTTCAACACTCGGGAAGAAGTGGAAAAGGCGGTAGAAGCAGTAGGAAAGATAGCAAGGAGGTAAGCTATGTCAAAGGTCGTTGATGCCAGAGGCTTAGCTTGCCCTCAACCGGTAATCCTTACCCGCAAGGCCATGGCCGAAAGCAATGAACTAACCGTGATCGTGGACAGCGTTACAGCCAGGGATAACGTTTCCCATCTTGCTAAGAAACAGGGGTTCGCCGTGGCGGTTGAGGAGAGAAGCAACGGTGTTTACTACCTACACTTGCGCCGGGATAAGGAAGCCGCACAACTCTCCGCCGGCGGGATTCAACTTGGCCCGACGGTCCTCTTTATCTCTGCTTACGGTATGGGCAGAGGTCCAGAGGAACTGCAGGAGATCCTCATCCGAGGCTTTCTGCATGCCTTAAACGAGGTTGACTCCCTCCCCGATACTATCGTTTTCGTAAACACGGGCGTGAAGTTAACGGTGGAGGGCTCCCCAGTTCTGGAAGACCTGAAAGCCCTGGAAGAAAAGGGGGTGGAAATCCTCATCTGCGGGACGTGCCTGAATTACTTCGGTCTGACGGATAAAGTGGTGGTGGGTTCTGTTTCCAACATGTATTCCATCGCTGAAAAATTGCTGGGAGCGGGAAAAATAATAAGCCTGTGAAAAGGCGAGCTATGGAGTACGGGGTGGTCATATTTTATTCAACGAACTGGGCTCTAAAGGCTGAGAAAGTGGCTAAGGAGGGAGGGTTCGAGGTCAAGTTGATCCCGACCCCTCGCCAGATAAGCTCCGATTGCGGGACCGCCCTGAGGTTCCGCTGGGAAGACAAGGAAGCCCTACTGGCCCTTCTAGAAAGCAAGGGGGTCAGGATTGAGAGGGTTCACAAAATCTAAATGGAAAGGAGGGAGCCATGAGTAAATTCTTCGCATCCCGCGCCGGGATTATGGTTTCCGGAGCTATAATAGGGGCTCTGGCAGCTCTGTTGGTCCTGTGGGGGAACCCGCCTAACATGGGTATTTGCGTGGCCTGCTTCACCAGGGATACAGCGGGTGCTTTGGGCCTCCACAGGGCTGCCGCGGTCCAGTACATAAGGCCTGAGCTCATTGGTTTTGTCTTCGGTGCCATGCTTGGAGCCCTGCTTTTCAGGGAATTCAGGCCCCGCGCTGGCTCCGCTCCAGTCATAAGGTTCGTCCTGGGATTCTTCGCCATAATTGGAGCTCTTGTTTTCCTCGGCTGCCCTTGGCGAGCTTACCTTCGTCTTGCAGGGGGTGATCTCAACGCTGTTTTGGGTATAGCGGGCTTTATCGTCGGAGTGGCCATAGGGGTATGGTTCCTCAAGCGCGGTTACAGCCTTGGCCGCTCCAGGCCGGTGGGAACGGCGGCTGGCCTAGTGATACCAGTTTTTGCTCTGATGTTGCTTCTCTTGCTAGTCTTCCGCGTCAGCTTCGGAGAAAAGGCTCCTATTTTCTTCAGTGAATCTGGTCCGGGTTCTCTCCATGCTCCCATCCTCATCTCACTGGCCGTGGGGATTGTGGCTGGCTTCCTGGCGCAGAGAACTCGCTTTTGTACTATGGGAGCCATAAGGGACATTATTATAATGCGGGATTTCCACCTCTTCAGCGGTGTCCTGGGCTTCATTGTGGCTGCTTTCCTGGTTAACCTGGCCATCGGCAAGTTCCGGCTCGGATTTGCCGCCCAGCCGATCGCTCATTCCAACCACCTATGGAACTTCCTGGGCATGGTATTAGCAGGTATGAGCTTCGCCCTGGCCGGCGGCTGTCCTGGAAGGCAGTTCTTCATGGCTGGGGAAGGCGATGGCGATGCAGCCTTGTTCGTCTTCGGAATGCTGATAGGGGCTGCTTTCGCCCACAATTTCAATTTGGTCGGCATCCCAGATAGGATTGTGGATGGGAAGCTGGTAGTTGGTGGCCCAAATATCTGGGGGCAGATTGCCGTGATCGTTGGCTTGATAATTGTGGCTGCCATCGGTTGGACCATGAGAGAAAAATAGGAGGTGGACCATGGCTAAGGTGGTGGATGCCAGAGGACTATCTTGCCCTCAGCCGGCCCTTCTGGCTCGCAGGGCCATAGAAGAGGGGGAATTACCTATTGAAGTGCTGGTGGATACCGGCACTTCCAGGGATAACGTCTCCCGGATAGCCCAAAAGGCCGGATACAAGGTCAGGGTTGAGGAAAAAGAGGGATGGTTTGTGGTAAAGATCGAAAAATAACGCCAGCGGGAAGGGGCTTATCCATTGCCCCTTCCCGTTAAAGGGGGGTGCAATGAGTCCGAGGGATTTTTCTCGCCTCACGACTCTGGCCACCTGCGCAGGTTGAGCCGGAAAGACGGGCCCTGAGGCCCTGGCGCAGGTCCTGCGCTACATAATTGACCGGTTTCCCAGAGAGGCTCACGCCAACCTACTGGTAGGCCTTGGCGAAGGCGATGATGCCGCCGTTTACAAGCTCAACGATGAAGTAGCTCTCATCTTTACCGTCGATTTCTTTGCCCCTGTGGTGGATGATGCTTACACTTACGGGGCAATAGCGGCCGCTAACTCCATGAGCGATGTCTACGCTATGGGTGGTGAAGTTCTCATGGCCCTAAACATCACTTGCTTTCCCCCCGATATGCCCCCAGAGATAGCCGGCGCTATCTTGAGGGGTGGAGCCGACAAAGTATTGGAAGCAGGAGGCATATTGGTGGGTGGTCACACCATGGATGATAAAGAGCCTAAATATGGGCTTGCGGTTGTGGGAATTGTCCATCCTCAGAGGGTGATAACCAAAGCCGGTGCCAAACCGGGCGATGTCCTCATCCTCACCAAACCTCTGGGGACAGGGGTTATAACCACTGCCTTAAAGGCGGGGATGGCTGAAGAGGATCACGTCAAAGCAGCGGTAGAAGTAATGATCCGCCTGAACCGCAACGGCGCAAAGGCGATGCAGGAGGTGGGTGTCTCAGCTGCTACTGATATAACGGGCTTCGGTTTAATAGGCCATGCTCTGGATATAGCCATCATGAGTGGGGTAAAACTGCGCTTTTACTATGAGCGCATCCCTTTCATCTCTGGGGCCAGAGTTTATGCAGAGCAATGGCTATTCCCCGGTGGCGCTCATTCCAATGAGCGCTTTTTCCACCCCAAGGTTCGTTTCCTTTCGGATTTGGGGGAAGAAGAGCAGCTTCTCCTCTTCGACCCTCAAACCTCAGGAGGCCTGCTCATAGCTGTGCCAGCGGAACGAGCCTCAGAGCTTGTGGAGAACCTCAAGGGAAAAGGAGAGGGTTGCTGGATTGTTGGTGAAGCTGTGGAGGGAGAAAGCGTAATAGAGGTGATTTAGGCTACGGATAGACTTGCGCACGTGGTTCCGCTGACCAACCTCGCTCGTTTTCCAAAGCGGCCTGGATGTCTGATCTTTGCCCTAATACCGGCCTAATTTACGGGCAAAGCCTCCAGGACCAGCGCTAACCGGTTTTAGCCTGAGTCAGGCTACTCTCCGCGGTCTGTATTGGAGGGCTTCGGCGATGTGGTGGGGCATGATTTCGTGGGAGCCCTCCAGGTCCGCTATAGTGCGGGCGAGCTTTAGGACCCGGTGATAGCCTCTGGCTGTCATGCCGAGCTGCGTCATAGCCGCTCGCAGCAGGCTTTTCGCATTCTCACTCACCTGACAGAACTCTCTGATCTCTGCTGGCCCCATATCAGCGTTGCACTGGAGTCTTGTCCCTTCAAAGCGCCTGCGCTGGATAGCTCTGGCCCTTTCCACCCTTTCCCTTATCCTGGCCGAAGGCTCGGCAAGTTGGTCGGAGATCAGCTTGTCGTAATCGACTCTCGGCACTTCCACATAGATATCAATTCGATCTAAAAGCGGACCTGAGATGCGTTTTTGGTAGCGGCTTACAGTTGAAGGGGAACAGGTGCAGTTATGGGCTGGGTCACCGTAGTAACCGCAGGGGCATGGATTCATGGCTGCTACCAGCATGAAATTAGCCGGGAAAGTCAGGGATCCCTGGGCCCTGCTTATCGTCACTACGTGGTCTTCAAGGGGCTGACGGAGGACTTCCAATGTTCTCTGGCCGAACTCCGGGAGTTCGTCTAAAAAGAGCACTCCGCGGTGGGCTAAGCTCACTTCCCCCGGCCGCGGCAGCCTTCCACCCCCCACCAAGCCTGCATGGCTTATAGTGTGGTGAGGAGCTCGGAAAGGCCTCTGGCGGATCAGCGGGGTACCCGGAGGGAGCATGTTGGCCACGCTGTAAATCCGGGTTATTTCTAGAGCTTCTTCCATCGTGAGGGTTGGGAGGATAGAGGGTAAAGCTCTTGCCAAGAGGGTTTTCCCTGCCCCTGGAGGGCCCACCATCAGGATGTTGTGGGAGCCAGCGGCTGCTATCTCCAAGGCCCTTTTGACGTGCTCCTGCCCCTTTATATCGGCCATATCCACTTCGTAATGCGGCTCCCTTTCATCCATCAAAGATGGATCCGGTTGGTAGGGCTTGAGAGTTTCTCTACCGTTCAGATGCCTGACCAAGCTCACAAGATCGGGGACGGGGATTATTGAAAGGCCGGGGACAAGGGCAGCCTCCGGGGCATCCACCGAGGGGACGAAGAAGGTTTTGAAGCCTTTGTCTTTGAGGAAGCCAGCCATAGGGAGGATTCCCCGCACATGACGGACCGCCCCTTCCAGAGAAAGCTCTCCCACGAAGGCCATTCCCGAGAGTTCGGCTGAGACTTGTCCGGAGGCGCAGAGGATTCCGAGGGCAATGGGAAGGTCGTAAGCTGAGCCCTCTTTGTGGAGGTCGGCCGGGGCAAGGTTTACAGTTATCCTTCCACCGGGAAAATGGAAGCCAGCGTTCCTGAGAGCGGAGCGGACTCTTTCTCTGGATTCCTGGACAGCAGTGTCAGGCAAGCCGACGATTATGAAGCCTGGAGAGCCGGCCGATACATCCACTTCTACCTGGACTATGGCTCCGTCCAAGCCTATGATGGCGCAGCTTGTGACAACCGAAAGCATTTTGTTTTTGCTCCCGGGTAAAAATTTTGGGCTACATCCTCAGGCCTTCGGGAAAGAACAGACCATTCACCTCGGTCTTGCCCGCTTTATGGATTTCGTTTTTGTTGTGGAGGATAGGCTATTTGCCCCCGATTTTGCTCCCCACCCTGGACCTCGGGTTCGCACTGGCTTAAGGGTTCACTCGTGAGCGGGCTGCAGACGATAGCAACTTGCTCCCTTCTGGATTTCTCTTAAAGACGCCCTCAGAACCCCACACAAAGGGCAAGCCCCTGCACCCCCTGATTTTACCCACCCCGTGGGCTTCGGGTCTGCCTCAGCTCTGAGTCCCACTCGTGGGCTGCAGCACAGGTTTGGCCTTTGCCCCCGATTTTGTTTTCCGGGGGCACATCCCCCAAAACCTCTGGCAGGGGACAAGCCCCTGCACCCCTGATTTTGCCCACCCCCGTGGGCCTTGGACCTGCCTCGGCTCTGAGTCCCACTCGTAGGCTGCGGCAGGGGTTTGGCCTTTGCCCCCTTCACTTTTTAGGAGACGCTCTCAAGATTATCAAAGGGGCTCTACCCCCTACCCTCGATCTTACCACTCCACCGTTTCAAGTCTGCCCGCCCCGATGAGAGGCCGAAAGCCTGGCCTATATTCCCACCCCTGTATGGTTTTTTCCGGGAAGTTTTCTGGTCCGTTAAGGGATTTCCTGCAAAATCTGGTTGGCGATGACCAAGCGTTGGATTTCGTTTGTCCCTTCGTAGATTTCGGTTATTTTAGCATCCCGGTATAAGCGTTCCACCACATATTCCTTCATGTAGCCGTAACCACCGTGGATTTGGACTGCTTTGTTGGTAACCCATACCGCAGTCTCGGAAGCGAAGAGTTTGGCCATGGCGGCCTCTTTAGTGTAGCGTTCTCCGGCATCTTTCTTAAGGGCGGCTTTTATAGTTAGAAGCCTCGCCGCCTCTATCCGGGTGGCCATGTCCACCAGCATCCACTGGATGGCTTGGAACTGGGCGATGGGTTGGCCGAACTGTTGCCTGGTTTTAGCGTATTTCAGGGCTTCTTCATAGGCCCTACGAGCTATGCCCACTGCCTGCGCGGCCACCCCTATCCTACCCGAATCTAGCATCATTAGGGCTATTTTGAACCCTTCACCCTCCTGTCCCAACCGGTTGGAAGCGGGGACACGGCATTCTTCAAAGACCAGCTCCGATGTATTGGTAGCCCTTATCCCCATCTTGTTCTCCTCACGGCCCACTTTGAAGCCGGGAGTGCCTTTATCTATAATGAAAGCCGTAATCCCCTTGTGGCGTAGGGAAGGATCAACCGTGGCGAAAACGATTACCACATCGGCTATAGGACCGTTGGTTATGAAATGTTTAAGGCCAGAAATAATGTAGTAATCGCCATCCCTTACGGCCCTTGTCCGGATAGAGGCGGCATCGCTGCCGGCCTCGGGCTCGGTCAGAGCAAAAGCTCCGATAGCCTTGCCCGAGGCCAGGTCCGGAAGGTAACGCCTTTTCTGCTCCTCTGTCCCAAAAAGGGCTATAGGCTGGCACACCAACGAATTTTGGATGGCCACCATTATTCCGGTGGAGGCACAGACCCTTGACAGTTCCTCCACTACCAGGACATAGCTGACGGTATCGGCTTTAGAACCCCCATATTCCGGCGGAACCATCAGGCCCAAGAAGCCAAGCTCCCCAAGCTTCCGGAACTGCTCTACCGGAGGCTTGCCCAGTTCATCCAGCTTTGAAGCAATGGGCTCCAGCTCTTTGCAGGCAAATTCCCTGGCCGTTTTCTGGATAAGTTTGTGCTCTTCGGTGAGATTGAGGTCCATGAGAACCACCCCCGCGCTTTAAGAATACTTGTAGAAGCCTTCGCCGCTTTTGCGTCCGAGTTTGCCAGCTATGACCATCCTCCTGAGGAGAGGCGGAGCTATGAACCTGGGGTCCTTTAGCTCTTCATACATAGCGTCGGCGATGTAGAGAGTGGTATCAAGTCCCACCAAGTCCAGTAGTGCGAGGGGGCCCATGGGATGATTGAGACCGAGCCTTATGGCCGTGTCAATGTCCTCTTTAGTGGCGTAACCAGATTCCAGCATCCGGACAGCATCCAAGAGAAAGGGGATTAGGAGAGTGTTAACGATGAAACCAGGTGAATCCTTGGCCACTACTATGGTCTTCCCAAGGGATTCTCCGAACTTGCGGGCTATCTCTAAAGTTTCCTCTGAGGTTAAGATGGTTCTAACGATTTCCAGTAAGGGCATAATTGGGACGGGGTTGAAGAAATGGAGGCCCAGGACCTTATCCGGGCGCTTTGTGACAGCAGCCATGGCTGTTATACAGAGGGAAGACGTATTGGAGGCTAAAATGGCGTGGGGCGGGGTGATGCGGTCCAGTTCAGCGAAAACCTGCTTTTTGAGGTCAAGGTTTTCCACCACCGCTTCAATTACCAAATCACAATCGGCAAAGTCTTCCATGGAGGTAGTGCCTTTTATCCTGGCCCAAGCCGCATCCATTTCTCCTTGGGTGAGCTTGCCCCTGGATACAGCCTTGCTCATGGATTCTTTAACTCGGGCCAGTCCTTTCTGGAGGAGCTCATCGTTGACCTCTCGGACTACCACATCGTAGCCGGCTCGAGCGCACACCTCGGTTATGCCCGAGCCCATGACACCGCAACCTACGACGCCGACCTTCCTGATTTCCATAGCTTGCCTCCTTGCAAAGATTTTAAGAGAGCAGCCTCTTCTCTACTTCGGCCGGCTCCATCCCTGTAACCGAGATAATCTTGTTAGAGGAAGAGGCACCGGCCACTATTTCCAGCTGCTCCTTTTTTACCCCCAGCTTCTCGGCCAGGAAGGACAGAAGTTCCTCATTGGCCCGTTCTTCATCCGGCAGCGCTGTCACTTTTACCTTCAAGGCATCACCATGGCGGCCCACTATTTCAGTCTGCTTGGCCCGAGGAACCACAGTAACTACAAAGGCGGCTCCCTTTTCAGCTTTCGTTATGCGGAACTTTATCTTCCTCACCACATCCTCCTGATTATCTCCAGGACAACTCCCTTGACTATCTGCAAGGCCACTATCGCCACTGCTGGAGTTATGTCCACCATCCCGATAGGGGGGATCACTCTGCGGAAGGGCGCCAAGATCGGCTCGGTTATGCGGAAGAGGAAGCGGGAAACTGGGTTATAATAACCCATCCCGAACCAAGAGAGAAAAACCCTGGCCATGATGGCGAGGCTTAGGAGGTTGAAGAAAAGGTCAACTGTATTGTAAAGAATCCATCTGGGCGACAAAGGTTTACCTCCTCTCACCGAAAATGGCCCTTCCTATCCTGACCATAGTGGCTCCTTCTTCCACCGCCACCTCAAAGTCATCTGTCATGCCCATGGAGAGATGCTGCCAAGAAGCCTGGGGAAACTTCTCAGCCAGGCGATCCCTCAGCTCCCGCAATCTCCTGAAGAAAGGCCGCGCCTCCTCAGGATCTTGTACAATGGGTGCTATGGTCATGAGACCTTGGAGGGAAAGACCAGGGAGAGCCAAGATTTCCGGGACGGCCTTCTCTACTTCCTCTGGAGGAAAACCGAATTTGGTGGTTTCCCCGGAAATATTAACTTCCAAGAGGATGGGGATGATCCTGCCTTGGGAAGAGGCCCTTTTGCTCAACTCCATTGCTAACCTTACGCTGTCAACGGAGTGGATGAAATCAAAAAGCCTTACAGCCTTGGGCACTTTGTTAGTCTGGAGATGGCCTACCATGTGCCAGGTTATGGGTCTCTTCAGCAGAAAATTTATCCTGGGAATTTTCTCAAGGGCTTCTTGAACCCTGTTCTCGCCGAAGTGTTCAATTCCCAGTTCGGCGGCGGCCATAATGCGCTCCGGCTCTACGGTTTTAGTCACTGCCACCAGGATTATATCTTCAGGGTTTCTGCCTCTTCTTAGAGCAGCTTCCGCGATCCTCTCATTTACGTGCCTTATCCTGACCTCAAGCTCTTCCATTTAGACCTACTACCACAGCAAAACGACCTGTCAATCCTCCAGAAGCCCGATGGGAGAAAAACTCTTCCTTCCGGCAAGAGGTGCAGATGCCAGACAGTTCAACCCTCACAACCCCCGCTTTCAAGAGCCAGCGCCTGTTAAGCTCCCAAAGGTCCAGATACATTCTGCCTTGAGGAGTGCGCGTAATAGGCGGCTCCGGCCAGAAATCTTGGGCAAGCTCAGCCACATCATCCCCGATTTCGTAGCAGCAGGGGCCTATGGAAGGGCCTATCCCGGCCAGTATTTCCTCTGGCCGCGACCCGAAGGCTTCCTGCATCAGCTTGACAGCTTTGAAAGCTATCCCCATTATGCTCCCCTTCCATCCTGCGTGAAGCAATCCCACTGCTCCCTTTCCCGGATCGTAAAGGACCACCGGGACGCAATCAGCGAAGCGGAGCATAAGAAAAGTGCCAGGCGTGGAAGTGAGCAACCCATCGGTGTTGGGAATAACTTTCCCCTGATGTCCTTCGTCCACTACAGCCACCTCAAGACCATGAACCTGGCGAGCGGTGACGATCTGGCTTCCGAATATGCCGAGAGCTTCAAAGATACGACGGTGGTTTTCTTCCACTGCACCGGGATCATCTCCAACGGTGTGGCCCACGTTCAGGGAATCAAAGGGAGGCTTGCTCACCCCTCCCAAGCGAGTGAAGAAGGCGCAAGTGATTTCGCAGAAAGAAGGGAGACTGTAGAAAACAAGGCCGTTGACATTAAAGCGAAGCAAATCTCCCCCTATTAGCCGTAATAGCATTTATAGTTTAACACAAAAGGCCTGGAGAAGCAAAGCTTCTCGGCGAGTTGGATCTGGGGTGCTCAGCAAGGCTCCGTGGGCGAAGGGGCATAGGAGATGTTCCGAGGTAGAACAACAACAACCCCATTGACAAGTGAAGCCCTTAGCCAGGGCTACCCTGCCTGCAGAGCAATCCTGGAGCCAGTTCATCAATTAGCGCTGCGGCTTCTTCAAAATCAAGTAGCTAAACGGGCCAGCCCTCCATACGCCAGGCCATGTCCCAGAACATCCACTCATAGCGGCTGGTGGTTATGAAATGGGCCCTCATAACCTCTTTCAGCGCAGGGCTTGCCCATTGCGAAACCGTTTCCACAATCTCCAGCAGCTCTTTTACCACTGTCCAGAACTCTTCAGAAGCATAGGTATCAATCCAGCGCCTGTAAAGGGGATTAGGAGAACCCATCTTCTCCAGTTCTCTCCCCACCATAACGTAGATCCAATCGCACGGGAGGAGGGAGGCCACCGCCTCCTCAAAGGAGCCCAGGTAAGCCACTCGGAGGAGGTAGGAAGTGTAAGCGAGGTTGGTAGGAGCCATAGGGGTTGAGTAGACCTGCTCGGGAGTAAGTCCCCAGTCTTTGAAGAAACTATCGTGCAGGGCACGCTCAGCTACCAGGGTTTCTCGCGCATGGCGGGAAAGGAACTCAGTCCATTCATCTCTGGGGGAACGAGAGGCAGCCGCGGCCAGAGCTTTGGCGAAATCCCTCAGATAGAGGGCATCCTGGACGACGTAGAAACGGAACCTCTCCTCCGGGAGAGAGCCATCGGCAAGACCTTTGAGAAAGGGGTGAGAGAGAATGGCCCGATAAATGGGCTCAATGCTCGCCCAGAGTTCCTGAGTAAAGCTCGCCACCTCTCTCCTCCTTATCAAAGCAATAGCCGATAAGGGTTCTCCAAAAGCTCCTTAACCTCTCGCAGGAATTCCGCCGCCGGTGCACCATCCACAATTCGGTGATCGAAGGTTAGACTGAGGTGCATCATGGCTCTGGGTACTATCTGACCCTGGTGGTAAACAGGTTTCTCCACAATCCTTCCCACTCCGAGGATGGCCACCTCAGGTGGATTGATAATGGGGGTGAAGACGTCAACCCCATACATACCGAGGTTGGTAACGGTGAAGGTGCTTCCGGTCACCTCATCCACCGTTAAGGTGCCGGCTCTGGCTCCTTCGGCAAGCCTGCGGGTTTCAGCGGCTATCTCTTTAAGGGATTTCTTATCGGCATCTTTCACTACAGGGACTATGAGCCCGGCTTCAAGAGCTACTGCTACTCCTATGTGGATTTCTTCCAACAGGTGGATTTCTTCTCCTATCAAGGTGGAATTGAGGAGTGGATGCTTCTTGAGAGCCATGGCCGCCGCTTTGACTACCATATCGGTATAAGTAAGCTCAAACTCTCCCTTGAGTTGTTCCCTCATCCGGACAAGTTCCGTGGCATCAATTTCAGTCGTTATGGTGACCTGAGCCATGGTCTGGAGGCTTTGGGTCATCCTTTCGGCGATGGCCTGGCGCATGCCGATGAAGGGGATGACCTTGGCAGGCGGACGAGTAGGAGGTGGTGGCGCTTTGCGGGCTTCTATGAAGGTCAGCACATCCTTTTCCGTAATCCGGCCTCCAGGTCCGGTGCCGGTGACCTGAGATAGGTCAATGCCGTGCTCTTTGGCCAGCCTTTTGGCGGCCGGAGTGGCCAGGATTTCCTTTGGCGGTGGAGCAGGGGCTTCAGTTACAGGAGGGGCTGCCGGAACCTTTTCCAGTTCTGGAATCACTTCGCCAGGCTCGGCTATATAAGCTATGGCTTCTCCTACAGCCTTCACTTCTTTCTCGGCTGCGGCGTGGCGCAATATCCCTGAGGCGGGGGCTTCTATTTCATAGGTTATTTTCTTGCTCATCACTACAGCAATGCGTTCCCCCTTTTCTACCCTGGCACCATCGGGCTTGAGCCACTTGACCACAGTGCCTTCGGTCATGGCCATACCAAGCTTAGGCATTATAACCTTTACCGCCATTTCATCCCTCCTTGCAGTTACGCATTTACCCAGACGGTTACAGCTGCATTAGCTACCAGGATTTCGTCGGATCTGTCCCCGAGTTCGGGCTGGTATATCCCTCTGGCTATCATCCCCCCTTCCCTGACTTCAATCCTTTTCCGGCCAAAGGGTATAACTTCCAGAACTTCTTCCGGTCTTACCCTATCAGGGTAAGGGCAAGCTATAAGGACCTCTACCTCAATCTGGTTCAAGTCCTTGAGGCCAATTACTTCCACGAGGCCGCAGAGGCAGCTTCTGGAGATAGCATCGGCAACGGCCTTGCGGGCCGCTCTGGTGGGATCCTGTCCGTGCTGATCAATTCCCTGACCTATTTCCACGATGAACTTTTTTAGGGCCATGACCTTCCTCCAGAGAAGAAACCATTCCTGGCAGCTTCCTCCAGAGCCCGCGGTATATCCACCACCTTAGGCCCGTTCCCTGTGAGGCGAACCCGCAGGCTGGCGCTGCGCCCCACTTCCACCTCTCTTTCCCCATCCAGAGCCAGGACGGAGGGCTTCCAGCGGATTTCCACGGCTTCCCCCAGGCTGATCAAGGAGCAACTTTCCACCTGAACTTCCTCTATCAAACCTGGGGCTATAGGGGCAAGGACCTTTCGGCCAAGTCCTATCTTTATGTAAACACCATGGCCCTCGTCTAAAGCATTGGGGTAGAGGCAGCCTCCCACGGAGGAAAGGCCAATGTTACTGGGAGAGACTCGCGCCAAGATTATCTCTCGCACTTTGGACATATCCCAGATGGCTCTGGAGGCAATGAAAACATCGTCGTAAACAACAACATCCACAAGGGCTATGTCCACAAGTTTTCCGTCTTCTCCTTCCACTTCCAGCCTTTTAGATGGCCGGACCACTTTTTCTAAATCAACGGCATTTACAGCCACAACCCCTGCTGCCAGCCCCGCTATAGTCCCTTCCACCATGAAGGGAAAAACGTTATTGGTCCCGGTGGAAATGGGGACGAGGGGGATATCTCCGCAGGTTTTGGCCACAGCCCTGTTGGTGCCATCGCCTCCAAGGGTTATGATGCACTTCACCTTTGCTTCAGCCATGAGGGAAGCAGCCAAAGTGGAGTCCCTTTGATCGGCATAAACAGGCATATCCAAGGGGTAGACTTCCATGGATAGTTTCACAGCGCTGAGGGCCTTGGGCACAATCCCGAAGTAATCGGGCATGTAAAGGACTTTTTCCACCCCGGCCGCTTCCAGGCCCAGAAGAACCCTCCTGACGATATTCACTTTTTCCTGGTTGTCAAAGACGGAGCCGTGCGCTACAAGCCTCCTTATGTCTTTTCCCGAAGCCGGATTAGCTATAATGCCTACAGTTGTTTCGCTCAAGAGTCCTCCTCAAAAGTGTGTATTGAACCGGGGATTAAAGGGTTTGCCAGGAAGCGCGAGCCCGTAGTCTATCCCCATTAATCCCTGCTTTACCCATTCCCATTGGCTTTGGATTTGCCGTGAAAGAAATCCACTCATGAGCAATTCGCTGGAGGTAGCAACTCACTCCCTCTGAGGGCCTACCCCCAGATTTCTTGCACCTCAGTAGTTCCAAAGTTGCTCCAACTGAAAGCACCACTTTTAGTTAAGAGCAAAAAATAACTGTTTGCCCCCAGATTTGTTTTTCCAGTAAAGTACCTCGGGGCTTTTAGGAAAAGAACAGGTCCTTCTCCCTCCGGATTTTCAAGCTGTTTCAAAGTGCGTATTGACTTTTTACCACCTCCGCCAAGCCAACAGCGGAGAGCTTACTCTCTGGGACAAGCATTGTTACAGTCACCACGCCCGGGAGCCTGCCAATTTCCACGGCCCCTGAAATGGTAACGCGATTCATCACCTCCTCTTTGGACATGTTGAAGAGTTTGGCCAGCCGGGCAATGGCGTTTTCGGTAGCTTCATTGAGGTTCGGTCCGGAGCCAACCATCTGGACGGGCCAGGCTTCCTCTATCTCTTTTTGACCAAACTTTTCGGCCAGCTCTTTCACCCTCTCCTTCTCCGCTCTGCTGAGGGGCCGCGCCAGAGGGGGAAGGTCCTCAACTGGCGGAAGCAGTATTGGGCCCTCAATGTTGAGACCCTTTATTACTTTCACTTCTAAGGTTACTTCGGCTGAGACATCGGTGGTGTGGCCGGCAAGCTCTCCATCTCCTTGCATAGCGTGGACATCGCCCAGATAGATTCCGCCTCCGGGGACCTTCACTGGGCAAATCAGGATGGCTCCTTCCCGAACAGAGTCTATATCCATGTGGCCATCGGTCCGGGCATCGTCTAATTGCTCTTTGGTAAGGCTGTACTGATGCGGAGCCCCTACCAGGAACTGGCCGAAGTCCCCTGCATTGTGGGAGTCGGGCATGTCTACCTTTGGGACAGTGCCTATGTTGCCGATGAAGGGGCGTATCCGGGTCGCTACCCCCGGCATGTGGGCGGGATAAAAGGCCAAGATGGGATGCTGGGCGGAGTTCTGGGGCAAGGCCATCGCCTTTGCCGCCTCTCTCGCCAAAGATTCCGCTATCTCAGGGCTTACTGTGAGGGCTACCCCCTTTTCCTGGTCGAGAACAATGGTATATCCGTGAGCCACCCGGAAGGGACTTACCTCGGCCCCGCAGTTGGCACACCTCACGGCTTCCTGCCCTATACCCTCAAGACGTGTGGAAGGGTTTTCCGCGCCGCAGTTAGGACAATACCTGGCTACGAAGGGGTCGCCCTTATACCGCCCCTCCACTATAGTCATCACTCCGGAAGAAGTAGCCAGGGAGGTTATTTTTATCTTCTTTATCCGGATGAGGATGGCGTCTCCTGGCTCCGCTCCTTCCACCGCAACCGGGGTGGTCACTTCGTGTCCGCCCCTAAAGGAAGGGGTGATCATGGGGCCCCAGCAGCCAGGGGCCGTTTCGGCTATTATCGTTCCACCATCCTCCACGGGGCCCAGCATAGGGATGCTTGGGCCAATGAGGCCTCCTGTAAAGGTGTTCACACGGACGACTTTCTGGGCAGCCATATTTTCCCTCATCAAAGGTAATTAAGAAGGGCCTCACTCGCACCCACTCAGGGTGAAGGAGGCCCCCTATCTATTTTTTAGCTAACCAGCTCCCTCACCGCTTGCGCGATGCGCTCAGCCGATGGGATTACAAAGTCCTCCAGGGTGTTGGAGTAAGGGATCGGAACATCAGGGACAGCCACGCGCTTGGGGGGAGCATCCAGGTATTCCAATGCATTCTCAGCCACGATAGCCACTATTTCCCCGCTCATGCCGTAGCTCAAGTAGTCCTCGTCCACCACCAGGAGCCGATGGGTCTTCTTGACCGAGTTTATGATAGCTTCCTTGTCCAAGGGCACAAGGGTGCGCAAGTCTATCACCTCTACACTTATACCTTCTTTCTCCAGCTCCTTGGCGGCCTCCAAGGCCCTGTGGACCATCATGGCCACAGCTACAATGGTCACATCCTTCCCTTCCCGCTTGATGTCCGCCACACCGAAGGGGATAATGTAGGGCTCTTCGGGAACAGGCGCCCACGTTGCTTCTATGATGGTCATCCAGGGGAGCCCCATCAGGCCTTTGTGGAAGAAATACATCACCGGGTTGTCGTCCCTTATGGCCTGGATCATCAGGCCCTTAGCGTCGTAAGGGGTGGACGGGATTACAATTTTGAGGCCGGGAAGATGAGCAAAGAGTCCGTAGAGACACTGGGAGTGCTGAGCAGCATCGTTATACCCTCCGCCTATGGCGGTCATGAGCACCACTGGGACCTTGAGTTGTCCTCCGGACATGTACTGGATTTTAGACATGTGGTTGAGGATCTGGTCGAAGCATGCTCCCGTAAAGTCAACGAACATGACCTCCACAATGGGGCGCATACCTTCCAGGGCGGCTCCTACTGCTGCCCCCACGAAGCCCATCTCTGAGATAGGGGTGTCTCTGACCCTCTCATCGCCAAATTTCTTCCACAGGCCGGTAGTGGCGCCGAAGATTCCTCCATAGAACCCAACGTCTTCTCCCATCACGAAGACACGCGGGTCCCTTTCCATCTCCTGGGCGATGGCCTCAGCTATGGCTTCATACATTGAGATAATTCGCTCGGCCATTTTTATCCCTCCTTATCAAAGGAAAACGTGCTTAAGGGCCTCCTCTGGCTCAGGCCAAGGACTCTCACGGGCGAATTTCTCAGCCTCTGCCACGAGGGCAGCCACTTCCTGGTAAATTCGGTCGGCTTCTTCCTCAGTGAGGATTCCTTCTTTAATTAGTTTGGCCCTGAAGTTGGGGATCGGATCTTTCTTGCGCCATTCCTCCTCCTCGCCCTCAGGCTTGTAGAGCTGTGGGTCGCCCTCAAAGTGACCCCGATAGCGGTAGCAGAGGCACTCAATGAGGGATGGCCCTTCTCCCCTCCTGGCCCGGGCGATGGCTTCACCGGCTGCCTCGTAGACAGCCATTACATCCATGCCGTCCACAAGGACTCCCGGGATTCCGTAACCGGCAGCACGTTCGACGTTAGACTTCACTGCAGTGGACTTGCTCTTGGGGACGGAAATGGCGTAGAGGTTGTCTTCCACCACGAAAACCACTGGGAGCTTCCAGATGGCAGCCAGGTTCAGGCCCTCGTGGAAGGCGCCTATATTGGCAGCCCCATCGCCGAAAAAGCTAACGGCTACATTATCCCTGCCCTGCATCTTGAAGGCCAGAGCAGCCCCAACAGCGTGGGGTATTCCAGCGCCAATGATCCCACCGCACCCGAAATGTAGGTTAGCATCAAAGAGGTGCATGTGGCCTCCCTTGCCCTGACAGAGCCCGGTCTTCTTCCCGAAAAGCTCGGCCATGAGCTTCTTAAGGTCTCCGCCCTTGGCTATGTAATGGCCGTGGGAGCGGTGGGTTCCAGCTACCATATCATCGGGCCTGAGGTGGGCGCAGACCCCCGTGGCTACTGCCTCCTCACCGATGTAAAGGTGCATCTCACCAGGAATAGGGTCGGCTGCGATGTTGAAAACAGGGGATTTGCCCTCCCAGTAGATTTCAGCCACCCTTTCCTCAAAGAGGCGAATCTTAAGCATAGTGCGGTATAGTTCTACAAGCTTTTCCTTTTCCACAGGCATGGTTTATTCCTCCTCAAAAATTAAGGGGAAGGGCTCAAAACCCTTCCCCATCTTAAGCCTTTTACTTACCCAGGACTTCCTTGACGGCTGAGATTATGTTCTCCTTGGTGGGGATGTAGGCGCTTTCCAGAACAGGACTGAAGGGGACGGGCGTGAAGGGAGCTGCCACCCTTTTGATAGGGGCATCGAGGTAGTCGAAGGCCTCTTCAGCCACCATTGCAGCGATTTCAGCCCCGGGCCCCGCCTGCTTTACGGCTTCATGGACGACCACCAGGTGGTGGGTCTTTTTGACAGAGTTAATTATGGTTTCCTTGTCAAGGGGAGAAAGAGTACGGGGGTCCACCACTTCTACTTCTATCCCTTCCTTTGCCAATTCATCAGCTGCCTCAAGAGCTTTGTGGACCATGGCCATGGTGGCTACCACCGTCACATCCTTCCCCTCCCGCTTGACGTCGGCCGCGCCTATGGGGATAGTGTAGGGCTCTTCAGGGACATCGCCCTCAAGACCGTAAAGCATCTTGTGCTCAATGAACAAGACAGGGTTATCGTCCCTTATGGAGGAAATGAGGAGACCCTTGGCATCGTAAGGGGTGGACGGGGCCACAACTTTGAGGCCAGGGATGTGCATGAACCAAGCCTCCAGACTCTGGGAGTGCTGGGCAGCAGCACACATCCCTGCACCGCAGGTGGTCCGGACCACTATGGGGAGCCTGGCTTTCCCTCCAAACATGTACTTCATCTTAGCTGCCTGGTTGAAGAGCTGGTCCAGTGCTACCCCTATGAAGTCAATGAACATTATCTCCACCACCGGGCGCAAGCCTGCCGCCGCAGCTCCCACTGCCGAGCCTATAATGGCGCTTTCGGTGATGGGAGTATCCCTTACCCTCTCCTCCCCGAACTCCTCCAAGAGGCCAGCTGTAACTCCGAAAATCCCCCCGTATTTTCCTACATCTTCCCCAGCAACGTAGATGGTGGGATCACGCCTCATCTCCTGCCTGAGGGCTTCGTTCAGAGCTTGAGCAAAGGTAAGCTTCCTCATCTCTGCCTCCTTTCACTCTGTATAAACATCCTGGAGGAGTTCCGCTGGCTCTGGGTAAGGGCTTTCTTCAGCGAAGCGTACGGCCTCTTCAACCCTGGCCTTGATTTCGTCCTGGATCCTGGTTATATCCTCAGGGGTGAGGATTCCCATCCCCAGTAGCTTGGCCTCAAAGCGGACAATGGGGTCTTTCTTCATCCACTCTTCGACTTCCTCCTTAGGCCTGTAGACCATGGGATCGCCCTCAAAGTGGCCGCGGTAGCGGTAGGTCTTACATTCAATGAGAGTAGGCCCTTCACCAGCTCTGGCCCTCTTAACGGCGGCTTCAGCCGCTTCGTAGACAGCAATAACATCGTTTCCGTCCACCACCACACCAGGGATATCGTAGGCCTTGGCCCTTTCGGCAATATCGGTAACGTGGGTGTGTTTGTGCTGGTGGAGGGAAATGGCATAGAGGTTGTTTTCGCACACGAAGATGACAGGGAGGGACCAGATGGAAGCCATGTTAAGGGCCTCGTGGAAGGTGCCTTGGTTAGCGGCCCCATCTCCGAAAAAGCAAGCTACGACCCGGTCGGTTCCCTGGTATTTAGCAGCTAGAGCAGCGCCAGCGGCAATGGGGAGGCCTCCACCTACGATCCCGTTGGCCCCCAGGATTCCCAGGTCCAGGTCAGCGATGTGCATGGAACCGCCCTTGCCTTTGCAGTAGCCAGTCTTCTTCCCGTAAAGCTCGGCCATCATCAGTTTGAGGTCGCCGCCCTTAGCAATAAGATGGCCGTGCCCGCGGTGGGTGCTGGTGATGTAGTCATCATCGCGGAGGTTTGCGCACACACCCACAGCCACTGCTTCCTCGCCAATATAGAGGTGGACGAAGCCCGGTATTTTGCCAGCAGCAAATAGCTCCCCCACCTTTTCTTCAAAGGCGCGGATGGTGCACATCCTCTCGTACATCCAGAGAAGCTTTTCCTTCTCAATCGCCATTTTTGCCTCCTCCCTTGGAGTTAAACAAGCCTTTCAAAAAAATTTCTCCCCAAATTTCGAGGGAAAACTCTCAGGTGAGGATAAAAGAAGCCAAAAGGAGCATACGAGCAGCTTAAAAGCCCCTGGGGAGCCGCGGCGTCTTCAACTCTTAAGGTACCTGGTTTTACAATAAAAAATTGTACCACAAATAGATACGAAATGCAAGAAAGTTGGTCTAACGGCCAGGGCTTTTCAGTCTTTATGCCCATTACTCGAGCCCCGGTCAGTCCCACGCTGCCGTAATAACTCCCTGGTGTCCCCCAGAACCTTTCGTTTCTCTACGCCCGGGCTTGGCCAACGGCATCCGATAGCTAGCTCAAGTAGTCAACCAGCTGCCGAAAGATAACCTTCTGTGGGGTCTTCAGGATTGGGACTTGACCGAAGCAAAGATTAAAAACCAGGCAAACTGACTCGAGCGGGCCATAACCCATGGCCACCTTTTCCGCATAAGAAGCCTTTAACTTGGCAGAACATTCCCATCGGAGCAGAGCACCGCGACGTCCCGCCCCAAAATTACGCCTTGGGTAAGGAGCGAGCGGAGCGCACGCTGACCTTTCAAACGGTACTTGCTCTTTCAGGCAAGATGCGATATATTTGCCAAAAATAGCTTGTGACAACCTCTGTTCCACTTGCTTCCGTGACGCACTGCTAAAATTCATAAAGCACACCGCAGTGCCGGCCGTGGAAGGTAAGTAAAAAAGTTTGACCCCACTTCTGGCCGTTCCCTATAGCGCAAGAGAGAATATTTTCTACGTTCCCTGGAATTAATTTTTAGGAAAGCCAGGTCAAGCCGAGCAAATCCTCGGTTGCAGATGTTTATCAATAGTGTAGACAAATGTGGAGGTCCAATGGTCTACGCGGGAGTGCTTTCCAGATATGGCCATCTCCTCAACCTTCCCTCTCACACTCGCCCTGTAACGCTCTTAGAAGGGGGAACACCACTTATCCCCGCACCTCGGCTGGCTCGGAAGTTGGCCGAGGGTATGGATTTGTGGATCAAGTATGAGGGTCTGAATCCGACAGGATCTTTCAAAGACCGGGGCATGACTGCGGCCATAAGCGAGGCAGTTGGGAGGGGGGCCAAAACCGTCATTTGTGCCTCTACAGGAAACACTGCTGCATCCGCTGCCGCCTACGCCGCGCGGGCCGGAATGAGATGCATCGTCCTCATCCCAGAGGGGAAAGTCGCGCTGGGGAAGCTAGCAGGTGCTATCGCTTATGGCGCAACGGTCGTCCAGATAAAGGGCTCCTTTGACGATGCCCTGAACCTGGTGGTGGAAATCTCCAGAAAATATCCCATCGCCCTGGTGAACTCTCTCAACCCTTACCGGATTGAAGGGCAGAAGACCGCCGCTTTTGAGATCTGCGATGACTTGGGGGAAGCCCCTGATTGGGTGTGCCTTCCTGTGGGCAATGCGGGGAACATAACTGCGTATTGGGCAGGATTTAAACAGTACCACGAATGTAAAGGCACGGGCCTTCCGCGTTTGCTGGGCGTGCAGGCAGCAGGAGCAGCACCCCTTGTGCTCGGACGCCCGGTGGACAACCCAGAGACAGTGGCAACAGCCATCCGCATCGGTCGACCGGCACGGGGGGAAGAGGCCCTTCGGGCCGCCGCGGAATCCGAGGGACGTATAATCGCCGTGACCGACGAAGAAATCCTGCGGATGCAGCGTTTGCTAGCCCAGACGGAAGGCATTTGGGTGGAGCCAGCCTCCGCAGCCGGGCTGGCAGGCCTGGCAGCGGAGATCGCTGCCGGGCGGTTGCAGCCCCGAGGCCAGCGCATCGTCGCCATTTGTACTGGCCACGGCCTGAAAGACCCCGATATCATTACCCAATTTGCCGTTAAGCTTATCGTCTTACCCCCTCGGTTGGATTCTCTGGAAGAAGTCGTTCTGAGCCATGAAGGTGCGGGTCCGAGTCCCTGCCACCACAGCGAACCTGGGTCCCGGCTTTGATGCTTTAGGCATGGCCCTGGACCTGTGGAATGAGACTATATGGACTTCCACTTCTGATGGCCGGATCCAGGTAACTATCACCGGAGAGGGGGAGGGTGTCCTTCCCTCTGATTCAACCAACCCTATTGTCGTCGCAGCTCTCTCCCTCTACGAGCGCGCCGGCGTCACCTGCAAAGGGCTGAAAGTCCACTGCATCAACCGGATTCCCATGGGCTCCGGGCTGGGCTCCAGTTCCGCCGCTTTGCTGAGCGGGCTATTGGGTGCCAATGCGCTTCTGGGGGAGCCTTTCTCCAGGGAAGAAATCTTGAAGATCGCTATTGAAACCGAGGGACATCCCGACAACGTAGCCCCCGCCATGCTGGGCGGGCTTGTTGTTTCCATCCTGCATGAGGGTCGGGTTGTCTCCATTAAACTTCCTGCCCGTGCCAATCGTGGGCCCATAAAGGTCACCTTCGTTCTCCCCGACCTAAATTTTCCAACCGAATATGCCCGCTCCATTCTTCCCCGAACCGTGGACCGCCAAGACGCCATCTACAACATCAGCCGGTCTGTCCTGGTTGTGGAAGCTCTACGGACGGGGGACCTGGACATGCTTGGCAAGGCTATGGACGACCGGCTTCACCAGCCCTACCGTCTGCCCCTGATCCCCGGTGCCCTCTCAGCAATGGAGGCCGCCCGCCGGGCTGGCGCAGCCGCTGTTGCCCTCTCTGGGGCTGGGCCCGGCCTCATTGCCTTTTCAGCCGAATGGATTCCCGAAATCGGAGAAGCGATGCGAGAAGCTTTCGCACAGGCAGGCCTCCGAGCGCGGGTATTCCACCTGCGCGTGACCGAAAAGGGAGCACAGGTCATTAAGCGAAAAGGGCTTTAATAGCAGCCAGGGGTTCCGGCAAACAGTGCCGGACGGAGGCATATGAAGGGCCGTTCCCGCTGCCGAAAGCCTTTTCCCCGAACTCCGACATCCAACTGAAGGGAGTCCTGGAGGTAGATAAGCGGCGATATTGGCTCGATGGAGCACTGGGCCAACAGGCTCACATCTGGGGTGCGAGCCACGCGGAGCGCTGGGTGTGGGGGAATTGCAATACGTTTGCAGAAGATCACGAAATGGTCTTTGAGGACCTGAGTGCCCAAGTGCGGTGGGCCCCTTGATGTTGCCCATGCTGCCAGTGTTTGGTTTGCGCCTGGGAGGCCAAATGGTCTTTCTGAACGGCCTGATCTCCATTTTGCTGAATCACAGTCGCACAGAAGTGGGCTTTTGGTGCTTCTCCGGACGAGGCGGGGGCTTAAGCATATGGGGAATCGCTATGAGCCCACTGAAGCTTCTTGTCGGAGCCTTTTAAACGGATCCCGATGGTAGCCAGCGATGGTGCCGCAACACCAAAGGGGGAGACCTGTCCCTTGCTCTCCTTCAATCGCACGGACGCGAGAGGCGCCCGATCTTCCTCACTGCTGAAGGAACCTGTGCTCTGGATTGGGTAGAGCGAACTCAAAATGCTCGGGTAACATTGTGGGTTTAGGGGTTTCCCAGGAGGAAATACCGCGTCTGCCGGGAAAGATCCCGGTGGGCAAACCTCATGTTTCCACTCTCACTGCACCGGGGCCTAGAAGGGAAAGAAGTTCTTCCTCCAGTTCGGGGCAATAGTGGGTCTGGACTTCGGGGAACTCAAGGACGTAGTTTTCCAGGTAAATGGTGAACTTATCCCGACCCTGGTAACGGGTGAGGACATTGTAAACTTTTTCCAGGAGCTCGGAATCGGCTTCAGGATTGCCGGTGCGTTGAATAGTTATGCAAAGGTGTTTGGGTGGTTCGATAGGTTTTTTCAGCGTTACATGGTTTTGAGCAGCCTCACAGATGATGGAAGGTTTGCCTTCCCTTATTTCCACTTTCCCCTTTACAAGGAGGACTCTCCCTTCTTCCCATAGGGAGGCAGTTTTTTCCCAGACCTGTGGCCTTATAATCACCTCCACGCTGCCCTGCAAGTCCTCAATTTGCGCGAAAGCCATGGGCTTGCCTTTGGATGATATTCTCTCTCTGACCGAGGTTACAAGCCCCAACACAGTAACGCTTTGGCCATCCAGTTCCTCATTTATTTCCCCCAGGTAGTGGCTTATGTGATTGGTCAGGAGCGGGAGGAGGCGAGAAACGGGATGTTCTGAGATGTAAACTCCGATGAGCTCTTTCTCCCAATCCAGTATCTCCTTCCTGGAAACGGGTTTTGTCTTTGGAAGCTTTATAGAAATGGGCAATGATAAAGCAAGCTGCCCCATTCCCCTAGCCTTGTGGGCCTCAGCGCTAAGGGCTATCATCTTATCTACCACTGCAAGGAGTGCCGTTCTTTCTCCAAAGGAGTCAAGGGCCCCGACCTTTATCAGGCACTCCAGAGCCCTTCTTCCTACTTCCCTCAGGTCCACCCGGAAGCAGAAATCCTCAAGGCTCTTGAAAGGCCCCCCTTTCTCTCTCGCCCTGAGAATGGCCTCTACCGAAGCCTCCCCTACGTTTTTCACCCCCTCGAGGCCGAAACGGATGCCGTTACCCTCAATAGTAAAGCCGGTGGAGGAGCGGTTTACATCCGGCGGGAAGATCTCAATACCCATCCTCCTGCACTCAGTGATAAGGATCGGGAGCTTATCGGTGTTGTGACGTTCTATTGTGAGGAGGGCAGCCATAAACTCCAACGGATAGTGAGCTTTGAGGTAGGCTGTCTGACAGGTTAGGACGGCGTAGGCGGCAGCGTGGGCTTTGTTGAAACCGTAGTCGGCGAAGAATTCAATATCGTTGAAGATTTCGTGGGCCACTTCGGGGGGGATCCCGCGCTTCAGAGCTCCTTCCACAAAGCGGGTGCGGTGAGCCTTGAGTTCTTCTTCCTTTTTCTTGCCCACCGCCCTTCGCATCAGGTCTGCTTCCGAGGGGGAATAGCCCCCCAAATCCATAGCGGTGCGGATGACCTGCTCCTGGTAGATCATGATGCCGTAGGTTTCCCTGAGGATGGGTTCCAAGAGAGGGTGGCGATACTCCACAGGCTTCCGGCCATGCTTGCGGTCAATGTAAAGGTCAATGTAGTGCATTGGTCCGGGGCGGTAAAGAGCCAGCACTGCTATAACGTCCTCAAAGGCTGTAGGTTGGAGCTTCACAAGGGTCCTCCTCATCCCTGCCGACTCCACCTGGAACACTCCGGTGACTTCGCCTGAGGAGAGGAGCCTGTAGATTTCAGGGTCGTCGAGGGGGATGTCCTGTGGCTTGAGTTCTATCCCATGCCTTTCCCGAATGAGGTCCAAAGTTTTCCTGATGAGGGTTAAAGTGGAAAGGCCCAAAAGGTCAATTTTGAGAAGCCCCAGCTCTTCCAGGATTTCCATCGGATACTGGGTGACTACACCATTCCCTTCTTCCCCTCGGGTGGGACGATGCAAGGGGACATAATAAGTCAATGGAGCATCGGCCACCACGACCCCAGCAGCATGGGTGGAGGCATGCCTCGCTACCCCTTCAAGGCGGCGGGCAGTGTCGATGAGCTTCCGGATATAATCGCTTTCCTCGTATAGGCGCCGGAGCTTGGGAGAGTTTTCCAAAGCGTAATCTATGGTGACCTTGGCCCCGGGAGGAACAAGTCTCGCCACCATGTCCACTTCACCTGGGGGCATGTCCAGAGCCCTTCCCACATCCCTTATGGCCGCCCTTGCTCCCATGGTCCCGAAGGTTATTATCTGGGCAACCCTGTCCTGGCCGTATTTCCGGATTACGTATTCTATAACTTCATCCCGACGGTCATCCTGGAAGTCTATGTCAATATCGGGCATGGAGACCCTGCCAGGGTTAAGGAACCGCTCGAAGATAAGGCCGTAGCGCAGGGGTTCCAGCTCCGTTATCCCCAGGGCATAGGAGATTATGCTTGCTGCTGCCGATCCCCGTCCAGGTCCTACCAGGATTCCCCTCTCTTTAGCAAAGCGCACTATGTCCTGAACTATGAGGAAGTACCCGGAAAAGCCCAGCTCCTTTATCACCCCCAGCTCGTGGCGGAAGCGAGCTTCAACTTCCGGGGTTATAGTTCCGTAGCGCTTCTTGAGGCCCTCCCAAGCTAAGGTTTCAAGGTAAGAGTCGATGGTAAAGCCCTCGGGGACAGGGAAGCTTGGGATGTGAAACCGCTTCTCGCCCAAGTCTATCTCGCACATTTCGGCTATGCGGAGGGTGTTCCTCAGAGCTTCGGGGATCTCGGAGAAAAGGGAAGCCATTTCTTCCGGGGAACGCATGTAGTAGGTGAGGCCATCCATCCTCAGACGGTTGGGGTCAGTTACGGTAGAGCCCGTCTGGAGGCAGAGGAGGATGTCCTGATAGGGGGCGTCTTCGGGGTTAATGTAGTGGACATCATTGGTGGCCACGATGGGTACCCCGAGCTTTTTGCTCATGGCTATAAGTTCCCGGTTTATTTTCTTAAAATCCTCGGGTTCGTGGTCCTGAAGTTCCAGGTAGAACCTTTCAGGTCCGAAGACTTCTTTGAACCAGCTTGCAACCCGGTAGGCTTCATCCAGTTTGCCTTCCAGAATCAACCGGGGTATTTCACCGGAACCACAGGCCGTGAGGGCTATTAGGCCTTCGGAGTGGGAAGCCAGGAACTCCTTATCGATCCTGGGCTTGTAGTAGAAGCCTTCAAGTTGAGCAGCGGTGGCGATTTTTATGAGGTTTTGGTAGCCGGTATTGTTCATCGCCAGAAGTACCAGGTGGAACTGGCTTTTGTCCAATTTCGGGTCCCTATCCTGCATCCTCCTCGGTGCAATGTAGACCTCGCAGCCTATTATTGGCTTTACCCCCTTTTCCCTGGCCTTGAGGTAAAATTCAATGGCCCCGTACATGGCCCCGTGGTCGGTTATAGCCAGGGCTGGCATGCCCATCCTTTTGGCTGCCTCCAAGAGTTCATCGATATGAGGCAAGCCATCGAGGAGAGAATATTCGCTGTGGACGTGTAAGTGAACGAAGGACATGCCAAAACCTCCTTCCCCAATTATATCCTCAGGGGAATGCAGCGCAAGAGTTCAGGAGGAGGAAATGGAAGGATGGCAAACTATTTGTGGCATATTTTGTGATTTCAATTGCTATTTATTGTGGCTACTTGGCCTCAAACAAGCAGCGGGATTTTAAGGATAACAAATGGCAAACGATGAATTTCCCTTACTCCTCATCCCATCCCCTCAGGGCACGGCGGATCTTCCTTTCGGCCTCTCGCTCGGCTATAGCGCGGCGCTTATCATAGAGTTTCTTACCTTTGGCCAGAGCTATTTCCACCTTCGCCCATCTTCCCTTTATGTACATCTGGAGAGGGACAATGGTGTAGCCTTTCTCCTGCACCCTGCCCATGAGGCGGTTTATCTGGTAACGGTGAAGGAGGAGCTTGCGGGGCCGACGGGGATCGTGGTTTTCACGGCCAGCCTGCTTGTAAGGGGCGATGTGGGCATTCATGAGCCAAGCTTCCCCGTCCTTTATCAGGACGAAACTGTCCCGCAGGTTCACTCGCCCTTCCCTTACTGACTTTATCTCCGAACCTGTAAGAACGATCCCTGCTTCGTAGCGGTCTTCAATGAAGTAATCGTGAAAAGCCTTGGGGTTACTGGCCACAACCTTTACAGGCATTTTTCCCCTACCTTCTCAACGTGAGCAAGTATTCTACAGCCTTTTCCAATTGAGCGTCCTTTCCCTCTTCTCCAGCCTTGACTTCTATATCTGGGATCAGCCCTTCATCGTGGATGGCCCGACCAGAAGGGGTGAACCAGCGAGCAACGGTAACCCTGAGTTCGGAACCATCCTTGAGAGCGAAGGGCTGTTGGACCGACCCCTTCCCCAGAGTCCTCTCTCCGATGAGGATTCCCCTTCCGTGGTCCCTTATAGCTCCCGCCACTATTTCTGAAGCACTGGCGCTGGCGCCATTGACTAGAACCACCATGGGGACTGATGGATCCGTAGCAAGGCCGCCCGGCATAGCTTTGAATAATTTCTGTTGCCCATCCTTCAGCTTCTCAACGAGGATCGGGCTCTTATCCACGAACTGACTGGCAACCTCTACCGCCGCCGAAAGCAACCCCCCAGGGTTGCCCCTCAGGTCAAAGATTATACCCTTGGGTTTCTGGGCCATGAGCTCCTTTAAGGCTTCCTTTAGCTTGCGGGGAGCAATTTCGTTGAATTCTCTCAGCTTTATGTAGGCGATTCCTCCCTCAAGCATTCTGTAAGAGATGGTTGGGATCTCAATCCTCTGGCGGATTATGGTAACCTCAAAGGGTTCCTCGAGGCCTTCCCGGTGAACGGTTAGCTTAACAGGAGTTCCCCTTGGGCCACGGATGAGAAGGACAGCCTCCAGAAGGCTCATGTTCTCAATAGGCTTATCGTCCACCTTAAGGATGATATCCCCGCTCTTAAGGCCGGCCTTTTCCGCAGGTTGTCCCTCTATCACCTCCACAATCACCAACTTCCCTTCCCTCATATCCACCACAGCGCCTATGCCCTCAAAGCTTCCAGTTATATCTTGCCGGGCTACGGAAGCTTGTTTGGGGTCGAGGAAAGAAGTATAAGGATCACCCAGGGATGAAATCACCCCCTTTATGGCCGAGTACATCCTTTCCTCTGGCGAAGGGATTTCCCCATAGAACTCCCTTTCTAAGATATCCCACGCTTCCCAGAAAACTGAGAAATCCGGCTTTTCCCTTTCCACCGTTGGAGTAATAGCTGGCGTAACAGTGGGGGCAGGAGCCTGACGTATTCCTATGGTCATCCCTGCCAGGAAAGAAGCTACTACAGTTAGAGTAGCCAGAAAGGCTATAGCCAAAATCCTGAGGATTTTCATTCAACACCTCCTTTCTTCAGAAACTCAAGGGCCTTCTCCATCCAGGTGTCAATTCCCTCCTCTGGTTCTATCTTGATATCAGGCTCAAGACCGTTCCCTTCCACTTTGCGGTAGTTGGGGGTAAACCACTGAGCTACTGTGACATGAATGGAAGAACCATCACTTAGGTCATACACCCATTGGACCGAGCCTTTACCGTAGGTTTTATCTCCTATTAGCTTAGCTCGCCTGCTTTCTTGAAGGGCTCCTGCTAATATTTCGGCAGCGCTGGCCGTGCCTGAATCCACCAAAACCACCATTGGCCAGTTCACCGAGAAAGGAGCCTTCACTACTTCGTAAGATTTCAGGGAATTTCTGTAACGTTCGTGGACTATGACCCCGCTCTTCAAAAAGAAACCCCCGACCTTCAGAGTGGAATCAATCAATCCACCGGGGTTTCCTCTCAGGTCCAATATCAAGCTTGAAACTTTCTCCTTCTGAAGGTTTCTGAGAGCTTGCTCCAGCTCCTGGGGAGTCCTTTCAGTGAAGCTGGCAATTTTAACGTAGCCTATACCTGGCTCCGGTAGCCCCCATTCTACTGACGGTTTCTCTATTTTTACCCTTTTTATTCTGAAGCTAAGCTCCTCCCCTTCCCTCCGCACAGTGATGTTAACGTATGTGCCGATAGGTCCTCGCACGAGGACAAGAACCTGCTCGAGAGACATTTCCGGGGTTATAGGAGTCTCATCCACTCTAATGAGCTCGTCGCCGTCTTTGACCCCTGCTTCAATAGCAGGATATCCCTCTATAGGCGTTAAGACAAAGCGACCATCCTCCGTTCTGCGGACCCAAGCCCCTATGCCGCCAAATTCCCCCTTGAGTTCGTCTTTCTCCAACGATCTACTCTGAGGTTCCAAAAAGAAAGTGTAAGGATCACCTAACTGGCTAATCATGCCTTTTATAGCCCCATAGGCCAACTGGCGGTCCTCGGGCAAAGGTTTGTAGTAATTTCTTTTGAGGATTTCAAGGGCTTCCCATAAGAGACCGAATTGAGCGGTGTCTTTTCGCGATATAAATCTATGGGTGGCAAAGCCTGCCCCGTAAGAAGTCGCCATTAGAAGGAAAACAAGAGCGAATAAAAAAAACCTGCGCATTTTCACCTCCCCTTCGAGGATTTTACAACCCGCAGAGTTGAAAGTCAAATGACTATTAGGCTGAAAGTCAACCTTCCAGATGCCGGAGAGTCCCATAAGCCATACATCTATATCGTGAGGTTACAATTTTAACCGCTTTCAGTCTGAAACTTAAACAGCTCCCAGGCTTTGACAGCGTCTTGATAGATAGTTAAAATTTTGATGCAAATTCTTTTTGCCAAGGGTGGAACCTATGGCCCTTCGTTGGCACTATTTTCTGTTGGGCTTGGCTCTGCTGTGGCTTTTCCTCGTCCTGTTCTTTTACTATATACCCCACAAACCCTTTACCCTCGCTAACCTCCAAGCCCTGGGAAAGACTCTCCTCGCACTGGTGGGGGGAACAGCAACGGTGCTCTTGGGGACGGGAATCGGTTTTGTTGCTACCCAAAACTTTTCTCTTGATCCTATCCAGAGGCTTGCATGGTCAGCAGCGCTGGGTTTGGGACTGTTATCGTTAATAGGCTTAGGCCTCGGAGCAATCGGTCTACTGAATCCTTGGGTAATATGGCTGGCGACTCTGCTCGGCCTCCTGACGGTAGGGCCGAAACTCGTTCGAGAGCTCAAGAAGGTCAAGTTTCCTAAGCCCCGGAATCCCTTTGAAGTTTTCCTGGCCTTTTATACTTCTTATTCCCTGGGCCTTGCGCTCCTCCTGGCCTTGACCCCTCCTATTGCTTGGGATTCGCTCGTCTACCACCTCACGGGCCCAAAGTTTTACCTAAAAGAGGGTAGGATCATCCACCCTTTAGATCTGCCCTACCTTGGTTTCCCCCAACTTACAGAGATGCTTTTCACCTGGGGTATAGCTCTTGCAGGCGAGAGGCCGGCAGCGGTAATCCATTGGTTTTATGGCCTCCTTGCTGCCCTTACAGGATTCGGCTTTGCAGGAAATCCCTATTTTACAGGAGCCCTCATCCTCTCTGCTCCGACGGCTTTCCTTCTGGTCAGCTGGCCTTACGTAGACATTGCCCTTTTGGTCTACTTGACTTTAACCTTTCAGGCTATAGTCTTCTTCAGGGAATCTGGCTCTCATGGATGGCTCGCATTAGCCGGGGTGCTGGCTGGTTTCGCCCTCTCGGTCAAATACACCGCTGTGGCCGCGCTGGTGGCTGGCTTTGCACTTCTCCTCATCACTACCAGGAGAAAAGAGATTTTCCTCTTCCCACTGATAGCCCTTGCGCTATTTTCCCCCTGGTTAATCAAAAACCTGGTCCTGACAGGCAACCCCTTTTATCCTTTCTTCCTAATGGGAACCCACTGGGACGAATGGCGACAGTGGTGGTTCGGAAGGCCTTGGACAGGCTTTGCCACCACCGCGCCCTTGAAATTGGTTACAGCCTTCTGGGATGCGACTATATGGGGAGTCGAGGGCCTCAGAGGCTATCAGGCTTCCCTCGGTCCTCTATTCCTTGGGCTTCTCCCACTCTTGGCATGCTGGAAACTCATGCCTCCACGAGAACGTTCAATAGTGCGCGATGCTTTTATCTTCTTCTCAGTCCTTTACGCTTTTTGGCTTATGGGATTAGCCTGGAGTTACCAGTTGATTCAAGGACGCTTATTGCTTCCAGCCTTCGGGGTTTTGGCCCTAGCCCTCTCAATCGGGATTAGAGCTTTGGAGAACCTCCCGTCCAAGCCTGTAAATCTGGGATGGCTCTTCCGGGCCGCCATTGTTCTTGTATTGATTTTCAACCTTATAGGGTTTACCTTGTACTCAGTGGAAGTTTCTCCACTGGGAGTTATTGTGGGCACCGAGGAGGAAGAAAAGTTCCTCGCCCGCCACCTCGGATGGTACATAGAAGCGGTGGAATTCATCAACCGGGAACTGCCCTCACAAGCCAGAATCCTTTTTCTTTGGGAGCCCCGAAGCTATCACTGCTCGAAAGCATGCCTCCCGGACTCTCTACTGGACCGATTCCTCCACTCCCTCTACCTCCACGGTTACGATGCTGAGGCTCTGATCTCAGCCTGGCGGAAGGAAGGGGTGACGCACCTGCTATTTTACCGCTTAGGGCTTGATTATCTTATAGAAGAGGGGTTCGATCCCATCGGGCCAAGAGAGCTTGAGGTACTGGATAGGGTGCTAAGCCTTTGCCGCAAGGTTAGGGATTTCGGCTACGCTTACCAGCTCTTTGAGCTCCCCGAATGAAACCTACGGAAATCGCCCACCAAAGCTTTTGGACCGCTGAAGTGCTTCACTAACTGGTGGAAGCGCTTAAATCCCTTGATTTTTCGCCATTTTGGTATATAATCCAATCCCAGGGTTGTGAGTTAGAACACAAAGGAGTTAGACCTATGGCTGAAGCGAGGCGTAGTTCAGTCCTGGTGGTAGGGGGAGGCGTGGGGGGAATGAGGGCGGCCCTTGACGCGGCAGAGGCCGGCCTTGAGGTTTTTCTGGTGGAATCAACCCCTTGGTTGGGTGGAATTGTGGCTCAGCTTGGATTTATGTTCCCAACCCATGACTGCGTCCTTTGCCGGGGCACCGCAGAGCACGGCCCCGGATGCACCCGTCCTACCATCTCCCCAGCCCTCATGGATTACAGCCGCCACCCCAATATCCATATTTTCGTTAACACGGAGGTAATCGGTGTCGAGGGCGAAGCCGGCAACTTTGATGTAATTTTGAAAGTTAAACCAAGATACGTTAACCCTGACTTATGCATAAACTGCGACCGCTGTGCCCAAATATGCCCTGTGGAAAAGCCAAGCCGTTTCCAGATGGGGCTGGCTATGCGGAAACTCGCCTACAAAAGCTCCCCACGGGCCATCCCCGATGCTTATATGGTCGAAAAGACCGAATTCTGTGAAACCTGTCGCCGTTGCGAGAAGGTTTGCCCCACTGGAGCAATAAATCTGGACGAAAGGCCGCGGGAGGAGAAAATAAACGTTGGGGCTATAATCTTAGCTATGGGCTACCGTCTCTTCAACGCCAGCCGCTACGAAGAATACGGGTACGGCCGTTATCCCAACGTTATAACCAGCATGGAATACGAAAGGCTCGCCAGCCGCTCCGGCCCCACGGAGGGCATAGTGGTGCGCCCTTCCGACGGCACCACACCCCGCAAGATAGCGTGGCTCCAGTGCATTGGCTCCAGGGACCAGGAACGCCCTTACTGCTCATCCATTTGCTGCATGTACTCTACCAAGGAAGCAGTGTTGGCCAAACAGCGCATCCCGGGCGTTGAAGCCAAAATCTTTATAATGGATGAAAGGGCCTTCAATAAAGAATACAACGCCTACTACCTCCGCTCCAGAGAACTCTACAACATTGACTATATCCGCTCCAGGGTTTCATCCATAACCGAGGACCCATTAACCCATAATCTCATCCTGCGTTATGCCACCGATGACGGAAAGATAAATGAAGAAGAGTTTGACATGGTAGTGCTTTCGGTGGGTGTGGAGCCACCCCTCGGTACCCGCCAGGTGGCTAGGATTCTGGGCATTGATCTGAATCGGTATGGTTTCTGCTGGACTGATAAGTTTGAACCTCTGCAGACTTCGCGCCCTGGCATTTACGTCTGCGGCTCCTTTGCCTCACCCAAGGAGATAGCTGAAACCCTTTATGAAGCCAGCGGAGCAGCCGCCGAAGCAATGCTGCTCCTCAAGGATAAGCTTGGGTCGGTAAGCCTTGAAGAAGAGTTCCCACCAGAAAGGGTTGTATCCGGAGATGAACCCAGGGTTGGAATTTTCCTGTGCCGGTGCGGAGGAGAAATAAGTCAAGTGGTAGATCTGGAAGCCATCGCTCAGAAAGCTCTGACCTGGCCTAAGGTTGTGCACGTGCAAGAGGTTGAACTGGCCTGCTTCCCTGGGGGTCAGGAACAGATACGCAAAGCTATAACCGAGCACAATCTGAACAGGGTAGTGGTAGCTGCCTGCAGCCAGCGCACCCATGAGCCTCTCTTCCAAAGAGTCCTGAAACGGGCTTCCCTCAACCCTTATTACCTGGAATTGGTGAACATAAGAGAACACAGCGCCTGGCCCCACATGCACAATAGGGAAGGGGCAACCCGCAAGGCAGCGGAAGCCATACGAGTGGGAGTCGCGCGCGCAGCTCGCTTGCGGGCCATCCAGAAGTATTCAGTTAAGCCTGTAAAGAAAGCCCTGGTCCTCGGCGGTGGGCTAGCAGGCATGGTGGCAGCTCTAACTATAGCCGATGCCGGTTTCCCCGTTTACCTGGTGGAGAAGAGCAACCGCCTAGGAGGTTACCTTCACAAGATACACTTCACGGCAGAGGGGAAGGACCTGCGACGCCTCCTCTGGGATTTTACCAGCCAGGTTGAAAGTCATCCCCTTATAACTGTCTTTAAAGAGTCAGAACTTGTCCAACACTATGGTCACGTGGGCGAATTCCATTCCATTATCCGCACAAAATACAAAGATGTGGAACTTGAACACGGGGTCACCATACTGGCTACAGGCGCCAGGATATATTCGGGCCGAGAATACCTGAAAGGGGAGGATCCGAGAATTCTGGATCAGCTGGAACTTGAAGAGCTAATAGTCAACCATCCCGAAAGGGTCCGGGACCTCCGCTCAGTAGTCATAATCCAATGTGTGCGGCCTGCCGGACGCAAATACGATTACTGCAGCCGTATATGCTGCACTAACACTATGGCCAACGCCATCCGCCTAAAGGAACTCAACCCCGACTGTGAGGTTTACGTGCTTTACAAGGACATAATAACCTACGGCTTCCGGGAAGAATACTACACCAAGGCTCGGGAACTGGGTACCATTTTCATCCGCTATACTGATGAAGAGGCCCCTACGGTAAAAGTGCTCCACGGGGAACTCAGGGTGGAGGTTAAGGACCAGAGCTCAGGGGAATTCCTGGTCCTGAGCCCCAACCTTATCTCTCTAACCTTAGGCATCATTCCTCACGAGGACAACGAGAAATTGGCCCGCATCCTTGGTGTCCCCCTTTCGCCCGAAGGTTTCTTCCTGGAAGCTCACTTGAAGATGAGACCTGTCGATTTCATCAACGAGGGCATTTTCCTGGCCGGTATGGCTCACTACCCTAAGTTCATAGAAGAGTCTATAGCTCAGGCTAAGGCGGCAGCCGCCAGAGCCCTCACTTATCTCACCAAGGACGAAATAAAGACGGGCGGGATCGTTGCCGAGGTTGAACAATCCAAGTGCGTTGGCTGCTTGACCTGCGTCCGCATCTGCCCCTTCCGCATTCCGATCATAGACCCGCAAGCTATCGGCAACGGTGGGATAAAGGGAGCAGCTTTCATAGATCCCGCCAAATGCCAAGGTTGTGGTACATGCACTGCTGAATGCCCGGCTAAGGCGATTCAGCTCATGCATTATACCGATGAACAAATTATGGCGCCCGAAGAAAATGTCCTTGGGGCATGGCTTGTCTGATGAGGAGGACTAAATGGCTGAAGAGATTCTGGGCCATAGCGCCACAAGGCTTGATATAAAGACCAAAGTCCTGGGCTCAAGGCGCTACCCCCAGGATTTTAACATGCCCGGTCAACTTTACGCCAAAGTCGTGTGGAGCCAGTACCCACATGCCAGGGTTAAAAGGATTGATACTTCTGCTGCTGAAGCTACGCCAGGTGTGGTCAAAGTCATAACCTATAAGGATGTGCCCCTCAACGAATACGGCATCCATACCCGCGACCAAACCGTTCTCGTACCGGAAGGAGGTAAAGTCCGCTGGCTTGGCGATCGCATCGCTATAGTGGTGGCGGAGACGGAAGCCATAGCTGAAGAAGCGAGCAAAAAGGTCCGGGTTGAATATGAATTGCTTCCCGTGGTGACCGATCCCCGCGAGGCTATGAAACCGGGTTCGCCCTTAGTACACGAAGAAAGGGGCACTAACATCCTGCACCACATAAAGATACGCCGCGGCGATGTGGAAAGAGCCTTTGAAGAGGCCGACGTTATAGTGGAGGATTACTACATAACTCATTATGTTGAGCACGTTTACCTCCAGCCTGAAGCAGGCATCGGCTACATCGACGAAGAAGGACGCATCACGGTGATCGCTGCCGCCCAATGGGCCCATGATGACCTTCATCAGATCTCCCATTTCCTCCAGGTCCCGGTGGAGAAACTCAGAGAGATCGTGCCGGCCATTGGAGGGGCCTTCGGGGGAAGAGAAGATATGTACATCCAACACCTCCTGGCCCTCTGCGCCTATGTGGTACGCCGCCCTGTAAAGATGGTTTTCACCCGGGAAGAGACCATGATGCGCACCGGAAAGCGCCACCCGTTCTACATACGCCACAAGTGGGGAGCCAAGAAAGACGGCAAACTCTTGGCTGGCGAAGCGGAACTTATCTCCGACGCTGGAGGCTACGCTTCCACCAGCATCCCAGTCCTCAACAACGCTGCCAGTTTCGCTCTTGGGCCATACGTTTGGCCGAATGTCAAAGTTGACGCCTACACTGTCTACACTAACAACTCCGTAACCATGGCTATGAGGGGCTTTGGCTCAACCCAGGCAGCCTTTGCCTACGAGCTGCACATGAATAAACTGGCGGAGGCTCTGGGTATGGATCCAGTCGAACTAAGGATGAAGAACCTGGTGGAGGATGGTTCCCCAACTATTACGGGCGCAAATTATCCACCCGGTGTGGGAATAAAGGAAACTCTGCGGCAGGCAGCCCTGGCCGCTGGATGGCGCGAGGAGAACGGGCGCTGGATAAAGCCCGAAATTCCGCAGCCCAAAGAGCCTTACAAGCGGCGGGGCATAGGAGTGGCCTGCGCCTTCAAAAACGTCGGTTACAGCTTCGGCTTTGATGACAAATGCACAGTTAAAGTTGTGCTTTCTTTGGACGAGGCGGGGGATATATCCAGGGCCCTGATAAAAGTTGGCGTTTCAGAAGTCGGAGAAGGAGCGCACACGGCTTTGGCCCAGATCGCCGCTCATACCTTGGGCATCCCCTTGCAAAAGGTAAGAATAGCCCTCGTGGACACAGCTGAAGTGCCCGACGCTGGGAGCTCCTCTGCCTCCAGACACGTTTACATTTCCGGGAACGCCGTCAAGACGGCCTGTGAAATGGCCCTGCACAGGAGAGAAGAAGTCCTGAGAGCTGAGACAGGTGAAACTATTATTGAAGTGGAATATACCTACCGCGGGAGAATAGAGCGGCCCACCACTCCCTATCATCCCGAAACAGGGGAATGCTTCCCCCATATAAGCTATGGATGGGGCACCCAGATAGCTCTGGTGGAAGTAGACATCGAAACTGGCCAAGTGGACGTCCTTAAAATCTGGGCCGCCCATGATGTGGGCAAAGCTGTTAACCCTGAGATGATAAAGGGCCAGATCGGGGGAGGGATTCATATGGGCGTGGGCTATGCCCTAATGGAGCACTTTATCCACGAGAACGGTTATCCCCGTACTCGTCACCTGAGCGAGTACTCCATTCCTACCGTCCTAGATATGCCGTTGGAAATTGTCCCAATAATAGTAGAAGTGCCAGACCCCGCTGGGCCTTTCGGTGCCAAAGGTGTGGGGGAAATGACCACTCTTCCTACTGCTCCAGCCATAGTCAACGCCATTCACGATGCTGTGGGAGTGTGGGTTAACGAACTTCCCGCCACGGAAGAAAAGGTCTACAAACTGCTCAAGAATAAATCAACGGCGAGGTAGACCATCAGAGCCAGAACCCTTAAGGTGCTTCCCAATAAAATCAACTGAGAGCGAGCTTTCACCTCCTGTAACCTACTTCCGATTGGATCTTTCAGCGAGACCAACGCAGGGACAGCGGAGGCAGGCAAATCGGGACCGCAGGAAGCCAAAGTTTCCTTCACAGGAGGATCGGAAGAAGAGGTACAGCGAAATTTAGAACGGGGAAAATTGCCCCGTCAACTCGCCCAGAAGGGAGACCTTTTACCGTAGTGAACCTAAAGTCCACGAGGTGGTCAAAGCCTGAGGGTGGAGGGGGCAAAGCCCCCTCACGGGGGTTCAGAGGACGTCCCTTTGAAATAGGGGGCCAGGGACAAACCCTGGCCCCAGCCCTCAAGTGGGACCTTGAGCAGGGCAACTAAGCCCACGGGGGCAGGCAAAGCAAGGGTTTGTTTCTAAAATCAATTCCGGGGGTTCGGAAAATGGAGAGAAGCTACCGCTTCTTTGACTTTATAATGGCCCTCTTCGTGGCTGTCCTCATCATAAGCAACATAGCTTCGAGCAAAATCCTTACCCTGGGACCATTCACTTTTGACGGAGGCACAATCCTTTTCCCCATCTCTTACATCTTTGGTGACATCCTCACCGAAGTTTATGGCTACAGGCGCTCCCGGCGAGTGATATGGACAGGCTTCTTCTGCACAGCTCTAATGGCTTTGACCCTCAGTATAGTTGGAGCCCTTCCCCCTGCACCCGGTTGGGAAAACCAGGAAGCATATGAAAAAATCTTGGGCATGACACCTCGAATCGTCCTAGCAAGCCTCATAGCTTACTGGGCCGGAGAGTTCTCCAACTCCTACACCCTCGCCAAAATGAAGATACTTACCCAGGGCCGGTGGCTGTGGACCAGAACCATCGGCTCCACTATGGTGGGGCAGGGAGTTGATACCTTGATCTTCTGCACTATTGCCTTTGCTGGAGCTCTCCCTTGGGGCCTGCTGATGAGCGTTATTCTTTCAAACTATGTTTTCAAATGCGGTGTTGAGGCTCTGATGACTCCCGTCACCTACAAAATCGTGAACTTCCTCAAGGAAGCTGAGAGGGAAGATTACTACGATTACGACACTGACTTTAACCCCTTCAAGATAGAGGCGTAAGGATGGAATATCGCTCGGGTTTCGTCTCTATAATAGGCAAACCTAACGTTGGCAAGTCAACCCTTATGAATGCCTATCTGGGGCAGAAAGTAGCCATTGTATCTCCTAAGCCCCAGACTACACGCCACAAAATCAGGGGTATTCTTACCCTCCCCAACGCCCAAATCATCTTCGTGGACACCCCTGGAATCCACAATCCCCTCCATAAACTGGGCGAATACATGGTCAAAACGGCCATCTCCGCGATGCTAGATGCTGATGTAGTGGTCTTTTTGGTGGACATTTCTCAGCCGCCTGACGACGAAGATCACCTTATTGCCCAGACCCTCAGGGAAAGATGCAAAAGCCCCATTATCCTGGCCATGAACAAAATGGACTTGCTAACCCCCGATAAAGTCAAATCTCATACGGAAGCCTACCTCTCCCTCGGAGAATTCAAGGACTGGATTCTGATTTCCGCCACTACTGGCGATAACCTGGACAAACTTCGAGACATGATCGTCTCTTACCTCCCTCCCGGCCCCCGCTATTACCCCGAAGATCAAATAGCCGATGTGGACGAGCGCTTTATTGCGGCTGAGCTTATCCGGGAGAAGGCCCTCCATTTCCTGCACCAGGAAGTCCCTCACTCCATCGCCGTGGTGATTGACGAGTTCAAAGACCGCTCCGAAGACCTTTCCTACATAAGTGCCACGATCTTCGTGGAAAAAGAATCCCAAAAAGCTATTGTTATCGGTAAAGATGGGGCTATGCTCAAGAAAATAGGACAGGCTGCCCGCAGGGAGCTGGAAATTATCCTGGGGCGTAGGGTTTACCTTGAACTGTGGGTTAAAGTGAAGAAGCAATGGAGGAAGGACGAAGAAGAGTTGCGGCGTCTGGGCTACATAGCCCCGAAGGTTTGAGGAGGTGCAATGGAGGAAAAATTGCTTTGGGAAGCCTTGAAAGAGGTCCACGACCCCGAATTGAACCGTAGCATTGTGGACCTAAACATGGTTAGGGAAATTGAAGAAAAGGATGGGAAGGTGAAGGTCACCCTCGCCCTTACCACCCTTGCATGCCCCCTGCGCGAGATGTTGACAGAGGATGTAAAGAGGGTTCTCAGTCGGGTGATAGGTGTTAAGGAGATAGAAGTAATCTTGACCGAAATGGGTCCGGAAGAAAAGGAAGCATTGCTCAGTTCGGTAGTACCCGAAGGAGGATTTGCCAAGCGGTTCAATAACATTGGCAAAGTGATAGCAGTGATGAGTGGCAAGGGGGGTGTCGGAAAATCACTGGTGGCTGCCCTCTTGGCTACCCATCTGCGCCGCCGCAATTACAGGGTGGGCATAATGGATGCTGACATTACCGGACCCAGCATACCCAAAATCCTCGGGGTTAAAGAGAAACCCCTCTCGGCTCCCATGGGTATAATCCCTCCGACCAGTTCAACGGGTATAAAGGTCATGTCGATAGGCTTGTTCCTTCTCAAGGAAGAAGATGCTGTCCTTTGGAGAGGGCCCCTTATTTCAGTGGCCATCCAACAGTTCTGGGGCGATGTCTTTTGGGGAGAACTGGATTACATGATCGTGGACCTGCCGCCTGGCACTGCCGACGCTTCTTTGACGGTAATGCAATCCTTGCCCCTGAACGGTGTCATTTTGGTGACCTCACCTCAGGAACTGGTTAGGGTGATAGTGAAAAAAACAATGCAGATGGCTAAGCACCTTCACGTCCCTATAATCGGGGTTGTGGAAAACATGAGCTACGCCATATGCCCCGATACTGGAACCCGATGGGAGCTCTTCGGCCCGAGCAAGGGAGAGGAGATAGCTCGCGAGCTTAAAGCTCCCCTCCTGGCCAAGATCCCCGTTGATCCTCAGATAGCCAGGCTCTGCGATGAGGGAAGGATAGAAGAGTACCGCCTTGAGGAATTTGAAGCATTAGCTGAGAGAATTGGGGAACTCGTGCCCGAGGTGATACCTCGGTTTTTCGCATCTATAGCGGATTTTTCCGAGGGAGACTAAAGTTCGCTCAGCAAGGGAGAGGAAAGGCGCACAAATCCCTTTTCGTCGCTCCTGAACAGGGCCCGGAGGGTGGGAGCTTTCCTGAAAAGTGATGTGATTCGCTGATAGCTTAACTGTTCGCCCGCGAGTATACGGTGGTAAAGCTCAAAGGCTTCTGGGACTTCTTGCAATGCTTTTCTAATCATGGGCACAAGTTCTCTGTCCTGGCGAGGGAAATCCTCTATCGCTTCTTTCAAACTTCTGCCTTCCGCCAGTGCTGCGCATAAGCTCTGGACAATGTACGGGTAGCCCCCGCTCCAGCGGTAAATTTCCGCTGCCGTCTGACGGGCTTCCTCTCCTTTCAGGCCCAGTAGTGTTACCAGCTGGAGGATGTGCGGCCTGTAGAAAAAGCCTATGGCTAACTCCACAAAGGGGGATATTTCCCCAGGATAGGGGAAGAAAGTACCACTTGCCACCAAAGGGGTGCCGGGATGGGTGCGCAACCAGCGCCCAAGCATCGCAAAGGCTTCTTCTCCCCCATGCTCCAGATGGTCCACAAGGAGAACGTTCTTGCCACTGGCTCTGAGGCTATAGCTCAGGAAATTTTCCAGTTCACCCGGCCAAAGGCCTGGTTCTAACCTCATGTAAGAGAAAGAAAAGTCTTGAGAGAGAAGCAGAAATCCGAGGCGGAACAAGAGGGATGTCTTTCCTGCCAGAGGAGGCCCTGAAATGTAAACAGGTGTGCCCTTCAGAGCTAAATAGCGAGCCTTGATATCGGCAGGACGCTCCACGTAAGCAGGCGAGTCGGGCGGAACGGGACTCCCAGGGAAAAAGAGTTTCATTTTTTCTTAGAGGGCTGGCATTTTGATAGACCCCAGAGAGCTGGCTCCGAATACGGGTCTATCTCCAGGGCCTTCTCTAACCACGGTATAGCCTTATCGCATAGGTCCAGGTAAACGTAAGAGAGGCCCAGCTCGTAGTAGTATTCCACGGATTTAACGCCCAGTTCTATGGCTTTTTCAAAGTTAGGGATGGCTTCTTCGTATTTGCGCTTGACGTAGTAGACAACTCCCAGGTGGCCATAAGCAGGTCCGTACTCGGGATCGATTTCTATAGCCTTCCTGAGTTCCACTTCGGCTCTGTCCAGGTCCCCGAGCTGGTAGTATCCCCAGCCCAGGGCATCGTAAGGCATTGGGAGATCTGGGGCTACTTCCACAGCCCTGTTGAACTGTTCCAGTGCTTTCTCTCCATTCTTGAGGATTATATAAAGGTTACCAGCCCTAACGTAGAGGAAGTAGAGATTTGGGTTGAAATCCCGAGCTTTAAGGTAAGCTTCAAGGGCTTGTCGGTATTTACCCTGCTTTTCCAGGATGTATCCATATGCCCTTAGGACTTCAGGGTCTTCTGGAGCTAAGGAAAGGGCTTCAGCGATTTCCTCGTTGGCCTTATCCCAGTTGGATTTGTCCACGTAGGTTTCCGCCAGATAAGCCTTAAGGATTGGGTCCTTTGGAGCCAGGCTTATACCTTTCAGGCAGGTTTCAAAAGCTTCGTCATATTTACCAGCCCAATCCAAGGCCAGACACAGAACTGCTAAGGCTTCAGGGGAATCGGGCCTAAGGGCAACAGCACGCTGGGCATCTTCTATGGCCTCTCCAAGCCGGCCAAGGAAAACGAGGGTACGGGAACGCTTCACCAGTGCTTGGACGTTATCGGGCTCAAGGCCTAAAGCTTTTGAGTAAGAGGAAAGAGCCTCTTTCAGGCGGCCCTCCTCCAGAGCTCTGTCCCCTTCTTGAAGGAAATACTGAGCCGATGGGGTGGGTGTCGGAGTAGGGCCGAACCTCGGGATCAAGCTGGTCACCGGCTTTTCGCGCAGGAGGTAGAAAACACCCATAATTAACAAGATCGCGATGAATATAGGCCATCTTGAGGAACGCCGCTTCCTGTAGGGTCGGATGTACATTTCTACTAAGCCGGCGAAGGCAAAAGTTTAACGAATTCCATTCTCTCCATGAACTGGAAGAACTCCACCACAAAGTCCCGGACCGAAAGGCCTGTTTCCAGTTCCACAAGTCTTGCAATTTCCCTCAGAGGGCGCCGACCATCGGTCCAATAAAGAGCCAAAACGGGCACCAGGTATTTCTTGTTACCCAGCTCTTTGTTGAGTTTATACCAGCGCTCTGACTCCTCTTCGGACAGGGCTTTGATGCGCCTCTTTATTTCACCCTCGGCTATAGGGCCTCGGTGGAGGCGAACCGGGACAAGACGTAGCGTTTCGTCTACTTCGGAGGGTTCGATCTCGGGAATGGCCCTCAGTCCAAGTCGTTCAACATGGACTTGCGCTGCCTCTTCCAGCAAGCTTCTTGCTTCCCGGAAGTAAAGGCTGAGCTTGTTCTTAAGCCTTTCCACAAAATCTCTTTCTTCAGGCCAAAGGCGAGCCATTTGGGCGAGCGCTCTCTGCCCAACTTCTTTCTGGAAATCCAGGCGCTCCATGGCCTTCGTGAAAGCGATAGCCAAATCCTGGGGTGTTTCGGCTTCGGCTATCTTGATGGCACTTTCAACAGCACAATCCGAAAGCTCTTTTTCCAGCCTGGATAAAGCCTTGTATCCCATGGAAAAGATTTCCCTCTTGGAAGCACCGGCGAGAAGGTAAGCGCACGCGGAAGCGGCTGTCCCCACCCTCCAAAGCATCAAGGGGTCAACTTTATCGGGTGTATCCTGGTCAGTGTGGTAAAAGCGATCAGGCCACTGGATTATCATAGGGGTGGGTATGCCGACAGTTGGGTCCGAAAGGAGGTAATGGTCACTGCCTCCGGAGAAAGGAGAGAGACTCCACCGGAAGAGGGGAAACCGGCCAACTTCGGAGAAGGCTCTAGCTTCTGCCCCGAGCTCTTCCAGAAGCCAGGCCAAGATATATGGGGTAAAGGTTGGAGATGAAGCTGGAGGGCATTCAATCAGCAGGTTGCTCTTGCAGAGCTCCTGGTTTTCACCCACCATGTCCAGGTTCAGCCCCGCTGCTATTTTGGGTATAAGGTCTTCGTGGGAAGAGAGGTAAGCGTACAGGCCGGTAATCTCGGGAACCAAAAGGAAGAGAAGGCCACGCTTCGGAATCGGGAGGGAGCCCTCTCGTATGAGGCGAGAAAGGGCAATGGCCGACTCCAGAACTACAGCAGCTCCTGAAGCGTTATCGTTGGCGGAAGGTGATGGATGGCACAGATGGGCTACTATCAATATCCATTCATCGGTGAGGCCTGGGATGGTAGCTTCCACCACTTCAAAGGAGCCATCGTAAAATTGCGAATCAACCTTTGCCCGTATGACGACCTTTTTGCCCTGTTTGAGGAGGTTCCTCAGTTTTTCCCCCAGGCGAGGGGTCAAAACAAAACCGAAGCATTTCCTTTCCCCTGCTTCCCACCAGAAGGACGTATACTGCCTTGCATCGGGTAAATCCAGACGCTCGCGGACAGGAGGCACTGAGCGCATTCCATCGAAGAGGATGCCAATTGCTCCGAACTTTTCAACGGCCAGCTGATGCACACGACTTATATCCCCACTGGTCAGCACTACTTTGCCTTCAAGGTTTAGGTCTCTGTAATCCTCAGGGCTCTCCCAATTCTCCAGGAGCGCCACTTCAGCTTTTCCGTCAAAGGGAGCACTGCGCTGGATTAAAGAGATGGGGTTTTCAGCAAAATCAGCGAGCTTACAGGCCTCCTCTTGGGGTTCTTCTAAGTAACACCAGGCTTCCTTAACAGCCCACTCCTGGAATGAAGGGGCGGTCCAGAAATAAACCCCTTCTCTGGCGGGAAAAGAGAGGAGACGGGCTTCAACTCCTGCGTCCTTAAGCTTTTCCAAACAGAAATGAGCAGCTTCCCGAAAACCCGGGCTGGCTTGGATGCGGTGGAAGGAGTTTATCTTCTCTAAGAATTTCAGAGCAAGGGGACCTGAGAAGCTATCCCCTATTTGCTTGAGAAGCTTCAAAGCTTAAGCCCCTAACTTCCTGAGGAGTTCCTCACGCCTCTGTGAAGCAATTTCCTTACTTTCCTCTAGGATCTTCTTGCCCTTCTCTTGGAGTTCCTCAGCCATTTCTGCAGCCCGTTCCTTGAGCTCAATTCCTTTCTCTCGGAGCAGGGTCCTGGTTTCTTCACCCCTTCTGGGAGCGAACAGCAGCGCCACCAGAGCGCCTGTTACCAGACCCAACACGAAACCGAAGAAGAAATCGCTGGCCTTTTTGAACATTTTATCTCCTCCTTCCCGTAAGGATTTTCACCATATATCTTGCAGCTGATAGGAAGCTGGCCACTTCAATTGCCGGCTTGGCAATAGCCTCGCCCACTACGGAGGCAGTCCCTTCCAGCATCCGTGAAGTCTTCTTAGCCGATTCCACAATCGGCTTTATTTCGCGCTCGAGAAAGCGTATAAGGCGGTAAATCTGAAAGGCGAGGATGAAGAGCAGAACCCCCAGAGCGATCGATTCGGCCGCAAGGATGATGATAGCAATGTCCCGCATATATGCTAAAACCATGAAACTCTCCTTTCCGAAATTGGAATTTTATTATATCATCCCTTAAGCCACTCAGCAAACCTAAGAGCGCCGAAGCTTAGAATTACGCCCTCCACGATATGGAGGTCGCCTAAAGTGAGAGGGAAAGATGGGAAAAAGTAAGAACCTGCTGCATGGCCCACTGTGAACCCGAAGAACCCCGCAAGGAGATAAAGGAAGAGTTCTCGGAAATTCTTGCCTCTCAAAAAATGATAGATGGCACCGCACAGTGCCCCCATGATTGTGGCTAAAGCCATTGTTATCCTCATCGTTGCCCCCCCAGAGTCGTTCAGGTCGACCTTAAAAGTGCATCCTTTGCTAACCACGGGTTGCTTTGGTTGAAGGTCCCGCTCGTAGGTGGTCTGCTGGATAAAGGCATGCCCTTTTTGAGGTCCTCTGAAAGCACACCCTCCGGTCTTCTGGCGCGTAGACTCCGGCCACCCTGTATTCCCAAGGTGCTCATCCCCGTGGGTTATAAATCTTCACTAGCTAAAGGTCCTACTTGTGGGTAAAGGCATAGACTTGTTTTCAATTCTTATTTTGTCTTTCCAAGGGACATCATCCAGAACCGGGGGATCTACTTCCTCCATCTCCCATTTTCCCCACCCCGTAGGCTATAGGTTCAC
>JBHOQL010000121.1:0-2534 GCA_042408195.1 Anaerolineae bacterium
AAACTTTTGGAGAAAGCCAAAGAGGAAAAGGTGGCCTTCGTCCCCGGTTTTGCTTTCTATCCCAACGGTGGGGGTAGGAACTGCATGCGCCTCAATTTCTCCAACCAGCCACCGGAAAGGATCCGGGAGGGGATCAGGCGCCTGGCCAATGCTATAAAGGCAGAGCTCAGTGGTTAACTTGAGGACCAGAGGGGGAGGAGTGGGTCAATACTACCCACTCCTCCTCATTCTCCAAAAACGTTGGCGGTGAAAGTGTAAAGTTTGGCTTCTTCATTTTTCCACGCATCTTCGGGCAGGCCCGCTTTGCGACAAACTCCCTTTAGGAATTCTTCCCTGTCCCATCCCTCCTCTACCGGCACCTGGGGTAGGAGAAGCCCTACTTTTTCCCCCTTGACTATTATAAGACCATGCTTGCCAACTTCTACTTTTTCCGGGTCATCCAGCGCTTTAGGAATTGAGAGGATGGAAATTTCTAGCTTGACTTCCTCCAGTTCCTCCCTGGAAAGAGGCAGGAAGCGTGGATCATTGAAAGCTGCAGCCAGGGCCGCCCACTGAACGGCCACAAGGAGGGGCCTTCGGGGAAGTATTTCTCCTATGCACCCCCTTAGTTCCCCGTGCTTTTTGAGGGTGACGAAGACGCCGCTCGGCCTCTGCAAATCAACCTCTTCTATTTTGTACAAAGGCGCAAAGCCGTAGTCCAGGAAATAGGCAATGGTTTCCCTTGCCACCCTGAGAAGAAATTCCTTCTGCTCAGGCCGGAGGGGGAACGGTTCAGGGGATGGAAGAAGTGACTCGGTGGATGGCAGGTCCGGAGGGGGAGGAGGTTTCTCGCCTGTCTCTTTCCAGAAAGCGACTGCTCCGTACCCTACTACTCTTTCCTCGTCTCCGAAGGGAGTGTCTCCGGAGTTAGCGTAACGGAGAACCGTAGCTCTGTTCAGAGCGAGCTTCTGAGCCAGAACCATCGCCGTCAAAATCGGGCCTTCTCCACAAGCACAGGTTCCGAGACCCGGTATGCCCTTATTCATCCACTCTTCAATCGTCTTGAGGAAAATCTGGGGCTCCATGGATAGGATTGCTTCCAGAGTAGCCCGGTCCACCTTTTTAGCATCCTGGTAAGAAGGGTAATGGGAAAGGTCGGAGCTGGCCACGAAAAGCAACTTGTGCCCTTTCGCAACTTCTGCAAGGGCATCAGCCAAGAGATAGGCGTTTTCCTCAAAAGGTTCCCCCATTACAATTGGAACAATGGGTCTCCCGGGGAGTACTTTCTGGATGAAAGGTATCTCTACTTCCACCGAATGCTCTCGCTTGTGAGGCTCTAAGTCAGAGACTATTCCTTTGTGCTTAAGGAGGCTTTTGGCTATATCCTTAGCAACAGGGACAAGACCCAAGGGGGTTTCAAAGTAGTCGCCAGTGTAGACGGAAGCTTGCCGGAACCCAGGGACGTAATGGTTAACTCCGATTACGATAACAGCATCATATCGGGCGCCTTCTACCTGCTTGAAGGCCCACGCTGCCACTTGGCCGGAGAACACGTAACCTGCGTGGGGGACAATCAGGATTTGAGGGGGTGAAGCAAGCACCTTTTCCGCCCTGGCGAGCATTGCCTCTATCATCCTGGAGAGCTCGTCGGGGTCAGAAGGGTAAAACTGGCCGGCTACCGCCGGCTTCCGAACTTCTTGAGGTGCTGGGGTAGGTTTGGAGCAAGCTCCAGCGAGGATGGCCAACAGAAGGACGAAGATCGCTCCTCTCCACAACCCTTCCATAATCACCTCCTTCCACAAGAAAATATACCAACCCGAACCTCTGTCCCGGAGGCTATTCCGTTGCGAACCGGTAACCCATACCCCGGTCCGTGAGGATGTAACGTGGGTTCCGTGGATCATCTTCCAATTTAGCCCGCAACCTATAGATAGAGGTTTTGAGCAAGTTCAAATCCCTTTCGGCGCCTGGCCCCCACACCATTTTCAGAAGCTCATCATGGGGTATAGTCCGCCCCCGATGACTTGCGAGGTAGAAGAGGAGCCCCTTTTCCCGCCTTGTAAGGTTCAAGACTTTACCCCTCTTGTAGACTTTTCCCTCCACAAAGCTTACTTTCAGTTCACCGACCTCCACCCATGGTTCCTGAAGAGTTGGAGTAGCCCTTTCCAAGAGTCTCCTGACCCTGAGGAGAAACTCCTTGGGGTGAAATGGTTTGGGGAGGTAATCGTCCGCTCCCAGCTCGAGGCCTCGGATCTTGTCCTCGTCTCTGGAGAGGCAAGTGAGTATGAGGATCGGGATAGAGGAGAATTCTCTTATCCTGGCGCATATATCCCATCCTGAAATCCCTGGCATCATAATATCAAGGACTACAAGATCTGGGTTCTCTCGGAAGACGGCGGCCAGGGCTTCTTCCGGATTCGTCACGCCTGCCACTTCGTAATTATCGAGTTTGAGGATTTCGCTTAGGTGCTCTACTTCTTTTGGGTCGTCATCTATGAGGAGGATTTTGGGCTTCATGAATCACCTCCCGCGCTACAAGGCGCATCATTCCGAAT